>JAYPWI010000004.1:0-89098 GCA_038135065.1 Acidimicrobiales bacterium
GATCCTGACGGCAGTGGGTATTGGTTGCTGGCTGCTGATGGTGGGGTATTCGGGTTCGATGCGGTGTTCCATGGGTCGATTCCGCAGGTGGTGCCACAGGGGTTGACTGCCGAGGAGTGGTTGGCTGCTCCGATCGTGGGTATGGCCCCGGACCCGGCCAGTGGTGGGTACTGGTTGGTGGCTGCTGATGGTGGGGTGTTCGGGTTCGGTGGTGCGGTGTTCCGTGGATCGCTGGCTCATCTCGCCTTGAACGGTCCAATAATGGGGATGGTCGACTACGGAAACGGGTATGTCGTCGTTGGGTCCGATGGTGGGGTGTTCAATTTCTCGGATCGGCCCTTCGATGGGTCGCTGGGCGGTGATCCACCCGGTGCCCCGATCGTGGCGATCACCCCTATCCCAACCGACAGGTAACACCGAGGCGCTCGATCATCGCCTCATGTTGGGGCTGCGGGCGGTGACCATAGCCATTGCGGCGAGTGTCGTAAGCCGCGGACCGACGGTCCTGGCTTCATCATCTGCTTCTCATGTCCGATGGTGACACTGCTGGTGCGAGGACGATGTCGGAGGTAGCCCGTCGTGAATGCACATCGCAGCATGTCAGCGCTGGTCGCGGGTCTGGGCCTGGCCCTTGCCGTCGCCTGTTCGGGTACTCCCCGATTGTCGGAAGCCGATGTGGTGGCTCAGGAATCGAGACCCGTCGAGGACCTCGGTGGCACGAATGACAGTGGGCCCGCTGGCGTGGCACCTGACCCGATCGATGGCGAGGTTGGTGCTGTGGCTGCGCTGCCCATGTACGAGGTCGAGGTCACCGAGGACGTTGTCTATGCCAAGGGCCTCTCACATGCAGCTGGGCCAGGGGCTGCCGGGACCGAAATGGACCTGCTGCTCGACGTGTACGAACCGGTCCGCTCCGACGGGGTGCCGATGCCCGCCGTCGTGTTGATCCACGGCGGTGGGTTCACGGGTGGGAGCAAGCAGGCGGGGCCCTTGGTCGACATGGCGTACTGGTTTGCCGAGCGTGGATGGGTGGCCTACTCGATCGACTATCGAGTTGCCCGTGACCGAGGCACGGTGCCCGCCGAGTACCCCGATGTACCGGCAGCGGCCACCCGCTCACAGGCTGAACAGTGGCAGGCGCTGTATCCGGCGTGCCGTGATGCCAAGGCGGCGATTCGATGGGTGCGGGCGACGGCTGACGAGTATTCGGTACACCCTGACCACATCGCTGCGATCGGTGGGTCGGCTGGCTCGTTCCTTGCGGTCACCCTTGGAGTGAGTGACGATGCGGACTGCACCGCCGAGGTGTCCGTGGACGATGACCCGACGTTGCTGACGACGAATCTCGGTCAGTCCAGCGAGGTGGCGACCGTGATCGACCACTGGGGCGGCGCCTTGATCCTCTCGGTACTCGAACTCGGTGACGGGGTGGACCGATTCGACCCGACCGATGCACCCGTGTCGATCGTGCACGGCACGAATGATCGGACCGTCCCCTTCTCCGAGGCCGAGGCGATCCGGGATGCCTACGAACGGACTGGTGTTACGTACTCGTGGCACCCCTTGGACGGAGTCGGTCACGGCGCCTGGAACGCTGTGATCGATGGACAATCCCTCGTCGAGTCCGCTGCCGACTTCATCATCGAGACCCAGTCGCTGACGGTTGCCTAGGGACGGTCTCGACGAGGTGGTGAACGACGACACCGCTCTTGCGGGCATCGGAAGCTCCCACGTTGGCACCAGTGTCTGCGGCTAGCAGGGGCACCCTTCGGGCAGGACGGGTCTGGGAGATGGTCAAACCGTGGGGGACATGCCACGTCGGGTCTCGATGATGCGACTGCGGTGTAGATCGCCTCAGGTTCAACAGCGCCGAACTGCGCGACGGACTGCGTGGGAGCGTTCCGGGCGTTCGAGAACCTGTGTCACACCTCGGGCGTAGAGCTACTGAGCGGAACCCGTCCCGGGTGATCCAGCGCATCAGCCGAGGTGCTGTTCGTGGCGAATCTTCAACCGACGACAGAGGGATCCCGTGCCGGTCATGCCGAGTCAGCGCGGGTGTCCGATGAACAAGCCCGGCGACTGAGGCGTCTCCAGCGTCGCCTACGGCTGGCTCTCACCGATCTCGATGCCTCTCTCGGTGGGCTGTCGATTCGGATGGATGGCACCCAACTGGTCATTGACGCCGGGGCAACCAAGGAACTGGACCAATTGGTCCGGGTCATCGAGGACAGGGCTCGCAGCGCCTCCAGCGACGGCGCCACGTCGTTCTCCCCGAGCGCGATCCCTGACGTACCGCCTCCCCCCTCATCCCGACCGTCCGGCCATCGTTGGCCGTGGGCCGGCTGACCTACCCACCTCGACGAGACAGGAACAGGGCATGCACATGGGCATGGACAACGGCATGGGCGACCCCATGGACCCCCAACTCGACCGCTTCCGACCAGACCCCGAGGTGGTCGGCCGCTACATTTCCCGCACCCTGCCGGGCGGTATCACCGACATCGACCTGCTCCTGGGTTTGCGTGACCTGCGAGATTCGAATGATGCCCCACCGAACATCGGTCTCGTGGGGGCCACCCAGTCGGGCAAGACCATGCTGGTGTCGGTGCTGGCGTGCCTCGCTGCGGCACGCGACGGGCTGGCCAAGCCGTACCCGGTCTTCACCCTCAACGGGTCCACGGGTATCTCGTCCTACGACCTGTTCGGGCAGACCACGGCCACCATGACAGAGGGTCGGGAAACCCTGGTGTGGATGGACGGGCTGGTCTCGTTGGCCATGCGTTGCGGCGGTTTGCTGTACCTCGACGAGTGGAATGCGGTACCGCCGGCTCAGGCCACTGCCCTGCACCCAGTCCTCGATGAGCGCCGTACCTTCACCAACTACCACCACGCAGTGCCCGACGGGCACGGCGGCTACATGCCGGAGGTGGTCACCGCCCATCGCGAGATGTGGGTGATCGCCACGGTGAACCCCGGGTATCGGGGTACCCACGTGATGGCCGAGGCATCGACCAACCGGTTCCGCTGGCTCAGCTGGGATTATGACGAGGCCACCGAGGAGCGACTCGTCCCCTCGTCGGTGGTGCGTTCTCTCGGCTTCGCCCTCCGGGAGGCTTACGAACAGCGGGTGGTGACGGTGCCCACCGGTGTCACTGCCCTGCGGCGCCTCAACGAGGACAGCGCAACCATGGGCGCTCTGCCCGCACTGTTCATCTTCACCTCGATGTTCCCTCCCAACGAGCGGGACCGGGTCCACGCCATCATCGAGGATCGCGGGTTCTACGAACTGCTCGACGCTGAGTACCCGCGGGCCGAAACCCAGGCTGTGGACCCCTTCGCCGACCGGGTCGGGGTGACCGGTGGATGACACCATCGACCTGACCCCCCGCCAGGTCACCGATCCCGACCTGCAGCAACGCCACAGCGAGATGCAGGCCCGCACCGCAGCCCGACGCCGGGCTGCGAGGGACGGCCATGGGGTGTGGCGAGGGACCGCGGGAAGGAGCGATCCCCGCCGGCCGTTGGCCGCTCACCGCGACTGGGCTCGCACCCTGCTCATGTCGGTGGTTGATCGCCACATTGCCGTGATGCGGTCCTACGGACTCGATCAGCCTGTTGAGGCTTCGGTGACGCAGGGAGGACGATTTCCCGAGGCGTGGACCGACTTCGCCAAGGTGTCGGTGGTGTGGCCAGTCAGCATGGTCCCCGGCCCTGACGTCACGGCCTCGGTGCGGACCACGGTGATCCACATGCGGGGCTTACTCCACCACGAAACAGGCCACCTCCTCTACACGGTGCCGTTCCGCCAGGTGGTGCCCCCCGATCAACCCGGCGACCAGCCATCGGGCCGCCACGACCTCGACATGCACCGGACCTGGAACATCCTCGAGGATCAGCGGATGGAGGCCGCGTACATCGCCGACGTGCCTCGGATCGCCGACTACCTGGTGATGCTCAACCGGGTCCACCTGGCTGCCGATCCAGCCAGCGCCTGGTTCTGTGTGGCCGGGCGCGCGTACCTCGGCGAACGGGTTCGGCGGGCCGCGCTGGCCGCGTTCGACCCACCGTCGGGTGATCGGTCACTGGCCGGGCAATGGCTCGACGTCGTGCGCTCCTACATGGGAGCCCATTCGCTCAGCGAGATGCACGAAGCCGTCATCTGGGCGCACGACATCCTCCGAGATGCGGGGAAGATCGATCTCGCCCCGAGTTCCACCCATCGACCAGCTGAGGATCTGTTGGTCGATCCCACCACCGTGCGGCAGTCGCCCCGCTCTGGGGTGTCGGGTCAGCCTGTTGGCATACCTGCCGGAGCTGCTCCGGTGCCGACACTCGGCGCGACGGCGGACCAGGGTGATGCACCGGATCTGGCCGATGCGATGGAGGAGCGGGCGGCCGACTCGACGGCATCGCTGGATGACGACCACGAGTTGACATCCATCGGGGCAGCGGCACGTCGGCGGCACGACGGGGCGACGGTTCCCACCCTGGCTGCGTCGGGCACAGCCATGGAACCTCAGCGGATCCGGGAGGCGGAGCAGATGGCCGTGGGAGTCGAACGCGCCCTCGCCTCGCTGGTCACGGCAGCGCAGCCCCACTGGCAGTGGAACGACGACCACGGGGTGATCGACCCCCTGCGGTACCGCAGCCGGGCTATCGGCGATCGCACCTACCGACTGGCCAGAGACGTGGAGATCCGCGAGGGCCCCGACCTCCACGTGTCCCTGCTCTGTGACGTCTCGCACTCGATGGGCGGTCCACCCATCGAGGCGCTTTCCCAGGCCATGTACGGGTGCCGCCTGGCTTGTGACCGGCTGGGTATTCCCTCTACCTGCACCATCTGGGCGACCCGAGAGGAGACCCACCGGGTCTGGGACACCGACGAACCCACACCCGTGGTGTGGCCCACTCTTGGGGGCACCGATCCCACAGCCGCCCTCGAAGATCTGGATCATCACGATGCCGACGGTCGGAGTCGGCACCTGGTGGTGATCTTCACCGACGGCATGTGGAACGTGGGCGTGCCCACCCTTGAGCAGTGGAACCGCGCTGGCACCCGACATTTCGTCGTCGTGACCCTCGGCCCGATGGCCGAGCAAACCCCCCTCCGTGGAGGCAACGCGATCCGCGTGGCGTCGCCGAGTGGTCTGATGGTCGGCCTCGAGGATGGCCTTCGCACGGTGCTCGGCGGGCTCACGGCGGGCTGACGACCAGGGCCCTCGGGCGGGGGCTGAGCGCTCGTTGCCTGTCACACCGCCTGCGTAGAGGACCGATGGCGACAGCGAACCGACTGCCCGGCACCGCCGGACGGGTTCGCCGTACAGAGCGAGGAGTCGTTCGATGACAGTGACGTACTACGTGTCGGCGGACAGCGCGATGCGCGCCGTAGACATCGCCCGGTCCCGGGCCATGGCGGAGGGCTGGAGCTCGGTGACGGTGGTCCGCACCGACACCCTGGGTCCCCGCGACTACGAGGTGCACTGCCTGGTCTCCGGGCACTGATCTCGGTCGAGGGTCCGTGGGCCAACTCGCCGAGGTGGATCCACCGAAGGACCGGCCGACCCTCCCGAGATCGCAACTGTCGCCGAGCGGGAACAGCCACATCCCCGGGGTCAGGTTCTGGGGGCGAGCACCTGGTACGAGCCGGTTGCGTGAGCGACGATGTCGTGCGGTGCGCCGTCGACCCACAGATCGACGCGACCGGTGATCTTGGTCCGCCCGGCACGCAATACCGTCGCCCTGGCCAGCAGGTCGGCGCCCGCTGCCGGTTTCAAGAAGTCGATCGTCATGTTCGAAGTGACCGCCATCGGAGCCAGCCCGAGGGAGATGAACGTCGAGAACCAGAGGGCGATGTCGGCGAGCTGGAACTGGGTGGGGCCTGAGATGAGGCCACCCGGTCGCAGCGTGCCGGCGTCGTAGGTCCAGCGGGCTACCGCAGCGCTGTCGTCCACGGCTTCGCAGCGGTAGCCGTCGCTGTAGGCCTTTGGGAAGGCCTCTGCGACGAAGGCGTCGACCTCGGCAGGTGTGAGCATGGACATCGCCTCTGGTTAGCGCACCCAGCGTTCCGCTCACCATTCGTGTCCGAACGGGGCCGTGTTCATGTTGCCGGTGTCACACGGCCCCAGTCACGCTGTCGGTGTCAATTGCTCGAGCATCAGCCGGGCCACCATCGGTGCGGCGTTCTGGTTTTGTCCGGTGACCAGGTTCCCGTCGACCACCCAATGGTTGGCGAGCATGTCACGACGAGCGGTCACGCTCTCGAAGTGCGCTCCGGCGGCCCGCAACTCGCTTTCGGGGTGCTGGGGGGTCGAGGTGATCCCCAGCTCCCGCACCTGTTTGTCGGTGACTGCGGTGAGGTGGCGGCCCTCCACCAGGGGACGGCCGTCGTCGCCGAGGGCCTGCAACAGTCCCAGTGGGCCGTGGCACACCCCACCCAGCACGGCCCCTGCCCGGTTCGCTGCGGTGATCTGGTGGCCCAGTTCGGCAGAAGTACCTAGGTCCCAGGCCGCTCCCCACCCGCCGGCCAGGTAGACGATGTCGTAGGTCGACATGTCGAGATCGGCCACGGCCAGGGAGTCGGTCAAGGCGGTGCGGAGCGAAGGGTCACCCAGCATCCGGTCGTCGGCCTCGGTGCGGATGGCCGGCTTGAGGGACTGCGGGTCCACGGGGATGACTCCCCCCCGGGGGCTGGCGACGTCGACGTGGAGGCCTGCGTCGAGGAAGGCGTAGTAGGGAACGGTTAACTCACTGGCGAACACGCCGGTGGGCCGTCCCACGTCGAGGTGGCCGTGGTTGGTGCCGATCACCACGGCTCGACGGCCCGGTGCCGTGGTGGCAGGGCTGGCTTGATCGTCGGGGTGGAGGCCGACCCGGCGCAGGAGGGCGCGCACGGCCTTGGCCGGAGCGGGGGGCCGAGCCGCGGGGCCGGCCCGCCGGGCCTGAGCCCGTTCGTTGATGCGTTCGTTGATGCGCTGGCCGGCCACCTGGCGCACCAGGGCGGCCGGGGGGAGCAACGGCACCCGCCCGGTGGCGGTCATGGCGCTCACCGCGTAGGGCCAGGGTTCGTTGCGGGCGGGGACGGCTCGGCGCCGTTCGTCGTCGAGGCGCTGTTGCATCACCGCCATCACGGCCGCCGACCGGTGATCGGTGGCCAGGTTCGTCATCTCGACGGGGTCGGCCGTCAGGTCGTACAGCTCCCACTGGTCGGGCAGCACCTCGGTGCGCCACCTCGGCCCTCCCAGCCCGTCGCTGGCCAGTTGACGGACCCCGGGTTCGGTCCATACGTCGGGGTCGTCGAAGCTGCGAACCAGCTTCCACAGGTGACCCTCCCCGCCCGGTGCCGCATCGTCGGTGACTCGGGCCACGATGCCCTCGACGTTGGTTGCCACATGGGCCGGCACGTTGATGCGCAAGGGACCGGGTGCGTCGTCGGCCCGCCCGAAAGCTCGCGCCATGCCGCTGGCCCCGGTGTCGCCCTCGGGCATGTTGTCCCTGGTCACCAGGTACACGACCCGGCTGACATCAGGGTCCTCCCCGTCGACGGTGGGCATGAGGTTGCGCCCGGGCAGGGGGTGGACCTCGGTGAAGGTGTCGGTCAGCTGCGCCCCCACCGCAACGGGGTCGATACCGGCTGCGGCGAGCAGGGTGGGCACGATGTCGACATGGGAGGTGGGCTCGGTGATCAGCCGAGCCGTCGTCGCAGCTGATCCGACCCGAGCGATGGACAACGGCACTCTGGTCGACTCGTCGTAGAGCTGGAACCACTTCTGGTGCAGGCCCCCGTGGGACCCCAACAGCTCGCCGTGGTCGGCGGTACGGACGATCACCGCCTCGCCGGTCGTGCCATCGGTGACTGCTCGACGCACCCGATCGATGGGGGTGTCCACCGCTGCGTGGAGTTGGTAGTACAGCTCTCGGTAACGCTCGTGATGGTTGCGGTACACGGCCTCGACCATGGCCGCTGGGCCGTAGCAGGAGGGGTACGCGGCCCGGTAGGCGATCTGGGCTGCCGGCTTGGTGCGGAGGTCCTCGAAGTCCGACGGCGCCATGGGCACCTCGGGCACGGTCAGCCGGGCCAGCCCATCGGGCATTCCCCGCCGCATCCACATGGGGAACAGGACGATGTCGTGGGGGTTCACGAAGCTGGCCACGAGGAGAAACGGTCGAGCCGCGTCTGGGTCACCGGCCCGTCGCCGGGCGTAGCGGTCTTCGATCCAGGCCACCGTGCGGTCGGCGATGAGGGGGTCGCGGGCCAGCCCGGAGTTGGCGAACAGCCCGCCGTGGGGTTCGGGACCGACCCAGCCGGAGAACCCGTACGGACCCAGTGGATCGGCCTCGAGGTACCGCTCCACGTTCTCGCTGAGCACCTTGCCGTCGGCGGTGTTGGTGGCAAGCGGCGCACCGTCGACGGCGTGGAGATCGGCGTGGCTGATGTGCCACTTGCCGTCGTAGTGGGTGTCGTACCCGCTGGCTCGGAACCAGTTGCCGAGGGTGGGGACCTCGCCCGCGGGAAGCCAGCGCATCCGTGAGTCGTCGGCCATCTTGCCCAAGCCATCGGTCTGGGTGACGCCATGCAGGTCGGGGTACTGCCCGGTGAACAGGGTGGGCCGGCTGGGCACACAGGCCAGTGATCCCGTGTAGTGGCGGTCGAAGCGGACGGCGTGGTCGTCGAACCACCGGGAACCGGGCAGTGAGCGTCGCCACTGCGTGAGCTCGTCGCTCTCGTAGGAGGGAGCTGCTCGTTCCTCGTCGGTCATGATGATGATGACATCGGGTCGGTCGGTCATCGAGCGTCTCCGTCGCCGGTGAGTGTGGTGGTGGCTGCTTGTGAGAGCCCAGCGACCATGAACCCGGCGGCCAGGGACATCCGTTCCAACACCTTGCGAGCCACCAAAGCCTTGACGGGATTGACACCGGTATCGAGCGCGGTGGTGAGCCGAACCCGGGTGCCGTCGCCCGACGGGGTGAGCTCCCATGTGGTGACGGGGATCCCGGCCATGGGGGGGAGGCCCTCGACCGTGTAGGTGAGGAGGCGTCCCGGCTTCCAGGTGGTGACCCTTTCGAGGAGGGTCTGGCGGGCGATCTGGACCCTTCGGGTCGCACCAACCCCATCACCCTGAGCGGTGGTCAGGCACGAATGTCCGACCAGGGGAACCCACTGCGAGATTGCGCCGAAATCGGCCAGTACGGCCCACACGGCCGCCGGCGGGGCGTCGATCTCGATCGTCTGCTCGATCTGGCTCATGGGGAACCTCGGTACCTGCACGGGGTTGGTATCGGCGACCAGGACATAGTGGCATAGAGACTGTCATAACCAGCTGTGGGGCCCCGACCTCAAAGGGGTGCGGAATCTGCTGCTGTGTCACAGGGTCTTCCTACGGTGGCTTCGATGGACTCGACGCCGCCCACCCACTGCATCGTGCACGCCGCCGACCTTCATCTCGGCGCCCCGCTCGAGTCGCTCGGCCGCCGTGTCGCAGGGGCCCGGGCCGACTACCTGCGGGAGCTGGCTGCAACGGCCTTCGACCGGCTGATCGACCTGGTGCTCGACCAGCAGGCAGTCGCGCTCGTGTTGGCCGGTGACGTGTACGACGATGCGGAGCGGGAGATGCGCGCCCAACTTCGCTTCCGGCGCGGCCTCGACAGGCTGGCCGAAGCCGCGATCCCCGTCTTCATCGTGCACGGCAACCACGACCCGCTCGTCGTGGGGCGCCGCAGAGCGGCTGGCCTGCCCGACAACGTCACCGTGTTCGATCCCGGTCAGGTGGGAGTTCGCGAGGTCGAGCTGGGCGACGGGTCGGCCCTGTCGATCGCCGGGGTCAGCTTCGGCACGCAGGCCGAGCACGACAACCTGGCCAGGCGCTTCCACGGGCTCGATGTCGATCCCCGGCGCTCGGTAGGCGTGCTGCACACCAACCTGGGCGGCACCGCCGGCCACGACAACTACGCCCCCTGCTCGACTGACGATCTGATGGGGGCGCCGATCGGGTACTGGGCGCTCGGCCACATCCACAAGCGCACGGTGGGTCAGCTCGAGCCTGGTCGTTGGTACGCCTACTCCGGCAATCTCCAAGGTCGAAGCGCGAAGCTCACCGAGTGCGGGCCGAAAGGGGCGCTGGTCGTCCCGCTGACCGATCAGGGATTCGACGAGCCGGTGTTCCATGCCTGTGACGCTGTCCGGTTCGCCCGCGTCGACGTCGACCTCGGCGAGGCGACCGACGTCTACGACGCGATGGAGATGGTCGCACTGCGCATCGGTGTCGAGACCGATCGCGCCGATGGGCGACCCGTCGTGGTCCGTGTTCGCCTGGTGGGCGCAACCGCCGTGCACGGCGACCTCGCAGCGGTCGACGACCTGACCGCAGCACTACGAGATCACTGTGTCGACGTGGTTGGTGACGGCGACATCATCGGGTCGGAGTTGGCCACCCGGATCGCGGTCGATCGGGGTCAATTGCTGGCTCGCGACGATCTCCTCTCCGAGCTGCTGGCCACCATCGATGTGCTGGCCGAGGATCCCGAGGCCCTCGAGCAACGCCTGGCGCCCATGGACGAGCTGGTTCGCCAGCACCTCGGTGCCGACGTGGATCCCCTGACACTGCTCGCCGAGGCCGAGCGGCTCCTCATCGATCACCTGGGGGCCCAGTGAGCGAACGACGACTGGCCATCGAAGAGGTCGAGGTCACCACGTTCGGCGGGCTCAGCGACTGTCGGCTCGCCCTGCCGTCGGAGGGGCTCGTAGCCGTCTACGGCCCCAACGAGAGCGGGAAGTCGACCCTGACGGAGCTGATGTCGTGGCTGTTGTGCGGGCCACACGGTACGGCGTCGGGGGCCCAGCGGTTCGGTGACTACCAAGCGACCATCGGCGGCATCATGACCGGCACTCTGGGGGCCGAGCCCTTCCGTGCAGTCGGAAATTTCAAGGTCAGCCAGCGGGGAGCCCCGAACAGCGATGGGCTCACCATCTCCCACCAGGGCCAGCTGGACCTCGACCAATGGCTGGCCCTCCTCGGTGGGTTCGATCACACCGTCCTGGGTGGCATCTATCGCTGGTGGGGAGAAGACCTGCACGACGGAGATGCCGTGGCCGTCCGACTCGAGCAGGCCGCTCGGGGGGCCCATGCCGGGGCGGGCAACGCGGTGACCGCCCTTGCCGGCCTGGAGGCCCGATCGTCGGCTCTCCTCGGTCCCGCTCGCAACGCGGGCCCTGAGACCATGCGCGGCCTGGTGCTGGCCCTGCGAACCAATCGGCAGCGACTTCGTGCGGCGCAGGACAACGTCAAGTCCTTCGACAGGTGCGCTGCGCAGATCCAAGAGGCAGAACGGCGCCGCGACGAGCTGCGCTCGCAGCACTCGGCAGCACAGCAGCAGCGTTTACGTGTCGACAAGGTCGTCGATGCGCGGGTCCGACAGGACGATCTGGCCGGCGCCCTCGAAACCCTGGACGCCATGGTCGAACCCGCTGCTGAGTGGGTGGAGGCCGCGACCCGCCTGACAGAGCTGTCCGGTTTGGTCGAGACACTCCACGACCTGGACGACCAATGCGGCAACGCAGCGGGTCGACTGCAGGCTCACCTCCAGGCGAACCACCTCGATGCAGATGTGATCGGGACCGTGTCGGTGACCACCGCCACCGTGGCCGTTGCCGGCAGGGTGGCCGGTCGTCTCACTTCCGAACAGGCCGAACTGCACGACGCCGAACTCCTCGTCGAGGAGGCCGAGCGCCGCCTGAACGACGCAGCGGCTGCGGCGAGGTCGTCCTGCGAACTGGCGGGGACGACGGTCGGCGACGTACCGGAGCGTCTGGCAGATGCAGCCGTGCAGGCCGGTCTCACCGCGGCCTTGCAACGGTGGAGCGAGGCATGGGCTGCCGCCGATCGGGTCAGGGCCGATGTGACCCGGCGGGTCACCGAGAACGACCTTGCTGCGTCCCGCCAAGGCGCTGCCCGGTCGGCATGGGAAGGTCTGGGTCTGGGCGTCACCGCCGAGCAGTGGATGGGGAGAGGAGCCACCGCCCAGCCGACAGGTGGCGGTGCTCGCCCCCAGCTGTGGTGGGCTGTCCCTGTTGCGGTGTCTGCGGTCACGTTCCTGGCGTTCGCTGTTGGCGTCTGGCCAGTTGGCGTGGGTGCCGGGCTCGCCGCCGCCCTGGCCTGGTGGCTGGCCGCTCGGCAAGGGAGCGAAGCAGGCACGGGCCCGGTTCCCGAAGCACTGGATCACGTCAGGGCGCTTGCCGAGGAGGTGTTCGCTGCTCAGGAGCAGCTGCGCACGGCGGCCGCCGAGCTCGAGCGAGCCCGAGGGCTACTGGACGAGGCAGATGCAACCTCGGTCGAACTGGGGGCCAGGGTCGCCGAGCGGTGGAGCGATCTGGGTCGTTCCGCTCCGGGGGATCCCCAGCAGGGATCCGAGGCACTGGCTGGCCTGGTGGAGGCTGCAACCGCACTCCTCCGCGAATCCGCCGAGCAGAGAGCCACTGACGCATCACATGCTGCGGCGGCTCGTCGACGAGCGACGGTGGAGGCCAGCCGTGAAGAGCTCGCCCGCCTGCTCGAGTCGTGCGGCCTGTCGCGTGACATCGAACCTGCCGCAGTGACCAGCCTGCTCGATGCCCATCAGGTCGCCGGCGAACTGCACGCGGAGAGCCGCCGTCTCGAAGACGAACGGGTTGGCCGTATCGCTGCCATGAACGAACTCCTTGCTCCCATCGCGGAGCAGACCGCGGGTTGGAGCCGCCAGCGCATCGTCGAGCGGCTCCGCGAGGTCGCGACGGCGCAGACCTCATGGCTCGAGGCAACGGCGAGCGTCGCCGATGCCCGGAGCCTGTTGGATGCCGTGCTGGGCGACGACCCCGCGGTGCGCAGCTTGATGGACCAGGCGCTGTCAGATGATGAACTCGCCGCTCGAAGCAGGACGATCGAAGACGACCTGAACGCACTCGACGCCGAGCTCGCTCGGGTCAGCGAGGACATCGGTCGGATGCGAGACGAGCTGGCCGAACTCGAACGGGCCGATGAGGTCGGGCGCGTTCGGCTGGACGTGGGTACCGACATCGAGGCCAGCGAACTACTCGCTCGGGAGATGGCATCGACCGCGTTGGCTCGGGTCCTGCTCGAAGAGGTGTCCGATCGGTACGTGCGGGAGAACCAGCCGGTGATCGTTCAGCGCGCCCAGGATCTTGCCTGCCGAGTGACCGATCAGTGGACCGGACTGGCTGTGCTCCCCGACTCGTCGGGGTCACCGGTGCTGTGTGTCCGTCACCAATCCGGTCGGGATGTTCCGGCGTCCCGGTTGTCCACCGGGGCGAGGGCCCTGCTGTACCTGGCCTTCCGGATTGCCCTGGCCGATCATGACGCCGATCGCCGGCAGGTGCGCCTTCCCCTGCTCTGTGACGACCCATTGGTGCACTTCGACGATGATCGGGCGGCGGCTGTCGTGCCGCTGCTGACCGAGGCGGCAGCGGCCGGGCACCAGGTCCTGGTGTTCACGTGTCATGAGCGCACGGCCGACGCCATCGAGGCGGCTGGCGGTGCGCTGGTACAACTCAACGCAGTCTGAGCCGTGTCGTCGGGCTGGCGAGGCTGATGCACCGTTCACTGACGGCCTAAGTTGCCCACAGGGGCGACATCGCAGGAGCGAAGAGGGGTGGCATGAACGACCAGCCGGGCGCAGCGTCCGACCACGCCATCGTGGTGGGGGCCGGGGTCATCGGTTCGGCCATCGCATTGGAACTGCAGCGCGGTGGCTACCAGGTGACCGTGGTCGACCAGGGTGAGGCGGTGGGAGGGGGATCGACCAGCGCAAGTTCGTCGATCATCCGGTTCACCTACTCCACCCTCGACGGCGTGGCCGCCTCCTGGGAGGCGATGCACATGTGGGCGTCGTGGGCCGACCACCTCGGGGAGGTCGACGGTCCACTCTGTCGATTCCACCGGGTGGGCATGCTCCACCTTCCGGGGCCCGACGACGATCTCGGCCCGATGTGCGACCACTTCGATCAGGTCGGGGTCGGCTACGAGATGCTCGGACCCGAGGAGATCACGGCCCGCTTCCCCGCCGTGGACGTCGGGCGGTTCCATCCACCCCGATCGCTCGACGACGAGCAGTTCTTCGACCCACCCCAGGGTGTGGTCAGCGGTCTCTTCATGCCCGATGCCGGATTCGTGGACGATCCCCAACTAGCGGCCACCAACCTCATGACTGCTGCGCAGCGTCACGGCGCTGCCCTTCGGCTGCGTTCGGAGGTGGTCGCTGTGCTGCGCAACGGTCAGCAGGTCACCGGGGTGCGCCTGGTTGGCGGTGAGGAGCTGCCCGCTCGGGTCGTGGTCAATGCCGCCGGGCCATGGAGCAACAGGCTCAACGGGTTGGCGGGAGTAGCTGACGACATGGCCATCTCCGGACGCCCCATGCGCCAGACCGTCACGGCCGCCCCCGCACCGCCCACCTTCGGGGTGGGAAGCGGGGGCACCGTCGTCGCCGACGTGGACCTGGGCTCGTATTTCCGTCCCCAGCCGGGCGGCGCCCTCGTCATGGGCGGGGTAGAGGCCCCCTGTGATCCCCTCGAATGGGTTGATGATCCCGCGGAATTCGGCTTCCTCCCCGACCCCCAGGTGGGCGAGGTGGTCACCCTCCGGGTGGCTCGGCGGATCCCGGATCTGGGGGTGCCGCTGGGGCCGACCGGTCTCGCCCACTTCTACGACGTCACCCCCGACTGGACGCCGGTGTACGACCGGACCGTGCTCGACGGGTTCTTCGTGGCCGTGGGCACGTCGGGCAACCAGTTCAAGAACGCCCCCCTCGTCGGGGTGATGATGAAAGAGCTGATCGATGCCTGCCGGGCCGGGCACGACCACGATCGGGAGCCCGTGGTCGTCATCGGACCGCACACAGGCCTGCCGATCGGTTTGGGGCAGTTCTCCCGTCACCGGGACCTCGCATCGACCAGCGGCACTGTCATGGGGTGAGATCGCGTCCTACCTGCGACGACAGCGAAAAAACACCCCGCCCAGCCAGGGAAATCTCCGGTGTCATTGAACCCGATCGTGTGAGATCATGTCCGGGCAATGTCACAACCCGTGGCGGCGCACCGAAACGCAGGGGGAAGAGTTCAGGTGAGCGAGGCATCGACCATGCGGGCGCTCGACGGGATTCGGGTGTTCGAAATCGGCATCGCCATCGCTGCCCCGGGAGCGGGGCGAGCGTTGGCCTTCCACGGCGCCGAGGTGATGAAGGTGGAGTCCCAAGCGTCTCCCGATGTCGTCCGGTTGCTTGGCTCGGCCTGGCTGCGGGACGACGAGGAGCATGCGGCGGCCTGGGGCGATTCGAGCCCGTACGTGCCAGAGATGAACGCCGACAAGAAGAGCATCGCTCTGGAGTTGAAGACCCCCGAGGGTCGAGACGCAGCCCATCGCTTGGTGGCCGAGTGCGACGTGTTCCTGGCCAACTTCTCCGCCAAGGCCCTGGTGAGCCTCGGGTTGGACTACGAGACGGTCAGCAAGCTCCGGCCCGACATCGTCTACGTCCAACTGCCCGGCTTCGGCAGCGACCCGACGATGCCGTACTACCCCTTCGTGGCGTGGGGCCCCAACCAGGCGCCGCTGGTGGGTATGGACGAGCTGACCGGCTACCCCGATCAGGAGCCGGCGGGTATCGCCACCATCGCTCCCCCCGACTATCTCAGTGCCCAGCATGCGGTGACCGCAGTGCTGGCCGGTCTGGCCCACCGTGATGCGACCGGCGAGGGTGTGCACGTCGACGTGTCCCAGTTCGAGACGACGATCGGCATGCTGGGGCCCTTCGTGATGCATCACGCCCTGACCGGGGTGAGCCAGTCCCGCATCGGCAACCGCAGCCTGTGGGCGGCTCCCGAGGGTGTCTATCCCTGCCGCGGGCACGAGCGATGGATCGCCCTCAGCGTCGAGACCGACGAGCAGTGGGCGGCCCTGGTGGCGTTGTCCGGCGGGCGCTTGGATGACGCCCGTTGGTCGACCAACGAGGGTCGTCACGAACACCATGACGATCTCGACGACGCGCTGGCCCAATGGACGGTCGATCACGAGAACGGTGACCTGGCCGCTCGCCTCCAGGCCGCAGGCATCGCCGCTCACCTGGTGGCCACCAACGAGGACGTGCTCCAGGACGAGCACGTCAAGCAGCGAGGCTGGTACCACATCACCCCGAGCCCCCGATTCACCCGTGAGCTGTTCCATGGTCACGCCATCCGCATGTCGGCCACCCCGGGCACCTTCCACCGGGCATCGCCCCTCTTCGGGGAGCACACCCGCGACGTACTGGCCGAGGTTGCGGGGATGGATCCGTCCGACGTCGATGCCATGGTGGCTGCCGGCCAGGCCCACGATCCGCCAGCGCCCGACATGATCATCGACCGGCCGTACGAGCAGTGGCTGCATGTCCTGTTCCCCGGGGTGGCCGACACGAGGGACCTGACATGAGCGGACCATTCGAGGGCATCAAGGTGGTCGATCTCTCTGGCCTGCCTGGCGCGTACGGCACCCGGCTGTTGGCCGGGCTGGGGGCCGATGTCATCAAGGTCGAGCCGCCGAGCGGAAGCCAACTCCGTCGCTACGGCCCCTTCGCCGAGGGAGCCCCCGACGGGGAAGGCAGTCTCTGGTGGGCGTTTCTGGCCATGGGCAGCCGGAGCGTGACGCTCGACCCCTCCGATCCGGGAGATGGGGAACGGCTGAGAGAGCTCATGGCATCAGCCGATGTCGTGGTGGACGATCACGGTCCCGGGGTGCTCGACGCAGCCGGCCTGGGCTACGACACCATCGCTGCGGCCAACCCTGGGGTGGTGTGGGTGTCGATCACCCCGTTCGGCCTCCACGGGCCCAAGCGGGACTGGGCGACCTCCAATCTCGTGGCCTGGGCATCGACGGGCATTCTGTACACGGTCGGTTTCCCCGAGCGGCCCCCCGTTGTGCCCGCCGGACCGGTGCAGATGGCCATGCATGCCACCGCCCTCAACGCAGCCACCGGCGTCATGCTCGCCCTGCGGGTGCGGAACCGCACGGGTACAGGGCAGATGATCGACCTCTCCATCCAGGAATCAGCGCTCGCACTGGCGCCGGAGACGGGGGTCCCCGTCTTCCTCGACGACAAGGTGCATCGAGAGCGCAGCGGCAACCGGCGGCTGCTGTCCCGGCCCTTCGGGCTCTACCCGTGCAGTGATGGGTACGTGTCGATCCTGGTGCTCATGCCCCACCACTGGTCGGCTATCGCCAGCTGGATCGCCGAGGTCACGGGGAACGAGGCGGTGCTCGATCCGGTGTTCGGCGATGTCGCAGTGCGGGGCGAGACGATGGAGCTCGTCGACAGCTGGGTGGAAGAGCTCACCACCCAGCTCACCGCCCTCGAGGTGTTCCAGGAAGGGCAACGTAGGGGCATCCCCATCACCCCGGTGAGCACCGTGGCCGGACTCCGTGAGGACCCGCACCTCAACGCCGCCGGCTTCTGGACCTCCACCGAGCTCCCCGCCGGGGGCGAGGTGGCTTCTCCTGGCGCCCCCTATCGGACCAATCGTGGGTGGTGGCAGCTCGGCCGAGCTCCCCGACTCGGTGAGCACAACGACGAGGTGCTGGGCAGCTGAGGGCGATTCCCGATCGACGGTTCGGTGCCCCAGCCGACGGCGCCTAGCCTCCCCACGATGAACAGTCCGATCCATGGTTGGCAGTTCTGGGTAGACCGGGGAGGGACCTTCACCGATGTGGTGGCCCGCCGCCCGGACGGATCGACGGTCACCCACAAGCTGCTGTCGGAGAACCCGCGGCGGTACCCCGATGCCGCCGTGCAGGGCATTCGCGACCTCCTGGGTCTCGCAGAGGGTGACGGGCTGCCTACCGATCTCATCGACTCGGTGAAGATGGGCACCACGGTGGCCACCAACGCCCTCCTCGAGCGCCAGGGGGAACCGACCCTGCTGGTGACCACTCGGGGGTTCGCCGACGTACTGCGTATCGGCTATCAGACCCGCCCCGATCTGTTCGCCCTCGACATCTCGCTGCCCGAGATGCTCTACGCCGACGTCCTCGAGGTCGACGAACGGCATTCGGCGCAGGGTGAGGTGCTGACGCCCCTCGACGAAGCGGGGGCTCGTGTCGGGCTCGAAGCGGCCCGCCGGGCCGGTCTGGACAGCGTGGCCATCGTCCTGCTCCACGCCGATCGGGCACCCGCCCACGAAGTACTCCTGGCCGAGATGTGCCGGCAGATGGGGTTCGGTCAGGTCTCGGTCAGCCACGAGGTCAGCCCCATCATGAAGATGGTTCCCCGAGGGGACACCACCGTGGTGGACGCCTACCTGTCGCCCATCCTCCGCCGTTACGTCGCCCAGGTCGACCAGCGGCTCCGGTCCCCCGCCGGGGCAGCCACCCGCCTCATGTTCATGCAGTCCAACGGAGGGCTGACCGATGCCCACCGGTTCCAGGGCAAGGACGCGCTGCTGTCGGGTCCGGCCGGTGGGGTGGTGGGCATGGTCCGCACCGCCGAGGCGGCAGGATTCGATCGGCTGATCGGCTTCGACATGGGTGGAACGTCGACCGATGTCAGTCACTACGCCGGAGAGCTCGAGCGAAGCTTCGAGACCGAGGTGGCCGGAGTGCGGGTCCGGGCGCCCATGATCGACATCCACACTGTCGCGGCCGGCGGTGGATCGATGTTGTTCTTCGACGGCAGCCGCATGCGGGTCGGTCCCGACTCGGCCGGAGCCGACCCGGGGCCGCGCTGTTACGGGAACGATGGGCCCCTGGCCGTCACCGACTGCAACGTGGTGTTGGGCAAGCTCCGAGCCGAGTACTTCCCTCAGGTGTTCGGGCCTGGTGGCGACGGGCCCCTCGACACTGCGGCCACTGTGGAGGCGTTCACTGCCCTGGCCGCAGAGGTGAGCGAGGCCACCGGGGTGCAACAGACGGCGGCCACCCTGGCTGAGGGCTTCCTCGAGATCGCGGTGGAGAACATGGCCAACGCGATCAAGAAGATCTCGGTGGAACGGGGCCATGACGTCACCACCTACACCCTGGTCTGCTTCGGTGGTGCCGGGGGCCAGCACGCCTGCTTGGTGGCAGATCGTCTGGGTATCGAGCGGATCCATATCCATCCTCATGCCGGGGTCTTGTCGGCCTTGGGGATCGGCCTGGCCGATATCCGGGAGGTGAGGGACGACGGGGTCGAGGCCGTGCTGTCACCGGCGCTGCTCGACGGCTTGGTCGAGCGGTGGGACGCCCTGGACCGAGCATGCGAGAAGGCGGTCCTCGAACAGGGAGTCTCAGCCGACCGCATCGATCTCGTCCATCGTCTCGCGCTGCGCTACGCAGGATCCGACACCGCGTTGCAGGTCGACAGCGGCGACCACGTAGCTGTCGTTGCCGCCTTCGAGACGGTGCACCGGGCCCGCTTCGGGTTCGTGGCGCCCGAGAAGGACCTGATCGTGGAGTCGGTGCAGGTCGAAGCGGTCGGTCGGGCCGACCAGGTGACCCTGGGGGTCGGAGCCGGCGACACGGGCGATCTGGCAGCGGCCACCCTGGCTGTCCACCAATCGGTGATGGCGGGAGGGGCCCACGACACCCCCTTCGTCGATCGGTCCCGCCTGGCTCCGGGGTGCCCGGTCGATGGCCCCGCCGTCCTCGTCGAGGACACGGCCACCACGGTGATCGAGCCGGGATGGCAAGGGGTACTCACCCCGACGGGTGATCTGGTGATGACGCGGGTCGCCGCCCGGGCGGGTGGGCCCGCAGTCGGTACCGAGGTCGATCCTGTCCAGTTGGAGATCTTCAACAACCTGTTCATGAACGTGGCCGAGCAGATGGGTGTGGTGCTCGAGAACACCTCGGTCTCGGTCAATATCAAGGAGCGGCTGGACTTCAGTTGCGCCATCTTCGATCCCGACGGCGAGTTGATCGCCAACGCCCCCCATCTGCCCATCCACCTGGGTTCGATGAGCGAGGCCATCAAGTCGGTCATCCGCAACAACCCTCACATGGCCCCGGGCGATGCCTACGTGCTGAACGCCCCGTACAACGGCGGAACCCACCTGCCCGATGTGACGGTGGTCAAACCCGTCTTCGACGACGAGGGCCAGCGCATCTTCTATGTGGCAGCTCGCGGTCATCACGCCGATATCGGTGGGATGGTGCCCGGGTCAGCTCCCGCCGACTCGACGACCATCGATCAAGAGGGTCTCGTCTTCGACAACGTCAAGCTCGTCGAGGACGGGCGGTTCCTCGAGGACGAACTCCGGGCGCTGCTCGCGTCGGGCCCCTGGCCGGCCCGCAACCCCGACTACAACGTCGCCGACCTCAAGGCCCAGGTCGCAGCCTGTGAGCGCGGTGCTCACGAACTGCACCGGGTGATCGACCACTACGGCCTCGAGGTGGTCCACGCCTACATGGGACACGTCATGGACAACGCCGAAGAATCAGTTCGGCGGGTCATCGACGCCCTGGTCGACAGCGAGTTCGTGGGGGAGATGGACGACGGGCACCGGGTTGCGGTCAAGATCACGGTGGATCGGGAGCGTCGGAGGGCCACCATCGACTTCACCGGCACCAGCGCACAGCACCCGGGCAACTTCAACGCCCCCCAAGCCGTGTGCCGCTCCGCTGTGCTGTACGTGTTCCGCTGCATGGTCAACGACGCGATACCCCTCAACGCCGGCTGTCTGATTCCCCTCGAGATCGTCATTCCCGACCCATCGCTGATCAGCCCCCACTACCCGGCAGCCGTCATCGCAGGCAACGTCGAGACATCGCAACTGATCGTCGACACCCTGTTCGGGGCGCTGGGTGCGGTGGCCGGGTCGCAGGGAACCATGAACAACTTCATCTGGGGCAATGACCGGCATCAGTACTACGAGACGATCTGCGGGGGTACGGGGGCCACCGCGACAGCCGACGGAGCCAGCGCCGTGCACAGCCACATGACGAACACCCGGCTGACCGACCCCGAGATCCTCGAATGGCGCCACCCGGTGCGGCTCGATCACTTCCACATCCGTCACAACTCGGGCGGCACAGGGGCCCGGCGAGGTGGCGACGGGGTGGTCCGGCGGATCACCTTCGGCGAACCCATGACGGTGAACGTCCTGTCGTCCCGTCGGGTGGTGGAGCCGTTCGGCGTGGACGGTGGCGCGAACGGACGGGTCGGGGTCAACCGGGTCATCCGGACTGATGGCACCACCGAAGAGTTGCCCGCATCGGTGCGGATCGAAGTCGGGGCAGGGGACAGCTTCGAGATTGAGACGCCGGGAGGCGGCGGCTACGGCCCGGTTGGTTGAGCGGGACGCCGGTTGGGCAATCATTCCAGCGCAGTCGGTAAAGGCTCAGCCCAGCGAGGTTGCGGCCGATGGACTCACGTGCTGACCGATGCCACAGGGCGACGCAACGATCGAGATGGGGGCTTCACCCTCATCGAGCTGACCATCGTCCTCATGATCCTCGGCGTGCTCGTCAGCACAGCGCTCATCGCGTTCAACAGCGCTCGCGGGCGGGCCGAGCAGCGGGTCGCTCAGGTACACGTACGGCTTGCCTATGACGTGGCCGCCATTCTGGCCTCTGATGGGCAGTTGGCGACTCGGGATGGGCGGCCAGCCGATGACACGGCCCTCATCGTGGAGTGGTACCAGGCCGAGGAAACCAGCCTGGAGTTCGTCGCCGGGGCTGTGCCCTCGACCTCGAACAACGAGGTCTCGGTTCACAGCGCCAACACCAACGAACTGGCTGACCCCGACATCCCCTTCCATCGCATCGCAGCACTCTCCGACGATGGCAACTGCTACTTCCTGTTGGAGACCCGAGCCGGTCTCCTCGAGTATCGGGTCATCGAGGACGTCGCTCCTTTGGGTTGCATGGCCGACGCATACGGGGCCTCTGTCCTGGCTGACGCCGGCTGGTAGCGGTTACGCCGGTCTGGGAGCCGATTGCCTCACCCTGTCGAGGGCGAGGACGGCGGCTCCGGCAGCGGCAGCCCCCGTGACCGCAGCGCAGATCGTCGATGTGCCCGCCCAGGCGTGCACGAATTCCTGCTCCCCACCGCGAGCATCGAACAGAGCGCTCGACCCGGCGACACCGAGGATGATGCCCACCGTCCGGGTGACCAGGGCGAGGCTGCCTGCCACCCCCTGACGATCACTGGGCAGTGCCGTCATGACGAGGGCCATGTTCGGTGCGTTGAACAGCCCCAGCCCCAGCCCGACCGCCCCGAATGCGAGGGCAGCCGTGAGAGGGGACGACGCACCGTCGAGTCGGCTGAGCACGAACAGCCCGACCGCTTCGATTGCCAGGCCTGCGGCGACGAGACCGTCGGGTCCCCAACGGTCACTCCAACGGCCGGCCAGAGGTGACACGGCAGCCATCACGGCCGGTGATGCAGCCAGGACCACGCCACCCGACAGGACTGACATCCCCATGTGCTCGACCAAGAGGGTTGGACCGAGGAGCCACCCGACGAACATCGTGGCATTGGCCAGCATGTTCATCACATTTGCTGCCGCAAATCTGACGATGCGGAACAGGGCCAGGTCGATGATCGGCTCTGCGCATCGTCGACTGTGACGCTGATAGGCCACGGCCACCGCCACGGTCGCACCCATGACCACCCAGAGGGCCGGGGACCCGAAACCGAGGCTGCGGCCAGTGTTGAGCACCATGAGACCGCCGGCCAGACCCAGGGCGATGAGTACCGCCCCCTTGATGTCGTTGGCCCGGTGAGGAGCCGGATCCTCACCTCGGACACCCAAGCCGAGCACGAGGAGGGCGGCGGCCACGGGCACCCGGAACCAGAACACGGCAGGCCATCCGCCCAGGGCAACCAAGGGACCGCCAATGACGGGACCCACTGCGGCCCCGAGTCCGGCCGACAGTTGGAAGATGCCGACGGCCCGACCTCGGGCGTCGGGACCCGCAGCACTCGAGGCCAGAGCCGGACCGGCAGCCATCACCGCGGCCGTGCAGACGCCCTGCAGAATGCGGGCACCGACGAAGAAGGGGAAGCTAGGAGCCAGGGCGCAGGCAGCCATGGCGACGACCGAGCCGGCTGCTCCGGCGGCCAGCATGCGCTGGTGGCCGACCCGATCACCCAGATGCCCTGCGGCGAGCAGCAGCCCCCCGTAGGCCAGGACGAAGCTCACCACCACCCACTGCAGGCTGGCCTCGCTGATCTCGAACTTGTCCACCAGGTCGGGGAAGGCGATGTTGAGTGCGGTGTCGAGCGAACCGAAGGCCCCTGCCCCTCCGGCCAGGAGCAGGGCACGGTTCGCTCTCACTCCTGGGTTCCCCCCGAGGTGGCGTGGATCGGGGCGACTGCGTCGTGCCAGTTGGTGAGCTGCTGGTAGTGGTGGCCCAGGGAGAGGACCTGGTCATCAGCGAAGGGTCGGCCGATGATCTGCAGTCCGCATGGGAGGCCATCGACGTCGAAGCCCATGGGAACGGACAACGCGGGGAAACCGGCGGCGTTCCATGCTGGCGTGTGCAGGGCGCTCATCGCGACCGCGCGGGGGTCGGCTCCGGTGAATGGGGTGGCTGGGTAGCCCGTGGTGGGACTCAGCAACAGGTCGACGCCGAGCTCGTCCATGGCTGCGATGACGGCCCGTCGGGCGATGTCCCGTACCCGCTCGACCTGGATGAGGTCACCCCCCGAGATCAGGGCGCCCTGCGCGATGGTCAGCCGAGTGGGCCGTCCGTAGTCCAGCCACCGTTCTTGGAGCTGGCGACGGTGCCAGGCGAAGGCCTCGGCCTGCAGGGCCAGGAAGGTTCCGTTTGCCAGCTCGTCGTAGTGGGGGACCTCGAGCAACACGACCTCGACCCCGGCCCGCTCGATGGCGGCCACGGCGTCGTCGAAGGCGGCCATCATGCTGTCCGAGGCGCTGGCCGCCACCGAGGGGTTGGCGACCACGGCGATCCGCGCCGGAAGGTCCTGGTCGAGGCGGGCCACGTAATCGACGTGTGGTCGGTCGACCGATGTCCGGTCCGAGGCGTCGGCGCCAGCCATCACGGTGAGCATGGCTGCGCAGTCCCATACCGTGCGAGCCATTGGTCCGATGTGGTCGTAACTCAGCCCGAGGGGGATACAGCCCGACTTCGGAACCAGCCCGAACGTCTGCTTGTGGCCGGTGATGCCGCAGTAGGCGGCCGGGAGGCGCACGCTGCCGCCGGTGTCGGTACCCAGCCCACCCACGAACTGTCCGGAGGCCACCCCGTTCGCGGTGCCCGAACTGGAACCCCCCGTCCAGCGTTCGGTGTTCCACGGATTACGGGGGATGGGAAAGGGCTTGTCGAAGTCGGGCCGCCCGATGGCGTACTCCATGGTGGTCGTTTTGCCGGTGAGCACGGCGCCGGCTGCCCGGAGCCTGCTGATGACCGGGCCGTCTCCCTGGTCGCCCCACGCAGGATCCTGCACCAGGGACTGGGCCGTGGTCGGCCCCTCGTCGGTGGCGATGATGTCCTTGATCCCCAGCGGGATGCCGTGCAGGGGCCCCCGATCGTTGCCGGCCGCCAGCTCGGCATCGGCCTGCCGAGCGGCCGCCAAGGCCGACTCGTCGAAGCGAGCGAGGTAGGTACCGAGGGTGCCGTCGAAGCGGTCGGAGGCAGCAAGGCATTCCTCGGTGAGGCGTTCGCTGGTGAGCTCCCCTGCCCGGATGGCCCGGCCCGCACGTTCGATCGTCCATGGGGTCATCGCCCCACCTCCCCATCCAATTCGGCCCTGAACACGGCGGCTGGGACGGCATCGCCGGTGTCCACTGCGTACATGCGTTCCATTCGTCGGCGGGCTGTTCCCAGAACCCGCTGCAGTGACGCCAGATCGCCGTCGGGGGCCGTGATGCCGGCACCCGTCAGGAGCATGCGTACCTCGGCCAACGGATCGGCGTCGTGGTCGCTCATGTCACCCCTCCCCATCCCCTCGGCGCTGAGGCTACAAGCGATGGGGACTACCGTGCCGACCGGTGCTCGTGCTGACGGGAGCGCCGACGAGAGGTGCATCGATGCCGTGTAGTTACTTCATCGCCGATGGCCAGGCCTACCTTCCCCAGCCGGAGGCGGTCGGCCCGTGGGCGCCCGACATGCTGCACGGGCGACTGCTCGGTGGTCTGGCGGCCCGGGAGCTCGAGACCTTGGTGCCGCGCGAGGGTTGGCGGGTGGCCCGGCTCACCGTCGATCTGTTCCGCCCGGCAGGGTTCGATCCGGTGACCGTCACCGTGGTTCCCCAGCGAGAGGGTCGGCGCATCCATGTTCTCGATGCCATGGTGATGGCGGCCGGCACGCCAGTTGCCGCCGTGAGGGCTGTAGCACTGCGGGAGGGGGAGCCTCCGCCGGGCCGAATCTGGGCCCCTGAGTCGTGGCAGTCACCCCCGCCGGAGTCCCTGCCCCGACCTGAGCCCCGCACCGAACAGGAGGCGGCCCTCCAGGAGATCTGGGAATTCCGGATTCACGAGGGTGGGTTCGGAACCGACCAGCGGAGCCGCCTGTGGAGTCGTGATGCTGGCTGTCTGGTCGACGAGGAGCCCATGAGCCCGCTGGTTCGTGCTGCCGTCAGCTCCGACATCGCGAGTCCGGTGGCCAACGGAAGTGACCTCGGGGTCGGCTACATCAACGGGGACTACACCCTGGCCATGGCCCGCTATCCAGTCGGCGAATGGATCGGGGTGGAGACCACGACCCACCTCGCCGACGGAGGGATTGCGGTGGGGGCGTGCGCGATGTACGACCGGAGCGGGCCGTTCGGCTCGAGCACGGCGACCGCCCTCGCCAATCCGATCTTGGCTTGACAGCGGCCCGACCAGACGTCCTGCGGCGGGTTTGGCTCAGTCGTCGAAGCCGACGAAGGTGGCGATCTGGTCGACGGGAACCCGGGATGCCTTGACGTCGTTGGCCGCAAAACCCTCAGCAGGCCAGCCCATGGCCACGCAGGTCATGATGACCTCGTCCTCGGGGATGTTGGCGTGTTCACGCACCACGGCCGACTGCATGATGCCCTGTCCGTTGATGACGGTGCCCAGGCCTCGGTCCCACGCAGCCAGCACCAACCCATAGGTCACGGCTCCCAGGTCGAAGTGGCCCACCGTGGCCAATTGCAGGTCGCGGTCGTAGGTGACGACGATCGACACTGGAGCGTCGAACTGGCGGAAGCCCCGCATCATCCAGTCCCGGCGGCGTTCCCGGTCGTCGCGGATCCCCATGGCGTCGAAGAGGTCATAGGCGATCTCGACCTGACGCTCACGATGCACCCCGTCGTAGTTGCCCTCGACGGGAATCTCCCGCTGAGGCTTCGCTCCGGCCATCATCCGTTCGGTGTTGCCCGCTCTGATCAGATCCAAGGGTTCGCCCGTCACCACGTGGAAATGCCAGGGCTGGGTGTTCATCGACGAGGGAGCACCCGTGGCGATCTCGATGATTTCCTCGATCAGTGCCCGGGGAACGGGGTCGGGTTTGTAGCCCCGGATGCTGCGACGGTCCCTGACGAGCTGTTCGAATTCCACGCAGGCAGTGTAGGGAACGGGCCTTCGTGGAAGCGTTGAGCTGAGTTCGTCGGGCTGCCGTGTTCGGTCAGGCAGCGGTTCGGCGCTCGAATATGACGACCGTGTCGGTTTCGTGTCGATCCGTTTGCGGCCAGGCGTGCTCGATGTGACCCACGGGTAGCCCCCGTATGCTTGGGGTTTGGCTCTGTCCCAGCCGACCATCGGAGGCGGCAGGCGGAGACCGATCCGGCGGACGCAGCGTGGCGATCCGTCACCTCGAGATGGAGGGTTACAACCCATGAGAAATGCACGTTGGTTGCGCCTGGTGGCGCTCCTTGCGGGCCTCGCTCTGGTTGCTGCGGCATGTGGCGGCGGAGACAGCGACGGCGACGCAGAGGAAGCCACCGAGACGACCGCAGCCGAAGCCGGCTCGGCCGAGGGCCCCGAGCTCTCGCTCGGCACCCTGCTGCCTGAGACAGGCCCCCTGGCCATCCTCGGCGCGGGCATGATCCCCGCTGCCCAGCTGGCAGTGGCTGACATCAACGCAGCCGGTGGCAACGTCACCATGGTGACGGGCGACTCCGGCACCGATCCCGACATCGCCAACGCCACGGTGGACAGCCACCTGGCCGCCGGCGTGCAGGGCATCATCGGCGCCGCCAGCTCCGGCACCTCGTCCTCGGTCATCGACAAGGTGACCGGCGCCCAGGTTGCTCAGTGCTCGCCGTCGAACACGGCTGCCGGCCTTGGCACCTCTGGTGACGACGGCTTCTACTTCCGGACCGCTCCGTCGGACGACCTGCAGGCCCCGACCCTGGCCAACCTCGTGCTCGAGGACGGCTACGCCAACGTGGCCCTGGTTGCTCGTTCCGACGAGTACGGCGTCGGCTTCGGTGAGTACTTCGCTCCCGCCTTCGAAGAGGGCGGCGGCACCGTGGTGTACAACACCCCCTACGCCCCTGAGGCCGAGTCGTTCGACGACGTGGTAGCTGATGTGGTTGCCTCGGGTCCCGACGCTGTCGTGCTGATCGCCTTCGAAGAGGGCGTCCAGATCCTCATCGACATGGTGGCTGCTGGCGTCGGCCCCGATGCCATCGCCATCTACATCACCGACGGTATGGCCACCGAGAACCTCGGTGCCCTGATCGACGAGGGCAACCCGGGCATCGCTGCGGGCATCAAGGGCACCCAGCCTTCCGCCGCTCCCGCTTCGGGTGCTGCGTTCTTCCCGGATGCCTTCCAGGCCGCCGTGGAAGAGGGCACTCCTGCCATCTTCGCCGCTCACGCCTACGACTGCGTCATCGTCTTCGGTCTGGCCGCCCTGCAGGCTGGTAGCGGTACCGCTGCCGACTGGGCGCCTCTGGTCGCCGATGTGACCCGCGGTGGCACCAAGTGCAACACCTACGCCGACTGCGCCGCCCTGGTGGCTGCTGGCGAGGACATCGACTATGACGGCGCCGCTGGCCCGCTCGACTTCCTCGACGTCGGTGAGCCCGGCACTGCGACCTACGACATCTACGAGTACAACGCAGATGGCGTGCAAGAGGTCCTCGAGCAGATCGACTTCTGATCTGCTGATCGAACCCGCTGATCGTCACCGGTCGGCGGAATGATCACCCCCGGCCCGGCCGGAAGTGCCTCATCGGTTCTTCCGGCCGGGCCGGTACCGTTTTCGCCCTCCGGGCTCGATTGGGGGAACATAGTGAGATGCGGACAGAGCACTCACCGGTGAGACGGGGCCGTCGCGCATCGCGGATCCTCGTCGTCCTGGTTGGCGTTCTCGTCGCCCTCGTGCCCACTGCGGTTGCCGCCCAGAGTGACGACCCTTCGTTCGCCATCTCGGGCACGGCGCGAGCCGGTCGTGAACCCGTCGAGGGCGTTCGGTTCGTGGTCCAGTTCGGCGGCGTCGAGGTCGGTGAGGCGGTCACCGACGCCGATGGCAAGTGGGAGGTGCCGGTCGGTGAGGTCGGTACCTACCTCGTGACCATCGACGTCGAGAGCCTTCCCGAGGGCGTGTCCCTGCGCGACCCCGACGTGACTTCTCGCGACGTCGAGATCGTCGACCGTCCGGTGTCGGCCATCTTCGCGCTCGAGGGAACGGTGGAAGGTGCGGCGAGTGCTACCCCGCTGGTTGCTGTCGATTCCACGTTCGAGCGATATCTGGACCGAGCTGCTTCGGGGGTCCGGGTCGGATCGCTCGTGGCCCTTGCCGCGGTGGGGCTGTCCCTGATCTACGGGGTCACGGGTCTGGTCAACTTCGCCCATGCAGAGATGGTCGGGTTCGGGGCCATCATCACGTGGACTGTCGAGGATCTGACCGGCTTGCCCCTCATCGCCGCCGCCGTGGTCGGTGTGGCGGCCGGTGGTCTCCTCGGGTTCGTGCTGGAACGGGGCATGTTCGGACCCTTGCGGGCCCGCCGACTGAGCCTGATCTCTCTGATGGTGGTGTCGATCGGCCTGGCCTTTTTCTTGCGTTACCTGTTCCTCATCCTGTTCGGCTCGGATCGTCGGTTCTTCTCGGATTTCCGGATCCAGTCGAATTTCGACCTGGGGCCGCTGTCCTTGCCGCCCAAGGATTACGTCATCATCGTCGTCGCCCTCGTGGTGTTGGCCGCAATCGGCCTGCTGTTGCAGCGGACAAAGCTGGGGACTGCGATGCGAGCGGTGGCCGACAACCGGGATCTCGCTGAGTCGTCGGGTATCGACGTCAGGCGCACCATCCTTGCGGTCTGGATTGCCGGTAGCTCGCTCGCCGCTCTGGGTGGGATCCTGCTCGGTGTGACTCAGCAGGTGAGCTGGCAGATGGGTGAGCGGCAGCTGTTGCTCCTGTTCGCCGCAGTCACGCTGGGCGGCCTCGGCACTGCATACGGGGCGATGGTGGGTGGTTTGGCCATCGGGGTGGCCAGCGAGATGAGCACCCTGTGGCTCGACAACGATCTGAAGTTCCTGGTCGCCTTGACCGTGCTGATCATCATTCTGATCGTGCGACCTCAGGGCATCCTCGGGCGACGGGAGCGATTCGGATGACCACCGACCTGCGTCACGACCACAACGCCGGCCCCCGTGGCCGCCTCGCGCTGTACGTCGTGGCTGTCGTGGCCGTGGTGCTCGTGGTGCTGGGTCTTGGCGGTCTCGACACACCGAAGATCGTGTCGGGTGCACTGCGATCGGGAATCGGCGTGCAGGGTGCCGTGTTCGCCCTGGCCGCCATCGGGGTCAACCTGAATTACGGCTACACCGGGCTGTTGAACTTCGGGCCGGTCGCCTTCTTGGCCGCAGGCAGCTACGGCATGGGGATCACCATCGTCAACGGCGGCCCCTTCTTGCTGGGCATCCTCGTCGGTCTCATCGCAGCCGCGGTGTTGGCGCTGCTCCTGGGTCTTCCCACCCTGCGCCTTCGTGGCGACTTCCTGGCCATCACCACGATCGCAGCCGGAGAGGTGCTGCGGGTCGCCTTCCGGTCGGACAACTTCTTCTCGATGGCGATCATCCTGCTGTTGGTGGTAGGCAGCGTGGGCGGTCTCACCTTCTTGGTGCCCAAGGTCGGCGGGCGACTTGCCCAATGGGCGACCGTGGTGGGCGTGATCGTCGTAGTGGGTGCGATCTCGTCGGTCGTGTGGAACGCCAGCCTGTGGGAGGGGGAGACGGGCGGTCCGTTCGGTGTTCCCCGCCCGGGTGATCCCGATATCGTCGCCACCTTCTACAACTGGAACCCATACCCGACCGGTGACTACGCCCTGACCGATGTCGCCGTGGTGGGTGACGTGTTGGGGGCGGTGCCGTGGTTGGGCGATGTGCTGGAGTCCACCTCCTACAACGATCGCCAACTCTGGGTCATCACCGTCACCTGGACCCTCGTGGTCCTGGCCAGTCTGTTTGTGTGGCGGTTGGTCTCCTCCCCGTGGGGTCGGGTCATGCGGGCCATCCGTGAGGACGAGGATGCTGCCCGGGCGGTCGGGAAGAACGCCTTCTCCTACAAGCTGCAAAGCTTCGTGGTGGGCGGTGTCATCGCCGCCTTGGCTGGGATGGCCCGGGCCATGGACCAGGCCTTCTTCAATCCGGAAAGCTTCCGCACCCAGACCACCTTCTTCATCTGGACAGTCCTCATCCTGGGTGGTGCGGCGACCATCCGGGGCCCGATTGCGGGGGCCATCGTGTTCTGGTTCTTCGTCCTGTTCATCGAGGGCGCCCTCAAGCAGATGGTGGACGGGAACTGGATTCCCGACGCCGTCCTCGACTCGAACAATGTGTCGAGCGTTCGGTTCGTGGTGCTCGGACTGACCCTGGCCACCCTCATGATCTGGCGACCACAGGGCATGTTCGGCAAGAAAGAGGAGGCGTTGCTCGATGCCGCCTGATGCCGTGACCGAGTTCGATCCTGTCCCTGGTTCGGCGAAGCCGGACCCCATCCTGGTGATCGACGGTGTCCAGCGAAGCTTCGGTGGGCTGATGGCTGTCAACGTCGAGCATCTCGAAATCCAGCGGGGCACCATCACTGCCCTGATCGGACCCAACGGGGCCGGGAAGACCACCCTGTTCAACCTGGTGTCCGCCTTCGACCAGCCAGACGCAGGGCAGTGGTCGCTCAACGGTCAGTCGCTTCGAGGCCGCCAGCCCTACCAGATCGCTCGGGCCGGCATGGTTCGTACCTTCCAGCTGACCAAGTCGTTGGCCAAGATGACCTGCCTCGACAACATGATGCTCGGGGCTCCCCATCAGGCCGGCGAGTCGTTTTTCAAGGCCCTGGTGCCCAGTACCTGGCGTCAGCAGGAAGCCGAGGTGCAGGAACGGGCCCTCGAACTGCTGGAGCGCTTCAACCTGGCTCACATGCGCGACGAGTACGCGGCCACCCTGTCGGGGGGCCAGCGCAAGCTGCTGGAGATGGCCCGCTCCCTGATGACGTCGCCCGAGGTCATCCTGCTCGACGAACCCATGGCCGGGGTGAACCCTGCCCTCGTGCAGTCCCTTCTCGGCCACATCGAGGCCCTGCGGGACGACGGGATGACCGTGGTGTTCATCGAGCACGACATGGACGTGATCATGGGGATCAGCGACTGGATCGCAGTGCTGGCCGAGGGGCAGGTCATCGCCGAGGGCACCCCGGATCAGGTGTCCCGCAACCCCCTCGTCATCGACGCCTACCTGGGCACCGACTTCGGGGAGGAAGGTTGATGGACCTCCTCACAGCGGAGAAGGTGGTGGCGGGGTATCTCCCCGGGGTGGACATCCTCACCGGGGTCGAGTTCCGTCTGTCCGAGGGCGAGCTGGTCGGCATCATCGGACCGAACGGTGCCGGGAAATCGACGCTGGTCAAGGCCATGTTCGGCCTGGTCGGCGTGCGTAGCGGAGCGGTCCGTTTGCGGGACGAGGAGATCACCAATCTGGCCGCCCACGAGCTGGTCATGCGAGGGGTTGGGTTCGTGCCCCAGACGGAGAACGTCTTCCCATCGCTGACCATCTTCGAGAACATGCGGATGGGCGGGTACCAGCTACCCGACGATGAGATCGAGCCCCGCTTCGCCAAGGTGGCCGAGCTGTTCCCCCGGCTGGCCGAGCGGCGCAACCAGCGAGCCGGCCTCCTGTCGGGGGGCGAGCGCCAGATGCTGGCCATGGGCCGGGCCCTCATGATGGAACCGTCGGTGCTGTTGCTCGACGAGCCATCGGCTGGGCTGAGCCCGGCGTTCCAGGCCGAGGTGTTCGAGACGATTCGGGACATCAACGCGACTGGGGTATCGATCGTGATGGTCGAACAGAACGCCCAGCGGTGCCTGGCCATCAGCGACCGGGGCTATGTGCTCGACAGGGGCCGCAACGCCTACGAAGGCACCGGCCAGGAACTGCTCGAGGACCCGAAGGTGATCGAGCTGTACCTGGGGACCCTGGGTCGAGGCCGTCGGGGCGACTGATCGTGGTCGGTCGCGTGCTGGTGCCCTGTGCCGATCTGCACGACATGCTGGCCTTCTGCACGGAGACGCTCGGGTTGCGGGTCGACCGGATCTCACCGGCCGACGATCCTCGGGAGGTCGACCTCACCGGAGGCGGGCTGTCCCTCCGGCTGGTGAGCGAGCCGCAGAGCAGCGGTGCCGGGATCGGACTGGAGCTCGACGCCACCCTGGAACTGCGGCCCGGGACCCTGGTTGCCCCCAACGGAATGACGGTCCGAGTCGTGGAACGAACTCGCCGGCGCGAGCTCCCCCCGCTGGTCGAAGAGCTGGTGGTGACCCGCGCCGATGCCAGCGGGGGGTTCGGCACCGGCCGGGCCGGGATGGGATACCGAGACCTGATCCCGTCCCGACTGGGTGGTCGGTTCATCGCCTCCCACATTCGGATCGAGGACGGTGGACCCGTTCCCGACTACGTGCACTTCCACCGCATCCGGTTCCAGCTCATCTATTGCCGTCGGGGGTGGGTGGAGGTGGTCTACGAGGACCAGGGGCCGCCCTTCGTGATGGAACCCGGCGACTGCGTGATCCAGCCTCCCGAGATCCGTCACCGGGTGCTGGCCAGCTCCCCGGGTCTCGAGGTGGTCGAGGTCGGTTGCCCGGCCGAGCACGACACGTTTGCCGATCACGATCTCGAGCTGCCCACCGGCCGTCACCTGCCCGAACGGGACTACCAGGGCCAGCGCTTCGTCCGCCACGTGGCCAAGGACGCACCCTGGGTGCCGGGGCGATTGCCGGGGTGGCAGAGTTGCCCAGTGGGGGTCGAAGCGGCCACTGACGGCCTAGCCGAGATCCGCACCCTCCGCCCCGAGCCGGGAGGGTCGGCCCACAACACGTCACCGATGTGGACCCACAGGGGAGAGCTGGCCTTCTTCTTCGTGCTCGACGGCACGTCGGATCTCGACCTCGGCGACCGGATCGAGCCGCTCGCTGAGGGCGACAGCGTCACCGTGCCGTCCGGCCTGGCACACCGTTGGCTCCGGCCGTCGGACGACTGCCGCCTGCTGGAGGTCACCCTCCCCGCCGACGCCGCTTGGAGCGCGTCCTAGGCCCGCTGGGCCGGCGGCTGGGCGTCAACCCCGCTGCAGAGGGCGGGTCAGGCAGGTCGGCCCACCCTCGCAGGCAACGCACAACTCGTCGCCGGGGAAGGTGTCGACCTCGCAGCCCGCCGAGCGCAGCAGCGCCAGGGTGGCGGGGAAGCCCTCGACGGCAATCAGACGTCGAGGGGCGGTGGCCAACACGTTGAGGTTGAGGCCGCCGCTGGCGGTGAACTCGTCGGCCGGGGCCGCTAGCAGGGTGACACCTCGGGCGGTGAGAGCCTGGTGCAGGGCAGTGGGCAGCAAGGGGGCGTGCACGAGGGCCAGGTCGTCGGCCAGGGGGCTGATGAGGGACAGGAGATGGAGGCAGGCCTCGGGGCCCTGGTGGAACGGCAGGTCGTAGACGATCACGTCGACGCCGACGAGGCCGAGGATCGAGGAGAGCTGATCGATCCCCACCTGGTTGGTTCGGAAGCCCCGACCGACGGCCAGGGTGTGCTCGTCGAGGAAGAAACAGTCCCCGCCCTCCACCGTCCCCGGCGCGGTGATCCGGCCGAGCACGGGGATGCCCTGCTCTCGGTAGAAGGCGGCGTGGAGGTCGGCTTCACCGCGGCGCAGCTCCTTGCCGGGGCGAAGCACCACGGCCCCGTCACCCACCACGAACGAGGGGTCGTAGGTGAACACAGAGTCGGCGAGGTCGTCGGCATCGTCGGGCATCCACACGACGTCGCAGCCATGGGCTTCCAACAGGTCGACGAACCGATCGTGCTGGGCGAGCACCCGTTCGGCGTCGAGGGGGTGGGCGTAATGCCAGCGGACGTGGTCGGCCCCGAGCATGGCGTCGGGGCGCCGAACGGCCACCCGCTGCAAGGTCGCCACACTGGATCGCACGCCGTACACGGCCGGTCACCGTAGCCGGGCCGTGATCAGGTCATTCACCTCTAGGGTCTCTGCATGGAACTCGGCCCCTTCACCGATGACCCCGGCTATCGGACCGCCCTCGACCTCGACGCCGCTTCCCCCCTCGACGGGTGGGCCGAACGGTTCGTCGTCGACGAACCCGACCTGATCTACCTCGACGGCAACTCCCTGGGTCGATTGCCTCGTGACGCGGTCGACGTCTTGTCCCACGCAGTGCAGGGCCAGTGGGGAGGACGGCTCATCCGGGGGTGGAACGACGGCTGGTGGGAGCTCCAACTCGAGGTCGGTGAGCTGCTGGCTCCCGTGATCGGGGCGGAGGCCGGTGAGGTGATGGTGTCGGACTCGACGACTGTCAACCTCTACAAGCTGGCCCTGGCTGCCCTCGAGGCCCGGCCGGGCCGACGGCGGATCCTGACCGACGATCTGAACTTCCCCAGCGACATCTACGTGCTCGAATCGGCGGCCGCCCACGCCGCGGGTGAGCGGCAGGTAGAGGTGGTGCCCTCTGACGGGGTGGAGGGGCCGGTGGAGGCCATCGTCGCCGCCCTCGACGACGACACCGCCCTGCTGTGCCTGTCGGTCACCACGTTCAAGTCGGGTTACACCTACGACGTGGCCGCCCTCACTGCGGCCGCCCATCGGGTCGGGGCGATGGTCGTCTGGGACCTCAGCCATGCGGCAGGGGCCGTCGATCAACCCCTCTCGGCCGCCGGGGCCGATCTCGCTGTGGGCTGCACCTACAAGTACCTCAACGGTGGTCCGGGTGCTCCGGCCTTCCTCTACGTGCGCTCGGACCTCCAGAGCGAGCTGCCCAGCCCGGTTCAGGGGTGGTTCGGGCACGCTGACCCCTTCGCCCTGGACCTCGAGTTCCAGCCCGTCGAAGGCATCCGCCGCTTCCATGTGGGGACCATGCCGATCCTGTCCCTCATCGGCACCCGGGTCGGGGTGGCCTTGGCTGCAGAGGCGGGGATCGAGGCCATCCGGTCCACCTCGGTCTCGCTGGTCGGCTGGGCCGAGCGACTGATCGACGAGGTCCTGGTCCCGAGAGGGTTCTCCTTCGGTTCGCCCCGTGACCCCGGACGCCGAGGTAGCCACCTGTCGATCGGACATCCCCGGGCGTGGCAGATCACCCAGGCCCTCATCGACCAGGGTCGGGTGCTGCCCGACTTTCGGGCCCCCCATTTCCTGCGGCTCGGCTTCGCCCCCCTGTACACCACCCATCAGGAGATCCACACGGCCGTCCACCGCTTGGCCCGGGTGGTCGACGAAGGGCTGTGGGAGACCTACCCACAGGACACCTCGGCCGTGACCTGACCGTCCGCCCAGCGCCTAGATTCTGACCGTTCAACGGCTCGTGACCGCGAAGGGGTACCCATGCAGACCCGGTTGTTCATCGGTGGTTCCTGGCGCGATGGCGCCGACGGAGAGGAGTTCGCCGTCGAGAATCCGGCCGACGGCAGCCTGATGGCCCGTGTCGCGTCGGCCACCCCGGCCGATGCGGTCGCTGCAGTGGCGGCGGCCGACGCTGCCCAGGCCGGATGGGCAGCCGAGCCTGCGCGGGTGAGGTCCGAGATCCTGCGGGCCTGTTGGGCCAACCTCATCGCTCACACCGACGAACTCGCCGAGCTGATCGTCACCGAACACGGTAAGCCCCTGGCCGACGCAGCGGGTGAGGTGGCCTACGCCGCCGAGTTCTTCAGGTGGAACGCCGAGGAGACGGTGCGGATCGGGGGCAGCATCGGCCGTTCGCCGTCGGGCGCCAACCGGATGATCGTCCACCACCCCCCGGTGGGGGTGGTCGTCATGGTGACCCCGTGGAACTTCCCGGCCGCCATGATCACCCGCAAGGTGGCCCCCGCCCTCGGGGCGGGGAACGCAGTGGTGATCAAGCCTCCCCGCTACACCCCGCTCACCGCCCTCCGGCTGGCCGAACTGCTGACCGAGGCCGGGGTTCCCGACGGGGTGGTCAACGTGGTCCCCAGCCGCAGCGCCGGAGCCGTCGTGCAGGCTGCGATCGATCAGCGGCCGACCCGCATGATCTCGTTCACCGGCTCCACCGAGGTGGGCCGGGTGCTGCTCCACCAGGCCGCCGACCGAGTGCTGAAGGTGGCCATGGAGCTCGGGGGCAATGCGCCCTTCGTGGTCTTCGCCGACGCCGATCTCGACGCAGCGGTCGAAGGGGCCATGGTGGCAAAGATGCGCCACAGCGCCGAGACCTGCACCGCGGCCAATCGTTTCCTGGTGGAGCGGGGAGCCGTCGATGCGTTCACCACCAAGCTGGCCGACGCCATGGCCGCCGTGCGGGTGGGCAACGGGATGACCGAGGGGGTCACCTGTGGGCCCATGATCGATCAGGACGCCGTGGACAACATCGACCGTCTGGTCGGCGCAGCGGTGGCCGGTGGGGCGACCGCCGTGTTGGGTGGCCGACCCGTCGATGGCCCCGGCTTCTTCTACGAACCCACGGTGCTGCAAGGGGTCGACCCAGCCTCGGACATCGCCCACGAGGAGATCTTCGGTCCGGTCGCTCCCGTCATCGCCTTCGACGACATCGACACCATGGTCGCCCAGGCCAACGACACCGAGATGGGGCTCACGGGCTACGTCTACACGTCCGATCTGGCCAAGGGCCTGGCGGTCAGCGAACGCATCCAGGCCGGCATGATTGGCCTCAACCGGGGCGCCGTGTCGGATCCGGCGGCCCCCTTCGGAGGGATGAAGCAGTCGGGGCTCGGCCGTGAGGGAGCCCAGGAGGGGATCCTCGAGTTCTGCGAGACCCAGTACATCGCCACCGACTGGTGAGATGACTCAGGGTGCGGTGAGTACGTGCATCACGCACACGGCTCCGACCCCCACCATGTGGGCCACCCCGATCCGGGCATCGGGCTGCTGGCGCACCCCGGCCTCACCCCGGAGCTGACGGGTCACTTCGGCGACCTGCCCGGCCCCAGTCGGGCCGATGGGATGGCCCATGGCCAACAGTCCGCCCGAGGGACTCACTGCGCACCGACCGCCGGGATCGAAGGCCCCAGCGGCGACGAGGGACGCCGCCTCGCCGGGTGAGCACAGTCCGAGGGCTTCGACGTAGAGCAACTCCTCGACCGAGAAGGCGTCATGGACCTCGAGCACGTCGACGTCGGTCGGCTCGATACCGGCTTGGTCGAACAACAGCCGTCCCGTCTCCTGGGTCAGGGCGGCATCGATGCCCACAGTGGGTGGGTACAGCCCCTCGGTCCTGGTCACCGATGCCCGAACGCGTACCGCTCGGGAGCGATCGAGGCCGAGCCGGTCGATGCCCTCACCCGATGCGACGATGACGGCTGCCGCCCCTTCGCCGACCGGGCAGCACTGCAGGCGGGTCAACGAGCCCGAGATGGGGTCGGCGAGGATCTCCTCGAGGGTTCGCTCCTTCTGGCGCTGGGCGAAGGGGTTTGCCGCCCCGTTGCGATGGTTCTTCATGGCCACCCGGGCGATGTCGATGTCACCTAGCCCGTGGGCCGTCATGTACTCCGACGCCAGGAGGGCGAAGTGGGTGAAGGGGACGACGGTGCCGCTCTCGAGGTTGTCGATGCCGGCCCGGCCGGGGGCCGGGGACAGGGGCTGGGGTTTGTCGACCCCGAGGGCCAGGGCTACATCGGTCCGTCCCGACGCCACGTCGAGACAGGCCTGGGCCACGGCGGAGGAGCCGCTGGCCGAGGCGTTCTCGACCTGGGTCATCGGGATGCCAGTCGCCCCGAGGCGGCTCAGCATGACCCTGCTCGACCCCATGCCCAGCTGGGCTGTGCCCGTGTACGCGACCTCCACGTCAGGCCAGCTCAGCCCGGCGTCGTCGAGGGCCGCTCGCACCGCCATCAACCCGAGCTGGACATAGCTGGTGTCGCTGCGTCGCTGGTAGGGGTGCAAGCCGATCCCCACCACGTAGGTGTCTCGTTCGGCCAACAGGTTGATCATGCCGCTCCTCCGTCAGCCAACTGGAAGCGCAGGTCAGCGGTTCCTTCCTCGATGGCCGAGTCGACGAGCACCCCACACACTCGGGCCCCGACATCGGCGTCGCTGGCGTCGAGGACCATGGATTTCAGGACCGGTCCCTCGTCGAGTTCGATGACGGCCACGGTGAAGGGGGTCGGCGGGGTTGGGTGGTGATGACGGTGCACGGTGGCAGCTGCCCGGATCGTTCCCTCAGCGGTGAGAGCGATCTCCTCGAGCTGGTCGAGGTCGGCCCCGCAACGCTCGCAGGCGAAGGGGTCGGGGGGGAAGAAGACCCGGTCGCACCCGGTGCACCGATGGCCACGCAGGGTCAGGGGCGGCCCCTCGTGCAGCAGGTGAGGTTGTCGCAGCGCGCGGGCGGGCTGATGGTTGTCGGTATCTGACACGTCCTGCCTCCTGGCAGCACCGTAGTCAGGCCAGGGCCCGTGCTGCTGCGGTCACTGCCGCGGCCACCACCACGGTGACGAACATGGGCAGTCGCCGCCAGGCACACAGCACAGCGGCCCCGATACCCCACAGCCGGGCGTCCACCGTGAGCTCGCCGCCCCGGGTGAGGGTCTGCAGGGCGGTGACTGCGCTGAGGATGGCCAGGGGCATGGCTTCGAGCACCCGACGCCAGCGGTCGGCCAGCCGGGCCGGATCGATGATGGCCATGCCAGCGGCCCGCTGCCCGTAGACGCCGATGGCGAGAGCGGCCACGATCCCCCAGGTCAGCACGAGGGCGCCTGGTCATCGGGTGCCCCGGCCTCATCCGGCGGGGGTGCGGGTGGGGTAGGCAGGGCCAGCAGGGCGGCGACGGTGGCCAACAGGACGGGTACACCCCCCGGCATCGGCTCGACGAGGCCGATCGCGATCAGGGCGCCGAGGGCGGCGATCAGGACGGGTCGGCGACCGGTCAGCTGGGGCCAGATGACGGCGATGAACAGGGCCGGGAACATGGCATCGAGGCCCAGGCGCTGGGGATCACCCAACTGTTCGCCCACGATGACACCGATGACCGAGCCCGCCCACCAGGGCAGCACGAGCCACAGGGACATGGTCACGTAGACCCGGCGAGCGCCTTGGTCGGTGTCCTCGCGCATGGCCAGGGCCACGTTGGGGTCGAAGGCGCTGAAGGCAGCGGCAGCCCGGCGGGCTCGGGAGGGCCACAATCGGGGCGCGATGGCAGCGGCCAGGACCCCGAAGCGGGTACAGACGAGCCACCCACTGAGCACCCCGGCGACCGCAGAGCCCCCGCTGGCCTGGACGGCGGCGAAGGCCAGGGTGGCAGTGGCCGAGTTGACGATCAGGGTCGCCCCGATGATGACGAGCGGGTCGGTACCCGCCGTGCTGTGGACCACCGACACCGTGATGGCGATGGTGAAGTAGGTGAAGGCGATGGTCCACGCTTCGCCTCGGGTCAGCCGGGTGCCGTCGGGGACCTGTCGCACCCCCGCATCCTTGCATCTGGAAGATCGCTTGGTGGAGGTCTGCTCAGTACCGTTGGGCCCGTGACCGACGTCGCCGCTCTCGTCACTCAGGCCAGCCAGCGGGATTGGCGAACCGTGGTGGTGCCCGGAGACACAGTGACTGTCCAAGCTGTCGTGCTCGCGCTCCTAGCGGCAGGGATCGACGTGGTGCGACAGCGCGATGTCGACGATCCCCTTCGTGTGGAGGGGTCGGTCGACGCCGAGCTGTGGCTGGACGACGTGGTGTCGAGGGCGCCCCGCTGTGACCCAGGTCTGGCGGTGGCGCCCGGTGGTGAGGTGGTGGTCGAGGCATCGCTGGGGGCCGACCAATTGCTGCCGGTGGCCGTCGGCGTCGACCGGGTCGGTCTGGTGGTCGGTCGGGACGGCGCGACCCGCCGGATCGATGTGGGCGACGGTTCGGTGGCCGTGAGAGCTCTCACGCCCTGGCCACTCTCGGAGCTCGACGAGCACATGGCTGGCCGCGCGTGCCGTTTGGTCACCCGGACCGCCGACTGGATGGGGGGTGAGGTGGGTCCCGACACTCCCTGTCATCTGTCATGGTTTCGTCACGAACCCCGGGAACCGCAGCCCGGGCCGGTGACGTCATAACGGTCGAGACGATGTCGATGCCTGCGGTGCAGGCAATTACTAGGAGTATCCGATGAGACGAGTGATCGCTGGTCTGGCCGCACTGACCCTTGTGATGGCCGGTTGTTCGAGCGGTGACGACGGGGCGGACCCTCAGATCGACCTCGGCGAGGTGACCCTGGCTGGGTTGGTGTCGTTCGACCAATGTGACGACTTCCTCGATCACGTCACGACCAACGCCCTGGCTGTCGTGGGCCCGTGGGGTCTCGAAGGCGGCATGCTGGGCATCGACACGATGGCCATCGATGTGGAGGAGTCGGCGGCCGACGACATGGCGATGTCTGCCGAGGCCGAGAGCTCGGCGCCACAGGCGGCAGCTGGCGACGGGGGAGCCAGCCGTGAGTTCAGCACGACCAACGTCCAAGAAGTGGGGGTCGACGAGCCAGATCTGGTCAAGACCGATGGGCGGCTGATCGTGGCGGTCACCGACAACGTGCTGCACATCGTGGATGTGACGGGCCCCCGCCCCGTCCTGCGGTCGTCGCTTCGTGTCGACGAAGCCTGGACGAGTGAGATGTTCCTGCTCGAGGACCGAGTGCTCCTGTTGGGCCATAGCGACGGGGGCATGGACCCCCGAGGGATGTGGTCACCGGTGTCGGTTCTGGTCGAGGTGGACATCAGTGATCCCGATGTCCCCGAGGTTGCCCGTCGGATGTCCCTCGACGGGGGCTACCTCAGCGCCCGGATGACCGATGGAGTGGTCCGGGTGGTGCTCCAGAGCGGACCCACCGGGCTGGTGTGGACCTACCCCGAGGGTGGAGGGCTGCGAGCCGAACGCACCGCTCAGGAGAAGAACGAGCAGGTCATCAGGTCGTCGACGGTGGACAACTGGTTGCCGTACTACGTGCTGGAGGACGGGAAGGGCCGGACCCTCGACGAGGGGACCCTCGTGGAGTGTGACCGGGCGTACCACCCCGTCGAGTTCAGCGGCCTGCAGATGCTGAACGTGGTCACCATCGACCTGGCCGGTGACGGTCTGGCCGGCGACGTCGGCGGCACCGGGGTGCTGGCCGACGGGCAAACGGTGTACGCGTCGGCCGAGAGCCTGTACGTGGGGACTACCCAGTGGACCGACTGGCGGGCCATCGAGGAAGCGATGGCGGCCGATGAGGAGGTCGAGGTGGAGCAAGTCGTCACCAACGTCCACAAGTTCGACATCAGTGATCCTCGGGACAGCCGCTACGTGGCGTCGGGCCAGGTGGTCGGCACCGTGCTGAACCAGTACTCGATGTCCGAACTGAACGGTCACCTGCGGATCGCCACCACCAGCGGTGGGAACTGGTGGGAGGACGAGCAGAGCGAGAGCTATGTGTCGGTCCTCGAGCAGCAGGGTGGTGAGTTGCAGTTGATCGGGCAGGTCGGGGGACTGGGCCGGGGGGAGCGCATCTTCGCCGTGCGCTTCCTGGGTGACATCGCCACGGTGGTGACGTTCCGTCAGACCGATCCGCTGTACACCATCGACCTGTCCGACCCGACAGCTCCCGAAGTGGTGGGGGAGTTGAAGATCCTGGGCTACTCGGCGTACCTGCATCCCCTGGGTGACGATCTGCTGCTCGGGGTTGGTCAAGATGCCGACGAGCGGGGGCGGACCAGGGGTACGCAGGTGTCGTTGTTCGACATCAGCGATCTGGCTGACCCGGTGCGTATCGATCAGTGGACCCTGCCAGGCGGATGGACCGAGGCAGAGTTCAACGCCCGGGCCTTCCTGTACTGGGCTCCCGAGGACCTGGTCGTGTTGCCCGTGAACGTCTACCCGTGGAGCCAGTTCGAGGACGACGGCGGCCCGGGCGAGTCGTTCTTCGGGGCGGTGGCCCTCGGGGTAGCCGACCGCTCGGTGACAGAGCGGGCCCGGATCACCCATTCCGATGGCGAGGACCAGGAGTTCTGCGAGGAGTGGGAAGAGGAGACCAGCAAGGGGACCATCGAGACCCGTGAGTATTGCTGGGTCGAGCCCGACTGGCAGTCCCAGATCAGCCGCTCTGTGGTGGTGGGTGATCGGTTGTACACCCTGTCGAACCGGGGATTGCTGGCCACCGACCTCGACACCCTGACCCCCGGCTCCCTCGTCGAGTTCTGATTCCCAGACCGGCACGACCTCCGGCGGGCCCCGTACGGCGGGGCCCGCCGGAGGGTACGGTGCCGCCATGCGGATCGGGGTATCGCTCAGCAGCACACATGACGTCGAGGACCACGCGGAGGGGGCCCGGTTCATGATCGAGCGGGCCCGACTGGCTCACGAGGTGGGCCTCGACCACCTCGGGGTGGGCGACCACCACTCGAGCCGGGTGCCCTACTACCAGAACACCCCCATGCTCGGACGCCTGCTGGCCGAATGGCCCGAACGGGCAGCGGGGGCTTTGTTCTTGCTGCCGCTGTGGCACCCGGTGCTGATGGCCGAGCAGATCGGCACCCTGGCTGCCATCCACGACGGGCCCTTCATCATCCAGACCGGCCTCGGCGGGCGGCCGGGGGAGTTCGCCGCCATGGGCCGCTCGCTCCGCCGACGGGTCGGTGACTTCGAGGAGATCTTCCGGGTGGTCGACGCCCTGTTGGCCGGCGCCACGGTGTCCTCCGAGCGGTTCGGGATCGTCGACGCCGCGATCGCTCCACGGCCTCCGGGCCCGGTCGAGTGGTGGTTCGGGGCTGGGGTGGATCCGGGCCTGGAACGGGCGGCCCGGTTCGGTGGGGCCTGGTACGCAAGCCCTGGCCTCGGCTTCGAGCAGGGGCGAGAGATGGCCGCCCGCTTCCGCGAGCACCATCAGCAGCACCACGGTGCGGGGGGATCGGAGGCTCGCTTGATCATCCGCCAGGACGCTCTCATCGCCCCGACCCGCGACCAGGCCTGGGCCCTGGCCGATCCGATCCTGTCCGGTGGGTACCGGGGCATGACGGCTGATCATGTAGCGGTCGGGACGCCTCAGGAGGTGGCAGAGCGGTTCTCGCACTGGCGAGAGGCCGGGTTCACCGACGTATCGGTTCGCCAGATGTCGGTCGGTCAGCCCGATGCGTTGCGGTCGCTCGAGCTGCTCGGCGAGGTCCGGGAGCTGTTGCAGTGATGTCGCTCGTCGCCATCGGCGGGCGGGGAAGGGTGGGGATCCCCGATTCGACCGGCATAGTGGTTCCATGAGCGAGGTTGTCTGGGACGAAGCTCCGAGCTTGCAGCGCCCCCTGATGGTGGTGGCCTTCGAAGGTTGGTTCGATGCCGGAGAGTGCGCTACCGGTGCGGTGCGTTGGTTGCGTGATCATCACCCGTCTCGTCGGGTGGCCCATATCGACCCTGAGGAGTTCTTCGATTTCCAGGAGAATCGGCCCCAAGTGCGGATCGCCACCGACGGGACCAGAGAGATCAAGTGGCCCACTCTCGACTGCCACGTCATCGAGAACGACCTCCCCCACGACCTGGTGCTGCTGGCCGGGGTGGAGCCGCGTATGCGGTGGCGTACCTTCTGCGACTCGGTCCTCGAGGTGGCCACCGACACGGGCTGCGAGATGGTCGTGACCCTGGGGGCCATGGTGGCGGGTATTCCGCACTCCCGGCCCGCTTCGGTGAAGGGTTCGGCGGCCAGCGCTGATCTGGCCCAACGTCTGGGGCTCGACCGCCCGACCTACCAGGGGCCGACCGGCATCATCGGAACCCTGCACGATGCTCTCGACCGGGCCAATCTGCCCGTGATCTCACTGCGGGTCGGCGTGCCCCATTACGTGGCTGGGCCGCCCAATGCCAAGGGGACCCGTGCCCTCCTGCAGCATTTCGAGCAGGTGACCGGTATCCGGACGGAGTATCAGGGTCTCGATGTGCAGGCTCGCGAATGGGAAGAGCGGGTCAGCGAGGTGGTGGCCTACGTGCGCCAACTCGAGGAGGAGGCGGATCGGGCCGCCGAAGCGGATCTGCCATCGGGTGATGACATCGCGGAAGAATTCCAGCGCTTCCTTCGTGAGCGTGGCGAGGACGGCTGATCGGCCGCCGTCCGTCGCGGCGATTCGACCTCTCGCCGGTGGTCAGCTGACGAGCATGGCCAGGAGTTCACCGATGGTGTGGTGTTGCTCGAGTGGATGTCGAAGGGGATTGCCGAGGGTGACCTCGTAGCGATTGCGGCGGCCGATTCGTTCCCGGGACACGTAGCCGCCAGCCTCCAGTTCGTCGATGATCTTCTGGACCGCTCCGACCGTGATGCCCACCGCGTGGGCGATGTCGCGTTGGCGGAGTTCGGGGTTGCGATGGATGGCCAACAGGACGTGGGCGTGGTTGGTGAGAAAAGTCCAGCCGGGAAGATCCGGGCGCGGTGCCTCCAGGTCCATGGGCGGAGCATAACCAGGCCCTTGCGAGGCGCCCGAGAAGGGTCGGGCGGTGGCGTGCCCACGACCGGGCTCCTCATGGCCGTATAAGGGAGATAAAATAGGCATATTGCAATATATGTATTAGGCTAGTAGCGACGATTGATCGATGGCGCCCCGTCATAACGCTGCGGGCGCTTCGTGCCAGGAAGCCCGATGTCCCACCACCCCGTCGCCGACGAATTGATAGCCAGGAACGGCCGCTACGCATCCGATGACCACCTCGGAGGGCTTCGGGCCGAACCGAGCCGTCAGGTCACCGTTGTCACCTGTATGGATGCCCGTATCGATGTGGAGATGATGCTGGGCCTCGAACGCGGTGAGGCCCATGTGTTGCGGAACGCAGGGGGTGTGCTCACCGATGACGTGGTCAGGTCCGTTGCTCTGTCCCAACGTCTGCTCGGCACTCGGGAAGTCATCCTGATCCACCACACGGCATGTGGACTCCACGGGCTCGACGAGGCCGCGTTCCTCGACGAGCTCACCCGCGCTGCCGGCGCTGCCCCGGCCTGGGAGGTTGGAAGCTTCGCCGACCCGGCGGCCGACGTCGCCCGTTCGCTCCGCGAACTGTCACACAACAAGTTCCTGGCCCATCGCGATCACCTGCGAGGCTTCGTCTTCGATGTCGAGACAGGGACGCTCGACGAGGTCGAGGCGGGAGACGGCTGAGCGAGCGACTCGCTCCTAGAGGCGGGCGGTGCGCTGACGCAGTACGTGATCGGCGAGGACCAGACAGACCATGGCCTCCACCATGGGGACCGCCCGGGGTAGGACGCAGGGGTCGTGGCGACCCCGAGCTTCGAGCACGACGGGGTTGTTGTCCCGGTCGACGGTGTCCTGGGGTGAGCCGATGGTGGCTGTCGGTTTGAAGGCGACCCGAAGGAACAGGTCGGCGCCGTTGCTGATGCCGCCCTGGATACCCCCACTGTGATTGGAGGTGGTGACCGGTCGTCCTTGCGGGCCCGGTCGGAACGGGTCGTTGTGGCTCGAGCCACGCTGCAGGGTGCCCGAGAAGCCGGAACCGATCTCCACCCCCTTCGCAGCGGGCAATGACATCAGGCCCCCGGCGAGATCCCCGTCGAGCTTGTCGAAAACCGGCTCACCGAGCCCGGCCACCATGCCTCGGGCCACACACGTCACCACACCGCCCAATGAATCACCGTCCCGGCGAGCCTGTTCGATCGCTTCGGTCATCGATCCGGCTGCAGTCGGATCGGGACACCGGGTCGGGTCGGCTTCCACGTCGTTGCGGGACACGGTGTTCGGGTCGACGGTTGCGGTGATGTGGTGGACGGACTCGACCCACCCGATGACCTCGATGCCCACGAGTTCGGCAATCATCTTCCGAGCGATCGCCCCGGCAGCCACCCGTCCGATGGTTTCCCGAGCCGATGCTCGACCCCCTCCCTGCCAGTTGCGGCGACCGAATTTGGCCTCGGTCGTGTAGTCGGCATGTGAGGGTCGATACAGGTCGCGCATGTTCTCGTACGCGCCAGGGCGGGCGTCGGTGTTGGTCACCGCGAGCGCGATGGGTGTCCCGAGTGTGACGCCGTCGAACAGTCCCGACAGGATGGCGACCTCGTCTGCCTCCTGGCGCTGGGTGACCAGGCGACTCTGTCCGGGTCGTCGACGGTCCAACTCGATCTGGATGTCCGAAGGGTCGAGAGCAAGACCGGCCGGGCAGCCGTCGACGACCACCCCGACGCCGCCTCCGTGGGATTCGCCGTAGGTGGTGATGCGGAATCGTTCTCCGAAGCTGTTACCGCCCATCGGGAACGAGGGTAGACCCTGGGGTCCCCGCTTCCCCCTGGCTCTTGTGTCGCTGCGATGGGGCGAGGGTCCGCCGTTGGTAACCCTCCTGCCCGATAACGTCCGGAGCGATGGACGTCCTGTCCCAGATCGAGCAGTGGCCGACGCCCGCCGTTGGCGCAGCCGTCGTCACCGCTGAGGGCGTCGTGGCGAGTCACGGGGATCTGGACCGCGCAGTCCGCTTGGGCTCGGTGACCTCCACCCTGACGGCCTTGGCCATCTTGATCGCCGCCGAGGAGGGCATTGTCGGGCTCGGGGAGGCGGCGGGGCCTCCCGGTTCGTCGATCCGCCATCTTCTCGGTCATTGCGGCGGTCTGGCACCACAGCACAGACGACTGCTCACCGAACCGGGAACCCGACGCATCTATTCGCATGCCGGGCTCGAACTGCTCGCCGACATCGTGGCCCGCCGATCGGATATGGACTTCGCGAGCTACGTGGACGAGGCACTCGTCGAGCCATTGGGACTCGAGCGGACCTCGGTGCAGGGCTCCGCTGCCCATGGTGGGGAGGCATCGGTTCGGGACATGGCCGCCGTGCTGGGGACGTTGCTACGCCCTGCGCCAGGGATCATCGCCCGCGAGACCCGGGTTCAGTTGGTCAGCCCTGTATGCCCGGGAATCGCCGGGATGGTCCCCGGATTCGGCTTTCACGATCCGAATCCTTGGGGATTGGGTGTGGAGATCAAGGGCGCCAAGCATCACCACTGGACCGGGCGACACAACTCAGCGGGCACCTTTGGGTCCATGGGCTCCCATGGCGCCTGGTGGTGGCTCGACCCGTCGGCCGGATGCGCGCTCGTCGTGTTGGGCGACCGCGAGGAAGGCCTGTGGCGGGGCACAGCCTGGCCTGAGCTGTCCGACGAAGTGATCGGGCGGTACTCCTTGACGACTGCTCAGTAACTGTCGTGCAGAGTCCTTTTCCGTCTGCTTGGATAGCCGACGGGACAGAGGCGCATCGATACCACTCTTGGTAGCGATGTGCGCGGATTGACATCACTGTCAGTCCAAAGCACACGCGGGAGGGTACTGATGGAGCACGCCGATGCGTTCCATCTGGTTCGCAGGACGTCATTCGTTGTCCAGCACGATCTGGTTGACAGACTCACGCAACTGTCCCGATCGCAAGCTGTCGAGGTACTCCTCGACTTCGGAGCGAACCCCAGCCCTGTGGTGCCGTCCTCGGTGGGCGATACAGGTCGAGCGGGCTGGGATCGCACCCGGGTGCTCAATCGGTGGTGGATGGACCGGATGGGTACCGTCCCCCGGCCGCTGCAGGAGCACCTTGCTCTTTTCTGGCATTCCCACTTCGCAGTCTCGGCTCATCAGGTGCCTGACACGAATCACCTCGCCGAGTACCTACAGCTCCTTCGGGCTGGTGGGGCCGGCAGCTTTGCTTCCCTGGTGAGGGGGGTCAGTACGAGCCCGGCAATGCTCTTGTATCTCGACAACCACCGGAACGTGGTCGGCGAACCCAACGAAAACTTCGCCCGTGAGCTGCTCGAGCTGCACACCTTGAGTCCCGGCAACTACACCGAGCGGGACGTCGTGGAAACTGCACGGGCCTGGACGGGGCATCGACTCTCGGGCTCGCCTGCTCGGTACAGATTCAGATCTTCGGATCACGACCACGGGACGAAGACCATCTTCGGCATCAGCCGGAACTGGGATGGGCCAGCCCTCATCGACGAGATCGTACGGGGGGCGAGGCGGGTGGCGTCGGCTCGCTTCATTGCCCGGAAGTTGTGGAGTTACTTCGCGTACCCAGACCCATCCGATGCCTTGGTCGACGAGTTGACGGTGCCGTACCTGGCTGCTGGCGCCAACATCGGGGCGTTGCTTCGAGCGATCCTCAACCATGACGAGTTCTACAGCGCCCAGGCCCGATTCGGGATGGTGCGGGGTCCCGTGCACTGGGCGGTGGCCTGCGCTGGGGAAGTTTCCCTGTCGGTGTCCGATGTTCACCCAGAGCACTACCTTCGCCAGATGGGGCAGCTGCCCTTCTACCCCGATGGACCCGATGGATGGGGAGTTAACGGCGACTGGTTGTCGCCCGTGTACACCCTCGCCCGCGGCGACTATGCCGTGCGGGTGGCCACGGCTTTGTGGAGCGAGGGTGTGCTGCGGGGTCTCATCGATGCTTCTCCTTCCGCCACCGTGGATCGGCTCGAAGACGAGTTGGCTCTCCCGCGGCTCGGCAGCGTGAGTCGAACAGTGTTGGAGACTCATCTGCGCAGCGTGAGACATCAGCGTCCGAGTGCCCAACTTTCGAGCACCGTAGCGATCGCCCTCTTGACGCCCGAAATGCAGCTGGCATGACTACCTTCCGACGCTCCACGCTCCGCCGCAGTCATATGTCGAATTCAGTACGGCCCTGGCTGAGTGCCGACGAAAGGGAGGACGCCGCCGTCGATCTGGCACTGTCCGGTCGACCAGACCTGTCTGCCGATGGCCTGGCACGGCGCCGATTCCTCCAGTACTCACTAGCTGGGGCTGCGATGGCGTCGGCGGGAGTCGGTTTCAGCCTCACGAGAGCGGATGCCGGACGAGCCGGGAATGCGCCTCGAGTGCTCGTCCTGGTCGAATTGCACGGGGGCAACGACGGTCTCAACACCGTTGCCCCCATCGGCAGCGGTCGCTACCGCGACCTTCGGAGGGGTTTGGCGATCACTCCAAACGACGGTCTGAGCATCGCAGATGGGCTCGCGTTCCACCCCAAGCTGACCTATCTGAAGCAGCGCTGGGACGCAGGGGATGTCGCAGTGGTCCAAGGCGTGGGATTCAGGGACACCACCCTTTCTCACTTCGATAGCCGGGCCATGTGGGAAGGCGGCTTGCAGGGCACCCGGCCCGGAGATCGTCCACGGACCGGTTGGATCGGCCGTTACGTCGACGGGTTGGGCGATCGACGAACCGGGCTCGACGCTGTTGGTCTCTACGGTTCCGTTCCCCTCCACCTCCAAGGGCGCTCGGCCACGGCCGTGAGTCTGCCTGTTGGTTCGCCGCCCGCCTTCGGTTTCGAGCAGGGCAGTTCGATGGAGGCTGTGTATCGAGCCCTCAGGCAGTTGGACGGCCAAGGAAACGGGACTGGTCCCTGGGGGACGGCCCTGGCTGCGAACGCGCGGGAGGCGCTCGATCTGGCGGATCGGCTGGCACCCGGGTACCGCAATCCCGTCAGCGGGTCGAACTTCTCGTCGCAGATGCAACAGGCTGCCCGCCTTATCAACCTCGACATCGGCGTTCAAGTGATCTCTGTGCGGGCTACGGGCTTCGACACCCACACCCGACTTGTCTGGGACCATGGGGTGGCCCTCGGGAATCTCGACGACGGCATCGGTGTCCTGTTCGAGGAGCTCGATGCCACGGTTGCCGAGCGGGTGGCCGTCATGACGTTCTCGGAGTTCGGTCGGCGTCCCCGGCCCAACGGATCCCAGGGGACCGATCACGGAGCGGCAAGCGTGTCGCTGCTGATCGGCAGTCAGGTGCGCGGCGGCTTGTACGGCGAGTACCCGTCACTCGACCGACTCGATTTTCGAGGCAACCTGGTTCCCACCGTCGACCCTCGAGACATCTACGGCACTGTTGCCGAGGCATGGCTCGGGGCCGATGGGGCAGAAATCGTCGGCGGGCGATTCGAAGGGCTCGCCCTGTTCGGCGCGGCGCCCGACGGCAGTGGGCCCACGCCGGTTCGCGTTCCCGATGTCCCACCGACCGAGGTCACGTCACCGGCACCTCAACCAATGGCACGCCAGGGATACCTCCTGCTGGATGAGACCGGTGATGTCTACAACTTCGGTCGACATGCACGCTACGGGGCCGTGGCAACAGGTGCGCCAGCGACGATTCGACGTCACCCGACCGAGGACGGGTACTGGGTGATCTCCTCCGCCGGACGAATCGAAGCGTTCGGGGAGGCTCCGTCCTTGCCCGACCTGACGCGACATCGGTTGGCGGCTCCCGTAGTCGGTGCCGCGCCGACCTCGAACGGGCGGGGAATGTGGCTGGCCGGCGCCGACGGAGGAGTCTTCGCCCTCGGTCGTGCCCGATTCCGTGGCGCTGCTGCTGGTCTCGGGCTGAATGAGCCCATCACCGGCATATGTTCCTCGACCTCCGATGGGTACTGGCTCAACGCTCGGGACGGCGGAGTCTTCGCCTTCGGAGACGCCCCATTCCTCGGCGCAGCTCGGACCCACCGACCCAACGCGCCGGTTGTATCGATGGCGGCGCATCCCGACGGCAAGGGTTACTGGCAAGTCAGCTCCGATGGTGGTGTCTTTGCCTTTGGCAGTGCCGGGTTCCATGGCTCGCTCGGAGCGATACGTCTGGCTGCTCCGATCGTCGACCTCGCACCCACTGAGAGCGGAGACGGTTACTGGCTGCTGGGTGCCGACGGGGGCGTGTTTGCCTTCGGTGACGCCGCCTTCCTCGGATCGGCCTCGACGACGGGAACCCGGTTCGTTTCGTTGAGCCGCTAGCGGGAAATTTCCGAACAGCACTCAAGAGTTCCCTTTGCCCTGACGAAGATCGGGCGACGGGAGACGTACTCACTTGGACAGAGGACGACGTCAACCTGCGTCGGTGGGGCGCGGGCTGACGCGAGCGAGGGGATCGGCATGCGACGGGACGAGGCTGAACATCTCGTACGGCGTACTGGCTTCGGCGTCGACCAGGTTCTCGTCGAGGCCCTGCTCCCCTTGGGCCGATCGGCCGCAGTCGATGTCGTGACCGATTTTTCGCCGAACCCCCCGGCAGATGCTCCTGCTGGGATCTTCGACGAACAGCAAACCCGTTGGGCGCAGACCAAACGACTCGGAGCCTGGTGGATGGAGCGGATGCGTAGCGTGCCACGACCTCTCGAGGAGAAGTTGGTCTTGTACTGGCACGGGCACTTCGCAACGAACGTCGATACCCACAAGTACGGCTGGCAGGCCTGGGAGGCCCACCGGGTGATGCGGGCCGGGTGCATGGGGAACTTCGGCGACCTGGCTCGCCAGGTCGCTCTGAGCTCCGCAATGCTGCTGTACCTCGACAACTATCGGAACAAGGCTGGCAGGCCCAACGAGAACTTTTCCCGTGAGCTGTTCGAACTCCATCTCCTTGGGTCCGGCGGCCATTACACGGAAGCCGATGTCACCGAGTCCGCCCGCGCGTGGACTGGCCATCACCTCGATGCTGAGCGTCGCAGCTATCGATTCCAGCCGACACAGCATGACAACGGCTCCAAGACCATCTTCGGAGTGACCCGGAACTGGGATGGGCCTGAGGTGATCGGGGAGGCAGTGGCTGGTCGGCGCCGAGAAGCGTCAGCACGCTATGTCGTCACTCGGCTCTGGAGTTTCTTCGGCTACCCCGACCCCGAACCGAGCCTCGTCGAGGGACTCGCAGCTACCTACTCCGATGCAAACCAGGATCTGGCCGTGTTGGTGCGGGCCATCCTGAACCGACCCGAGTTCTACTCGGATCGCGCGCGCAGTGCCCTTGTGCGAAGCCCCGTCGAGTTGACTGCCGCCTTGGCCAAGGGTGGCGGCATCTCGGCCCACCGGAGTCAGGTCTACCGCTGGGCAGCGGCCATGGGTCAGGATCTGTTCCGTCCGCCTGACCCTTCGGGTTGGTCGAGTCAGGCAGCCTGGATCTCCACCGTCGGCACATGGGTTCGGGCTGATTTCGCGCGGCAGTTGGCGTGGCGCATCTTCGATGGCAGGACCATGGAAGCCGTCCACCAGTTGGGACCCGAGGCCGCTGTCGACTTCCTTGCGGACCGATTCTCGTTAGGAGTGCCGAGCTCGCAGACCCGACGGGCCATGGAGGACTGTTGGCGGCGAGGTGCGCAGGTCCACGATTTTCATCGCTTCCGGAATGCCGTCGTCCTCACGGCGCTGTCCCCCGAAATGCAGTTGGGGTGAGGGTGCGCGATGTGTGACGACCTCGCTGACATGAGGCGACAGCTCTCGGTCCAACCTGACCTCTCGCCGGCCGGCCGTTCGCGTCGTCGATTTCTCCAGTACACGGCGGCTGGCACTGCCATTGCCGGCCTCGGGCTCGCAGCTCCGGGGCGGGCTTCCGCTGTGGCGAGCTCGGCCACCTCTCCCGTCGACGGGGTCCTCGTGGTGATCCAGCTGGCAGGGGGCAATGATGGTCTGAACACGGTCGCCCCGGTCGAGGATGGCGGCTATCACAGCCTGCGAAGGGGTGCCGCTCTCGATCCTGAACAGGCCCTGGCTCTCGGGGAGGGATTGGCCCTGCACCCCTCCCTCACAGGACTGAAGGCACGCTACGACCGCGGCGAGGTCGCAGTGATCCGAGGTATCGGCCACGCCGACGCGAACCTGTCGCACTTCGACAGCATGGCCTTCTGGCAGGGGGGCGCTGCCGATATCCGGGCCGGGCATCGATTGCGGGACGGATGGCTGGGGCGCTACCTGGACGGTCTGGGAGCCGGTACGGCTGGGGTCGAAGGGGTGGTGTTCGATACCGCAGTACCCCTCCATCTCGTCGGGCGGCGTGCCCGAGCCGTTGCGCTGCCCACCGGTGGCGTCTTGACGTTCGGTTCACGGATCCCGAGCCACGAAGCTCCGTTGAACGATGCATTGCGGACGATGGGGGCCGGCGAACGGACCCTCGGGCCGTGGGCCGACCAGCTCGCCCGGATGAATGTGACAGCGATGGACGAGGCGGACCGGCTGTTTCCTGCGTACCCCGGTGACGAGTTGGTGGGAAGTCGGTTCGAGGTGGAGCTCGCCCAGGCGGCGCGACTGATCAATGCTGATGTGGGCGTGAGGGTCCTGTCGGTCACCCTTGGTGGCTTCGATACCCACGAAGGACTCGCTTGGTCCCATGCCCGACTGATGGACCGCCTCGATGCCGGTATCGAGCGCTTCTATGCCGAACTGGATGGAGTGATGGCCCCTCGGGTCGCCCTGATGACGTTCTCGGAGTTCGGCCGAAGGGTGGTGCCGAACGGAAGTCACGGTACGGACCACGGTGCGGCCAGCGTCGCCTTCGTGATCGGGTCGCGGGTGAAGGGCGGCCTGTACGGGGAGCAGCCGTCGTTGTCGAACCTCGATGGGCGGGGGAACCTTCGTCCGCAGGTCGATTTTCGAAGCATGTACGCCACGGTCTTGGACCGCTGGCTGCGAGCTGATGCTCGGGAGGTGCTGCGGGGCGATTTCGAGCAGTTCGATCTGTTCGGGTCGGATCCGGATCGAACCACGATCGTCGGCCCGGCTCCCAGCCCGCTTGCGCGCCATGGATACCTGATGGTCACCGAGGCAGGTGGGGTTCACAACTTTGGACGATGCGCCAACTTCGGCAGCCCATGGACACCGGGTACCGTCGCAGTGCGTCGCCATCCGTCGGGCGATGGCTACTGGGTGGCTGGTCGAGATGGTGGGGTGTTCAGTTACGGCGATGCCGGCTACTTCGGCTCGATGGGCGGGCGATCCCTGTCCCGACCCGTCATCGACATGGCGGCGGCTCCTGACGGCGAGGGCTACTGGTTGGTCGCCGAGGACGGTGGAGTGTTCAGTTTCGGTTCGGCCGGCTTCCACGGCAGTACGGGCAACCTCTCCTTGGTCGAACCCGTCGTGGGCATGGCGGCCCATCCTGATGGTCGCGGCTATTGGTTCTGCGCTCGGGACGGTGGGGTGTTCGCCTACGGCTCCGCTGGCTTCTATGGCTCGGCCGGACATATCAGGTTGAATCGGCCCGTGGTGGGGATGACGGCCCATCCGAGTGGCCGGGGGTATTGGCTCGTCTGTGATGACGGTGGGGTCTTTGCCTTCGGCGCAGCGGGGTTCCACGGTTCCACGGGAGCGATACGCCTGGCCGAACCGATCGTAGGGATGGCAACCACCCCATCAGGCCGGGGGTACTGGCTCGTCGCTCGAGACGGTGGCGTGTTCGCATTCGGGGATGCGACCTTCCAGGGGTCCTTGGGAGCAGTTGCGCAGACAGGTGACGTTCGGGGCATCGCGGCGTGACGTCGAGGTGCTGTCCCAAATGGGGCGGGATCTTCGTCGACCGACAATGATGGGAGCGTGGACATCGTCGATGTGGTTGTCGTTCTCGTATCGGCGGTCGTCGCCGGTGTGGTGAACGCCATGGCGGGTGGTGGCTCGCTGTTGACAGTGGGCATCTTGACCGTGGTGGTCGGCCTCCCGGGACTCGACGCCAATGGAACGAATCGGGTCGGGGTGCTCGTCCAGAACATCGCCTCGATCGCCGGCTACCGGAAAGAGGGTGTCAGCGGCCTGGGGCGGGCGGTTCCGGTGCTGGTCCCTGCGGTCGTGGGTTCGCTGGTCGGCTCCCTCGTCATCTCGAGCCTGGCCGACGAGACATTCGAGCGGCTCTTCGGGTTCTTGATGGTTCCGCTCCTGGTTCTGAGTCTGCGCACGCCGCGATCGTCGGGGGCCGACATCACATGGCGACCCCTGACCACCACCGTCGTGTTCTTCTGCATCGGTTTGTACGGCGGGGCGTTCCAGGCAGGGGTGGGTCTGATCATCGTGGTGGCGCTCGCCCGATCTGGGCTCGACCTCATCAACGCCAACGCAGTCAAGGTGGTCGTCATCGGAGCCCTGACTGCTATGGCGGTTCCTGTCTTCGTGGCCCGCGGTGATGTCGATTGGCCATCGGCTGGACTCCTGGCCCTCGGTTTTGCCGTCGGTGGGTGGGCGGGAGCCCGGCTGGCTGTGCGCGGTGGCGAGCGCCTCATCCGGCCGGTGTTGATCGCTGCGGTGGCCGTCCTGGCTGGACGGATGATCGGCCTCTACTGACCGCGGTAGGGGTCTGTCCCGTCCGAGTGTCCGCCGTGTTGATCCCCCAATGAAGCGCCTTGTGCATCGGCAATGGCCCGGAGGGCCTGTGCGGGGGAGCAGTTCGTGGCCTGGCAGACGACCTCCTGCAGGATGTCGCCTCGGTGTCCGTGTCCGATGAACCGAATGGCCGCCCAGCGGAGTTCCTCCCGCCGTTCGTCCCCCCGCAGGTCGAGGATGACTTCGTCGCCACGCCGACGACGACGCCCGAGTGATGCCGTGACGGCGAGGAGGGCGGCCGCGCCGGCCCAGGCCAAGAGCAGGGTGATGAGGATGGATCCGCTGGCCTCGAACACACGAGGGTTCTACCACGCTTGTCAGAAAAAACATAGAGAGTGGTAGTTGCGAGAAATGTGACCACTGAGAGTGCCGGATAGTGGCCGGGGCTCCTGCCGGTCTCGTGCCGCGGAGCCCGTGTCGGGCTATTGTCCACGACCCATGATCTTCGATCTGGACCAGCAACGGATCAGGCAGCGGCCGGGCATCAAGTGGGGCCGCCACGGCTCCGACGTGCTCGCCGCATGGGTGGCCGACATGGACGTGGACGTCCCCGACGTCATCTTGACCGCAGTGCGGGAGCGCATCGACAGTGGTGGGCTGGGCTACGACTTCTACGATGAGCCGGTACCCATCTTCGGGGCGTTCGCCGATCGAATGTCGGCTGCCTACGGGTGGGAGGTCGAGCCAGCTCACGTCATGCGGATTCACGACGTGATCCAGGGCCTGCAGTGGACGATCGAGACCCTCACCCAGCCCGGTGACGGCGTCGTTGTGCAGACTCCCGTCTACCCCCCGTTTTTGACGACGATCTCCGACTGTGGGCGGCGGGTAGTGCCGAACCCGCTGCGCCTCGGCGATGATGGCTGGCAGATGGACTTCGACCATCTCGAACAACTCGCTGCGTCGGGTGAGGTGACAGCGCTCATGCTGTGTCATCCTCACAATCCCTGCGGGGTCGTGTTGGATCGGGCCGACCTGGTGCGCATCGCCGAGCTGGCCGATCGACACGACCTCTTGGTCATCAGTGACGAAATCCACTCGGACCTCGTCTACCAACCTGCGCGACACGTGCCGGCCGCTTCCGTGTCCCCGATTGCCGCTGAGCGCACCGTGACGGTCACCGCTGCAACGAAGACGTTCAACATGGCCGGTCTGCGGCTGGCCTTCGTGCACTCGTCCAGCGACCGCTACGGCCCGCCGCTGCGCGATATTCCCAAACGACTGTTGGGCGGTATCAACGTGCTCGGACAGGTTGCCACCATCGCAGGCTGGCAGCACGGCCAACCGTGGTTGGACGAACTTCTACGGGGTCTCGACGAGCGCAGGTACCAGCTCAGGGACCTCCTGGCCGATCTGCTGCCCGAGGTGCGCTACCACCCACCGGCCGCCACCTATCTCGCCTGGCTGGACTGTCGGGAGTTGGGACTGGGTGACGATCCATCACAGGTCTTCCTGGAGCGGGGCAGGGTGGCGCTCAACAGCGGTCTCGACTTCGGACCCGGCGGGGAAGGGCATGTGCGGCTCAACTTCGCAACGTCGATCGAGATGCTCGAACAGGTCGTCGGCCGCATGGCCAGCGTGGTGCGGGACTGAGGGTTCGGAGCCTGATCAGACGTCGTCGAGTTGACCGCGACGGGCATGGTGTCGAAGCACCAAGGGATAGCCGACGGCACCCACCCCGAAGAAGAGGAACCACTGCACCGCGTAGCCGAGGTGTGGCCCACCGTCGAGCGGCGGGGCATCGATGGTGCTCAGCCCCTCGACGGCCGGATCGATGGTGACCGCCTCGATGTACATCGTGGCCAAGGGAACGGGTAGCTGCTGGGCGATCCGGCCGACGTCGGTCCGAGCCAGGGAGACGAGGCGGCCCTCGGCGGGGTCCGTTGGCCCGAACCGGCCACGTGTCTCGGAGATGCGAAGACGCCCAACGACCTTGACCCTGCCCGAGCCGAACTCGATATCTGCATCCGTGCAACTGGTCCCGGGGAGCCAGCCGAGGACCACCAGCACGGCCGGAGATGCGCCCGGGTCGAGGGGAGCTGCGAGGTGGCATCCCCCCACGCCGCTGTGTGACCGGTTGCGGATCAGCACCTGTTCGCCAGCCAGCCATCGACCTTGTACTTCGATCGACCGGTATTCGTCGGTGGCGGGATCCAGGTCGCCGAGGGCTGTCCCGGGCAACGGCACCATCTGGCTCCGGGCAGCAACGACACCGTTCTCGTTGCGGCGCTGACGATGTCGGTCGAGTTGCCACAACCCTGCGACGACGAAGACGACCAGGAGGGTGGCGGCCAGCAGGTGGCCGGCGATCCACCGGGGACGCCGGGCGAAGGCATACATCGAGGACGACGCTACCGAGATGCGTCCCACCTCCCCCTACACTGGCCATCCGTGGCTCGTCGCACTGGTGCCGTTGTCGTGGCGGCGCTTGCCATGCTGGTGGCCGCCTGCTCGGGAGGAACGACCTCGGCCGGTCAGCCAGCGGCCACTGGGGTGTCAGCTCCCCGTGGGACCATCGAACTGTCGGTGATCGAATCCGCCAGGACGAGTACGACGACCACCATGACCACGGTGCCCACGACGACATCGGTACCACCAACGACTGCGCCGCCCACGACCCGCGGCCCCCGCAGTTGGACGCTGATGGCCGGAGGTGACGTCCTGATGGATCGCACCGAGGCGGCGGGCATCGATCCCTTCGCTGGCATCTCACCACTACTGGCCAGCGCCGACGTTGCGTTCGTCAATGTGGAGATGGCCATCACCTCCCAGGGAGTCCCGGCCAGCAAGACCTTCGTCTTCCGAGCACCGTTGTCAGCCGCTGGGACCATCGCGCGGGCTGGAATCGATGTGGTGTCCGTGGCCAACAATCACGCGGTCGACTATGGCGAGGTCGGACTCCTCGACACTCTCGATGCGCTCGCGTCCGCCGGTGTCGTCGCGGTCGGGGGAGGACCCGACGACGTCGAGGCCTATCGACATCGGATGTTCGAGATTCCCGCTGGCCCGACCGTCGCATTCGTTGCCGCCAGTCAGATCATGCCGTCGGGATTCGCAGCGCGCTCGGATCGGGCCGGTATCGCAGATGGAACCAGTCAGCGCGAGCGGGTGCTGGCCAATGTCCGGGTGGCAGCCAGCGAAGCGGATGTGGTCATAGCGTCCGTGCACTGGGGTATCGAACGGGACACCTGCCCCAGTGCAACCCAACGAAGCTTTGCTCAGGCCCTGCTCGACGCCGGGGCAACAGCCGTGATCGGACATCACCCACATGTGTTGCAACCGATCGAGACGACTGACACCCAGCTGGTTGCGTACTCGCTCGGCAACTTCATCTGGCATCCCCGCTACGGCATCACTGGCGACACCGGGGTCCTGCGCCTCGAGTTCGAGGACGCTTCCCTCACCGGTTGGACTTTCCATCCCCATCTGCTCAACGACCGTGGGGGACCCGAACCGGTGAGCAGTGGCACACGGCATCAGCGCATTGTCGACATCATCTCGGGAGACTGCGCTCGCCACGACCCGCCGCCGGTGACCACCACACCATTGACAGTGCCCTCGACGACCGTTCCCCCGACGACCGTTCCTCCGACGACCACGACCACGCCGCCGACGACCGTTCCCCCCACGACCACGACCTCGTCTTCCTGACGGTCAGCGGTCCGATCGCAACTCCACCCGGGCCACGCTGTCGCCGGGTTCGAAGCCGAAGACCTGGCCGAGGAACGACAGTTCGTACTCGAGTGCCAGAGCGATGTGGGCGGCCTGACGGAACCCGTGTGACTCGCCCTCGAACAACACGTACGCGTGAGGAACACCAGCGCCGGCGAGGGCGGCGATCAATGCCTCGGACTGCGACGGTGGCACGACTGGGTCCTCGCTGCCCTGGAGCACGAGCATCGGGGTGGCCAGCCGCTCTGGGTGGTTGATGGGCGATCGCTCCTGGTACACGTTGCGGGCCTCGGGCCAGGGTCCGACCAGCGAATCCAAGTACCGCGACTCGAACTTGTGGGTGTCGGTGGCCAGGCTGGTCAGGTCCGCCACGCCGTAGCGACTGATCCCCGCTGCGAACGTGGGTCCTGCCATCAGGGCGCACAGGGTGGTGTAGCCACCGGCTGATCCTCCCTTGATGGCCAGACGAGCGAGGTCGGCCCGATCGGTGGAGGCGAGGTAAAGAGCGGCCGCCGTGCAGTCCTGGGTGTCAGTGATCCCCCAGCTGCCACGGAGCCGGTCCCGATAGGGGGTGCCGAACCCGGTGGATCCCCCGTAGTTGACGTCGACAACGGCGATGCCCCGGCTGGTCCAGTACTGGATGCCCAGATCGAGACTCGAACGTGCGGCCCCGGTCGGGCCACCATGGCCGACCACGAGCAGCGGGGGCAGCTCGCCTTCTGGGGGAGTGACCTGCCCATTCACCGGAGGGAAGTACAACCCGTGCGTCTCGAGACCGTCGGCGCCTGGGAAGTCGATCGCCTCGGGAACCGAGATGTCGGCATCGGTGAGGGGCGTTGGTTCCCGAGCGCTCAGCTCCTGGGTCCGACCGTCCCGATCGATGATCACTGCGGCCGCCGACCGGGTCCAGCTCGACGCGATGGTGGCGACCCGCCCGTCGGGAAGCGCCTCCAGGCGACCGAACTCCGTGAAGCCGCTGTCGATCTCGTGAAGTCGACCGTCGGAGATGATGCCGAGATGCCCGACGCCCCCTGCCACCCATGAACACCAGATGCTCCCGTCGGGGCACCAGTCGTAGGTCTGGTTGGCGAAGAGCCAGGCCGGGAGGCCGAACTCTGCCGGGAGGTCGACGAGGGGGACGGTGTCGGATTCGGTGGGATCGAATTCATGGATGGTCCACCAGCCCGTTGCGTCAGAGATCAGATGAAGCCGACCATCGGGACTCCAGCGAGGCTGCTGGAGAGCAGGACCGTCCACGACGGTGCGAGGGGATGACCACCGACCGTCGACCCGTTCACACACCTGGATCAGGGTGTGGTCCCACGGCATGTTCGGGTGGTCCCAGGTGACGAAGGCGAGCCGATCGCCGTCGGGTGATACCGCCGGTGACGAGTAGAAGTCATGACCCGAAGCGACCGTGGTGACCGTCCCGTCGCCCTCCACCGAGACCAGCAGGTTGTCGATCGTGCCGTGCTCGTGACGTTCGGCGACCCAGATGACGGCGCCCCCGTGCGGGTCCTCGACCGGGTCGGCATACCGATAGGACCGGGGTTCGGGGCCCTCGGAGGTGATCGCAACGGCGTGCTCGTCGCTGCCGGGATGCAGCCAGATCCGCTGGTCGTCGAGGTGGACGGCAAGCAGTCCGGCAGAGGTCGGAAGCCAGGCTCCGCCCCCGTACTCGTGGACCAGGGTTCGCACGTCGAGATCGTCGGGGCCGATGTCGACGGAGGCGCCGGTGCCAGGGTCGTGGCGGACGATCACGGAGCGCCCGCCCTGGGCTGGTCGTCCCTCGACCCAGTAGATGGAGCCATCGTGGACACGGGCCTCACTGCGGCGAACGGCACCGGCAGCGAGGTCGGTTGCCTGTAGTGGGGAGGGCCACGCGCCGTGGGGAACGACTTGGTTCATCGGGGACTGTCAGGGCTGGGGTTGACCAGGGCCAGAGGACTGGTTACCTTGCGGACAACTCCGGTACGGACTGCTCGAACAGCCCGACCGGTTCCGGAGGTGGGCCCATCATCGGAACCGGCTCGGCGTCGTGCAGGAGCCCAACCGGCGGCGGTGAGGAGCCCTCTCCGCTGACAGATGTGCGCCTCGGACTTCCCACCGGTCTGAGAGCGCCCGTGGACCGAGGGAGAACCCACCGACTCCCTCGGTCCACTCCTTTTTGGTCGACGCTCGGCACGGCACGCCGGCTCTCGCAGGGTTGCGGGGCGGGTTCCCCGTGGAGGGATCACGGGGTCTCCTGCTCGCTGGCCGGTCCGAGATCGGCGACGATCCGCTCCACCTCAGCCCGAGCCGACGTCAGGCGCTCCCGACACATCGTGATCAACTCGGCTGCCCGCCGCACGTCCTCACTGAGGCGGTCGATGTCCACGTCGTCGCCCTCGAGGTCGGCCAGCAGCCTCTCCAGCTCGGCGAGGGCCTCTGCGTACCCGAGGGGTGCGTCGGGGTCACCCGTGTCGGTCATGGTTCCTCCACTGTGTGGTCGTTCCTGCTGTGGATGTTGCTACTCGGTCGTTCCTGCGCCCCGGTGACGTCGCTGTCGATGAGACCGCCAGCCGTCGTGGTGACGAGACGGGTACCTGTGGGTGCCGTACCCGTCACGATGGTGCCGTCGGCGGTACGGGTCACCGAGAACCCCCGAGCCAGGATGCGGTCGGGATGTAGGGCAGAGGTGAGAGCGGCGGCTGCAACGAGTCGCCGATCGTGGTCCCTGACGGTCTGCCGGGAGGCCGATTCCAATCGCCGACCGGCCTCGTTCAGTCGCTGCATCTCGATGGACAGCACGGTCTCGGCCCGACTCAGTCGGTCACGCCGCTGATCGAGCAGGCTCCCGTGCCACCGGAGTGCGCCGAGGGTGAGGCGGGCCAGGTCGACGGCTCGTTGGGCGACTCGCTGCTGTGCATGGGTCAGGCGATCCGACGCTTGTCGGCTTACGTTTTCTGCGATCTGTTCGAGGCGGCGATGGAAGGAACGGACCCGCTCGACCACGGCGTCGGCACATGCGGTCGGGGTCTTGAGGGACAGATGGCCGACGTCGTCAACCACGCTGCGGTCGATTTCGTGGCCGACGCCGACCAGGACCGGCACGGGGCAGGTGGCCACGGCGCGAGCGACCGACTCGCGGTCGAAGGCCAGCAGATCAGTGCGGGCCCCGCCGCCGCGGACCACGGCGATGACGTCCAGGGGTAGCTGACCCAGGGTCGTGACGGCGGCCACCAGGCTGGCCTCGGCGTCGGCCCCCTGCACCCTGGCATCGGCCAGGGTGATACGGAACGGATACCCGCTGCGTTGGAGTTCGTCGACGAAGTCGTTGTAGGCGGCGGACCCATCGGAGGTGACGAGGCCCACCCGAAGAGGGACCAGCGCAAGTGGCCGAGCCTTGTTGGTGGTCATCAGCCCTTCGGCGGCGAGGCGCCGGAGCACCTCGTCCCGCTCGGCGGCCAGCTGGCCGAGGGTGAAGCTCGGGTCGATCCCCGTCATCTGCAGCTGCACCCGGCCCTGGGGGCCGTAGAACGAGATCCTGCCCCTGACCCGGACTTCGACGCCGTCCTCGATCCGCAGGTCGCCCACCTTCCGCAGCAGGGCCTCGATCCCCCTGAGCTGCCCCTTGAATGCGACGATGGGGAGCTGGCCACCGAAGGTGCCTCCGGAGGTGTCGGGATCGACGAGCTGGAAGTACAGGTGACCTGACGGCGGGCGCCGAGTACCGCTTACCTGGCCCCGTACCCAGACCTCGCCGGGGAAACGCTCCTCGAGTGCAGTCTCGATCTCGGCGCACAACTCGGTGACCGTCCAGGTGTGCGCCGCCATGGGTCTCGCTCAGTCCCCGACCAGGGTGTGGTGGAAGTCGGCGTACAGTCCGCCCGATGCCACGAGCTGGTCGTGGGTGCCCTGCTCGACGACGCTGCCCCCGTCCAGCACGACGATGTTGTCGGCGTTGCGCACGGTGGACAGGCGATGGGCGATGACGAGGGAGGTACGCCCGGCTAGAGCCTCGTCGAGGGCCCGCTGGACCAAGACCTCGTTCTCGGCGTCGAGGTGGCTGGTTGCTTCGTCGAGGATGACGATGGCCGGGTTCTTGAGGAGCACTCGGGCGATGGCCAGGCGCTGCTTCTCGCCACCTGACAGGCGGTAACCGCGTTCGCCGACCACCGTGTCGTATCCCTGGGGCAGGGCGGCGATGACGTGGTGGATCTGAGCGGCCTGGCAGGCGTCGACGAGCTGCTGTTCGGTGGCATCGCCCATCGCGTAGCGGAGGTTCGCCGCCACGCTCTCGTGGAACAGGTGGGGGTCCTGGGTGACCACGCCGATCTGGTCGCGGAGGCTCTCCTGGGTGACCTCGCGGAGATCCTGGCCGTCGATGAGGATCGCTCCCCCTGTGACGTCGTACAGGCGGGGGAGCAGGGCGGCCAGGGTGCTCTTTCCGGCGCCGGATGGTCCGACCAGGGCGGTCATGGTGCCGGGTCGCAGGTCCAGGTCCACCCCGTGGAGGATCTGGGGACCCAGCTCGGGGCCGGTTCCCGCCCCGCCCAGGCTCAGCGAAGGAGCGGTGGCCGTGGGATAGGCGAAGTCGACCTGGTGGAACTGCACCCGGCCGTCGACTCGGTCCAGGTGGGTGGCATCGGGCTGGTCGGCGATGCCGTGGGGGGTATCCAACACCTCGAACACCCGCTCGAAGCTGACCAGGGCGCTCATCACGTCGACCCGTGCGCTGGTCAGCGCAGTAAGCGGCTGATAGATCAGCGGCACCAGGGTTGCGAAGGTGACCAGTTCACCGGTGGTGAGCTCGCCCGTGATAGCGAAGCGCCCACCGACCAGGTACACGACGGCAGTGCCGACCGCCGCGACGAGGCCCAGAGCGAGGATGAAGGTGCGGCCGTACATGGCGCTGCGAATGCCGAGATCGCGCACCGCGCTGGCCTGCCGGCCGAAGCTGTCCGCCTCGGTGGGGTGGTGCCCGAAGAGCTTGACCAGTTGGGCGCCCGATACGGAAAACCGCTCGGTCATGGTCGAGTTCATCTCGGCGTTGCGTTCCATCTGTTCCCGGGTGATGTTGCTGAGCGCAGCGCCCACCCGCTTGGCCGGCCAGACGAACAGGGGTAACAGGACCAGGGCGAGCAGGGTCAGTCGCCACTCCAGCCAGAACATGGCGACCAGGGTGGAGACGGCCACGATGAGGTTGGTGACCACGGTGCCCAGCGTCCCGGTGACCGCCCGTTGGGCGCCGATGACATCGTTGTTGAGGCGTGACACCAGCATGCCGGTCTGGGTGTGGGTGAAAAAGGCCAGGGGCATGCGCTGGACATGGTCGAACAGGGTCGACCGCAGGTCGTTGATCAGCCCCTCACCGACCCGGGCACTGAGCCATCGCTCGGCGAGGGCGAACAGGGCCACCGCAAAGGCGGCGGCAACGGTGAGCAGGGCCAGGGTGGTCACCACGCCACGGTCGCCGGGAACCACACCACGGTCGATGATGCGGCCGAACAGGAACGGTGGCACGAGCTGGAGCAGGGCACCGCCGATGATGGTCCCGACGAAGAGGGCGATCATCCATCGGTACCGCCCGGCGAACCCCCACACCCGACGCAGGGACGACTTGCTCACCCCGGCGGGCTGAGGGGCGTGAGGGTCGCGGAGCAGGGCGTGGGGATGCATGGGCCGCATCCGGGCAAGGCTAGGGCGTGGGGCCCTGGTTTCGATGCTGAGCCGGGCGGGTGGGTTCGCTAAGGTCGTCGACGGAAGGTTGCCAGAGCGGACGAATGGGGCGGCCTCGAAAGCCGTTGTGGCCTCCGGGTCACCGTGGGTTCGAATCCCACACCTTCCGCCACCGGATTCGTCTCGAGCGAATAGTTCAGCTCAAACTCCCAGGCTGCTCACGATCGCCGCTCGGCGAAGAAGTCGCTCAACATGGCTCCGCATTCCTCGGCCATCACCCCGCCCCGCACCTCGGCCTGGTGGTTGAGGCGTGGGTCTGCCAGCACGTTGTACAGGGTGGCTGCTGCTCCGGCCTTGGGGTCGTATGCGCCGAAGACCACCCTGGCCACCCTCGCGTTGACCGCTGCACCGGCACACATGGGGCATGGCTCGAGGGTCACGACCAGGGTGGCGTCGTCGAGCCGCCACGATCCTGCTGCTGCAGCGGCGTCGCGCAGGGCCAGCACCTCGGCGTGGGCGGTCGGATCGCCCGTGAGCTGACGTTCGTTATGGCGTGAGGCGACCACCTGGCCGTCCACCACCACCACCGCCCCCACGGGCACGTCCTCGTGGTCGATTGCCGCCCTGGCTTGCTCCAGGGCGAGCTGCATGGCCTGCTCGTCGGTCATGTCCCGCTCCCTCGTCGCCGGGCACGCTAGCGCCGTTGCGCCCGATCGCTCGTCGTGGCAGCGTGGCCCACAACAAGGGGGAGGTAGCCATGGGACGACTCGACGGCAAGGTGGCCATCGTCACTGGAGGAGCCCGGGGCCAGGGAGCGGCGGAAGCTCGCCTGTTCGCTGCCGAAGGAGCCAAGGTCGTGATCTCCGATGTGCTCGAAGAACAGGGCCGGGCAACTGCCGCGGAGATCGGTGACAACGCGGTATTCCAGGCGCACGACGTGTCGAGCGAGGAGGAGTGGGACGCTGCGGTGGCTGTCGCTCTCGACCGGTTCGGTCGTCTCGACATCCTGGTCAACAATGCGGCCATCCAGATCAACGCCCCCCTCGCCGAGTACTCCCTCGAGGACTACCAGGCCGTGGTATCGGTGAACCAGGTCGGGGTGTTCCTCGGTATGCGCGCTGCGGTACGCCCGATGTCCGAGGCCGGGGGAGGGTCCATCGTCAACATCTCCTCGGGAGCCGGGATCCGGGCGACCAAGTACATGATCGGCTACGCCGCCTCGAAGTACGCAGTGACGGGGATGACGGCATCGGGTGCCCTCGAGTTGGCCCGCTACAACATCCGGGTCAACTCGATCCACCCGGGGGTGATCGACACCGACATGATCCAGACGAACACCCCCGAGATGACGGCGGCCATGGTCAAGCTGACCCCGCTGCGTCGGCTCGGCGGCGTCGATGAGGTGGCCAACCTGGCCCTGTTCCTCGCGTCGGACGAGTCGTCGTACATGACGGGGGCCCATGTTCCCGTGGACGGCGGCATCACGGCCTGAGGGGGTCCGGCAGCGCGGCTCGCGCACTGCGTGCTCGGCCGAGGCCCAGGTCGGGTCAGGGCACGTCGAGCATGGCCGCGGTCTGGGCGCAATCGGCCACCGGCCGTCCGATCTCGTGACACAAGGCCACCGCTTCGGTGACCAACTCCACGTTGGTGGGGGTCCGGTCGGGGTCCATGAACTCTTCCAGGCCGACGTGCAGGTGACCGCCGAGTTCGAGGGCTAGGCGGGCCACGGGGGTGGCCAGCAGGTCCCCTCCCCAGACCGAGACCGACCAGGGCAGGTCCGTGCCGGCGAGCATTCCGAGATAGGCCCGGAGCGAGGCCTCGGTGGGTGGCAACCCAAAGCTCACGCCGCGGGTTCTCGACGTGAGGCCCCACTCGTCGCCGAAGTAGAGCTTGACCATCGTTCCCCGAGGGAGGCGTCCAGCCCGGTGGTAGGCGAGGGTGGTGGAGAGCCAGCCCGGTTCGTAGATGGCGACGGCTGGGGCCAGATTCCGTTGTTCGCATTGCCCGAAGGCGGCCCGGATGTGGTCGTAGTCGTTCACGTACACGGCCCCGGTGGGGAGCCCGTCCTCGCCGATCCACCCGGTGTTGGCCGAGCCGGGATCCACGAAGGCCATGCGGATCAGGCCGAGGTCGGCCAGCAACTCGTGGTGGGCCAGTCGCTCCTGCGAGGACGAGGCCACGACCCCGGTCGGGTACCACAAGGCGTCGGGTCGCTCGTCGAGAATCGGCCGCCACGCTGCGGTGTAGTCCTCGACCGCCTCGGCCCCCACCAGGCGCAGGCTCCGGTTGTGCGCGTGGATGATGGCCGCGCCGGCTTCCAGGCACCCCAACGCATCGTCGATGATCTCGGCATGGCTCCGGGGGACGTTGGGGTTCTGTTCCTGGCGGCGCACCCCATTGATGGCGGCCTCGATGATGACGGGACTGTCGGTGTCAGCCATGACCGAACGCTAGTCAGGGCCCTATGGGTCTGCCCGTGCTTGGCGGAGAGTGTGGGATTCGAACCCACGGAGGCCGGTTAAGCCTCACACGCTTTCCAAGCGAGCCCATTCGTCCACTCTGGCAACTCTCCAGATCGTCGTCCCACGAGGCGGCCAGGCGATCTGCGGCACACAACGGGCTCCGCTGAGAGCTGCTGCCTCCCGGCCCTGACTCGGTTCACGGACCGCTGTTGCACAGGGCCCGGCCGCCACGTCGGACGACGATCGGGGCCAAGGCTACAGGCCATGAGCCGTGCGGTCACACCGCTAGGCTCGCGGCGAGATGGCCTTTCAATCCCTGTACCGACGCTTCCGGCCGCAGCGGTTCGGCGAGGTCATCGGCCAGGACCACCTGGTGCGGGTCCTGCGCAACGCGGTGGCAGAGGATCGCGTGGGGCACGCCTACCTGTTGAGCGGCCCGAGGGGAACGGGCAAGACTTCGACGGCCCGGATCCTGGCGAAGGCCCTGAACTGCGAGCAACCGGCCGACGACGGCGAGCCGTGCTGTGGGTGCGGGTCGTGTGTCGCAGTGGAGGCGGGCTCGTCGATGGACCTCGTCGAACTCGACGCTGCGTCCAACAACCGGGTCGAGAACATCCGGGAGATCACGGCGAACGCCGCTCTGGTGAGCCCGGGACGTCGAAAGGTCTATCTCCTCGACGAGGTCCACATGCTGTCGACGGCGGCGTCCAACGCCCTGTTGAAAACCCTCGAGGAACCTCCATCGCACGTGGTGTTCATCCTCGCCACCACCGATCCGCAGAAGGTCCTTCCCACCATTCGAAGTCGGACGCAACATGTCGAGTTGAACCTGGTGGGCGCCGAGGCCCTCGAGGCCCATGTGCGCAACATTGCGGCGCAGGCCGAGTTGGCCATCGACGACGAGATCGTGGACTACGTGGTTGGTCAGGGCCGGGGGTCGGTGCGCGACACGCTGTCCGCCCTGGATCAGGTAGTTGCGGCGGGTGGTGTTCCCGACGAGCGGGCGGGACCTGACGACCTTCTCGAGGCGCTGGCTGATGACGACCTCACTGCCGCACTGGGCGCAGTCGCCGGCGCGGTGGCCGCTGGTACCGATCCGCGAGATCTCGCTGAGCGGTCGGCTCGACGGTTACGCGACACCTTCTTGGTCGATGCCGGTATCGACCTGGGCCAGATCCCCCCCGACGAGGCTGCACGCTTGGCTGAACTGGGCCGCCGACTGGGTCGGCGTCGGACGGTGCAAGCATTGGAGTTGATCGGCTCTGCTCTGATCGGCATGCGTCAGGCTCCAGATCCTCGACTCGCCTTCGAGGTCGCTCTCGTCCGGCTGCTGTCCGCAGCAGACAGCGGGGGATCGACCGGGGACACCGGGGGTCCGCCGGTGAGGGCACCGGAACTTTCTGATCTGGTGGCCCGCATCGAGGCCCTCGAGGTTCGGGGGGTCGTGGCTCGACCGGCCGAAGAGGCACCGGTGGTACTTCCCGGAAGTGCCGATCTGGCGTCGGCCGTCGAGGCCATGCGTTCCCCTGAGAGCGGGACGGAGGAGTCTCCGCGTCCAGCCCGAGGACCGGCTGCTGCGGCGAGGGCGGCTCTTTCCGAGCAACGAGACGATCGTCCTTCTGGAAATCCCTCTTCCTCGGCCGAGCCGCCGGGCGGTCGTCCGCCACCACCGCCACCGGGCGCTCCGGCCCGAGCAGCGGCACCCCCCGAGCAGGCCGACCAACCACCGGTGGTTGCGTCGGACCCACCGCAAGCGGCACCGGCCCCACCCGAACGCGAGGCGGTCGGGCAGGCAGCCGAGGGGGTGTCGCATGCCTTGGTCGAGGAACGGTGGCCGGTCGTGCTCGCCCGCTTGGCGCCCAGGGCACGGGCCCGATTCCAGGCGGCGCGGTTGGTCCGCACCGGATCCGAGGGCGCCGTGTTCGAGCTGCCGAACGTGGTGCACCGGGACCGCTGCGAGCAATTGCGGGGTGAGGTGGAGCACGAGCTCAGCGAGGTTCTCGGCGCCGTGGTGAGCCTCGTCCTTGTCGCAGGTGGGGGTGATGGGGATGCGGGGTCGACGGGTTCCCGCCCCGACGACGAGCCGACCGTGGACATGGACGAGCTACGCGATGCCCCGCCCGATGGCCGCAGTAGCGTGCAGCGGATCACCGACGCCTTCCCTGGTGCGATGGTGGTCGAGGACCCCCCAACCTGATCCCGACGGAGATCGAATGACTGAACAGCCGGACCTGGGTGCCCTGCTACGACAGGCGCGGGAAGTACAGGAACAACTGTTGGCAGCACGAGCCCAGGCCGCAGCCACCGTGGTCGAAGGGGTCGCCGGTGGAGGGATGGTCAGGATCACCATGACGGCCAGTGGCGACGTGCAGTCGGTGCGTATTGCTCCTGAGGTGGTGGACCCCGGTGATGTGGGGATGCTCGAGGATCTGGTGATGGCTGCCATGCGGGACGTGCTCACCAAGGGCGGTGAGGCTCAACAGGCCGCCCTCAATGAGGGGGCTCTCGACCAACTCGGCGGTCTCGGCGACCTGTTGGGCTGACGTGTACGACGGACCAGTCCAGGACCTCATCGAAGAACTCGGCAGGATGCCGGGCATCGGACCGAAATCGGCCCAGCGCATCGCCTTCCACATCCTCAAGTTGCCCCAGAACGACGCGCTGCGGCTCGCCGCGGCGATCGCCGAGGTGAAGGACAAGATCGGTTTCTGCGATCGTTGCTTCAACATCTCGCAGACCGCGATATGCGCATTGTGTGCTGACCCCCGTCGCCAGACAGGCAGCCTCTGCGTCGTCGAGGAACCGCGTGATGTGGTGGCGTTGGAGAAGGCTGGCCACCGTGGCCGCTACCACGTGTTGCAGGGAGCTCTCAATCCCATGGAGGGGGTCGGCCCCGAACAACTGAGGATCAGAGAGTTGTTGGCCCGGATCACCGACGAGGGGATCGAGGAACTGATCCTCTGCACCAACCCCAATATCGAGGGTGACGCGACGGCCATGTATCTGGCTCGCCAGCTCGGCCCCCTCGGGCTCAAGGTGACCCGAATCGCCAGCGGTCTCCCGGTGGGCGGTGATCTCGAGTACGCCGACGAGTTGACCCTCGGGCGAGCGCTGGAAGGTCGACGAGAGCTCGGTGGGTGAACGTAGTAGGCGCCTCTCTGCTCGCTCCGGCCACTGTCCCACCTGATCCGTACCGTTCCTCGGGTGCTTCCCCGTTGTGTCGAGCCACAGGGCCTGTGGCTCAGGATCCGACGGAGGGCCAATGTCCCGCAACGAGGAAATCGAGTTCTACCTTCCCCCACCAGAGCCGGCTGTACGTCTGCACGGTGCCGATGACGCATGGATGTTGTGCGGTGCGCTGCGAGGAACAGGCGATGCCTTACTGGCGGTCTTGGCTGACAGTCGCCACGGGGTCGTGGCCGTCGCTGCCGCAGGACGCGGCTTCGTGCGACGGGCCCTCGACGACCCGTCACCGTTCGTTCGACTGATCGAGCGGTTCGAGCCCGTCACCGTGTATCTCGCCCCCGTCGACGACGATGCTGAGCTGCTCGTCGACGTGGTGCGGGTAGCAATGTGGCCGACCGTCGCTCACGTGTGGCCCCTACCCAGTCTGCCCGAATCGGCGTGAACGGCACACTGGTCGGCTGGTTTCTGGCGAGTCGGGCCGTTGCAGGTTGTCCGATTGCGGAGGGGCAAGGGTAGGTTGCCAAAGGCTGCTGAATCCGCAGCGGGCCATCGGTACCACCGCACCATTCCCCCCTCTTCCAACCCTTGACGTGATCCGGGCATGTCTACGTCAGGAGTTGCTATAGGAAATTACCCAAGAGTAACTTTCGCCCATGCAGTACATCCTCCAAGCCATCGAACAGGGCGCCTCCGGCGAGGAAATCGGTGCACTGCCGATTCCCGAGTCCTACCGGGCGGCATATGTCCGCCGGCAGGACATGACGATGTTCGAGGGACGTGTTTCCGAGGACAAGGATCCGCGGGAGTCCCTCATCGTCGACCATGTCCCCACGCCTGAGCTCGCGCCTGACGAGGTGTACCTCGCCGTGATGGCGAGCTCCATCAATTTCAATACGGTCTGGACCTCGATTTTCGAGCCGCTCCCCACCTTTGGGTTCCTCGACCGGCTGGGCCAGGAGAGCGAATGGGGTGCCCGTCATGCGCTGGATCACCACGTCGTGGGGTCCGATGCCTCGGGCGTGGTGCTCCGGGTGGGAAGCGCGGTGCGGAATTGGAGGCCTGGTGATCGGGTGACCGTCCACTGCAACTATGTGGACGACCAAGATCCGGCCGCCCATGAGGACTCGATGATGGCCTCGAACCAGCGCATCTGGGGCTTCGAGAGCAACTTCGGTGGATTGGCCGACCTGGCGGTGGTCAAGGCCAACCAACTGATGCCAAAGCCAACCCATCTCTCGTGGGAGGAGGCCGCTGTCAATGCCCTCTGCGCAGCGACCTCCTACCGCATGCTGGTCGGTGACAACGCGGCCCGCATGAAGCAGGGCGACTCGGTGCTCATCTGGGGTGCGTCAGGTGGTCTGGGCGGGTACGCCTGCCAACTCGTGCTCAACGGTGGTGGCACTCCGGTGGGGGTGGTCAGCTCGGCCGACAAGGTGGAACTGCTCCACGAACTCGGGGTCGAGCACGTCATCGACCGCCGTGAGGAGGGCTTCCGATTCTGGCGGGACGACACCACACAGGACGAGTCCGAGTGGCGGCGCCTGGGCAAGAAGGTCCGATCTCTCATCGGCGAGGATCCCGACATCGTCTTCGAGCACCCCGGTCGGTCGACCATGGGCGCTTCGGTGTTCGTCACGAAGCGGGGCGGAAAGATCGTCACCTGCGCAGCCACCACGGGCTACATGATCGAGTACGACAACCGGCACCTGTGGATGCGTCTGAAGCAGATCGTGTCGAGTCACTTCGCCAACTACGCCGAGGCGTGGGCCATGAATCGCCTCCTAGACACCGGGGCCATCCAGCCCATCTTGTCCAAGACATTCGATCTGTCCGAGGTAGGAGAGGCTGCGTACCAGGTGCACCACAACCTCCACGAGGGCAAACTGGGCGTGCTGTGCCTGGCCTCGGGGCCAGGTCAGGGAATCACCGATCTCGACAAGCGGGCGAGCATCGGTGAGGACAAGATCACCCTGTTCCAACGCCATGCACGCTCGCTCGAGACCGCCAGTTGAACCAGTACGTCAGGATCCACCCATGATGCTCACCGAGATCGATCACATCGCCATCGCCGTTCACGACCTCGAGGCGGCGATCGCCTACTACGCCGAGGCGTTCGGCGCCGAGGTCCATCACCGGGAGATCGTGGACAGTGACGGTGTAGAGGAGGCCTTGGTGAAGGTGGCCGACAGCTACATCCAGTTGACGGCTGCCACACGACCGGACTCGCCGATCGCCAAGTACCTCGAACGACGCGGCGAAGGACTCCACCACGTTGGCTACCGGGTCGACGATTGTCAGGCTGCACTCGATGCGATGGTGGCCGCTGGAGCAACCGCCATCGACGCTGCGCCGCGACCAGGATCGCGCGGTACGACGGTTGCTTTCATGCACCCCAAGGGCAGCTTCGGCACCCTCATCGAGCTGGTGCAGGAGTAGCTCCACCGATCGCTAGCGGCCCAGGGTGGGTGCTGGCGCATCACAACGACGGTGTGTCGATGTGCGGCGCGGAGGAGCACCGGAAGGGACGGGACGATGTCGACTGACGATCCCCCTGAAGGAGTTCAACGCGACGTCGGGGTAGGCCCCCATCCGCTCCCATGGCCCGAGGACCCTCGGTTCGATCCAGCGTTGCTGGCCGATGGAGATCGCCGGAATGTGGTCGATCGCTATCGGTACTGGTCGAGGGAGGCCATCGTGGCCGATCTCGATCTTCGCCGGCACCCCTTCGAGGTAGCCATCGAGAATTGGCAGCACGATCTGAACATCGGGACCGTTGTCCGTAACGCGAACGCCTTCCTGGCCGGAGCCGTGCACATCGTCGGCAAGCGCAAGTGGAATCGGAGGGGGGCGATGGTGACTGATCGCTACCAACACGTTCTCCACCACCCAGAGGTCGCAGACTTTTTGGGCGAAATGGCTCGGCGGGACATCGTGGTGATCGGCGTTGACAACGTCGAGGGGTCGGTCCCCATCGAGTCGGTCGGATTGCCCGAACGTTGTGTCTTGGTCTTCGGCCAGGAAGGACCGGGTCTCTCTCCGGCGATGCTGGCGGGCGCAGAGCAGGTCGTATCGATCACCCAGTTCGGTTCGACCCGCTCGGTCAACGTGGGGGTGGCGGCCGGTATCGCCATGCATCGATGGGTCGTCGAGCACGCAATCGACCGGTCCGGGGGGACGTGACACCAAGGCGGCACCCAATCGTCATGTTGGGTGGTTGTCAGGGGGGTGCCAGCGGTCGTAGGGTTCCTTCGTTCCGGGATGTCGCAGGGCGGACCTGGCGAGTCCCCAGATCAAGGATGTGAGATGACATCAACATGGCGGCGCCTCTTCGCGCTGCTGTTGGCCCTCGGGCTGATCGCAGCGGCATGTGGTGGCAGTGACAGTGACGACGCTGGCGACGGCGGCTCCGACGCCGAAGCGGCTGAGGAAGCGACCGATGATGCCGGTGATGATGCTGGCGAGGAGGGCTGTGAGCCCTCGGGTCTGCTGATCGGTCTGGTGACCGATACGGGCAAGGTCGACGACAAGAGCTTCAACCAGTCGGCATGGGAAGGTGCCCAGGATGCCGCCGAGGCCCTGTGCGCCGAGGCCGACTACATCGAGACCGAAGAGTCGAAGGACTACGAAGCCAACATCCAGCTGTTCGTGGATGCCGGTGCCGATGTGATCATCACCGTCGGCTTCGGTCTCGGTGAGGCCACCATTGCTGCGGCTCAGACCAACCCCGAGATCTCCTTCGTGGGCGTCGATCAGTTCCAGGGTGAGGCCATCGACAACTTGGCTGGCCTGATCTTCCCCGAGGACAAGTCGGGCTTCCTGGCCGGTGCGCTGGCCGGGATGCTGACCGAGAGCAACATCGTCGGCGCCGTCCTCGGCACCGACCTCGTTCCCCCGGTCGTGGCGTTCAAGGAAGGCTGGGAGAACGGTGCCCGCTACACCAACCCTGATGTCGAGACCATCTCCACGTACCACCCGGGCGGCCTGGACGTTGCCTTCGGTGATCCTGAGTGGGGTGCGACCACGGCTCGTCAGGCCCTCGACCAAGGCGCTGACATCATCTTCGGCGCCGGTGGTGCAACGGGTAACGGTGCCCTCATCGAGATCGCCTCGGAAGAGGGTGCCTACTGCGTCGGGGTCGACACCGATCAGTGGTTCACCGTTCCCGAGGCCCAGCCGTGCCTGGTGACCAGCGCCATGAAGCTGATCACCCCGGGCGTATCGGATCTGGTTCAGCAGGCGGCAGCGGGCACGATGACCGGTGGCAACTTCCTCGGTGCTGTGGGGCTTGCTCCCTACCACGACTTCGACTCGATCGTGACCGATGAGATGCGGGCCACCCTCGAAGAGGTCTTGGCCGGCCTCAACGACGGCTCGATCTCTACCGGCTACCCGGTCGGCTGATCCTCTCGGGATCGCTTCGCATGACGATGGGGGCGCCGCTCGCACTGCGGGCGGCGCCCCTTCGTCGCGCTGGTGGAGGCTGTGATCGATGACACGATCTGCGCTCCGCAGTGTGTCCATTCCTCTGACTGCCGTCGTGCTCGGCCTGGTGATCGGTGCCCTGCTGATCACCGTGCAGGGCAACTCCGCAGGCACCGCCTACCGGGCGCTGATCGACGGCGGCTTGGGCGACGCCGATGCCCTGCTGCGCACTCTGCAGAAGGCGACCCCCCTCATCTTCGGGGGACTCGCGGTGGCCGTCGCCTTCAAGGCGGGTTTGTTCAACATCGGTGGGCAGGGCCAGCTGCTCGTCGGCGCAGTGTTCGCGGCGGGGGTCGGTTTCGGCATCGACGGTCTGCCCGCCATCGTGCACCTGCCGCTGGCTCTTGTGGTGGGAGCTCTGGCGGGGGCAATCTGGGGCGGTATTGCCGGCGTGCTCAAGGCCACGTCGGGGGCCCACGAGGTGATCGTCACGATCATGTTGAACTTCGTGGCAGGAAACCTCAGTGACTGGTTGGCTGCCAGCCCGTGGAAGGACAACGAGGGCACCAACATCATCGCCAGAACCCCCCTGGTCGCGCCTGCAGCCGAAATCCCCACCGTGAGCTGGATGCCGATCGGGTTTCTCCTTGCCGTTGCTGTCGCCGTCGCCTGTTGGTTCGTGCTGCAGCGAACCACCTACGGCTTCGAGGTCCGCTCCGTTGGATTCAACCGACACGCCGCGGCCTACGCAGGAGTGCGGGTGCGATGGATCGTGGCCTCCACCATGATGCTGGCCGGCATGTTGGCCGGTCTCGGCGGCGCGGTGGAGACCCTTGGTGTGGACGGACGCTTCGAAGCCGGAGTGAATGCGGGGCTCGGGTTCGAGGGCATCACCATCGCCCTGTTGGCCAGGGCCAATCCCATCGGGGTCATCCCGGCAGGCCTGTTGGTGGGGGTCATGGAGGCGGGGGCGTCCAAGATGCAGTTCGAGTCGGGCGTTGCCCCGGAGATCATCGACGTCATCCAGGCGCTGATCCTGTTGTTCGTGGCAGCCCCGGTGATCATCCGATGGCTGCTTCGGATGCGGTCTGGCGATGATGGCCAGTTGCAGCTGGGAGCGGGGTGGGGAAGTTGAGCTCTCGGTCCGCTCGGTTCGTCTGGGTCGCCGCCGTCGCGGTGGTCGCGCTGGCCTGGTTCTTCTATGCCCAGGACGGGCCCCAGACCACAGCGGTGCTGGCCGGAACCGTGCGAGCGGCCACCCTTCTGGTGCTGGGTGCCATGTGCGGGATGATCGGCGAACGATCGGGCGTGGTGAACATCGGCATCGAGGGGCAGTTCCTCATGTCGGCGTTCATCGCCTTCACGGTGACCTCGACCACCGGTTCGCTGTTCGCGGGGGTGGTCACCGGGGTGGGGACGGGCCTGGTGATGGGCTGGATGCTGGCCGCTATGGCCGTCGGCCTGCGCGTCGATCAGATCATTGCCGGCACCGTGTTGAACATCGCCGCCCTGGGGCTGACGTCGTTCTTCTTCGACCGGGGACGATCGCTCGGCGTTGGGAAGTACGGTCCGATCGATCTCGGACCCCTGGCCGATATCCCGGTGCTCGGAGCGGCGCTGTTCAGCCGGCCGCCGTTGACCTATCTGACCATGGCACTCGTGGTGATCGTCCACATCGCCTTGTTTTCCTCGGTGTGGGGGTTGCGGACCCGAGCCATCGGTGAACATCCGGGGGCGGCGGCCACCGTGGGCATCGATGTCAACCGACTTCGCTATCTCAACGTCACCCTTGCCGGCGGTCTCGCTGGCTTCGGTGGGGCCTACCTGGCGCTCGAGGCCGTAGGCACCTTCAGCCGGGGAATGAGCGGCGGCCGGGGGTTCCTGGCCCTCGCCGTCATGATCTTCGGCCGGCGAACCCCCTTCGGTGCGTACGCTGCGGCACTTTTCTTCGGTTTCACGACGGCACTCCAGAACCAGTTCCAGTTCACGGGCGCCCTGGACATTCCCGCTCAGTTCGTGGGGATGCTCCCCTATGTCGTGACCATCATCGTGGTTGCCCTGAGTGGTCTGTTCGGTTCGATGCGGGATCCTGCAGCCCTCGGCCAGCCCTACGAGAAAGGGTGACCGTGGATCTTCTCCTGGCAGCCCGCAACGTCACCAAGCAGTTCCCCGGGGTCCTGGCCAACGACGACGTGTCCGTCGAGTTGCGACCCGGACGGGTGCTGGCCCTTCTCGGTGAGAACGGGGCGGGTAAGAGCACCCTGGTGAACCTGTTGTTCGGCATGTACCGCCCCGACAGTGGTCAGATCGTCATCAAAGACGAGGTGGTGGAGCTGCACGGGCCCGACGATGCGATCGAGCGTGGGATCGGCATGGTGCATCAGCACTTCCAGCTCGTGCCACCCATGAGCGTCGTCGAAAACATCGTTCTGGGGTCGGAACCATCGCGGCGGGGAATGGTGGATCTGGCCGAAGCCAGAACCCGCGTGCTGGCGCTCTCGGAACGTTTCGGCCTCGAGGTGGACGTCGATGCCAATGTCGAAGACCTTCCGGTGGGGACCCAACAGCGGGTGGAGATTCTCAAAGCCCTCTATCGCGACGCTGACGTGCTCATCCTCGATGAGCCGACGGCCGTGTTGACCCCCCAGGAAACCGATCACTTGCTTACGGTCTTGCGTGAGTTGACTCGTCAGGGGGTCGGCATCGTCTTCATCACCCACAAGCTGCGCGAGGTCCTCGCTGTGGCCGACGACATCGTCGTGCTGCGCGGGGGCCGGGTCGTTGGTTCCACCAGTCCTGACGAGACCGACGAGACCGGTCTGGCCGAGATGATGGTCGGGCGCAGTGTGGTGCTGCGGGTCGACAAATCAGCTGCGCAGCCTGGCGATGTCGTTCTCTCGGTGGAGGGCTTGAGCGTCGACGACGACCGAGGTCAACGGGCCGTCAACGAGGTGAGCCTGGAGGTGCGCGCCGGGGAGATCCTCGGGGTAGCGGGGGTCGAGGGCAATGGCCAGCGAGAGTTAGTGGAGGCCGTCACCGGGCTGCGTCGCACCGAGCAGGGCCGGGTCGTGATCGCGGGCACCGATGTGTCGGGGGCGCCACCTCGCCAGGTGGCGACCATTGGTGTGGGTCACATTCCCGAAGACCGGGAGAAGCATGGGGTGATCGGCGGGTACTCCGTCGCCGAGAACTCGGTCCTCAACCGCTACCACCGTCCCCCGTTCTCCCTGCGAGGACTCCTGCAGCGGGCCGCCATCGGTCGACATGCTCGAGAGGTGGTGGAGGAGTTCGACGTCCGTACACCCGGTGTCGCCACCCCTGTCTCGAGCCTGAGCGGGGGGAACAAGCAGAAGCTCATCGTCGGTCGGGAGTTCAGCGACGACATCGCCCTGCTCGTCGCCGCTCAGCCGACCAGGGGCATCGATATCGGCGCCATCGAGTTCATCCATCGCCGCATCGTCGAGCAGCGTGACCGAGGGGTCGGGGTGCTGCTCGTGTCGGCCGAGCTCGACGAGATCCTCGGTCTCGCCGACCGGGTGGCCGTGCTGTACGAGGGTCGAGTGGTGGCCGTGCTCGACGCGGCCGACGCCGACCGTGAGCGGGTGGGCCTGCTCATGGCCGGTGTGAACGCCTGACCGCGGCTGGGATCCTGATCAGGCTCCCTGCTCGTCGAAGGTGCGGTCGATGCGCTCGAAGCGGCGACGCACGAATCCTCGGCTCTCCTCGTGGGGGAGGACGTAGAGCCGGTTGGCCAACATCGCGTCCACCGTCATCTGGGCAACATCGTTCACGTCGAGCACGCCGCCGCTGAGATCCTCGTTCTCGGCCCCTTGGTCGAGGACCCGTGGCGAGGCCTCCGGTCCGCCGAGCGCATCGGGACGGTTCCGTTCCGATGCGCCGATGTTGGTGGCCACTCGCATCGGGCACAGGACCGTTGACCCGATGTTGTGATCGCGTAGCTCGCGACGCAATACCTCGGCCATGGCCACCACGCCGTACTTGGCGACGCAGTAGGGACCCAGTCCCTCGTTGGGGACCAGGCCGGCGAACGATGCGGTGAACAGCAGGTGCCCACCCTCGCCCTGGCTGATCATGCGTGGCAGGAAGGCCTCCACCCCGTGGATGGGCCCCCAGAGGTCGACGTCGATGATCCACTTCCAGTCGTCGTGGGTCATCTCGGCGATCGGCCCACCGACGGCAACGCCAGCGTTGTTGAACACGATGTGCACCGCCCCCATTCGGTCGAAGGCTTCATCGGCAAGGGCGGTGACGGCACCGAGATCGGCCACGTCGCACGCCACCCCGTGGGCGTCGTGACCGGCAGCGACCAGGCCACTGACTGCAGCCTCGAGTGCGTCGGTCTGCACATCGGCCAGCACCAGACGGGCTCCCAATTCGGCCATGATGCGACCCGTGGCGAGCCCGATGCCGCTGCCCCCTCCGGTGATGACAGCGACCTTTCCGTCGAGTGCTCCCATGGGCGGCCTCCTTGGCATGGTGGTTCGGTGGTGCCCGCAGGTCTAGCGGATGTGTTGGCGACCGAGGGCCTGCATGGCCGTCGGAGCTCAGATCACTCGATCGGAACCACCGTCGACCGGGATCTGTACACCGGTGACCACCCGGTACGAGGGGCCGCACAGGTCGACGGTCAGTCTGGCGACGTCGGCACTGGTCACCGGTCGTGACAGCAGGTTCCTGCGTCGGTATTCCTCGGCGCTCATGCCGTAGGAGGCGGCTCGCTGTTCGATCAGGTCGTCGCTCCACAGCCCCGTGTCGAACACGCCGTCCGGATGGACGGTGTTCACCACGATGCCGTCACTGGCCCATTCCAGGGCGGCCACCCGGCCCAACTGGGTCATGGCGGCCTTGGATGCCGAGTACGCGGCTGCTCCCTGACCCGGAGCGGGAACGTTCTTCGAGCCGATGAGCACCACACGACCACCCCGTGGGGCGAGGCACAGGAACGGATGCACGGCTCGCAGCACGGTGGTGACCCCGTCGAGGTTGATGCGCATGGTGCGCGCCCACTCGTCGAGGTCGAGGTCGGCGATCGGTGCCGACGCGCCGAAGATGCCTGCCGCGGCGACCACCATGTCCAAGCCGCCGAAACGCTCGACTGCGGCGGCCACGGCGTTGTGGACCGCGTCGGGGTCGGTGACGTCAGCCTCGAGCCCCAACCATGACGAGCCCCCGAAAGCGTCGGCGACGGACGGATCGAGGTCGACCCCGACCACGGCTGCGCCCTGGGCGAGGAGGGCGGCGGCGCAGGCTCGCCCGATGCCTGAGGCCGCACCGGTCACCAGCGCCACCTCCCCGGACATGGCGGGGGGCGCGCCACCGAGCCGCAGCTTTGCCTGTTCGAGTTCCCAGTACTCGACCTCGAAGAGGTCACGCTCGTCGAGCGCCGTGAACCCACCGAGCCCGTCGGCGGCTTCGATCACATCGATGGTGTGGTGGTAGATGTCGGCTGCGATCTGAGCATCGGCGGCCCGTCGACCGACGGTCAGCATGCCGAACTCGGGGTCGAGGATGACCCTCGGTGCCGGGTCCAGCATCTGTAGTTCCGCTGCGCCAGCGTTGCGGTCGAAGTACTCGGTGTAGTTCCGGGCGTACTCTTCGACGTCGGTACCCAGCATGGGAAGCCGCTTGGTCCTGATGATGTGATCGGGGGTGGCGTTTCCCTGTTGGCTGATGGTGTGCAGATCGGGCCGGACGACGAAGCGGCGCACCCGCTCGTCGGTGTGGCGGGCCATCACCATGGGGTGGCCCGAGCAGGCGCACAGTCCGTGGCGGAGACGGGCGAGGGCGACGGGGTCGACCTCGGGGAGGGGTGGGCCCGGCGCGATGTCGGCCTGGTAGGTGGCCAGGTGGGATTCTGCCTGGGTAATGACGTCGATCATCCCCTGGTAGGCCTCGCGCGTCGTCGCCCCGAACGTGAAGACGCCGTGGTTCAAGAGCACCATCGAGGTCGTCCGTGGCCCCGCCTGCTCGGCCCAGCACTCGGCGGCCACCCGGGCCAGGTCGAAGCCCGGCATGACATAGGGGACCACGACCGTGCTCTCGCCCCACAGCGAGCGAACGAGGGCATCACCGTCGGGGGTGTTGGTGAGGGCCAGGATGGCGTCCGCGTGGCTGTGCTGGACGGCGGCAAAGGGCAGTGTGGCGTGGAGGATGGACTCGACCGAGGGAGTCGGGGCAGCTGCATCGAGGAGGTTGCAGCGCAGTTGATTCACCATCTCGGCATCGCTGAGTGATGCCAGCTCGGCCAGGCGGGCCACCGCGTCGAGACGCAGCGGCGCGAACCCTGCCGCTTCGATGGTGGCCAGATCCCAGCCGCTGCCTTTGACGTACAGAACATCGAGTTCGTCGCCGTGTACGTCCCGCTCACGGATCTTCACCGAGGTGTTGCCTCCACCGTGCAGCACCAGGCGGGGATCGCTCCCCAAGAGGCGGGATCCGTAGACGCATTCGTCCAGCGGGCCGACGAAGCCGGCTGCCTCGTCCTCGGACCAGCGGTTCTCCATCAGGGACCCTCCTTGGGGGCCATCGCAGCGGCGATGGAGTCGGTGTAGGGCGGGTACAGCACCCCGGCGTCGGTGATGATCGCCGTCACCAGGTGATGAGGGGTGACATCGAAGGCCGGGTTGGTGGCGCCGACTCCTTCGGGGGTGAGTCGTTCGGCCCGGACTCGGTGAACCTCGTCGGGGTCTCGTTGCTCGATGGTGATGAGGGCACCATCGTCGAGGCTCGGGTCGATGGTGGACGTGGGGGCCGCCACGTAGAACGGGATGCCGGCTGCCTGGCAGGCCAGTGCGTGGGACAGGGTGCCGATCTTGTTGGCGACGTCGCCGTTGGCTGTGATCCGGTCCGCGCCGACGATGACCGCGTCGAGGCCGCCACCCAGGATCAGGGAGGCCATGGCGCCGTCGGCGACCACCGTCACATCGATGCCGGCGTCCGAGAGCTCCCAGGCCGTCAATCGCGCTCCCTGCAGCAGGGGACGGGTCTCGGATGCGAAGGCGTGGATCTCGTCTCCGGCCGCCGCCTTTGCGTAGATGGGCGCCAAGGCTGTGCCGATACCGGCAGTGGCCAGCCTTCCGGCGTTGCAATGGGTACCCACCCTCGTCTTGCCCGCTAGGAGGTCACGGCCCAAGCGGCCGATCTCTGCACAGGCCGCCTCGTCCTCGGCGGCCACTGCGGCCGCTACGTCGAGGAGGGCCGAGCGGAGATCGCTCACGGTGACGGGCGCCGTCGCTACGGCAGTATCGATGACTCGATCGACTGCCCAGCGCAGGTTGACCGCAGTCGGTCGGGCGTCTCCGATGGAATGTCGCAGCTCCCCGAGACGGGTCACCGCAGCGTCGATCGTTGCCGGCTGGGATTCGTCGAGCGCCACGACCAGGGCATAGGCCCCGAACGTCCCCAAGGCAGGGGCGCCTCGGATGGCCAGGCGGGCAATGGCGTCGATCGCGCCGGCCTCGGTGTCGATCTCGAGGATGCGCACCTGCTGGGGGAGCAGCGTCTGGTCGATGATGCGCAGGTGTCGGCCCGTCCATTCGAGGGCGGGAGTGGGGGTGGTCATGTCGTCATCCTGTTCCGTAGAGGCGATCGCCAGCGTCGCCGAGACCGGGAACGATGTAGCCGACGTCGTTCAGGTGGCTGTCGATGGCCGCGGTGACGATGCGGACGTCGGGGTGGTGGGCGTGGAGTTCGGCGATGCCTTCGGGGGCTGCGACCAGGCACATGAAGACCACCCCGGCCGGTCCTTGGGCCGCGACCAGGTCGAGGGCGGCGACCGCGCTGTGGCCCGTGGCCAGCATGGGATCGGTGACCAGTACCTGGCGTCCGGCCAGGACGGGGAGGCGGACCACGTACTCGTGGGGGGTGAGGGTGGCTTCGTCCCGGTACATCCCGATGAACCCGACATCGGCGTCGTGCATGACCCGCAGGACACCGTCGAGGAGGCCGTTGCCCGCGCGCAGGATCGAGACGAGGACGGGTAGCCCACCTTCGAGAACGGATCCCTCCGTCGTGGTGAGGGGGGTGGTCACCTCGGTCTGCACGGAGGGGAGATGTGAGGTGGCTGCCGGGGTCAGCAGGGTCCCGATGTCGTTGATGAGGGTGCGGAATTCTCCCGTCGTGGTTCGGTGGTCGCGCAGTCGGGTCAGCTTGTCGGCGATGAGCGGGTGGCCGACCTCGATCACCTGGCCGGGGCCGGTGTCGGCTGGTGCTGGCTCGGTCATGGCATCACCCTAGGTCCGAGCGGACCGACCGCCACCTCGGTAATGGCCACCGCTGGTCGGTCAGATGCCATGCTGATGGTCCTGTGAACGGCATCGACATCCACATCGGGTCTGAGGTTGCCGCTGCCCTCGCCTCCCACCGTCCAGTGGTAGCTCTCGAGAGCACGATTTTCAGCACCCTGGGACTACCGACACCACACAATGCCGAGGCGCTGGCTCGGTGCGAGACGGCGGTGAGGGCCGGCGGCGCTGTTCCTGCGCTGACCGCCGTGATCGATGGCCGAGCGAGGATCGGTCTGGAGGCCAGAGAGATCGAGCAGGTGCTCGAGGCCACGGTGAAGGTTGCCGAGCGTGATCTCGGCGTGGCGGTGGCCAGCGGCACGGTGACGGGGGTGACGACGGTGTCGGCCGCCGTGACCCTTGCCGCCGCAGCGGGGATCGACGTGTTCGCGACCGGAGGGATCGGGGGTGTGCACCGCGGGAGCGAGGTGACCGGTGATGTCTCGGCCGATCTCGGAGCGATTGCCCGGCATGGGGTCGTCGTGGTGTCCGCCGGGGCGAAGGCCTTCCTCGACCTGGGTCGAACCCTCGAATACCTCGAGACCCTGTCGGTGCCCGTCGTGGGATGGCGGACGGACCGCTTTCCTGCCTTCTACGTTCGCGACTCCGGGTTCGCTGTGCCCCATCGGGTGGAAGGGGCCGCCCAGGTGGCAGCCATTCACCGGGCACGGGTCGCGCTGGGTGGTGGTGGGCTGTTGCTGACCGTGCCCATTCCCGCCGCTGCGGAACTCGATCCGGATCGCCTCGAGGCTGCCCTGGCTGAGGGATTGGCCGAGGTGTCGCGCCGAGGACTTCGCGGACCCGAGGTGACCCCCGTGGTCCTCGCAGCCATCGGCGGGGCGACCGATGGGGACAGCGTGCCGGCCAATCTGGCCCTGGCCGAGGAGAATGCCCGGGTGGCGGCCGAAGTGGCAGTCGCTCTCGCTGGGGACCGGGGGTGACCGGAGCCGATCTGCTGGTCGTGTTCCTCGCTGTGGGGGTTGGGGCAACGGTCAAGGGAGTGACCGGTATCGGGCTTCCCCTGACCGCAGTGCCGCTGATGACCCTGGCGATCGGGGCCGAGGACGCTGTTGTGTCCATGGCTGTGCCCAATCTGGTGTCCAACGTGGGGATCCTGGTCGGTACCCGCTCTTCCAGGGGAGAGGCCCGGGGACTGGCCCGCTTCGTGGTGGTGGGGATGGCGGCTGCCGTGGGCGGGGCCTGGATCCTGACGTCGGTTCCCGAACGATGGCTCATGTGGGCTCTGGCCGCGATCGTGGTGTGCTTCCTGGTGTGGCGTCTGCGGGCTCGTGATCCCTACTGGAGTCCCGCAGTGCGGCGGCGGGGCTGGGCCCCGGTGGCCGCCCTGGCCGGGGTGGCCCAGGGTTCCATCGGGATCTCGGGTCCTATCGTGGCCCCCTGGCTCCAGGGCCACGGCTACCGGCGGGAAACGTTCATGTTCGCCACCGCCTTCGTGTTTCTCATGACGGGGATCGCTCAGGTCACCGGGCTGAGCCTGGCGGGGGTGTGGAACACCGATCGGGTAGCTGGGGCTGCAGTGGCTGGGGCAGCTGTGGCCCTGTGGCAACCCTTGGCCTTTCGCTATGGGCGCCGCCTCGACCAGCAGGGCTTCGAACGGATGGTTACCGCAGTGCTGTGGGTGGCTGCGATCAGCCTCGTGGTCCGAGCGGGGTGACGCCCACCGAGGCCGGTCCTAGTGAGGCCGGTCCCAGTGAGGCCGGTCCCAGTGAGGCCGATATGGTCGTCCCGTGCCGAGACTCGTTGCCTGTCTGCTCCCCGGCGGGGACCGCTTCGTCGAGGAGTTGCGCCGGGTCTGGGACGACGGTGATGCCCTGCTGCCCGTCGATCGACGACTGCCCCACGCCAGCCAGGTCGCCCTGATCGAGCGCATGGGGGCGGAGGTCGTCGTCGACGAGGATGGCGATCGCACCGTCGGTGTCGGTTGGCCGGTGGAGCCTGGTGACGCCCTGGTGATGGCGACCAGCGGATCGACCGGGGACCCCAAGGGGGTGGTGCTCACCCACGATGCGGTCGCGGCCAATGCCCGTGCGACCAGCGCCTATCTCGAGGTCGACCCGGAGCGGGACCGCTGGCTGTCCTGCCTCCCTCTTGCTCATGTGGGCGGCTTGTCCGTGGTGTTCAGGGCCTTGCTGACGGGCACGCCCGTAGTGGTGCACGACGGGTTCGAGGCGGGGCGTGTCGAGGAGGCAGCCCGCCGAGGAGCCACCCTCGCCTCGTTCGTTCCCACCGCGATGGCACGCATCGATGCCGGGCTGTTCCGGCGCATCCTGGTCGGCGGCTCTGCGATCCCCGACGACCGCCCCGACAACGCCGTCATCACCTACGGGATGACCGAGACGGGCAGTGGGGTGGTCTACGACCGGCGACCACTCGAGGGAGTGGAGATCAGGATCGTCGACGGCGAGGTCCAGCTGCGGTGCCCCATGCTGTTGCGCTGCTATCGCGATGGCACCGACCCCCGTCTGGAGGGGGGCTGGTACCCGACTGGGGACGCGGGCGCGTTCGAGGGCGGTGAACTCTCGGTCTTCGGTCGCCGGGGCGACATGATCATCAGTGGCGGGGAGAACGTCTGGCCGGTCGCCGTCGAGCGGGCTCTCGAGGGGCTGGACGGGGTGGATGCGTTGGCGGTGGTGGGCCGACCCGACCCCGAGTGGGGCGAGGTCGTCACCCTGATCGTGGTGCCCACGGTGCCTGATCGTCCGCCTTCGTTGGCCGAGGCACGAGAGCTGGTCCGGGAGCGACTGGCCTCGTACTGCGCGCCGCGGGCCATCGAGGTGGTTGATCGATTGCCGACAACGGCTCTGGGCAAGGTCCAACGCCACCTGCTGTAGGGGGTCACGGCTCCCAGCGGTGGAAGTCGATCTCGAAGGAGGATGACGGTGCGGGTTCGATGTGGTGGGTCACGTCGGGCGGGATGACCTGCCGGTCGTTGGCGGCCAGGGTGCGGTGGAGGCCCCCGATCTCCCAGTGGAATCGAACCTCGCCGGCCAGCACCCGCAGACACGCCCACCGGTCGGAGGCCACTCGGTGTCGGGCGAGCAGTCCGGTGGGGGTCTCGGCGCCGGTAATGGTCGACGTCGTTCTGACCAGGGGGGCCGTCGAGGGGAGTTCGAGCAGCCCAGGATCTGGGTGCAACGAGCCGGCGATCGGCGTGACGTCGACCGGGAGCTCGTCGTCGAAAAGGGTTGCGGTCCCGATCCCGTGAACCCCATCGGGCACCAGCGCGATGGCCAGGTCCCGGGTCGCCCGCAGGCCGATCGGGCCGTCGATGAACGATGACACGACGATCCGTCGCCCGCGATCGAGCGCCGTGCGGATCAGGGCTGCCGTTCGGAGTGGGCCACCGAGCACGGCCGGTTTGACGACGATGGTGTCGATCCACTCGTGGTCGAGCACATGGGTGACGGCATCGGCATCGGTCAGAGTCTCGTCAGCGCCGAGCCGTAGCCCGGTCCGGCGTGCGATCTCGGGGAAATCGGCGAGGTCGGGGGTGGGTTCCTCGACCACGTCGATATCGAGGTCGTTGACGGCTCCGAGTACCCCGATAGCGGTGTCAAGGTCCCAGCCCTGGTTTGCGTCGAGACGGAGCAGCAGGTCACCACCGATGGCCGCCCGGGCTGCCCGGATCCGGCCGATGTCGAGGTCGGGGGTCGTGGCCCCGACCTTGAGCTTGACGGCCCGATGCCCACCCGCCACGGCCGCTGTGCAGGCACGACTCACGTCGTCGGGGTCGGAGCCGCCGACCAGGGCCTGGACAGCCAGGGGCCTGGTGGCCGGAGGTCGGCCCCCGAGGTGCAGCGCGAGGGAACGGCCTGATCGGGCGGCCTCGAGGGTGGTCTCGGCTGTCGCCGCGGCCGCCGCCGCGCTGGGAGCCGAGCGTTCCTCGGGCCGCTCACCGGTGTCGGCCCAGCGCCGGAGCGCGGCGACTGCATCCTCGTGCGACTCGAGTCGGAAGCCCGGCAGGGGCGCCGCCTCCCCCCACCCGGTCGAGTGGCCCTCGCTCACTGCGACCTCGGTGATGTTCCGCTCGACGATGGGGCCATGGGCCGTGACCAGGGGCACGGTCAGGGTGAGGCGGCGGTGGGCGACGGTGATGTCCACGGCGACTCACTCACCCTCGAGGTGGCGTCGGATGGCGGCCACCGTTGCGGTGGGCTGTTCCAGGTGGGCGGCGTGACCGGCGTCGCCGATGACCGCCATCGTCGCTGCGGGCAGGGCGCGACGCATGTCGTCGCCGATGGCCCGGAACTTCAGGTCGTGTTCCCCCACGACGATCAGGGTTGTGATGTGGAGGTCGGCCAGGTGGTCGTGGAGTGGGGTCATCGCGCCGGTGCCGAAGCCTCTGAGGCTGTTGGCGTAGCCCAGAGCGCTTCCTCGAAGTCGTTGCGCTCTGGAGTCCATCCACCCGTCGGGTCCGAGGGCTCGGGCCAGGGATGTCCACATATCCAGGGCCATCCAACGATCGACGAAGGCGTCGAGTCCGTCGGTGAGGATGGCGTCGGCCAAGGCCCGGTCGGCGATCGCCCGTTCGGTGGCTTCTTGTGCTCTGAGGCCTGGGGTGCCCCCGATCAGGACGAGGCGGTCGACCAGGTCGGGGCGGAGAGCGGCCAGGGTGAGGGCAAGCCGAGCTCCCATCGAGTAGCCGATCAGGGTGACCGGCGTGCCACCCTGATCCGGTAGTGCCGCGGCCAGCAGGGCGAGGAGGTGCTCGACCATCGCTGCGCCCTGGTAGGCGTCCTCGTTGTCGGGGGCCGACGACGCCCCGTGGCCGACCAGGTCGGGCACCACGACGGTGTACGACGAGACGAATGCTTCGGCCAGCGCGCGCATGGTGGTCCGGTCGCCGGTGAACCCGTGAAGGACCAGCAGTGCAGGCCCCTGTCCCATGACATCGGCCGAGATGGTGATGTCATCGATCTGCGCGGTGACCTCGCGCCGGCTCATCACAGGGCGTCGCTGATCGCCGCGGCAATCCGACGGTGCTGCTGGAGGTTGCGGTCAGCGTCCACGGGTACTTCGAGGATCCGCACCCCGTTGGGGTGGTCCGCCAGGGCTCCAGCGAGGTCGGTCTCGGTTGCACAGATCAGGTGACCGGCTCCGCAGCCGCCGGCGACCTCGACCAAGGGGCGGGAATGCGGCGTGGTGAACAGGGTGCGGAACTCCTCGTCGGAGGGTCCGCCGGCGTCTGGGTGGTGGGCGGCGACGGGGAGGAAGGAGAAGATGCTCCCGCCGCCGTTCGACGCGACCACGATGTTCATGTCCACGCCGTGGTGAACGGCAGCCAGGAGGCCGCCGATGTCGTGGAGCAGGGCCAGGTCGCCGATGTACAGGGTGGTGGGGGCTCCCGTGGATGCCACCCCCCCGGCCGATGACACGACGCCGTCGATGCCGCTGGCCCCCCGGTTGCCGAACCAGCGGAGTCCGGACCTGGGGCGGACGAAGGTGTCGACGTCCCGGACGGGCATGGAGTTGCTCACGTAGGCGGCCGATCCGGAGGGCAGCCACCGGCCGAGTCCCCGTGCGATGCCCGCTTCGAGGAGTTCCTCACTGTCGAGGATGGCATCGGCGACCGACACAGCCGCACGGTCGGCAGCAGCCCATGCTTGGGTCCAGTCGCTGGCTCCGTTGCCCCTGATCGTCCTGCCGAGCAGTTCTGGTGTGCCGGATACGACGTCGGTCACCGTGGTGCTCGCATCGGTCCAGTCGACGGCGGGGTCGATGAGCACGTGGCGCGGCCGGTGGCGTTCCAACCACAGGCGCAGTGGCTTGCAGGTCATCGGTCCACCGACCCGGATCACCACGTCGGGCACCATCTGATCGGCCCACGGGGTGCGGAGCAGATGGTCGTGATGGGCGGTGGTGACCATGCCGTCGCCCGGTTGGCGCAGCTGCGACAGGGGTTCGGCCAACAGCGGCCAGCCCGTCACCCGGCAGAACGCGCTCACCGCATCGAAGTGGTCATCGGTCATCGGGCCTGCCA
>JAYPWI010000004.1:89108-105655 GCA_038135065.1 Acidimicrobiales bacterium
CGACCACCAGGCCCCGCTCGAGCTCCGCCACCTCGTCGATGAGGGGACTCGCTGCCGACGGGACCGAGGTCTGCAGTCGGATCGCCGGGGCCCTCTCGGGGGCTGTGGCCACGGTGGGTTCCAGTGGTTCCCGGAACGGCCAGTTGAGGTGGACGGGGCCGGGACTGGGTCCGGTCGCAGCCCGTACGGCTCGGGCTGCGGTGGCTGCGAACCAGGCCGGGTCTGCTTCCCCGGCTACGGGCAGGTCGGCCCACCACCGGACGTGGCGGCCGTAGATGCCCGGCTGTTCGATGGTCTGGCCGGCCCCACGGTCGCGCAGCTCCGGTGGCCGGTCCGCAGTGATCACGATCAGGGGCGTCGGGCTGTAGTGGGCTTCGATGACGGCTGGCAGGTAGTTGGCGGCGGCCGTTCCGGAGGTGCAGATCAGGGCGACGGGTCGCCGGGTGGCCCTGGCCCGTCCGAGGGCCCAGAAGCCGGCCGAACGCTCGTCGAGGTGGACGGCCACGTCGAGGCCTTCGGTCCGTAGGGCTGTGAGGGCCAACGGGGTCGAGCGCGAGCCGGGTGAGACCAGGACGTGGTCGACACCCTGGGCGACTAGCTCGGAGAACAGGGCATGGGTGGCTGCATAGGGATCGTGGTTCATGACCGCCCCCGACGGTGTGGCCCCGTCATTCGGTCAGCCCCAGTGCTCCGAGCATGGCCTCGAACTTGACCGCGGTCTCGGCCAGTTCTTGGGCGGGAACCGAGCCGTCCACGATGCCCCCACCGGCGAACAGGGTCAGGGTGCCGTCGCTGAGCAGTCCCGAACGCAGGGCGACCCGGAACTCCCCGTTCCCGTCGATGGTGGTCCAGCCGATGGGGGCCGCGTACCAGCCCCGATCGAAGTCCTCGTGGGTGTCGATCCACTCCCGTGATGCGAGCCGAGGCAGTCCGGCGACCGCAGGGGTGGGATGCAGTGCGGCCACCAGGTCCAGGGTGCTGGCCAGGTTGGTGAGGGTGCCCCCGATGGGGGTGAAGAGGTGCTGGTTGCGCTTGAGGCGCAGTACGTCGGTCGGTTGATCGGGGTCGAGGTCGACACCGGCGTTGCGCAGGGTGGCGCGGATGTCGTCCACGACGATGCTGTGCTCGAGACGTTCCTTGGGGCTGGCCAACAGGCTGGCTCGTAGCTGTGCGTCGAGGCCGGGGTGTTCGTGGCGGGGTCGTGTCCCGGCCACGGCCATGGTGTCGACCCGCGATCCTCGCCGGGCCACGAGCTGCTCGGGGCTTGCCCCCACGAACATGGCCGTTCCGTTGTCGAAGGCGAAGGTGGCGCAGGAGGGAAAGCGTTCCCGGAGACGGTCCAACAGCACGGTGGGATCGATGTCCAGGGACACGTCCAGGGTCCGGGCGGTGACCACCTTGGCCAGGTGCCCCATCTCGATCGCGGCCAGAGCCCGAGTGACCAGGGCTTCGTAGTCGGGATCGACCCGGTGCTCGACGTCGTCGACGGTGCCCAACCGGTCGGAGATGTCGGCGGGCGGTGGCAACGCAACGTCGTCACCGCATGTGGTGGCGAAGGTTCCCTCTGGGGTGCGGGCCACGAGGAGCCGGGGCAGGACGAGGCGGGCTGCCCCGAAGCCGGACCAGTCCGGCCGGGTCGCTGGATCGCGGTCGGAGAAGGCGAACCCGCCGAGGAGGAGGGGCCCGGCCTCGACGGGCGCCGAGCAGCCCTCGACGTGCAGGTCGAGGCCACCCAGGGCGGCGCTGGCGTCGATGAATCGGTCGGTGGGGCTGGCGGAGGTGATCACGTGTGCCTCGCCGATCGCGGCAAGGGTGACGCCCTGGTCGGGGATCGCCCAGAACGCCCGGGGCTGACCGGCGGCCGCGGCGAACACGCTGAGGGGATCGATGGGATCGATGGCCGTTCGGGTGATCCGCAGGGTGGTCTTGACGGGGACGTCGTCGCTGCCGTCGGGGAGGGTGCCCCCTTCGGCCAGGATGGGGCGGCGGGTGCCCAGGAGGCGTGAGCTGGCCCGGTCGACCAGGGTCTGGCGGAAGTGACCGGCGACGAGCTCACTCACCACGGGTACGAGGTCGGCCACGATGGCGGCCCGACGGTCCCGATCACTGGGTTCGAGGTGCCGCTGGAAGAGCTCGATCGCTTCGTCGACCACCGACTCCACGTGTTCGGCGTGACGCATAGCCACCTCGAGCAGGTCGTCGAGGGGGAGCCCGGCTTCGAGGAGGGCGCTTGCTGCGGTCAGCAGGCTCACGGCGTCGGGATCGAACGTGCCCGGGTCGGTGGGCAGGGGACGGATCAGTCCGGCGTCGACGGCCAGTTCGACGATGGGAGCGGGGAACCCGGACAGCTCGACGAGTTGGTCGAGGGTCACGGAACGATCGGTCGACTGCAGCGCGTCGAAGAGGGGATCGACCGTGCCCTCGAGCAGGCGTTCGATCTGGCTGAGACTGAATCCTTCGTCGGAGAGGCGACGAACGGTCAGGAGCCGCTCGAGGTGGGTTGCGTCGTAGATGGCGACACGGCCCCGCCGCTCGGGTGGGTGCAGCAGGCCGAGCTTCTGGTAGTAGCGGATGGTGTCGACGCTGACGTCGGCCTGTTCGGCCAGGCGTTCGACCCGCCAGGCGGCCGCGACCTCAGAAGTGTCGAGTGAAGCCATGATCCAAGTCTAGGAGTGACGACTCCCAGAGTGACCACTCTCAGAGTATGGGCGCCGATGATGGGTCGGCGGAGTACCAGATCAGTTGATCTGCTTCTCCATGCCTTCCCAGTACGGGGCCCGGAGCTTGAACTTCTGGAGCTTGCCGGTCGCCGTGCGAGCCAGTTCGTCCCGGAACTCGATCGAGGTGGGGCACTTGTAGTGGGCGATCTTCTCGCGGCAGTAGGCGATCAGGTCGGCCTCGGTGATCGTCGAACCCTCCGACACCACCACCAGACCCTTCACCGTCTCCCCCCACTTTTCGTGGGGCACACCGATGACGGCCACTTCGGTGACGTCGGGGTGGCTGAACAGGCAGTCCTCGACCTCGATGGACGAGACGTTCTCCCCGCCCGAGATGATCACGTCCTTCTTGCGATCGGAGATGGTGACGTGGTGCTCGTCATCCATGGTTCCCCCGTCGCCGGTGTGGAACCAACCGTCGACGATGGCGTCGGCGGTGGCCTCGGGCTGCTCCCAGTAACCCTCGAGCACGACGTTGGATCGGGCCAGGATTTCGCCCTGGCCGTCCACCTGGATCTTCACCCCGATGGCGGGGGCGCCGGCTCGCACCAGCTTGGCTGCCCGTTCCTCGGGCTCCAGAGCATCCCACTCGGGCCGACAGCGGTTCATGGTCAGCAGCGGGGCGGTCTCGGTCAGGCCGTAGATCTGGATGAACTCCCAGCCCAACTCGGACTCGATCCTGGCGATGGTTCGAGTGGGAGGCGGCGCTCCCGCCACCACCATGCGCACCCGTCCACGACCTGGGATCTCACCGTCCCAGTCCTGGGCTGCGTCGAGGATGGCGGCGCACACGGCCGGTGCACCGCACATGTAGGTGATGTCGTGCTCCTCGATCCGGCGGAGGATCTCGTCGCCGCGCACGTCGCGCAGTACGACGTGCTTCCCGCCCATACCGGTCACCGAGTACACCTGGCCCCAGCCGTTGCAGTGGAACATGGGCAGGGTGTGCAGGTAGTTGTCCCGATCGCTGATTCCCGAATGCCAGCCGAACGTGGTGGCGTTCACCCAGAGAGCCCGATGGGTCTGTTCGACCCCTTTGGGTCGGGCTGTGGTGCCCGAGGTGTAGTTGATGGTGGCGGTGACGTCCTCGTCGGGCTCCCAGTGCCGGGGCTCGACGCCGTGGAGGAACATCTGCTCGTCGGCGTCGGTGCCCATCACCACGTAGTGGTCGACCTCGATGTCCTTGGTGATGTCCTCGAGCGAGGGGTCCACCAACAGCATCGATGCTCCACAGTGCTCGACGATGTAGGTGATCTCGTCCCGGCTGAGCCGGAAGTTGATGGGTACGAAGATGCGGCCGTAGCCCGACACCCCGTAGAACGACGTCAGCAGTCGGCCGCTGTTCTGGCTGACCATGGCCACTCGCTCGCCCGGACCGATGCCCAGGGCGTCAAGGCGGGCCGCCTGGGCCCGGCTCAAGGTGGCGAAGTCGGAGTACGTCAGGCTTCCCAGACCGCCCCCGGGCATGTCGGGCTCGTCGACCAGGGCGACGCGGTCGGCGTAGACGTTCTCTGCCCGGTAGAGGAAGTCGGAGATCGTGAACGGAACCTTCATGGCTGCTCTCCTGGTTGGTCCGCTGGCCCCTTTACTCTATGTGTTCTCGGCGGAGGGGTCCGAAGCGACGAGCTGCTCGAGCACGGCGGCCGCGCCCTCGGCCCCGTCGACGGTGACCGTCGTTCGCCGCCCGAGGCGCCCCTGTAGGCGCAGGGTGGGTCCTGGCCGCACCAGGTAGGCCCGCCCTTTCAGGGTTCGCTTGGATCCTCGGGTGCCCACCCCCAACCTGACCTGAGAGCGGTTCGTCGTGATCGCCTCCACCCATTCGATGTCGTCGATTCGATGGGATTCCGCCGGCCAGTTCCACGGTCCGAGCCGGATCATCAACGACTCGTTGGTGATCCGCACGCGTACGACGGTGTACGGAAGAGCCGCCCCGCCACCCACAACGGCTACCAGGGCCAGGAGGTACGAGTCTGCGAGCGTCATGGCCAGGGCCAAGGCCCCGAGCGCAGCGGCAGCACCGACCGCCAGCGGGTTGCGGGCGTCGCCTTGCCAGAGAACGTCGCCGGTCATGACGGCGCGGCTCCGATGAGTTCCTGGATCCTGGTGGCGCCGGTGGGGGCATCGTCCACGGTGACCACGAAGACCCGCCCCTTGGGCAACTCGAAGCGAAGGGCCGGTCCGCGGCGGACCATGGCGGCCGCATTGCGCGCCAGCAATCGACTGCCCCGATAGCCCCAGCCGCCCACGTGCAACGGCCGGATCACCACGGCATGTACATCGGCGATCTTGGCCAGGGGAAGGCGATGACGGGGGAATCCCCACGGGCCCCATCTGACGAGCACGGCCTCAGCGGTCAATGTGACAGTGAGGCGCGAGATGCCAAGCAGTACGACGCCGGCCACCCCGGGGCCCAACGACAGCGCGCTGTCGCGCCCGGTTGTCCATGCCAGGAAGGCCACGACGACAAGGAGGCCGCCGACGACTGCAGTTCCCGAGTTGGTGGCCGATGCACGCCAGATCACGTGCCCAGCTTGGCAGCCCCACCGTCCACCGTCGCATCGGTGTCGGCACGGGGCTGACGGTCGATGGCCGAGGCGACGATGTCGGTGGTGGTCGTGGTGAAGTAGACGGCCCAGGCCACAATGGCCAGCAGCTTGGCCCCGTCCTCCACCACGAGGGCTGGCGTCCCCGCCGAGTCCCCTACACGGTCGGCGACCAGGGAGCAGGCCGATCCGATCCCCGACGCAGCCAGGATCATCCACCTGGTTCGAGCGATGTCCGCTCGCCAGCCGATCACCCAACAGAGCGCCGGAGTGAGAACGAGGGCGAGGGCCACCGGTTTGCCCACCCCGAGGTGGTTGGGGAGGAGATCGGCGTGGAACTGGAACAGGTCGTCGACCATGAGGATGATCCCGACGACAGACCCGGCGCCCAGGAAACGGGCAGCTGACGGGCGCCCGGTCCGGGCGGCTACCCAGGCTCCGCCCGCTGCAGTGACGAGGGCGGCTGTCCACAGCACGATGCCCAGGTTCGAGATCGCTCCCACATACCACGCCATGTCGGCGAGAGTGACGGGATCGTGGGTGAGCTGCTCGAACGGCACGGAGTTCTGTAGGCCGAGGACCATCAGCACACCGAGGCCGAGGGCCCACGCAACGACCAGTGGACCGAGAAGTCGGAGCTGTTCCCTCAGACCAAAGGGGTGTCGGCGATCGCTCACCCCAGTCCATCGGCTGCATGACGCTCAGTTGGAGGGAGCGGGTCGCTCTCGGAGAGTGGGGCCGGTAATGTGCGCACCGTTGGCCGGAAGCGAGGTCACCCGAGTGGACGATCTGGAGGAGCGGGTTCGGCGAGCCGCCCTCGCCGCTTCGACGTCGGACCGGGTATTTGCGCCCCGGCAGGCTGCCCGCGTCGAACGTGAGGAACGTCGGGGCGAACGGAGACTGGCCGAGATGAGGCTGTCGGCGCTCAGCAAGCTGCTCCGGCGACTTCGGCAGGCGCTCAAGGATCGAGGCGACGTGGGCACCGGCTCGTTCGTTCGCCACCGCCGACACCGGCTGTCACGGCTCCTGCCCAACACCCGTCGCGGCTGGTTGGTGGCTCGCCTACCTGCTGAGGTAGTGGTCGACGGGGGCCGGTTCGGCGACAGTCGGCGCTCCTGTGAACTGCAGTTGGTCCTGCTGACGCGGGGTCAGTTGTACGCGGCCAACGACGGTGTGCTGTTCGAGCGGTACCGCCTCGGTCAGAACCGCCATCCAGAGATGTCCGTCTCGTTCCCCATGCAGGCGTGGCGAGATCTCGAGGACCGTATCCCCGAGCACGTGGGCGAGTTGGTCGGCCGGTTGCAGCTCACGTGGGAGCGGGACTGATCCATGCAGGTCCACCTCATCGACGGCACCTACGAGTTGTTCCGCCATCACTTCGCCATGCCGTCGAGGACATCGTCAGCAGGGAGGGAGGTCGGGGCCTGCTACGGGGTGCTGCGCAACGTGCTGACCCTGCTCGAAGACGGGGCAACCCATGTCGCGGTAGCCACCGATCACGTCATCGAGTCGTTCCGCAATGACCTGTGGAGTGGTTACAAGGACGGGAGCGGTGTCGAAGCCGAACTGCTGGAGCAGTTCGGGCCGATGGAGGAGGCCCTGGCCGCCCTCGGGGTCGCCGTATGGCCGATGGTCGAGTTCGAGGCCGACGACGGGCTGGCGGCTGGAGCATCGATGGCGTCTGCCGATCCGCGGGTGACCGAGGTGCGGATCTGCACCGTCGACAAGGATCTCGCCCAGTGTGTGGGTGGCAAGGTCGTGCAGTGGGACCGACGGAAGGATGTCGTGCTCGATGTCGCCGCCGTCATCGACAAGTTCGGTGTGGCCCCCGAGTCGATTCCCGATTACCTGGCCCTGGTGGGAGACAGCGCAGACGGGTTCCCTGGCCTCACCGGCTGGGGGGCCAAATCGGCGGCTACCGTGCTGGCGCGGTACGGACATATCGAGCAGATCCCCGACGACCCCACCTCGTGGGACGTGACCGTACGGGGGGCGGCCAAGCTCGGCGCGACTCTGGCCGACCAGCGAGAGCTGGCCCTGTTGTTCCGCCAGGTAGCGACTGTGGTCACCGATGGGCCCGTGACCGGTGGAGTGGACGACATCGAGTGGCGGGGACCCCATGCGGAACTCGCCGCCGTCTGCGCTGATCTCGACGCTCCGGCAGTGCTGGACCGAGCCGAACGGTTGGCCAGATCTCGCGGGTGGTGACCCCGATCGGTCGACGGCGCATCGAGGTTCGCAGACGGCTACCGTAGGAGCACGTACGACGTAGGGGGTTGTGATGGAACTCGGTCCCGTTCATCACGTGTCCATCAATGTGCCAAGTGTGGACGACACGCTGGCCTTCTACACGGACACGCTGGGCATGAAGGCGCTCGATCGTCCGGACTTCGGCTTTCCCGGGGCCTGGTTGCAAACCCCGGGTGGTGCCGAGGTTCATCTCATCGAGGTCGAGGGATGGGTGCCGCCCAAGGGTCAGCATTGGGCGTTCCTGGTGGATGACATCGACGAGACCGTTGCCGACCTTCGGGGCCGGGGTGTCGAGATCCGCGACCCGCGGCCGATCCCGGGTACACCGGCTCGCCAGACGTTCTTCTTCGACCCGGTCGGCAACATGATCGAGCTGAACCAGCCTGCCTGATCAGCTCGCCGAACCGCTCACCGGTACGAGCCTCGTCAGGCCGTTTGTACGGCGCCGTCGGCTGAGGGGTCAGCCCCGCCGTCGAGGACACCACCCTCGATCCTGATGCCGTGCACCCATGCGAAGTCGTGGGTGTAGGGGCTGCGGATCACCTCGTACCCCTCGGCTTCAAGCGCATCGGTTACCGACCACGGCACCCCGTTGCTGACGTCGATGGCATCACTGGTCCCCGACACCCGTGGCGCTGATACTGCGGCCAGCATGTCCATGTCGTGGTCGATGACGTTGAGGAGTACCTGGGTGACCCCCATGGCGATCTGGGTGCCGCCCGGCGCGCCGACTACCACCCGGAGGCGATCTTCGTCGAAGACCATGGTCGGGCACAGTGAACTGAAGCGGCTCTTGCCAGGGGCCAGGCTGTTGGCGCGTCCTGGCCGTGGGTCGAACACGGCCATGCAGCCGTTGTACATGAAGCCCAGTCCGTCGGTGATCACTCCTGAGGGCATCCCCAGGGAGTGCGTCATCGAGGCGGCGTTGCCATCCCGATCGACCACGGCGACATGGGTGGTGTCCCGCGGTTCGTAGGCCATCCGGGCCACCGAGGCTCGTTCGCCTGCGGCCATGGACGCAGCGTGGGTGGCTGCGTGTTCCTTGGAGATGAGCAGGTCCAGGGGCACGTCGAAGAATGCGGGGTCGCCCACATGACGATCCTTGTCCGAGGTGGCCCGCTTCATCGCCTCGGTGACGGTTCGGACGTAGTCGACGGTGTTGTGGCCAAGGCCGGCCAGGTCGAAGTGTTCGAGGATGTTCAGCATCTCGAGCACCATCACCCCGCCCCCGGGCGGATGGTTCGTGCTGACCCCACAGCCCCGGTAGGTGCCTCGGATCGGTTCGTTGTGCACGGTTCGGTAACCGGCCAGGTCGGCTTCAGCGAGCAGGCCCCCGTTCGCAGCCATGTCCTCGGCGATCCGCTCGGCGATCCGGCCCGTGTAGAAGGCATCTGCCCCCTCCTCGGCAATGATCTTCAGGGTCGATCCGAGGTCCGGGTTGCGGACGACATCGCCCACCCGTTTGAGCGACCCGTCGGGACGGAAGTAGATCTCTCGCCCGGTGGCCGACACTCGTAAACGGTCGACGTTGTCGGCTCGGCCCATGGTGGCGCCTTCCGCCCACCAACCAGCGACATGGGGACGTACCACGAATCCCTCGTCTGCCCAGCGGATGGCGTGGCTGACGATCTCGGTCCAGTCCTTGACTCCCCAGGTGGTCTGGGCCTCGAAGTAGGCCCGCATCGAACCTGGCGTCGCGATGGCCTGGTAGCCCACGTCGTTGACGTTGCCGTCGAGCACGAAGCCGAATCCGTCACGGGTCTCGCCGATGACGAGGTCCTCCCACTGATCTGCTCGGGTGGCCATGGGGGAGCGGGCATGGAAGTCGATGCAGTGATGAACGCCTCGTTCGGGCAGGTAGACCTGGATGTTGCCGAACCCGGCGATCCCGCACATCTGGGGGTCGACCACCCCCGCGACCAGTCCGGCGGCAATCGCCGCGTCGACGGCGTTCCCTCCAGCCCGGAGCACGGCGGCTCCCGCCTCGACCGCCTCCGGCTGGGCGGCCACCACCATGCCCTGTTCGTACATCGTCATCGAGCACCCCCGTTGTCGTGGGTTCCATTGTGCCCGCGGTTTGGGGTTGGCTGTGGTGCCGGGGGCTACGATCAGACCTCGTGTCTCATCCCAGCATGTCCGAACGACTGGCAGATCTCAGCGCCCGGCGGGAGGCCGCGGTCAACGCTGGATCGGACCGGGCCGTCCAGCGCCAGCACGACAAGGGCAAGATGCTGGCCCGGGAGCGGATCGACTATCTCCTCGACGAGGGGTCGTTCCACGAGATCGACATGCTGGCCCGCCATCGGGCCCACGACGTCGGGTTGGAGGAGCGTCCGTACACCGACGGCATCATCACCGGCTGGGGAACCATCGACGGCCGCAAGGTGTTCGTCGCCTCCCAGGACTTCACCGTGTTCGGTGGGGCCCTCGGAGAGGTGTTCGCCGAAAAGACGCACAAGATCATGGACCTTGCCGAATCGGTGGGGGCGCCGATGATCGGCCTGAACGACGGTGCCGGGGCTCGGATCCAGGAGGGCGTGGTGTCCCTGGCGGGATATGGCGGCATCTTCCGACGCAATGTCAAGGCGTCGGGTGTCATCCCCCAGATCTCGGTGATCCTCGGACCCTGTGCCGGGGGAGCCGTCTACTCCCCGGCCATGACCGATTTCATCTTCATGGTCCGCGACACGTCGCACATGTTCATCACGGGACCAGATGTCGTGAAGACGGTCACCGGCGAGGATGTCACCCTCGAGGAACTCGGGGGCGCTGGATCGCACTCCACCAAGTCCGGGGTGGCGACGTTCGTGGCTCCCGACGAACAGTCGGTGCTCGACGACGTGAAGTACCTGCTGTCGTTCCTGCCCTCCAACAACATCGACGCCCCGCCGAGGGTGGAGTGCGAGGACGATCCGGAGCGGTCCTGCCCCGAACTGCGGGATCTCCTGCCGGAGAGCTCCAATGTTCCCTACGACATGAAGCAGGTCATCGAGTCGGTGGTCGACGACGGTGAGTTCATGGAGTACCACGCTCGCTGGGCCGGTTCGATCGTGTGTGGGTTCGCCCGGATCGACGGCATGCCCATCGGTGTGGTGGGGAACCAGCCAGCCATCATGGCCGGCGTGCTCGACATCGAGTCCTCGGAGAAGGCCGCCCGGTTCGTGCGCTTCTGCGACGCCTTCAACCTGCCGCTGTTGACCTTCGTGGACGTTCCGGGGTTCCTGCCCGGTGTCGATCAGGAACACGGCGGCATCATCCGCCACGGGGCCAAGCTGCTCTACGCCTACTGCGAGGCCACTGTGCCTCGAGTCTCGGTCATCACCCGTAAGGCCTACGGCGGGGCCTACGTGGTGATGGACTCGAAGTCGGTGGGCAGCGATGTTTCCCTTGCATGGCCCAGCGCCGAGCTGGCCGTGATGGGGCCGCAGGGGGCTGTCGAGATCCTGTATCGGCGGGAGTTGCAGCAGTCGGCCGACCCCGATGCGCGCAAGACCGAGTTGGTCGAGGACTACACCGCTCGCTACGCCAATCCCTATGTGGCGGCCGAGCGAGGCATCGTCGATGCCGTCATCGACCCGGCCGACACCCGTAGGGAGGTGGTGGCTGCCTTCCGCATGATCTCCACCAAACGAGAGCAGCTGCCGCAGCGCAAGCACGGGAACGTCCCCCTGTGAGCCCCACCGTCGACCGCAGGTTCGCAGTGGCCGGGGTGTCGCCTGCGCCCACCGAGGAGGAAGCGGCGGCCATCATGGTTGCGGTCGAATTGTTGTGGCCGGTTCCCCCGGTTCCCATGCCCGACCCTGAAGTGTCGGGTTGGCGGTTCAGTGCTCGTGGGTGGGACCGACCGGCGCGCTGGCCTGCCCGTCAGTACTGAGCTCCGACAGCCGTTCGAGCAGATCAGTCGCTAGCGGGCACCCAACTCCCGTGGAAGCCGAAGGGGACCCGGCGAGGCAGTTCCACCACGGCAACAGGCTCGGCCCCGGTATCCGAGGCGTCCAGGATCACGAGGTCGCTCCGGTCCTCGGCCCGGTCGTACACATAGCCCATGAGCCATCCATCGTCCTCGCTGGTGGCGTCGGCCCGGGGCACGAACACGAATTCTCCGGGGCTCCGACCGGGGCCGAGATCGATGGCCGACGAGGTGTTGGTCGCCATGTCGAACTTGACCACCGTGCGGGCCTCGGGGTCGCCGTCCACCCTGGCATCGCCCACAGCGGAGCCGTACCGGGAGGGGCGAGCGACCCGGTCGTCGGCCACCCGCCCGAACTCGATGGCTCGGTCATCGAGCTGGGTCTCGGTAACCCGTCCGGACGCGGGGTCGATGAACCATCGCCACAGGGAAGCGGACACGTCGAAATCGGTCGATCCGGCCCACATGCTCGGGTAGCGGGCCACGTCCACGACCACACCGTCAGCGCGATCGAAGGCGTTGACCGGATGGAACACGTAGCACGGATCGATCTCGAACCATCTGATGTCGGACGCCTGACCGGTTCGGGGCATCACACCCAGCCGAGCGCCGTTGTCGGGCCGGAATTGGAAGGGCATCGTTCCCTGTAGGGCGAGATCGAGGTCGAACACCACTGGCAGGTCCATGAACACCACCGACGAAGCGGTCACGTTGAAGTCGTGCATCATGACCGGCGCCGGCAGATCGATGGCCTCTTGCTGCACCAGTGTCCCGTCGGAGGACACCCGAAGATAGGTCAGGTAGGGGGGCATCAGGCCGTAACCGAATGCCAACATTTCACCGGTATCGGGGCAGAGCTTGGGGTGTGCGGTGAACGCTGCGTCGAGACGGCCGCCGAACGTGACGGGACCGATGGTGTCGAGGTCGCCGTTCAACTCGTAGGGAACATGTCCCTCCTCGAGGCACAGGATGCGACCCGCATGGGACACCACGTGGGTGTTGGCCTTGGAGTCCAGGCTGGAGAATGTGGGGTTCTCGAGGTCGATCACCGGACGGGTGGGATCGTCGAAAAAGGGTGTGCGTACCCAGCGATTCCGATACCACTCGGCTCGGCCCTCCCGCAGGCGCACACCGTGGACCATCCCGTCGCCGAGGAACCAATGGGCGGACTCCCCGGTGATCGGGTTCGCCCCGTTGCGCAGGTAGCGCCCATCGAGTTCGGTCGGGATGAGGCCTCGGACCACCAGGTCGGTGACCGTCACCTCGTCGGTCACCGGGGCGTAGTTCCCCCGGAGGTGGAAGGGCAGGTCGTCGGTCACGGACATGGGGCTCTCCAGGGCGAGCAGGTCGGACAACTCATCATCGCGTAGTCCCACGGACGTGAAGAACGGCCGGTGACATGACAGCATCACTCCATGGCAGATACCCCCTCGGCCCTGTCCGATCTCAAGGTGATCGACATCTCCACCGTGTTCGCCGGGCCGCACTGTGCCCGGTACCTGGCCGACTTCGGCGCCGATGTCGTCAAGGTCGAGCGCCCCGGTGGGGACACGGTGCGGAACATGGGGTGGCGTCACGACGACGGCGAGACCCTTTTCTGGAAGCTGGTGAATCGCAACAAGCGGTGCATCACCCTCGACCTGCGAGACGGCGACGACCTGGCCATGTTGCGTCGCATGCTGGCGGTGGCTGACGTTCTCGTCGAGAACCTGCGCCCCGGAAAGCTCGAGGCGTTGGGGTTGGTACCCGATGAGCTGATCGCTGTCAACCCCCGCCTGGTGATCACCAGGGTGTCGGGGTTCGGTCAGGATGGTCCGTACCGGCAGCGGGCCGGGTTCGCCACCCTGGCCGAGGCCATGAGCGGGTTCGCCTCGATCAATGGCGAGGGAGACGGAGGCCCCCTCCTACCGCCCATTCCGCTGACCGATGAACTCGCCGGTCTCGCCGCAGCCTTCGCCACCATGGTGGCCGTGCATGGAGGCGGAGGTCAGGTCGTCGATGTCAACCTGCTCGAGACGATGCTGCAGGTCATGGGCCCGCTGCCCGGAGCCTGGGTCTCCGAGGGATACCTGCAGCCCCGCATGGGCTCGGGGATTCCCTACAGCGTCCCCCGCGGCACGTATCAGTCGGCTGATGGGAAGTGGCTGGCAGTGAGCACGTCGAGTGACAGCGTGGCTGCTCGGGTGATGAAGCTGATCGGTCGTGAGGGCGATGATCGCTTCGCCACCTTCGACGGCCGGATCGCTCATCGTGACGAAGTGGAAGCCGAGATGCGGGCCTGGGTGGGATCCCGCACCCTCGAAGAGGCCTTGGCTGCATTCGAGGAGGCCGATGCCGCTGCCGCTCCCGTGTTCGACGTCGCGGAGATGTCGGCAGACCCGCACATCGTGGCTCGCGAGGCGTTGATCGAGGTCGACGGAGTGGTCCAGCCGAACCTCATCGCCCGACTGTCTCGAACTCCGGGAAAGGTCAGATGGGCCGGACGCGCTCTCGGGCACGACAACGACCACCGGCCAGGCCCGGACCGCGACTGGTTTGCCTGATCAGTCCAGAGACTCCACGGCCGCGATCTCGATGCACTCCTGGGGCCAGTCGAGGGCCCGTAGCAACGCATCGTGGCTCCGGTCGATGAGGTCGCCGCTGTCGAGTCCGTGTGCCGGATAGCAGGCGATCCCGGCCCAGGAGCGTAGGTCGGGGTGGGTTTCGGCGAGCTGGCGTCGGATGCGTTCGGCCGCCCAGACGGCGCCGGGCTCGGGGGTGTCCTCGAGGAGCAGGGCGACGTGCCCTGGTCCGAGACGGTACGCCGTATCGCAGTCACGCAAGGTGTGTTGCAGCAAGCGAGCGGTGGTCGTGTCAGGAGCGGGCACGGTGCGAGGCTCGGGGTTGGTGCACCTCACCTGGAGCTGGACGACGGACAGAGGGCGGAGGAATCGCCGGGCTGCCATGAGGCGCTGTTGGACGGCCAGAGCGAAGTAGTCACCGCCGACCAGTCCATCGGATTGCTCAGGCGTTGCGTCGCCCGAGGTGCGGACAGAGTCTGTGAGGTCGGGGCTGTCGGGGAGTGCCGGATCATCGGCTGGGGGGCGGCCAGCTGTGATCACGAGCGGGCCCGTGAGGGCGCAGATGCCTGCAACGATGGCCAGGCCACCGGAGCCGGATACTGCGGAGGCTACGCCCGCCGCACAACCGGCCAGGCCGACCAGGGTGGCGGCCCTGGCACCGGGAATGGACGAGAGGTCACCGAACATCCACCATCCATCGGCTGATCGTGTTGCCCCCTGAGGGTTGTGGTGGCCTCGACGGGACACCACCGTGCGGGGTCAGGTCCGGGCCGTGATCGTCAAGTCGACGATGTCGTCCATGATGGCTGCGAGTTCGAAGTTCTTCGGGGTGTACACCGCTGCAACCCCCGCTCCCTGCAGTGGAGGTCGGTCCTCCTCAGGGATGATGCCCCCGACGATCACCGGCGCCGTGACGCCTTCCCGCCGGAGAGCCTCCAGCACCGCTGGGACGAGTTGGAGGTGGCTTCCGCTGAGGATCGACAGTCCGACGACGTCGACGTCTTCGTCGCGCGCTGTCGCTGCGATGTGCTCCGGAGTCACTCGGATGCCTTCGTAGACCACCTCCATCCCTGCGTCGCGGGCGGCCACCGCAATCTGCTCGGCGCCGTTGCTGTGCCCGTCGAGCCCGGGTTTGGCGACCAGGAGACGCGGCGGTCCGCCGACGAGTCCTGCCGACCGCTCGGCAACCCGTCGCAGATCGGGTGAGCCGCGACGTGCGCCTCCGATTCCCGTCGGTGCCCGGTACTCGCCGAACACGTCTCGCAGGGTGGCCGCCCACTCGCCCGTGGTCGCCCCGGCTATGGCTGCTTCGATCGTCGGGGGCATGATGTTGTCGCTACCCTCCGCCGCCGAGCGCAGGGACGCCAATGCCTCGGCGACCCGGTCGCCGTCGCGCTGTGAACGCCAGAGGGCGACGTCAGCCGTGAGTTCCTCTTCCACGGCGGGATCGACTCGCAGGATGCTGCCCTCGCCCCCCAGCGGTGATGGCTCGCTCTCGGTGAACTGGTTCACCCCTACGACGGTGAGGTCGCCCGACTCGATGGCCCGAACCCGATCGGTGTGGCTGGCAACGAGGCGGCGCTTCAACTCCTCGATCGCCGCGAAGGCACCACCGAGCTCGATGACCTCGTCCAATTCGGCTCGGGCCGAGGTGACCAGTCGAGCGGTGGCGTCTTCGATCACATGGGAGCCATCGAAGATGTCGTCGTACTCGAGCAGGTCGGTCTCGTGTGCCAACACCTGCTGGATGCGTAGCGACCACTGCTGATCCCAAGGCTTGGGTAGGCCTAGGGCCTCATTCCAGGCCGGAAGTTGGACTGACCGAGCTCGAGCCCGCTTGGACATGGTGACGCCGAGGGCCTCGAGGACGATGCGTTGCACGTTGTTCTCGGGCTGCGCCTCGGTGAGGCCGAGCGAATTGACTTGGACCCCGTAGCGGAAGCGACGGAGCTTGGGGTCCTCCACCCCGTAGCGGTCCCGGCAGATCTCGTCCCACATCTGGGTGAAGGCCCGCATTTTGCAGATCTCTTCGACGAAGCGGATTCCTGCATTCACGAAGAACGAGATGCTGCCCACCACCCGGGGGAAGTCGGCGGGCGGGACCTGGCCGGAGTCGCGTACGGCATCGAGGATGTCGATGGCGTTCGCCAGAGCGAAGGCGATCTCCTGGACGGGCGTCGCCCCTGCTTCCTGCAGGTGATAGCTGCAGATGTTGATGGGGTTCCAGTGGGGTACGTGGGCCGAGCAGTAGGCGATCATGTCGACGATGAGCCGCCGGCTGGCTTCGGGGGGAAAGATGTAGGTGCCCCGGCTGAGGTACTCCTTGACGATGTCGTTCTGCGTCGTGCCGCGCAGAGCGACCGGCTCGACACCCTGGTTGCGGGCGTTGGCCACGTACAGGCCGAGCATCCACGCAGCAGTCGCGTTGATGGTCATGGACGTGTTCATCTGGCCGACGGGGATCTGATCGAGCAGGGCATCCATGTGCCCGAGGTGGCAGACGGGTACGCCGACCTTGCCCACCTCGCCTGCCGCAAGCGGGTGGGCGGGGTCGTAACCGGGG
>JAYPWI010000004.1:105665-127530 GCA_038135065.1 Acidimicrobiales bacterium
CCGTTGGCAAAGGCGTCGTCCGTCGTCCATTGCTCGCCGTCGGAGATGACGCCGACCTCGCCGGCCGCGAGTTCGTGGTCGGGGTCGTAACCGGTTTGGGTTGGCAGGTCGAAGGCGATCGACAGGCCGGTCTGCCCCTTGGCCAGGTTCGTCCGGTACAACTCGTTGGACGCAGCAGCCGTCGAGTGCCCGGAGTAGGTCCGCATCATCCACGGTCGGTCGCGGTCGGCCATGGCTGCTCCTTCGGTCCGCCCCGAAGGGGAAGGGGCGCCGGATCAGCCGTCGAGCATACGGAAGGTCATAGGCCGATACCAGATTTCGGCCAGGGGTCGCTCGACTGCAGCGCCGAGCAGTTCGAGGTAACCGGACCTGTCGACCTCGATGGCTCCGAGACTCTCCAGGTGTGGGGTGTTCCACTGGATGTCCACCAGGGCTCCGCCCGTCACCTTCATGGCATCGACGAGGGCGACAAGGGCGACCTTCGAGGCGTCGGTCTCGCGGTGGAACATGGACTCACCGGCGAAGAAGGCGCCGATGCCCACCCCGTACAGGCCACCGGCCAGGCGTCCGTCCCGCCAGGTCTCGACACTGTGGGCCCAACCCAACTCGTGAAGCTTCAAGTAGGCGGAACGGATCTCGTTGCTGATCCACCCGTGAGCCCGGTCGGGGTCGGCGCAGGCATCGAGTACCTGTTCGAATGCGCTGTCCACCCGGATCTCGAAATCTCTGCACGAGCGCCGCAGGGAGCGCGACACCCTCAGGTAACTGAGCGGCAGGATGCCCCGGGGGTTGGGCGACCACCATCCGATGGTCTCACCGAGGGGCATGGGGAACAGGCCGCAACGATACGCGGCCAGGAGGGTGCCGGGCTCGAGATCGGCTCCGGCTCCGACGAGACCGTTCTCGTCTGCGGTGGTTGCGGAAGGGAATGACCAGCGGGTGGGAGGCGGCTCGACTGGTCCGGCGGAGGGATGACGGCGCATGAGGCCACATTACGCCGGTATCCCCGTCGCTCGCGAAGTGAACTCCGATTGATCGGCACAGAGATAGACGATGCTGCCCCTGAGCGACAGACCGACTGTCAGGAACTGCGGAGGGTGGCGATCTCGTCGTCCGTTGCCAGCCGAATGGTGACCGTCTCGATCACCACATCGGTGGTCGGTACATCGGCGACGGGGCGACCGCCGATCGTGCGGGACTCGGTAGCCAACGACCCGATGGCGAGCGGCACGTCGATGCCGTCCACGACCGCGCCGAGCAGGGAGTAGTTGAGGGGTAGCGCCTCACCTGCCGCTCCGGTGACGATGAAGAACTGTGACCCGTTGGACGTAGGGTCACCGGCGTTGGCCATGGCCAACGACCCGACCTCGTAGACCGCGTCCTCGGGCGGATAGGCCCCCGTGAAGCGATAGCCAGGGCCGCCGGTGCCGTAGCCGTCTTCGAGGTCTCCCCCCTGTATCACGAACCCGTCGATCACTCGGTGGAAGATGGTCCCGTCGTAGGCGTGGTAGCGGGCGAGGACCACGAAATTGTTCACGCTGCGGTCGTCGAGCTGTGGGTCCAACAGGGCGGTGAAGGTTCCGGCCGATGTGGCGAACTCGGCTGCGTACACGGCCTCGACGTCGATGCAGTTGCGCGGCGGGTTCTCGAAGGTGGTGCGTCGCTCCGAGGAACCGTCCTCGGCCGGGCATTCGGCAGAGGAGAACAACACGGTCTGGGATGGGCTGGCCTCGGTGGTGGTGGGCCCGGCTGCGGAACCATCACCGTCACCGCTGAGGACGCTGTAGAGAAAGGCGATGCCGACGACCGAGGCGACGATGATCACCCATCTGACGATGAGACGGGTCCGCTTGGCCTTGGTGGCAGCTCGAGCTTCCTGCTCGAGTCGTTCCATCCGGTTGGCCCGCTGCCGTTCCCGCTTGTCGTTCATGGCCGGTCACGGTAGCAATCCGGTCCTTCGATCACGCTCACCATCGTTTGGCCAAGGCCGAGGTGGACAGGGTCTGGAGACCGCTACCCTTCGCCGACGTGGCACTCGTCGTCCAGAAGTTCGGAGGCACCTCGGTCGCTGACCCCGATCGTATGCGGGAGGTCGCGGCCCATGTGAAGCGCTGCCGCGGGCGAGGCGACGACGTGGTGCTGGTGGTGTCGGCCATGGGCAAGGAAACCGACGAGCTTCTGCGCTTGGTCGACGAGGTCACCGACAATCCACCGGGGCGGGAGCTCGACATGCTCATCACCGCCGGGGAGCGCAAGGCGATCGCCCTCATGTGCATGGCGCTCAACGACAGCGGTGTGGCTGCTGACTCCTTCACCGGGTCGCAGGCGGGCTTCGTGACCGACACCAACCACACCAATGCGAAGATTCTCTCGGTGGATCCCTATCGGGTGCGGGCGTCGATCGATGCTGGGCGGGTGGCCGTGGTGGCAGGCGCCCAGGGTGTCTCGACCGACAACAACGTGACCTTTCTGGGTAGGGGTGGTTCTGACACCACGGCGGTGGCGCTGGCCCACGGGCTGGGAGCCGACGCCTGTGAGCTGTACACCGACGTGTCGGGCGTGTTCACCACCGATCCTCGGGTCTGTCCCACGGCTCGAAAGATGGCCCGCATCTCGTTCGACGAGTTGCTCGAGATGACTGCGGTGGGCTGTCCGAAGCCGGCGATGCGGTCGGTCGAGGTGGCCAGGGCATACGGGGTGCCCCTCCACGTTCGTTCTGCGTTCACCTGGGAGCCCGGTACTTGGGTGATGAAGGAGGATCCATCGATGGAACATGCGATCATCACCGGGGTCGTGCCGGATACGTCCCAGGCAAAGCTGACCATCGTCGGGGTCAGAGACGAACCCGGCATCGCAGCTCGGGTGTTCCGCAACTTGGCCGACGCCGATGTCAACGTCGACATGATCGTCCAGAATGTGGGCGACCACGGACGCACCGATATTTCGTTCACCGTCCCTCAAGAGGACCTACAGGTGTCCAGAGCTGCGTGTGAATCAATGTCCGGTGACGTGGATTTCACGTCCGTGACCGCTGACGGCAATATCGGGCGCGTGTCGCTCGTGGGGGCAGGCATGGCCTCGAACCCAGGGGTGGCGGCCACCATGTTCGAGACGCTGGCAGCCAACGGCATCAATATCGAGATGATTGCGACCTCGCCCATCCGCATCAGTTGCGTGGTTGCAGAGCCCGACGTCGACCGGGCGACGGTGGCCCTCCACGACGCCTTCGGTCTCGGCGACTGAACAGCGCGTCCCGGTTGCCTCGGTCGTCGTCTGAGCGAACCGGGTAGTCGGTAGCCTCGCGACCATGCGCGTTGGAATCGTTGGAGCGACCGGTCAGGTCGGCGGTGTGATGCGGTCGATCCTGGCCGAACGGGCCTTCCCCATCGAAGAGTTGCGACTGTTCGCCTCGGCTCGTTCGGCCGGTCGGACGCTCGAGTGGCAGGGTCGCGACGTTGTTGTGGAAGACGCTGCTGCCGCTGACTACCGGGGACTCGACATCGCCTTGTTCTCGGCTGGGAAGACGACCTCGTTGGCCATCGCCGAGAAGGTGGCGGACCAGGGCGTGCTGGTGATCGACAACTCCTCCGCCTGGCGCATGCACGACGATGTGCCCCTGGTCGTTCCCGAAGTGAACGGAGCCGCAGTGGTCGATCCCCCCAAGGGGATCATCGCCAACCCAAATTGCACGACGATGGCGGCCATGCCTGTGCTGGCTCCCCTCCACGCGGAGGCCGGGCTGACCGCCATGGTGGCCGCCACGTACCAAGCGGTGTCGGGAGCCGGCCTGGCCGGCGTTGCCGAGCTGGCCGAACAGCTTCGAGCCACCCTCGATGGAGCCGAAGGTCTGGCCTTCGACGGTGACGCAGTCACCCACCCCCAGCCGGGGGCGTTCGCCCAGCCCATTGCCCACAACGTGCTGGCCCACGCCGGCAGTTTCGTTGACGACGGGACCGGAGAGACGGACGAGGAACAGAAGCTGCGCAACGAGAGTCGCAAGATCCTGGGTATCCCGGACCTTGCGGTGTCGGGTACCTGCGTCAGAGTTCCCGTGTTCACCGGTCATTCCCTGGCCCTGAACCTCCGCTTTTCCTCGCCGATCACTCCCGAGCGGGCTCTCGAGCTTCTGGCCGATGCTCCGGGCGTGGTGCTCAGCGATGTGCCTACCCCGCTGGGTGCTGCTGGGCGAGATCCGTCCTATGTCGGTCGAGTTCGGCGCGACCCCACCGTGGAGCACGGACTGGCCATGTTCGTGGTGGGCGACAATCTTCGGAAGGGCGCAGCCCTCAATGCCGTGCAAATCGCCGAAGAGGTCGCAGGTCGGAGCTGAACCGTGGTCCGTTGGGCTGTGGTCGTGGCGCTGACCCTCGTTGCTTGCGGGGGACCCACCAGCGGCGATCCCGAGGTCGGACTGCGCACCGAGGTAGGTGACGTCGAGTCGGCTGAACGGCTTGCCGGGACCACGGTGACCAACTCGTCGTTGGCACCCGACGCGCCCGGTGCGGGCACCTCGTCGACGACGGTGGCGGAGCTCGTCGAGGATCGGTCGGAACCTCAGGTCTCCGCCATCACCTCGACTACCACGACCGAGGTCCCGTGTCGCAACGCTTCCGTGGGTGATGTCGAGTTCGAAGTGACTGAGCACGAGTGGTCGCTGCAGAGCCCGCAGGGCTTGACGTCCGACCCCGTTATCGAGGGGTCTGCCTTCGACCTCGCCGTTGGCGGGCTTCCCCAACTCGATGATGACCCGTCCCCCGAATTGCTCGTGGTGGTCAGGCCCGACGCCGCAGAGGGCCATGAACAGCAGCGCGCACGTGTTGTCGTGTTCGATCCGAAGGGCTGCAGCCTCGTGCAGCCCGTGACGTCGTTCGGTGGCACCGCTCTCGATCCTCTCGTCGGGTTCGATGCGGCCAGGGCGGGTGGGGTGAGGTGTGCGGACGGACTGCTGATCGTGACGGACCTCGTGGAGCAGGAGGACGGACCCCAGGTTCGGTGGGAAGGTGAGAAGGTCGGGTACGCCCTGTACGGCGGACTGTGGGAGCAGGAATGGACGACGCCCGTCTCCTTCGAGTCGGGCGAGCTGGTCGATGTGGTCGGCCTGTGGTGCTGAGCGCTGGTCAGCTTCGGATGGACAGGTCGACGCACGTGCAGGGACTGGCCTGACAGGCTGGGCAGCCCTGTCCATAGCGCTGTACGGCGTCTGACATCGACAGGTCGAGCTGGGCGGCCAGGGAGGCGAGCCACGCCAATACGTCGCCCAACTCGTGCAGCTGTTGCTCGCGCGTGCCTTTGCGGACGGCCTGAGCCAGTTCGCCCAACTCCTCGGTGAGCCAGGCGATGGTGGCTGCCACCCCCCGCTCGGTGTCGCGCAGGCCGTAGGTGGTGACCATCAGCTGCTGCAGTTCGTCGAGATGCACGTTGTCGGACCCTAGTGGGGGGACCGGATCAGGGCCGCCACTGCGGGTAGTAGTTCTCCGCCCCCATGGCCTGGACGTCGGTGAGCCAGTCGCCCTCGTAGGGCCAAGCCCCTGGGTCGTCGTCGGAGGGACCCTGCCAGAAGCGCTCGAGGGGTCCGTCGATGCCTCCCTCGAGCGACCACGCCTGACGGCGGTAGGAGAAGTTGGACGGCATCAGCCGGTGGGCCTCCCGGAAATGGCCGATGGCCCCCGCGTGGTCGCCGGACGTCTCGAGGTGGGTGGCCAGTTCGAAGTGGGCCTGTCCCAGGGCCACCTGGCTGTCCCGGGGTTCGGATCGGGCGATCACCTCGGCAGGGTCGAGGGCGTAGATCGAGTCCGAGCCGCGGGCCACCCAGTCGCGCAGGGCTACTTCGTAGGCGCCGGGGTCGGTCTGGATCCGGCTGGCCTCGCCGAAGATGCGGGCGATGCGGTCGGGGAGTTCCGTGGCGCCGGCCAGCGCGGCGCGCTCGACCTTGCGGGGCGCAGGAGCGACCTCGGCCGGACGCACGATCATGCCGTCCTCGTCGATCCACACCCCGTTCGGGATATTGATCACCCCGAAGAGCTCGGCCATGACGTGGTGTTCGTCGATGAGCGACGGGTGTTCGGCCGCCGCTGCCTCGATGAAGGGCCGGCAGGCTTGGGCACCCATGGTGTCGAGGCCGACGGTGACCACCTCGAGGCCCTGGGGATGCAGTTCGGCTCGTAGTTCCTGCCACACGGGCAGGTCACGGGAGCACCCTCAGTAGGGCGCCCAGGCGACGAGCATCACCTTGTGTCCTCGCAAGGAGGACAGTCGGAACTCGTTGCCGTCGAGGTCGGGGAGCACCAACTCGGGAGCTCGGGCATCGATCAGGGTGCGGCCCGATCCACCCCACGGTCCCAGGGCCCACGGGCCGTCGGCCGATGCGGCGACGAGGGGGAGCCCCATCGCATCGGCAAGCGAGGTTACGTCCACCGTCTCACCAACGGCGTCGGGCAGAGGGATGCACACCTCGCCCCGGCATGCACCCTCGGGCTTGAGTTCCCAACCGGTGCCGTCCTCGAACTCGCGCCGGCTGATCTGTAGGTGGTCGAGCAGCATTGGCGGAGCCTACCGGCGCCCGGCGGCCTCAGGATCCGTGGGAGACTCCAGTACATGGATCTCTACGACGTCATGCGCACCACCTTCGCCTGCCGGGACTTCACCGACGACGACGTGCCCGACGAGGTGCTCTACCGGATCCTCGACGGGGCCCGATTTGCCCCCAGCGGGGGCAACCGGCAGGGCGGCAAGGTGATCGTGGTCCGCGATCCCGAGACCAAGAAACGGCTCGGCAAGCTGTGCATCCCCGCCATTCGGATCGCATCGGAGCAGCTCAAAGCCGGCGAGACCTATTGGCAGGCCGTGTACCCCAGCGCGGTGGACACCGAGGCCGCAGCACGCGACGAGAGCATCAAGAACTTCATCCCGATGTTCGATCACCTCGACGAGGTGCCCGTGGTTCTGCTGATCGCCGTCGACCTGACCGTGGTCGCATCGATGGACAAAGACCTCGACCGGGTCGGTGTGGTCAGTGGCGGCTCGATCTACCCGCTGGTGTGGAGCATCCTGCTCGGGGCCCGCAACGAGGGCTACGGCGGGGTACTGACCACCCTGATCGCGACCGCGGAACCCGAGGTGAAGCAACTCATGGGTCTGGGTCCTGAGATGGCGGTGGCTGCCATGCTGCCCATCGGCAAACCCGTGAAGCAGCTCACCAAGCTGCGTCGCAACGCGGTCGAGGAGTTCGTGGTGCGGGAGCGGGCCGACGGCGAGCCGTTCAGCCTGGGCTGAGTTCGGTCAGTCCCGAGGCCCCCAGCCCTTGGCCAAGGGAACCCAGTGGAAGGTGTGGAAGTCGCGTTCGACGAACTTCCACTCACCGTTCTCCCGGCGATAGGTGTCGAAGTAATGACCGGCCGCCGTGTAGGCCTCTCCTTTGTGGACCAACCGGATCTCGACACCGCAACGCCCGGTGGCCGTGTCGCCGTCCACCTCGATGACATGGTTCTGGATGTAGGGCTTGGGTGTGTCCTGCGGATCGGTCATCCCCCCGTACATGTCGGTGAGCCCTGCAGTACCCCGCCACTCGCGCCCCCGCATCTTGAAGGCCCCGTCGGCGGTGAACATGTCAACGATGTCCATGCCCCGGGCCTCGGCCACTGCGAAGCAGTAGGCGGCGGTGAGTTCGCGGATCGCGTCCTTGCTCTCGAGGGTGTCGATGCGGGCAGCGAGGTCGTCGTTGGCAGCCATGGAGGGAGCCTAGGTCGGAGTTTCCCGGCGCCGCTGGTTGGCTCGGCATGCCAGGATGATCCGGCACAGGGACCGAGGGGGTCGACATGGCAGGACACGACAACGTGGCCATCATCACCGAGTTCATCGCCGCCTGGTCGCGGCTCGATGCCGATGAGTTGGCTGGCTACTTCACGGAGGACGGGACGTATCACAACATGCCCGCCGGGCCGGTGAGCGGTCGGGACAGGGTGCGCGACTTCATCGCCGGCTTCACGAAGGGGTGGACGTCGACCACCTGGGATCTGCTCAACATTGCGGCCGACGGCGATGTCGTCATCGCCGAGCGGCTGGATCGCACGGTGGCCGGCGACCGTTCCGTCGACCTGCCCTGTACGGGGGTCTTCGAGATGTCCGAGGGTCGCATCAAGGTGTGGCGGGACTACTTCGACATGGGCACCTTCGTGAAGGCCATGTCCTAGATGGCCAACCGACGGGTGCTGTTGGTTCGGCGACCCCAGGGCGCAGTCGATGCTTCGTGCTTCGAGCTCGACGAGGTGCCCGTTCCCGAGCCCGGTCCGGGAGAGGTTGTGGTGGCCAACCTCGTCCTGTCCTGCGATCCGTACCTGCGGGGGCGCATGGACGGGGCGTTCGAGCTGGGTCGCCCGGTGACCGCCCGGGTCGTGGGGCGGGTGGCTGCCTCGGCCGACCCCGCCTTCGCCGAGGGTGACCATGTCTGGGGTTTCCTTGGGTGGGAGGAGTTCTCGGTGATCCGGGGAGCCGAGTTGACGCCCGTGGATCCCGCCGCTGGCCCCCTGTCCCACGCCATCAGCGTGAGGGGGATGCCGGGGCTCACCGCCTGGGTGGGTCTGGTGGAGCTGGGTCGGCCCAGGCCGGGGGAGACGGTGTTCGTCTCCTCGGCTACCGGGGCGGTGGGACAGGTGGTGGGCCAGCTGGCCAGGCGAGCGGGAGCCACCGTGGTGGGGTCAGGGGGCACCGACGCGAAGGTGACCCATGCCGTAGCCCGGCTGGGCTACCACGCGGCATTCAATTACCGCACCGCCTCATCGATCGGGGCCGCATTGGATGAGCACTGTCCCGACGGCATCGACGTCTACTTCGACAATGTCGGTGGTGAGACCCTCGAGGCCGTGCTCCCCCGGATGAACCCAGGTGGACGGATTCCCGTCTGCGGCATGATCAGCCGGTACGAGGCCCCCGGTGATCCCGGGGTGCGCAACCTGATGAGCGTGCTGGCCAATCGGCTCACCATCACGGGTTTCTCCATCTACGACCATGTGCACCGTCTGCCATGGTTCGTCGAAGCGATGGGACGGTGGGTGGCCGACGGCTCGATCGTCTACGACGAGGACATCGTCGAGGGCATCGACGCCCTGCCGGGAGCCTTCCTGGGCATGCTGGCCGGGGACAACGTCGGAAAGCGTCTGGTCCGGCTGGGCTAGCCTGATACCACTGCAGTTTCGAGGGGGAATCATGACCGACATCCAGGACGCCACAGCTGCCATGGAGCTGCTCTGTCAACAGCTGACCGACGCCGAGTTCGCGCACACCGGGCGTCGGTCCTTCTTCGAGTACCGGGACACCGGGCTGGCAGGGGTGACCGGTGGCAACTACCGGGCCCAGGTGATGCGGGCCACCGACGTCATGGAGACGACGGGGTGGCACTACCACGAGTGCGACCTGCAGTTCGTCTACATCCTCAATGGCTGGGTCGACCTGGTCTTCGAGGACGGGCGGGAGATCAGGCTGGAGGCGGGTGGGGCCATGGCCATCCCGCCGGGCATGGTCCACAACGAGCTCGCCGTGTCCCCTGATTTCGAAGCCCTCGAGGTGGTGGCTCCTGCCGAGATGGGCACCGTGCCTGTCGATCGCCCAGACCTCGATCGATGACCCGACCGCCCATCGACCCGTCGTCTATCGACTGGCTGGCCTTCAACGCCCCCATCATCGACGAGTTCCGGGATGCGGGCGGCAATCTCAGCGGGCAGTGGGAGGGAAACCCGACCCTGTTGCTGACCACCATCGGGCGACGGAGCGGGCAACCGCGCACGTCCCCACTCACCTTCACCACCGACGGCGACGACCTCGTGGTGATCGCATCGAGGGCAGGCGACGATCGCCACCCCGACTGGTTCTTCAACCTGGTCGACAATCCCGATGTCGTGGTGGAACTCGGTACGGAGCGCTTCGATGCCACAGCGGTGGTGGTGTCAGAGCCTGACCGGACCCGCCTGTTCGACGACCGGGTGGCCGAGATGCCTCGTTTCGGCCAGTACCGGACTCTCACCGAGCGGGAAATCCCGGTCGTCGTGTTGCGCCGACGGGGTTGATCCGGCTCGTCACATTCGGGCGATGACCCGTTCGGCGAAGGTGTCGCAGAGTTCCCACTGACGGTCGGCGGGGGCCACGAAGTTGATGCCATCCAGCCCCTGGGATTGCAGTTCCTGGAGTTGTTCGACGATGTCGCCCGGTTGGCCGGCCAGGCAGAAGGCTCGGATCATCTCGGGGGTGACGAAGCGGGCCTCGAGGGGATCGAGGCTGCCGTAGTGGGTGGCGTGTGCATCGGTGTGGCTGCGATGGGCGTCGCGCTCGGCGCGAAAGGCCACGTACTCGTCCCAGATGGGTTCCACGTGGGCCGGCGGTTCGGCCCCTACCTCGAGGTAGCGGTCGTAGAGGTAGTGGACGTTGACCATCAGCGACGAACCGACCTCGTCGATCACCCGGTCCGATTCCAGGTCTTCCCCCGGCTCGAGCATCACGAGGTTGACCAGCGCCGTGGTCTCGAAGTCCACCAGTGAGCGTCCGGCCTGCTCGGCTCCTCGGGCCACGTTGGTGAGGGCGTCGGGGATGGTTCCTCCTCGGGGGATGCCTGTGATGAGGCCATCCCCCAGTTCGCCGGCCAGGGCTTGGGCGCGTGGCCCGAACCCTCCGACGTGGATGGGGATGGGGTGCTCCAGGTCGATGTAGTCGAGCTCCATGCTCTGGAATGCGATCTCGTGGGTGACACCGTTTGCCGTGTGGGCGCCCGGTCGCCCTTCGAGCAGGGAGCGGATCACCGTGATGTGCTCCCTGAACTCGGCCAGGCGCATGGGGAGTTGTCCCATAGTTCGCATCGCCGTGTTGCCCGTTCCCAGGCCCAGGAAGGTTCGCCCTGGTGCGATGGCGTTGAGGGTGGCCACCGCGTTGGCGGTCACCGGGGCCATGGCCAGGCCGGGAATTGCCACACCCGGGCCCAAACGGATGGTGGAGGTGCGCTCCGCGACGAGGGTGAGGACCGACCAGACGTGTGATCGGAGCAGTGGACTGTCCCACGCCCAGACGAAGTCGTAGCCCTGCGCTTCGGCCCGTACGGCGAGGTCGACCTCGCGGATCTGGCTGACCGTGATCCCGAACTTCATCTCACCCCCCGGTTGCCGAGCACGCTAGTCGGGGTCCAATGACCGCACCGAGGCGTGCCCACATGGGGTTCGACCGAGGAATCCTGGTCGGGCAGGCGGGATTTGAACCCACGACCTCTTCGTCCCGAACGAAGCGCGCTACCAACCTGCGCCACTGCCCGTGCTGGATCGACGCCGCTGGGTGCGCCGCCGATTCATGCGACACGCCATTGTGTCGCACCTGTCGCCCTCAGGCCACTTCGGCCCCTGCGTCGTCCTCGGGTTGGTCAGTGGCGGCGTCGTCATCGGACTGTGGTGCCATCGTGCCGCCCGACATGAGCAACTCAGCCGCACGGGCGAGGCTGAAGGGGTCGAGGGGTTTCACCAACCATCCCTCGGCCTCGGATCGGCGGGCCAGGAAGACGTCGGCTGCCCGGTCCAGCAGCATGAGGACTGGGACGTGGGGAAGACGCCCGGCGCCCGCCTCGAGATGGAGGTCGAGGCAGGCCGCCATCCCCCCCATGTTGCCGATCTGTAGGTCGAGCACCACCAGATCTGGGGCAGATGCCTCCACGGCTGCAGCAACTGCCAAACCGGCTCGCACCACCCGCACGGTCGTGTCGGGCCCGCTCAGCGCCGCGTTGACTTCTTGAATCACCCAGTCGGCATCGCTGGCCAGCAGCACATCGGTCACGTCATGCTCCTACGTCGATGGGCAGGCTAGCGCCCCGCCCCGTCGACATCTCAACCCTCGAGGAGGGCATCGCCGACCCTGGTCAGGGTACCGATGTCGTTGATCTCGCCTGTTCGTCTCTGCAGCGGGACGACGGGCACGCCGTGGTCGGCCAAGGGTCGCAGGATCTCCGCTTCGGCCAGTCCCCGTTGATGTCGGTCGGCCAGGGCATCGCGCCGCAGTGCCAATTCGTTCGATCGTTGGAACATGGTTCGCCACGGGACGAGGTCGTCCCAGGGGTCGAAGGTCAACTGGTTGGCGATGGTGGCGCGCACGCCGATGCCCCGTTCGCCGAGGGCGGTGACGAGGTCGAGGGTGCTCTGGACACGGTCTGGTCGAGGAGTCACCACCGAGATGGTCGCAGTGTGGGGCTCGGCGAGCAGTCGGCGTACGGCCGAGGCTCGTTCGACGAAGCCCTTCTCCATGCCTGCGGTGGCTGCAAAGAAGCCGAGGGCGTCCTGCAGCACCGATGCTCCGACGACCTCGCTGATGCGCTGCAGCAGGACCCGACTGGGGCCCGAGGTGAGACGCCGCCGGCCGGTGGACGCAAGCGAGCGGTACAACCGGTTCCCCATGAAACGGGCCAGGCGCTCGGGAGCGTCCACCAGGTCAACCAGATTGCTCGCCGGCGGTGTGTCGACCACCACGAGGTCGAACCGGTCGTCTTCGTACAAGAGGTGGAGTTGTTCGATCGCCATGTAGTCGTGGATGCCGGGGAGCGATGTCGCCAGTTGCCGGTAGAACCGGTTGTGGAGGATGGTGTCGACTTGCTCGGCCGGAGCATGTAGGGCGATGAGCTGGTCGAAGGTGATCGCCGGATCGAGCATCATCGCGGCGAGGCTGCCGCCTCGAACTGCTTGATCGGGCAAGGTCACCGGGGTGGGAGCCGCGTCGAGTTCGCCCCCGCCGAGAGTGTCAGCCAGGCGCCGGGCCGGGTCGACGGTGACAAGGCACACGTGGCGTCCTCGTCGAGCGGCTGCCAGCCCCATTGCGGCAGCTGATGTCGTCTTGCCGACTCCCCCAGGGCCGACCACGATGACGAGGCGGGTCGCATCCACCAGGCCCTGGAGCGTCACCGGGTACCTCCCGCCGACTCGACGAGCAGGTCGAGATCGATCCTCCCACTCGGTGTGGTTGCGTCGGGTAGTTCGATCAGCGCCAAGCCGAGACGTTCTTCCAGGATTCGCACTGCGGCCTGCTCGTCGAGGTGTCGTCGATGGTCCTGCTCGAGGGCTCTATCCACTGCATCCGCAATCTGCCGAGGAAGTTCGGGGGCCAGGTCGGATGTCGGTGGCTCAACGGGAGGCGCGGGCGGGTTGAGGCCGTTCACCACGACCGGACCAAGGGTGATCCCGACGTCCTCCTCGAGGGCGAAGGCGGTTTCGATCGTTTCGGCGACCGGGGTGTCGGCCGGAAGGGTGACGAGTACCACCTGGCTGCGCGCCGGGTCCGACAGCATGGCGGTCGCCGCTGCAGCCTGTTCGGTCAGGGGTCCGGTTCGTGCCAGTTCGGCCACCGCGCGAGGCGCGCGCAACAGGGCGAGCGCCTGCCCCGATGGGGGTCCGTCGAACACGACCAGATCGTGACGACCCTGTTGCTCGACGCGCCGCAACTGGCTCAGGAGGATCAGTTGCTCGATGCCCGGTACGGCAGTCGCCACCAGATCGAGCATCCCCGCTCTGGACAACCGACGCCCGATGGCTCCCAGCTTCCGGGCATCGAGGTACTGCCCGAGGGCGGCGCGAGGGTCGAGGGTGATCACGCTCAGGCCGTCGCTGGGGTATGAGGAGTCGTCCAGTGCGGAGCGGGCAGCGGCCGGCTCGACGCCCAGCATGTCGAACGTCTGCTTCGGTTGGGTCGTGACAACGGCCACGGTCAGACCGTGTCGACGAGCGCGACAGGCAAGGGTTGCCGTTACCGTGGTTTTGCCGACACCTCCCTTCCCGGCCACGATGACCAGGTTGGTGTCGGCCAGCCATTCGGTGCCGTCAGTGACACGGCCCTCGGAGGACCATCGTGCGGAGATTTCTTGTGGCAGCTGCGGCCCTCCTTGGGCTGACCGTCGTGTCCAGCCTGCCAGCTGCTGCCCAGGAGGATGACACGGGAGACGACATCCGGACGATCGTCGTGATCGAGGTGTCCGGTCTGCTCGATCCCGTCGTGGTGTCCTACATCGAGGAGCAGGTGGCGGCTGCAGTTGCCCAGGAGTCCCTGGCCGTGGTGTTGCAGGTCAACAGCCCGGGCGCGGTGGTGGACGACGCGGCCCTGCTCGATCTGCTGGACGAGCTCGATGTGGCAGAGATCCCGCTTGTTGTCTGGGTCGGCCAGAGTGGAGCCAAGGCGCTGGGTGGGGCCGCTCATCTCGTGACGGTGGCCGACTACACCGCCATGTCGACATCGAGCCGGATCGGCGACTTCGGCGCGCTGGACAATCCGCGTGCCAGTGCCTTCGATCGGTACCGAGACAATGTGGCCGGGGTGGACGAAGCCATCGACCAAGGGATCGTCGATGGGTTGGCCCCCCTGGTCGGTGAACTTCTTCTCATTCTCGAAGCCGAAGGCCTGCTGACCGAGATCTCGGTGCCCGCCGAGGAAGGGGCCGGTCTGCGGTCGTTGCGACCCGACGTGCAGGTGCAGTTCGCCAAGCTCGACCTGATCGACCAGCAGTTCCATACGGTGGCCAGCCCGGCGGTTGCCTACCTGCTGCTGCTGATTGGGTTGTCGATGATCATGCTCGACTTCTTCACGGGCGGTGTGGGAGTGGCTGGCGTGGTGGGTGCGGTGTGCCTACTGCTGAGTGCCTATGGACTGGGAGTTCTCGATCTGCGGATGTGGGCCCTCGTGGTCCTGGTCGTGGCCATGTTGGGGTTCGCTATCGACTTGCAGTCCGGGGTGCCCAGGTTCTGGACGGTCGTGGGGAGTTTGTGCCTGGTCATCGGCTCCTTGTTCCTGTTCGAGGACCACGGCTTCAGTTGGATCACCCTGGTGTCGGGGGTCGGCCTGACCCTTGCGTTCATGCTCTCCGGCATGCCCGCACTGATCAGGACGCGTTACGGCACATCGACCCTGGGCCGGGAGTGGATGATCGGTCGTATGGGGGTTGCCGATACCGATATCGATCCCGAGGGCCTCATCTCCCTCGATGGGGCCACCTGGCGAGCTCGGGTCAATCGTCTTACGCCACTCAGCGTGGGCGATCCGGTGCGAATCGTGTCGCTGGACGGCCTCGTGGTCGAGGTCGAACCCGAGCATGGTGGGGCCAAGGACTATCGGCAGATGCGTCAGCGGGACCATGCAGCCGAGGTCGAGAAAAATTGAACGAAAGTTCGTTTCAAATCTTGATTCGGTTATTGGGGTCCGAATAGGCTCACCGCTAAGGGGGTAACAGTGGTTGCATTGCTGGACGACAGCTGGCAGCTCAAGGCGGCGTGTCGGGGGCCGCAGGCAGCGGTGTTCTTTCCGCCGCCGCGCTTTGAGCGAAAGGACGAGAAGCTCGAGCGGGAGCGGCGAGCCAAGGCGATTTGCGCCCAGTGCTCGGTAGCCGCCGACTGCCTCGAATACGCCTTGTCGATCCGTGAGCCTCACGGTATCTGGGGTGGGGTGAACGAGGCTGAGCGTCGTCAGATGCTCGCTCTACGCGACACCGAGCAACCCGTCGCCTGAGGATTGTCAGCGGTTGAGTAACTGCGGGGCGCCATCACGCTGAGTGACGAGCTGCGCTCCCGGCCGCGGTCAGGCAGAGATATCGGGCAGGCGCGGGCCTCCGATGCGGAGGTCGCCGCGTCGGCGAGTGACGCCGGTTCCGTCAAGACGGGCTAGCAACGGCAGCATGTACTTGCGGGTGGTGCCGAACGCATCGCGCACCTCTGCGACCGTGACGCCGTCCGGTTTGGACGACAACAGTTGGGCTACGAGGCGTGCGGCCTGGTCGATCGCGCCGGGGGCGAAGAGGATGCCGTCGACCTGCACGACGAGGCCCCGCTGGACGAGGGCGCGAATTACATCCGGGTCGACGTCGTCGGGCTGGGGAGGGGCGAACGGCTCGCTGGCCAGACGAGCCAGCAGGGGGTGATCGGCCAGGACGTCGTCCTGGCCCACCGGTCGAGCGCGTCCGTCGGTGATACCGACCTCGGGGAGGGTTTCGAGCAGCAATCGCTCCCGCTCGTCGAGGCGTGCCACGTCGAGTCCGAGGCTTCCCGCTGCATCCACCAACTCGAGCAGACGGTCCGTAGTCGCAGCAATCGTCGCCGGGCCAGCCACCCACCTGCCCACCGTTGGTGGGCGGCGTTCACCTGTGAGGCGCTCGAGCTGGTCGACGTCGACCCATCCGCGCTCGTCGATCACCCGATCCACCGACAGATCGGGGGCAGCGACAGCGGCCTTCACCATTGGATCCACGTCGAGAATGTGTCCACCGCCGACGGTCTCGTCTCGGCCGAAGTCGCGGAGGATGAAGCGGTCGCCGGGCAGAAGGGGAAGTGATCGGTCGAGGACCATCCGGATGTTGCCCGTGGTGCCCGGGCCAAGCTCGGTAGGGCCGAGCACCCGTAGGCGGGCCGGGTACTCGCCGGAGCCGAGATAGACGGCGAATGCCCCACGCCGCGAGATCTCGTGATCGAGATGGGGTAGGACGGTCAGGCGGGCATCGACTCGATCGGTCCGGTGCCACTGTTCTCCCTTGACGAGAGCGAGGCCCCGGCCCAGTTGGTCGACCGATGCCCCGGTCAGGTTGATGGCGACCCTGTGCCCCGGTCCGATCTTGGTGCGTTGCTCACCCTGCGTCTGGAGGGCCCGAATTCTGATCGTGCGTTCACCCGGTACGAGGCGGAGCTCGTCGTCGACCCTGATCCTTCCTCCGGTGAGGGTGCCGGTGACGACACTGCCCGAGCCGGTGGCCGCGAAGGCTCGGTCGATCCACAGTCGCGGCCGGCCCGTGTCGGCGGCTGTGGGGGCGGTCTCGGTCAGGGTATCGAGGGCTGCCCGCAGCTCGTCCAGCCCCGTGCCTGCGATGCTGTCGACGCCGACGACGGGTGCTCCCTCGAGAAACGATCCAGCGGTGCGTTCCTCGATGTCGAGGTGGGCGAGTTCGAGGAGGTCGTCGTCGACCAGGCCGACCTGGGTAAGGGCCACGATGCCGTGCTCGATGCCGAGCAGTTCGAGGATGCGGAGGTGCTCTTCGGACTGTGGTTTCCAACCCTCCGGTGCGGCGACCACGAACATGCAGGCATCGACACCTCCGACCCCGGCCAGCATGTTCTTCAGGAAGCGGACGTGGCCGGGCACGTCGATGAAGGAGATCTTCCGGCCGCTGGGCAGGTCGGTGAAGGCGAAGCCGAGGTCAATGGTCAGACCCCGCGCCTTTTCTTCTTCCAGCCGGTCGGGGTCGGTTCCCGTCAGGGCCCGTACGAGGGTCGACTTGCCGTGGTCCACGTGTCCGGCGGTGGCGATCACGTGCATGCAACAACCGCCTGGGCCACCACCGCGTCGTCGTCGGGGTCGACGGTGCGCAGATCGATGACGGTCCGTTGGTCCCTGACGCGGGCGATTATCGGTGGGTCGAAGGACCGCAGCCCTTGGCTGTGGTCGCCATCAAGTTCGACCCCGGCCGAAGGGATTTCCTCTCCGGGGAGCGATCCCCCACCGGCCATGGCCGTGGTGTGGACCGGTCGACCGACTCCCAATGCCTCGGCCCGAGACCACAGCTCGGCCTGGCTCACCTGAGCCATGCGCCAGAAGGGGATGGCGTCGCCGTCGCGACGCAGGTAGGCGAGAAGGGTGGACTGCAGGGCAGACAGGACGAGGCCGCCGGGGCGGAGGGCCCGCATGAGCGGGTGGCGAGCGCAGGTAGCAACTAGCCCCGCATCACCGGCGATGATCCCGGACTGGGGACCACCGAGGAGTTTGTCGCCCGAGAAGGTCACCAGGTCAGCGCCCTGTTCGAGGGTCTGGCGGACCGCCGGTTCTTCCCGCAACCACGACGGCCGTCCGGTCCGCAGCCACTGGCACGCGTCGTCGAGCAGCCCTGAACCGATGTCCGCTACCACGGGCGGCCCGATCTGGGCCAGTCCCTGGACCGATGCTTCCTCGGTGAACCCGGTGATCCGGTAGTTCGACGGATGGACCTTCAGCAGCAGCGCCATGTCGTGCTCTTCATGCGCGGCCCGGTAGTCAGAGACCCTGGTCCGGTTGGTCGTGCCGACCTCGATCAGTCGGGCTCCCGACTGGGCCATGACGTCGGGTACCCGGAAGCCCCCACCGATCTCCACGAGTTCGCCCCGCGACACGGCAACGGCCCGGTCCTTGGCCAGTGCGGCGAGCACGAGGGTCACGGCGGCCGCGCAATTGTTGACGACCAGGGCGGCCTCGGCCCCGGTCAACCGTGTCACGAGTGATGCAGCGTGCACTGAGCGCGAACCCCGACCGCCCGAATCCAGGTCGAATTCCAGGGTCGATGCTCGGGCCGATTGGGCGTGGGCCAGGGGGGCTCGGCCGAGGTTGGTGTGGAGCAGTACTCCCGTCGCGTTGATGGCGGGACCCAGTAGCGATCGCTTGATGCGCTCGGCGTGGCCCCGCGCCCCTGCCGGGTCCCCGTCGGCAATCGCCTGACGTGCCGCGTCGACCAGGAGTGGCGCTGGCAGATCGACATCGGAGATGGACCGGGCCAGGGCGTCGACGGAGGGTGGGCGCACCATGGAAAGGATACGGCGATGGACCGGATACGGCCCACGTCGGCCTGCCCGGGGCGGTACCGGTAGGGTGACTCGGTGGCCGTGCTGGTGTTGTTGTTCATCGTGGTGCCCATCGCCGAACTAGCCGTCATCATCCAGGTCGGGCAGTCCTTGGGGGTGTTCCCGACCCTGCTCCTTCTGGTTGCGGTCTCGATCGGAGGGGCCGCCCTGGTCAGGGTTCAGGGCCTCGTCACGATCGGTCGTGCTCGCCAGCGATTGGCCGCTGGGCAGATGCCCGAGGACGAGATGGTGGCCGGGATCGCGATCGTGATCGCCGGCGCCCTGATGCTGACCCCGGGGTTCATCACCGATGCGGTCGGTTTGGCCCTGTTGATTCCCCCTATCCGCCAGATCCTCGTCGCCCTGGTGCGGCGTCGCTTCAAGGGCCGGATCCAGACCCAGCGGTTCGGGACCGGGTTCGATGACGAGAACGGCGGCGAATGGAGACACGGATGAACGCACCGACTCCCACCCCCGTGCGACCGGCGGCCACCGTCATCCTGGTGCGCGACGGTGCCCTGGGCCTCGAGGTCTTCATGCTGCGACGGAATCCGAAGTCGGAGTTCGTGCCAGGCCAGTTCGTCTTCCCCGGGGGCGCAGTCGACCCCGCAGATCGGGATGATCCGGACCTCGACGACGTGTGTGTCGGTCTGGACGATCACGCTGCGTCCGCGGCGCTCGGACTCCCCTCCGGCGGCTTGGCGTACTGGGTGGCTGCGGTGCGTGAGTGCTTCGAGGAAGCCGGGGTCCTGCTCGGTCGCAGGGACGGTGCCACCATCCCCTTCGTCGATCCCGACACCGTGCGGCGGTTCGAGGGTCATCGACAGGCCGTGTACGACGGCCGACTCCGTCTTGCCGAGATGTGTGCAGCCGAGGGCGTCCTGCTGGACGTGTCCGACCTCCGCTACGTGAGCCACTGGATCACCCCGGTCGGCCCGCCCCGACGGTTCGATACCCGGTTCTTCGTAGCCCACGCCCCCGACGGTCAGCAGCCATTGCACGACGGGGGGGAAACGGTGGAAAGCACCTGGATCACTCCAGCCGAGGCGATGAGGGCACATACCGAAGGACGATTCGAGATGATCCTCCCGACGGTGGCCAACCTCCGGCCGCTCCTCGGGCTGTCGACGGTGGCCGAGGTCATGTCCTGGGCGGGCTCGTTGTCCGACATTCCGGAGATCCTTCCTGCCATCGTCATCGGCGACGACGGATCCCGATCGGTCCTGATGCCATGGGACGAGGGGTACGCCGAAGCCTTGGCCGCCCCGCCCCCCGAGGGCTCGACGAGTTGAACCGTCGGATCGCCGAGCGTCAGGTTGACGTCCTGCCGAGGTGCACGGCAACCTCCGACGTGGCAGGTAGGTGGGCCGAACACGCGCCGAGGTCGATCGGCGGGGCGAACTCCTCCTCGAGCAGGGTGGCGATATCCCGTAAGGCGGCTGCGGCAGGCCCGGAACCGTCGACGGCAACGGGACGCCCTGCATCTCCGCCCGCCGACACGGTGGGCTCCAGGGGGACGGACCCGAGGAAGGGCACCCCGATCTCCTGGGCAAGTCGCTGACCTCCGCCCTCGCCGAACAGCGGCCACGACTGGCCGTCGGGGGTGACGAAGGCCGACATGTTCTCGATGACGCCGACGATGGGCATATGGCTGCGTCGCGCCATGTCGGCCACGCGCACCGCCACCTTCTGGGCGCTCAGCGCAGGGGTGGTCACGACCAGCATTTCCGCTTGGGGGAGCAGCCGAGCCAGGGCCATCTGCACATCGCCGGTCCCCGGGGGCATGTCGATCAGGAGGTAGTCGAGCTCACCCCAGTCGACGTCGTTGAGAAATTGCTCGACTGCTTTGGCCAGCATGAGCCCCCGCCACATCAAGGCAGTTTCCTCGGAATCGACCATCAGGCCGGTGCTGACCACCTTCAGGCGCCCCTGGCCCTGCGGTCTCGACTCGGGGACGATCTTGCCCCGTTCCTCGGAACCCTCGGCTGAGCGGGCTTCCAGTCTCCCGTCGACCCCCAGCATGCGGGGCACGCTGAACCCCCAGATGTCGGCATCCATCACCCCGACCGTGAAACCGCGGTCAGCGAGGCTGGCTGCGAGGTTGACGGTGACTGACGACTTGCCGACCCCACCCTTACCGGACGCAATGGCCAGCACCCTGGCCGTTGGGGGCACCTGGGTGGGAGCTGCCTGGTCTCGGGCGTTGGCCCGGGCACGTTCCATGACCCGGGCCTTCTCGTCGGGATTGAGTTCGTCCCAGTGCAACACCACCCGGGTAATGCCGGGAAGCGATCCCACCCGCGACTCGCAGTCCCGCTTGATGGTGGCTCGGAGGGGACAGCCCGCCGTTGTGAGGGCGACCGTCACATGGGCCTCGTCACCTTCGAGGTGGGCCGATCGGACCATGCCGAGTTCGACGATGTTCACTCCCAGCTCGGGGTCCATCACACCGCGAAGAACGGACATGATGGCCCCGTCATCGGTTTCGAACCCGCTCACCAGCACAAAGCTACCGATCACGGCAGGGCGGGCCACGGACGGGCCTGTCTCCTGTACTGGCGAGCACGGGAACGGATACACTCCAAGGCCTGTCGGGAATGTCCCGGTGTCCGGAGGTCTTGGGTCATGATCGTGTTGACGGATGCGGCGGCCGAGAAGGTTCGTGAACTCATCGACGCCGAGGGTGAGCCCGATCTCGCCCTCCGCGTGGCCGTGCGGCCTGGTGGCTGCTCGGGTTTCAGCTATGAGATGTTCTTCGATTCCGAGGTAGAGGTCGACGACATGGCCTCCGCCTACGGCACGATCAGGGTCGTCTCCGACCCCATGAGCGCCCAGCTCCTCGAGGGGGCCACCCTCGATTTCAAGGACGGCCTGATGGGATCCGGCTTCGCCATCGACAACCCGAACGCCCAGCGAACCTGCGGCTGCGGTAACAGCTTCAGCTGAACCGTCACACAGGCTGGCTTTGCTCCGGCCTGCTGCAACGGGGACACGATTGCCCCTCAGACGCGAGCGATCATCTCTCGGAGATCGGGCCTGTCCCAGATGTGGTCGAGTCGTTGGACGATTCGACCCGTCGGGTCCAGCAGGAAGACGAAGGGCTCGTAGGTGACCCCTGCTGCGGTGACCACCGGGGTCACTGGTCCCAACTCGTCGGGTTGCGGTGTGGCATAGACCTCGGCGTGGATGACATCGAGGCCGGCGGGGAGTCGAGACGCCTCCTCGATCAGGACCTCGAGCACGGGCCCGCACATGGTGGCCGTTGCGCAGAAGGCCGGGGTGCTGGCCATGAGCAAGGT
>JAYPWI010000004.1:127540-137805 GCA_038135065.1 Acidimicrobiales bacterium
GTCGCCTGGTCCGAAGCCAGCGACTCGTCGAGCGAGAGCTCGTGGAACGGGCACGGTTCGGCCCTGGTGCAGATTGGCGACACGCCGGCGTCGTTGACGAAGGTCGGGGTGACGATCGAGGGGAACGGATCTCCCGGTCCGAGCAGGGAACTGGTGGCAGGGTCCGAGGGGATGCAGAAGCCCACATGGCGGCCCTGTTGCCCGGCATCGATGCGGAATTCGTGTACCTCGAGGTCCCTGAAGCCCAGGGTGATGACATAGAACGGCGAGGCAACCCCATCGGAGCGGCGTTCTGCCTGCCCTTCGGCCACCACCGTGCCGTCGTTGTCGAGGACCTGGTAGGTGATCGAACCTGGTGACAGTTCGCCGAGGAGTCCGTTGTCGTCGCGCAGTGCCCACATCGTGCGCTGCTCACTGCCGTCGGCGATCACCGATTGGTCGGCGAACAGCTTGGCCACCAGGGTCTCCTCGGGGGTTGCGCCACACGCAACCAATGACGATCCACCCAGGCCGATCCCCAGTCCGATTCCGCTCAGTCCCAGAAAGTGACGACGGCTGATCGGGGGTGATGTTGGGCGTGGTATTCGGTGTGACACCGACGAGGAACCTACCCTGATTTCTCCTGGGCTCGGAGGTCGGTCATCACTGCAACGGTTCGTTTCATCCTGGACGGGTCTCCGGTCGAGGTTCCCGACGACGGGGACAGCCTCTTGGGAGTGCTCCGAGATCGTTTGGGGGTGACCTCGGTCAAAGACGGGTGCAGTCCGCAAGGTCAGTGTGGCTGTTGCACCGTCCTGGTCGACGGCGCTCCCCGGGTGGCCTGTGTCACCCCGGCCCGCCGGATCAGGGATCGGAGCGTCACCACGGTGGGAGGCCTCGACGCTGGCGAGCGTCAGCGCTGGGGCGAAGCCTTCGTGGCGACGGGGGCGAGCCAGTGCGGCTTTTGTACGCCAGGCATCATCTGTCGACTGGTGGGTCACGAGCGCCGGGGGGCCGATCTCACCGACCGTGATGTGGTGTGCGGGGCTCTCGCCGCTCACCTGTGCCGGTGCACTGGCTGGCAGACCATCGTGGAGGCGGCAGGGGTCGCCGTGGGCGATCCTCGATCGATCGAATCCCGGGACGTCGGGCGAATGAATCAACGGGCAGCCCTGGAGACAGAGGGACCCCAGCGGATCGGCGTCGACGTTGCACTCGGGGCTGCTGTCTTTTCCGATGACACCGCCCCGGGCGATGCCCTGGTTGCGATTCCCGGCCCGATGGGGTGGGTCGTGGGCGAGACCTTGGCGGCTGCTCGAGCCCGGGCTGGGAAGGTCCAAGGCCGGCGGACGACCCTGTCGTCGCGCCCACCCATCGATCTGCCCGAGGGGGACTGGGACGTGACCCTTCAGACATCGTGGACGGAGCCCGCTTACCTGGAAACGGACGCTGCATGGTGCACGCCCGGCGGTGACCCCTCGGACCCCCTCGGTAACGGGGGCGCCTTCGGGGGCAAGCTCCGCAGTCCGGTACGGGACGCAGCACGTCAATTGGCAGACGAGCACGGGCGTCCCGTGCGGGTGCGATGGAGCCGTGAGGACGTGGTCCGCCAGGGCCCCAAGCGGCCGCCCATGGCGGTGGGTATGTCGGCCGACGGACGAGGCGTCGTGCGGGTTGCCCGCACTCCCGGCATTGCCGCCCTGATCTCGTCGCGCCTGCCCGACTGTCGGATCGAGGAGGTGGACCTACCCGGACCGCCGACCTCGAGTGAGCTCAGGGGCGCCGGCTGGGTCGAAGCCGAGATGCTGCGAGCTGCTCTAGCGGGAGGTGCCGATTGGATCGTCTCGCCCAGCGGCGGCCGGGCTCGCGCCCGGGTGGACGCGGAGGGCATCGTTCTGGAGATCGACGGGGGGGATCCACTCGACGAGGTCCTCGTGCGGACCTACGCGATCGGTGCTGCGCACATGGCGTGGAGTTGGGTGAACGGTGAAGCGCTGACCGTCGACGAGGCCGGCCAGGTCCATGATCTGACCATCCGATCATTCGGCATCACGGGTGCCGCAGCGATGGTCCCGGTCGAGGTCACGATTACAGGTGACCGGACGTCGTCCCCCACGCCGATCGGAGATGCGGCGTTCGCGGCGGTGGCTGCAGCGGCCTGGCTGTTCCTGGGTCAGCCCTCGACCCTGCCCACGTCCTGACCGATCGGCGGCGCCGACGAGCTAGCGTGCCCCTCACCGTCGCCAGGAGGTCATCCGTGTCTGCACCCGTCGCTCATTACTCAGCCGCTGCCCGGGCGGGCGATCTCCTGTTCATCTCGGGCCAGCTGGGTTTGGCCGATGGTGCGCTGGTGGAGGGGGTCGAGGCCCAGACACTCCAGGCACTGGAGAACATGAAGGGGGTCCTGGCGCAGCATGGGGCCACCCTGGACCAGGTCGTGAAGTGCACCGTGTTCATGACCGACATCGACAACTTCGCAACGGTCAATGCTGCCTATGCCTCTGTGTTCGGGGATCACCGCCCCGCTCGATCAGCCATCGCGGTCAAGGCCCTTCCCCTGGGGGGTTTGGTCGAGATCGAGGGGTTCGCTCAGCTGTGAGTGACCACGGTCTTGCCAAACTCCAGCGTCTCGTCGGCGCGGAGAACGGCTTGTGCACCCTTGCCTGTGTGGGATCAGACGGGGCGCCGCATACATCGGTGGTCAATGCAGGCGTCATGGCCAACCCGGCCACGGGGGAGCTGAGCGTGGCGACCGTCGTCCGGTCGGGCGCTCGCAAAGTCCGACTGATGCGGGCCGATCCACGGGTGGTCGTCACCTTCCGCCACTCCTGGGATTGGATGGCCGTGCGAGGTTCGGCCGCCCTCCTCGGTCCGGACGATCCCGATTCCCGCTTCGACCCGGCCACCCTGCCCGACCTCCTGCGAGAGGTCTTCCGTGCTGCTGGGGGAACCCATGACGACTGGGACACCTTCGACCGGGTGATGGCGGAGGAGCGGCGGCTCGCCGTGTTCGTGTCCATGGAGCGCCTGACCGACAACGGAGGCTCGACGAAGCCCTGACCTGGATCGTCGTAGCCGGCCTTCTCCGGCTACCATCGAGCCATGGTCGGAGGCATCCTCATCGCAGTCATCCTGCTGCTCGCACCATTCATGATCACCATCAGCCTCAGCGCAGTGGCTGCGCTGTTGGGTTCCTCCCTCGACGGCGATGCACGCCGCCGCCACGAAGGCAGCAGCCTCGTCGAGACGAACGTCTGACGAACTCGTTGCGCCCCGCTGCTGCGGTCAGCGCCAGCGAGACTGCCCGAATCGGTACCCGACCGATCGCACGGTCTGAATGAGGCTGGCGTTCTCTTCGCCGAGCTTCGCTCTCAGGCGTCGGACATGCACGTCGACCGTTCTGGCCCCGCCGTAGTACTCGTAGCCCCAGACCCGGTTGAGGAGCACCTCGCGGGTGAAGACCTTGCCGGGGTTCGCTGCGAGGAACCGGAGCAGCTCGTACTCCATGTAGGTGAGGTCCAGTGGGTGGCCCCCGACCACTGCCTCGTAGGTCTCGAGATTGAGGATCAGGCCACCGTGCTCGATGATCTCGGCATCGCTACCCACCCCCGTGGCGACCAACAGGTGGCGCAGACGGGCCTCCACCTCACGGGGATGGAAGGGATCGAGACAGAAGTCGTCGAATAGGTCGTCTCGCATCTCGAGCTCGCCGAGATGGATGCCCCGGATGACCAGCAGCAGGGGTATCGCAGCGTCAGCTCTGCCTCGCAGGGCCCGAACTACCGACCATGCAGCTTCGGGGGCCTCGCCCATCTGCACGACGGCGCCCGCCCACCCCTCGTCCGGCTCATGGGCCTCGACGTCGAGGTCGGAGGCCACTGGTTTCCAGACATAGCCGCCCAGGTCGAGGAGCTGGGCGAGCTCGGGACTCGGAGATGCGGGATAGACGGCGAGAACGGACATCAGATGCTCGAGAAGTAGCGGTCCAGCTCGAAGGCGGTGACCTGGCTCCGATAATCGGACCACTCCCGCCGCTTGTTGCGCAAGAACCAGTGGAAGAGGTGGTCGCCCAATGTTTCGCGGACCAGCTCGCTCTTCTCCATCTCGTCCAGTGCTTCGGCGAGCGAGGCAGGAAGTTGGTCTTGACGGAGCGGCCCGCCGTGCTCGGTGTAGCCCGTCATCGACGGAGGTGTCTCGAGTGGCAGCTCGTAGCCGCGCTCGATTCCCTTCATCCCAGCGGCCAGGATGACCGCGAAGGCCAGGTACGGATTGCACGCCGGATCCGGGGCCCGATACTCGATCCTCGTTGCATCCGGCCCACCCGTTGCCCGGGTGGCGGGTACCCGGATGAGGGCCGCTCGGTTGCTCCGCGCCCACGAGACCGATACGGGGGCCTCGTAGCCGGTGATGAGTCGCTTGTAGCTGTTCACCAGCTGGTTCGTCACTGCCGTGATCTCGCGTGCGTGGTGCAGCAAGCCGGCGATGAACCCCCGGGCCACCTCACTCAATCCGTCCGGCGTGTCGGGATCGTAAAAGGCGTTCTCCCCGTCGCGGAACAGTGAAAGGTGGGTGTGCATCCCCGACCCCTGGACACCGGCCAGTGGCTTGGGCATGAAGGTGGCGTGGACACCATGCTCCACGGCGATCTCCCGCACGATCAGCCGGAAGGTCATGACGTTGTCGGCCATGGTCAGGGCGTCGGTGTAGCGGAGATCGATCTCGTGCTGTGAGGGGGCGTCCTCGTGGAAGGAGTACTCCACGGGGATCCCCATCGCTTCGAGGGTGGTCAGTGTCCGTCGTCGGATGTCGCTGGCCACGTCAGCGGTCGTCAGCTCGAAGTAGCTGCCGTTGTCGAGCGGTACGGGTTGTTCACGGGGCTTGGGTGACTCGAACAGGAAGTACTCCATCTCCGGGGCCGTGAAGAAGGTGAATCCCGCCGCGCGAGCCTGGTCCATCGCCCGGCGTAGCACCTGTCGAGAGTCGCCTGGGTATGGGCGTCCGTCTGCGCGTTCGATGTCGCAGAACATGCGGGCGGAGTTGTCGTCACTGCCCGACCACCGCATCAACTCGAACGTCGACGGGTCGGGCTTGGCAACAGTGTCCTCCTCGGCCACCCGTGAGAACCCATCGATCGACGACCCGTCGAACACCATCCCTTGCTCGAACGCAGTTTCGAGCTCGGCGGGGGAGATGGCGAAGGATTTGAGTTGGCCTCCCACGTCGGTGAACCACAAACGGATGAGGCGGATGCCTCGCTCTTCGACTCTGCGGAGCACGTAATCCTGCTGTCGTTCCATGATCGTTGCCTCGAAGTCACCGCCGTCGGCCGCCGGGCATCCGGTCGGCCGTTGGACCAATCAGTTCATTGTCGGACACACGACCGGGCTGCGAAAACCCGGCCGGTGGGTCGTTCACATGCTGTTCACATCGGCGCAACAGGAGCGAAATCGCAGGTCAGCAGGTTATGGGGGCTGGTCTGGCCGTCACGGCGAGGTGTGACCAGCATCCTGCGATTGTTAGGGTCGCAGTGACATATCGCCAGTTACAGGAGCGAGCAGTGGCGTACAGGGCTGAGTACATCTGGATCGACGGCACCGAGCCGACCGCCGAGGTCCGGTCGAAGACCAAGATTCTCGACGACGGAGCAGAACCCGGCATCTGGGGGTTCGACGGGTCGAGCACCAACCAGGCAACGGGCGACAACTCCGACGTCGTCCTGCAGCCGGCGTTCACCTGCCCCGACCCCATCCGTGGCGGAGACAACATTCTCGTGCTCTGCGAGACCCTGCTGACCGCCGATCTCTCCCCTCACCCCACCAACACCCGCGCTGCCGCCCGTCAGGCCCTCGAGACCTACGGCGATCAGGAGCCCTGGTTCGGCTTGGAGCAGGAGTACACCCTGATCGACCCCAAGACGAGCTGGCCCGCCGGCTTCCCGCCGAATGGCTTCCCCGCCCCCCAGGGCCCGTACTACTGCGGTGTCGGCGCGCTGAAGATTCACGGCCGTGACCTCGTCGAGCTACACACCACCTGGTGCATCGAGGCCGGTCTGAAGATCTCGGGAACCAACGCAGAGGTGATGCCGGGACAGTGGGAGTTCCAGATCGGCCCGGCCGACACGGTCGAGGTCGGTGACCATCTCTGGATGGCCCGCTACCTGCTCTACCGGGCCGGTGAGCGGTTCGGCACCGAGGTCAGCATCGCCGCCAAGCCCATGAAGGGTGACTGGAACGGGGCTGGTATGCACACCAACTTCTCGACCAACGCCATGCGGGAGTCCTACGACGCTGTCGAGAAAGCAGCCCAGTCGCTGGGCGCGCCGGGCAAGCCGGCAGAGCACCTGGCTGGCTACGGCGTCGGTATCGAGGACCGCCTGACCGGTGAGCACGAGACCCAGCGCTATGACCAGTTCAGCTACGGGGTGTCGGACCGCGGTGCCTCGATCCGGATCCCATGGCAGGTCGCCCGTGACGGCATGGGTTACATCGAGGATCGGCGCCCCAACGCCAACGCCGACCCCTACGTGGTCGCGACCCTCATGACCAACACGGTCTGCGGCGCCCTGGCCTGATCCGAGCGGTCCGTCCACGGGACCGGGCATTCGATGCAGCACGTCCGACGGGCGGAGGACCATCCTCCGCCCGTCGTGCTGTCCGGGTCGTTACCGAGCGGGCCCTGGCCCTAGCCTCGCGGCAATGGCTTCGATTCGTGTCGCGCTCGCCCAGCTCAACATGTGCGTGGGTGACCTGAAGGGCAACGTCGACATCCTCTTGGCTGCCTACGACGAGGCGGCAGCAGCAGGCGCCGATGTCGTCGTGTTCGGCGAGCTGTCCGTCACGGGGTATCCGCCCGAAGACCTGCTGCACAAGCCTGCATTCGTCTCGGGGAGTCGAGCAGCCTTGGAGCAGGTTGCTGCCCACTGCAGTGAGACGATCGCCGTGGTGGGGTTCCCCGAGGCGCACGAGGGACAGCTCTACAACTCGGCAGCGGTATGTGCAGGCGGCAGGGTGATGGGGGTCTACCGCAAGGGTGTGTTGCCCAATTACGCCGTCTTCGACGAGGAGCGGTACTTCCAGCCCGGCCACGATCCAGGACCGCTCTTCGAGATCGCCGGAATTCCGGTCGGGGTGTCGATCTGTGAGGACATCTGGGTCCCAGGTGGGCCTGTACCAGCGCAGGCTCAGGGGGGCGCGTGGCTTGCGCTGAACCTCAACGGGTCCCCCTACCGCCGGGCCAAGCAGTCGATCAGAGAGGGCGTGGTGGCCGAACGTGTCGAGGAGGCAGGCATCCCCCTCGTCTATGTGAACCAGGTCGGGGGACAGGACGAGTTGGTGTTCGACGGAGGCTCGGTGGTCGTGTACCCGGGGGGCACCGTGGCGGCCCGTGCCCCACAGTTCGAGGAGGCGTTGGTCGTCGTGGACCTCGACGTCCAGCCCGGTCCGGCGCCCGTGTCCCTTCCCTTGGTGGCCATCACCGATTCGTCCCGCGCGGGGGTTGGTGCGGCCGATCAACCTGCGGCCGGCCCGACCCTTGCTCCTCCTCTCGATCCGGTCGAGGAGGTGTGGGCGGCCTTGGTACTGGCCACCCGCGACTATGTGGGCAAGAACGGATTCTCGGACGTGCTGATCGGCCTCTCGGGTGGTGTCGACTCGAGTCTTGTTGCCGCCGTGGCCGTGGACGCGCTGGGAGCGGACCGGGTCCACGGTGTCTCGATGCCGTCCCGATTCTCCAGTTCCGGCTCGCGTGACGACGCGGCTGCCCTGGCCCGCAATATGGGCATCGATTACCGGGAGATCGCCATCGAACCTGCCCACGGCTCGTTGCTCGAGATGCTGGCCCCGTCATTCGGTGATCGCGCAGCCGACACAACCGAGGAGAATCTCCAGAGCCGTATCCGCGGCGTGGTGTTGATGGCCCTCTCCAACAAGTTCGGTTGGCTGGTGCTGACCACGGGCAACAAGTCCGAATCGGCGGTCGGATACTCGACGCTGTACGGCGACACGGCCGGTGGCTATGCCGTCATCAAGGATTGCCCGAAGCTGTTGGTCTACCAACTCTGTCGCTGGCGGAACCACCAAGCGGGTGGTCCTTGGATTCCCGAGGCGTCCATCACCAAACCACCATCGGCCGAGTTGCGCCCCGACCAGCGCGACGACCAGTCCCTTCCACCGTACGAGGTGCTGGATCCGCTGCTCGAGGCCTATGTCGAGGGAGACCGGACAGCTGACGAACTCATTGCCGACGGCCACGACGAGGCCCTGGTCCGGCGGGTGACGAGGCTGGTCGACCTGGCTGAATACAAGCGGCGGCAGAGCCCGCCGGGTCCTCGGATCAGCTCGAAGGCGTTCGGCAAGGATCGCCGCCTTCCCATCACGAACGGCTACCGGTGAGGGACGCCGTGTTCGATGCTTCTAGGCTGAGAGCCTGCGCTGATCGAGAGGGGCATCGATGACTGACGCCAGGCGACCGCGGGAACCCTTCGCCCCGTGGGACCGTCGCACGCTGCCCGGTTTGTTCGACGTGGAGGAGACGGCTCGTCGGATCGGTCACTACAAGTGGATCGAGACGAAGTTGTTCGAGGCACTCGGCGGTTGGGTGGCCACGGTCCCCGAACTGGATGTGAAGCTCCGCCTCGGCACCCACTGCTACCACCACGCCTGGCATGCCGACCTGTTCAACAAACGGCTCCCAGAGCTCCGAGAGATGAAGCCCGAGCGTTTGACCGTGCCACCGAACGACGCGATGGTGGCCTTCGTCGAGGCTCTCACCGAGCCCGAGGCGCCGGAGCTGACCATCGAGAAGTTGGTCGGGGTGTACCGGGTGCTGATCCCCCACAAGATCGCGGCGTACACCTACCACCGCAATGGAACCAGCGAGATCACCGACATGCCCACGGTGCGCATGCTCGACATGGTGTTGCGGGACGAGTTCGACGACTGGCGCGAGGGAGAGATGCTCATCCAGTCATTGATCGAAAACGACACAGACGTCGAGCGAGCCACCGCCCACCAGGCTCGCCTCGAGAAGTTGATGGTGGCGGCCGGCGGCATCGCCGGACCCGGCTCCATTGGTGATCCGTGGGCCGAACTACCCGAGGAGGAATGATGCGAAAGATTTTCCCGGCCGATGCTCTTGCTCGCGACGCCCGGTTCATCCGTCAGACCCAGGAGCAGCGGCTGAGTGATCGTCGCCAGACCTCGGCGTCGAACACGAATGCCACGACGAAACTGACCCCTGAACAGGCCAACGGTCCCGACCGGGCCCGAGCTCTGATGCACGGGATCTTCGTGGGTGAGATCCAAGCCCTCGAAGGAGCAGGGCGCACATGCTTCGACTTCGAAGCCGGCCAGGACGTGCCATTCGAGCTGAAGTTGGACATGGCCCGCCAGTGCTGGGACGAGGCTCGTCACTGTGAGATCTCGGTGTCCCTAGCCGACCACATGGGCACCGAGCTCGGTGAATTCGCTGAGAACACCACCCTGTACGAGGCGGCCTGCAACCCTGATCCCGTCCTGCGGTTGACCGGCGTGAATCGGGCACTCGAGGGCTTGGCCATCGACGTGTTCAACACCATGAAGGAATTTGGCAGCTTGGCCGGCGACCCGGTCCTGGAGTTCTGCGAGGACTGGATGCTGGCCGACGAGGTCACCCACGTGAAGATGGGGTCGGACTGGTTGCGCCGCCTCACCCAGGGTGACAAGGAGCGACTGGATCGAGCACTCGAGTTCCAGCGGGTGGTGGACAAGCTGTTCTCCTTCAACGGGTTCCGGGGCGAGGACGACGACAGTCCCATCCAGCTCACCCGGCGCTTCCGCGAACTGGCTGGGTTCTCCACCGAGGAGATCGACGAGATCGCCGAGATGTCGCGGGATGCCAAGGCCGAAGTCAGGGTCGGGTGACGAACCGGTGACTGGAGCTGTCACCGTCACCCCGGAGCGGTTCGAACTGGTCTTCTTCGAGGCCTCGGCCATCGCCGATGTGGTGACCGATGTGGCGGCACGTCTTGGGTTTGACGAGCCGATCGAACTCCACGTCGACGAGACATCGCCGCTCGGGCGGAGTCGTGTCGCCAGCTATGCCCCGGTGATCATCGAGGCTGATGGAGGGGCGCTGGAGGACACCCGTCGTCCGCGCCACTTCAGCTCCGCGCGAGCCGCCGATGTCGTAGGGCGTGCCCTGTTGCGGGTGGTGGACCGCCGATCGGGGCGGTTCGATGGCTGTCCGGGCGATGATGAGTTGGACCTGGCCCTGCGGTCCGCGTGGGAGGTCCACAGTGTCGGTCGACT
>JAYPWI010000004.1:137815-158511 GCA_038135065.1 Acidimicrobiales bacterium
CGACTCGAACGACTCGGGTTCTCCCCTCACCGCAAGCGTCGGCTGTACCAGTTCCGGAACCGCCACGGCTTCACCGACGCGGCCGACGCAGCCTTCGAGCACCTGTGGGGAGCGAGTGATCTGAGCTGGTCCGACATCGTCGGTATCAGCGAGGGGTGTCGCTGATCAGCCCCGTCGGACCTGTTCGTGAATCCACGGGTAGGTCTTGGCCAATCCGGCCGCCAGGTCATGGGACGGTTCGTACCCCAGGGCCTCGATCCTGTCGTTGCTGAAGTTGCGGCTTTGTACACCGACCGGACCGGGAACCCAGCGAGGGGTGATCGTCGTGCCGGCCGCTTCGGCAACGAGGTCGACCAGTTCCCTGACCGACACGTATTGGCGGGTGCCGATGTTGGTGGGGCGGTCTTCATCGGAGTCCATCAGGCGACGGATGCCGTCGACGAGGTCGTCGACGAACACGAAGCTGCGGACCGCGGTCCCGTCACCCCACACCTCGATCGTCCCGTCAGTGGACTGGGCCACTTTGCGTGACAGGGCGGCTGGCGCTTTCTCCCGACCGCCGTCCCAGGTTCCTTCGGGGCCGTAGCAATTCTGGAAGCGAGCAATGCGAGCTGCGAACCCGCGGTGACGGCTGTACGCAGCCACGAGTCGTTCCGCGTACAGCTTCTCCCATCCGTATTCGTTGTCGGGCAATGCCGGGTAGGCATCGTCCTCGTGGAGTTCGCTCTCGCCGACTTCCATGTCGCGGTAGACGCAGACCGAGGAGGCCAGGAAGTATCGACCCACGTCATGGTGTGCTGCGGACTCGACGGTGTTGAGGTTGACGAGCATGCTGTTGTGCATGATCTCGGTCTCGGCTGAGTGAATGAACCCCATGCCCCCCATGTCAGCGGCCAACTGGTACACCTCGTCGACTCCGCCCGAGAGTGCGGCTCGCGCCTGATCGGGCTGTCGGAGATCGGCCACCACGAATTCGTCGGCTGGCGAGTCGCTCCATTCGGGGCGCTTCACGTCGACCCCGCGAACCCGGTACCCATCGGCCTTGAGTCGGCGCACCAGGTGACTGCCGATGAACCCGCCAGCCCCGCACACCACGGCGAATCTGCTCACGAAACTCCTTCAGGCAAGATCGTGGGCACTGATGCCCTCGAGAAGGTCGATGTCTGGTGGACCGGTGAGGATACCGACGCAGCTCTGGGCCATCTCCACCATGACCGGAGCATCGAAGTGTGCTCTGGCTGCCTCGGCTGAGTCCCATTTCTGGATGACCACCACTCGTGCTGCGTCCGACAGTGACGAGCAGAGGTCGACGTTTCGACACCCTGCTTCGTTACGGGTCATCACCACGTACTTGGACAGCACCGTCAACAACTCGTCGATATCCGAGGCCTGGAAGGTCATGGTGATCAACGCGATGTCGAGGTCGTCGTCAGGAGGCACGGGCCGATTTCTGTCCGCAGGTCGGAAGCAATGTGGCGAACCGATAGTGTGAAGGCCGATACTGACTTTGCCGCACGCCTTGGTTCCGCACCGAGGGTACCGCCGAGTCCGTGTCGATCGGGTTTTGTCGTTGGTTCGTTCGTCGTTGATGATCTGCCGCTCGCCGGTGGAACAGGTCGGTGCCTGAAGGTCCTGACCGATCGGAAGAATGAGGTCCGGAGTTGGCCAAGGATCGGGTCGATCGAGATGAGGAAGATCTCGTCCGGCTATACCTCACCGATATTGGCCAGTACCCGCTGCTGACCAAGGACGATGAAGTCGAGCTGGCCCAGCAGATCGAGGCCGGGGTCGCTGCCCGCGAGCAACTAGATGCCGGCGTGATGGCCGATGGCTCGGCCATCACTGCTGCCAAGAAGCGCCTTCTTCGCAAGGAGCGCGATGCCGGTGAGCGGGCCGAGCGACGGTTCGTGCAGTCCAACCTCAGGTTGGTGGTGTCGATCGCCAAGAAGTACCAGGCCTCGGGGCTACCCCTGCTCGACCTCATTCAGGAGGGCAACCTCGGCCTGATGCACGCAGTCGAGAAGTTCGACTGGCGTAAAGGCTTCAAGTTCTCGACCTATGCGACCTGGTGGATCCGCCAAGCCATCACTCGGGGCATCGCCAACACGGGCCGGACGATCCGTCTTCCCGTGCACGCTGGCGACACCCTCGCTCGCCTGCAGAAGGCCCGCTCGCGTTTGGAACTGAAGTACGGTCGCCCGGCAACTCTGCTGGAGTTGGCAGCCGAGGTCGACATGCCGACCGACAAGGTCACGGAGGCTCTGCGATTCGCTGCTGAGCCACTGTCGCTGTCCGAGCCGCTGCGGGAAGACGGCGACGCTGAACTCGGTGATGTGGTCGAAGATCGCTCTGCTGAGTCTCCCTTCGAGATGGCGGCCAATTCGTTGCTGCCTGACGAGATCAATCGCCTCCTGGCCCCCTTGGACGAGCGGGAGCGCGAGATTCTCAAGCTACGTTTCGGTCTGGACCGTGGTGAGCCCCGCACGCTGGAAGAGGTGGGGGAACACTTCAACCTGACTCGGGAACGGATCCGTCAGATCGAGGCCCGAGCGATGTCCAAGCTCCGGCACCCGAGCTCGGATACTGGGGCCCGCGACCTGCTGTCCGTCTGATCGGCCCGGTGGCGCCTGCCGCCGAATCGTTGGGTCGTTGCCGACGGTACTAGGGTGATCCACGGAGGTGTCCGAGCGCCTGGTGGGCTCCCCCGCCTTCAAAGCGGGTGGGACGGGTGATCCCCGTCCGGCGGGTTCGATTCCCGTCCACCTCCGCCATCAGGTTGGCGCACCGAAGTGTTCCCGGTAGCGTCCCTCGCACTGCTTTCCCGCCTGTTGACGCCCCAAGTGGGGCGGTCCTCGTGGAGAGGCAGCTCGATGGTGCGAGGCAGACCTGCGGTCACGGTCGAAGAGATCGTGGACGTCGTTCACGACCGCCTCGTGAGAGGGGCTCGCCCCCGCCCGGACGACATCGCAGCGGCTGTGCGGGTGCACGGCTCGGCACTCGATGCTGCCCAGCAGGCAGAGGTGCAGGAGCAGGTGGCAGGGCGCCTTCGCGGTCTGGGCTTGCTTGGCGAGCTGTTCGCTGACCCTCTGGTGACCGACATCCTCATCCAAGGGCCCGGCCCCGTGGTCATCGAACGGGCGGGTGCCCTGCTCGAGCATGGCGCGGTCACAGCAGTCGAGCTCGATCGACTCGTCGAGTTCTTGCTCGGGGCCACGGGGCGACGGGTTGATCGGTCGAATCCGGTAGTCGACGTCCGGATCGACGAGCGAACCCGGTGTCAGGTGGTGGTGCCCCCCGTATCGGTGGACGGGGTGTGTGTGTCGCTGAGGAGGTTCCCCGATCGCGTTCGCGACCTGGAGGAATTCGCAACGCCGTCGGTGGCGTCCCAGCTGCGTGATCTGGTCGCATCGCGGTCAAGTCTCGTCGTGTTCGGGCCGACCGGAGCGGGCAAGACCTCGCTCCTGGCGGCTCTCCTGGCCCGAGTCCACCACGACGAGCGCATCGTCGTGGTCGAGGAGGCGGCGGAACTACCGCGCCTCGCGCATCGTCATGTGCGGCTCGAGGGCCAGCCCGCCAACCTCGACGGGGTCGGGGGAGTCACACCACGCGAGCTGGTTGCGGCCGCCCTGCGAATGCGCCCCGATCGGTTGGTGGTTGGTGAGGTTCGTGGCGTCGAGGCGGCGGCATTTCTGCACGCATTGGGCACCGGTCATCGGGGCTCGATGAGCACGGTCCATGCTCAGGACATCGCCGGCTGTCTGTGGCGGCTGGAGGATTTGGCCCGCGCGGGTGGAGCCACTGGTGATACCGGCGGGCAATTGGTCCGCTCGCTCGACTGGGCGGTCGAGATGGCCCGGGGTGCCGCAGGTCAGCGGCGAGTCATCGCCCTGCACAGGGTGTCCGAGGCATGAAGGCCGCTACCACGGGGCTACTCGTGCTGAGCGTCGGAGTGGTCCTCAGCCCCTGGACACGGTCCCGGCTGGCCGCGGTCCGAAGAGCAGGGCTGCAGCGGGCCCGTGATGCGGCGAGCCTGGCCGAGATCACCGAATTGTCCGAAGGGATGGCCCGACGGCTGACCGTTGGCGCAACGCTCCTGCAGGCGTTGGTCGGGGCCGCGCAGGGAACCCGGCTGCAACCGGAGATCGAGGTCGTGCAGGGTGAGCACACCAGGGGGGCCACCCTCGAACGAGCCGTGGGTCGGTGGGCGGCCAGGAAGGGTGGCCAAGAGCCGGCTTTGCTGGCTGCAACGATGCGCCTGGCCACTTCGGAGGTTGGTCCTCGCTCCGAACTGTTCGATCGTCTGGCCCTTTCCTTGCGGAGGCGCACTGCCCTTCGTCAGGACGCCCTGGCCAAGGCCAGCCAGGCTCGCCTGTCCGGCGTCGTGGTGGGCGGGATGCCGTGGCTGGTGGCTCTCGTGGTGTTGGGAGTGGGCGGGGACCCCGCCCGTTTCTTGATCCACGATCGGTTCGGCAGAATCTGTCTCACCTTGGCTGTCGGACTGGACGTTGTCGGGATGACGTGGATGAGCCGTCAAATCGACCGGGCAGCCCGATGACACAGATCTCGTTCGCGCTCGTTGCGGGAGCGCTGGTCGTCGTGGTTGCCCGGGTGGTTCGGCGTCGGAGGTCCGGGGCCGCTGACCTGCTCGAGCCCCTGACCCTCCTCGACGTCGTGGCGATGATGCGGGTCGCCACATCAGGAGGGTTGACCACGGGAGCCGCCCTCGATCTTGGGTTGTCGGTTGCCGGCCCTGTGGTCGCCCCCGAGGTGGCGCAACGAGAGCGTGGAGGTCCGCCCGAGGAGGTGGTTGCGTCCTTGAGTCGACGTTGCGTGATCTCGATGAGTCTCGACGGCGTCGTTCTCTCCATTCGCTACGGGTTGCCACTCGAGCCGGCACTCGAACGCGCAGAGAACGAACTGTTGAGCGCCGCCGAACGCCTGATCGAACGCCAACTCTCCGAATTGCCGGTGCGGCTCATCTTTCCCCTGGTCGTGTGCTTTCTCCCTGCGTTCTGTCTCGTCGGGGTGGTTCCCCTCGTGGTCCCGTCCCTGACGTGGTGATCAAGGTCGTCGCTTTCCCCTCACCGAAGAGAAGGAGACATCTTCGATGTCAGATCAGTGCGTGTATCAGCCCGATAGTTCCGGGCAGCCGGTTGGAGTGCCGGTGGGGACCGAGCTCGGTCCCGTTGACGAGTTGGGGCAGGCGACTGCCGAATACGCCCTGCTGACCGGGGCGATCGCATTGGTGATCGCGGCGGTGACTGCATGGGCTGCCGGTACGGGCAAGATCGGACGGCTGTTGGATCTCGTCTTCGATCATCTTGCGAGGGCGATCGGGTGAGGGCTCGCTGGCGCTCGCGCGACCTGTCCGGTCAGGCGACGGTCGAGTTGGTCCTGGTACTGCCTGTGGTGTTGCTGGTGCTGATGTGCGTCGTGCAAGTTGGGATCGTGCTGCGCCAGCACCTGGCGGTCACCCACGCAGCCCGGGCGGGTGCCCGGGCTGCCGCTGTCGCTCCGCGCCCCGAGGTTGCCCGTCGCGCGGTGTTGGAGTCCGCGGCCCTGGATCCTCAACGGACCACCGTGTCGCTCGACCTCGAGGCTCGCACGGTGACGGTCACCGTGGTGCACCTCGTCGCCACGGACGTGCCTCTCGTTGGAGGGCTGGTGGGGGATGTCTCGCTCGAGGCCCAGTCCGTCTTTCGTCGTGAGTGATGCGATCGCTGCCTCGACCTCGAGTGAAGGGCGAGGTGCGGGACGCTGCGAGCTGATCGCATTTCCCCTTGCAAGGTGAGGATTGGCGCGGTTCAATGACATTGGTGTAATTACTTGTCGGTAAGTCGTTGGTCATCTACGAAGTCCGACGACCGGCTGACACCAATCTGAACGGTGTGTTCAGGGGCGAGGGAAACGGACACTCATGGCGTTTGTCGAGGACAGCAGTGAGGATGTCGCCGAGAAGAGTTGGTGGGACTACGCCAACTGTCTCGGTGTGGACCCCGACCTTTTCTTCCCCGAGCGGGGGGCGAGCACCAAGGAGGCCAAGGAGGTCTGCCGTGGTTGTGTCGTCCGGGAGGACTGCCTCGAGTACGCCCTCGGTCACGGTGAGAAGTTCGGCATCTGGGGAGGGATGAGCGAACGCGAGCGTCGCCGCCTCCGTCGCCAGCGAGCGTTGTCGAAGCGGGCGGCAGCCGGTCAGGTTGGCTGAGGTCCGCCGAGGAGCGCTGGTACGCTCCATCCCATGAGCCTCGGCACCCCAGAACTCGTTGCCATCCTCGTCATCGTTCTCGTGCTGTTCGGTGGGGCGAAGCTGCCGAAACTTGCCAAGAACCTCGGCCAGGCCCAAAAGGAGTTCCGCGAGGGGATGAAGGGCGACGGGTCGGACGGTGAATCGAAGGATTCTTGACCCTGCCGGGCCCGTCGCAGTTGGTAGTGCCGGGGTCAGCGAGCGGCAACCACGTCGACGAGATGGCGCTCCTTGAGCATCCTGCGACGTTGACGCTCGGACGTACCGCCCCACACCCCATGATCGATGCGATGCAGCAAGGCGTAGTCGAGGCACTGTTCGGCTACCGGGCACTGGTGGCAGATTTTCCGGGCTGCAATCACTCCCAGACCATCACTCGGGAAGAACACGGCCGGGTCGCGCTCGGCACACAGACCCTGGGCCATCCAATCGGCGCTCATGTCGTTACCTCCGTCAGTACCTCTATTGACGAACGACGTGTCGCTTTCGTTCCCTCGAGTGCACGAAATCTCGAAGTTTTTCAGCGATAGCGCAACAACGGCCCAGCAGGCCTCGCCCGGTAACATCGGGTGGTCGCGGCGAAGGAGTGACGGTGACCGACCTCGAACCCCAAGAAGAACTTCCGCCCCCAGAGGTGGGGGTACGGGTCGTGTACCTGGGTCCGGTTGCACCGCACTGGGATGTACAGGGGCTGTTCGGCTCGGCAGACGACGTCGCCGAATTCCGTCGTCGAACCATGGCTCGGCTGCAGCTCCTTCCTGCCCACGATCCCCAGTTCCGTCGGAACCGCGAGCGGGTCATCCGGGATGCCGAGAGGGAGAACTACCACCTCGAGTGGGATCTCGGCGTGCCAGAGGACAGCTGAGTATCGCCGCTATGCGGGTGCTCGTCACCAATGACGATGGGGTCGGCTCGGAAGGACTCTGGGCCTTGGCCCGACGAGTGATCGCCGCTGGCTTCGATGTCGTCGTCGCGGCCCCCTCGACTGACATGACGGGCATGGGCGCCGCGCTGGGCGGCGACCTGGGGACGGGTGCCATCACGTTCGCCGAGGTCACCCGGTCTGATATCGGCTCGGCACCCTGCTTCGCCGTCGACGGACCGCCTGCACTATGCGTCGTGCTCACCCAGCTCCGTGCGTTCGGGGATCCCGTGGCCGCCGTGGTGTCGGGCGTCAACCCTGGGTTGAACTGTGGGCGCTCGACGTTGCACAGCGGCACCGTCGGGGCGGCGTTGACCGCTGCCAACAACGGGGCCCATGGCATTGCGGTGAGCCAGCACGTGGACGATGGTCCGCAGCACTGGGATACGGCAACCCATCTCGTGCCGCAGCTTCTCGAGCGGCTGAGCGCAGTGGAGCGAGGGCGACGAGTGGTCAATGTGAATGCACCGAACCGCCAAGTGAGCGAGGTCTCGGGGGTGGAAGTGACCGCCCTGGCCCGGTGGGGCGATGCGGCTGGCGAGCTGGCACAGGTCGCACCGGGAACCCTGCTGTTCGAACGAAAGCCCGGTGGCCGTGCACCAGTACCGGGGACCGATCACGCCGCCGTGGTGGCGGGTCGTATCGCCGTGACCGAGTTGTCGGGTGTCGGTGTTGCCGCGTCCGACCTCGGGCTCGACCGCCTGGGGCTGTAGGGCCGCTCCGTTTACCGTTCGTTTACGGAGTCACCACGAAGTGTTTGGTCGGTCACCCCTTCGTCGTCATCTGACGATCGTACGGTCCGTGGCGTGACAACATCCCCCGTAGCTGCAACAACGAACACCCGGCGTCGCCCCCGCACGCTGGCCGTCGTGTTGGGCTCATTGGCCATCGTTCTCGCCGCCTGTGGCTCGTCGAGTGACAGCGATTCGTCGACCGATGGAGCCAATGCGTCCTCCGAAGGAGCCTCGTCCTCCGATGGCGACGATCGGCTGTCGGGCAGCTTGAGCATCACCGGCTCCTCCACGGTCGAGCCCGTGACCAACCTCTTGGCCGAGTCCTTCAGCGCAGCCAACCCCGGTGTCGCCTTCTCGGTCTCGGGTCCGGGTTCGGGTGACGGCCACAAGGCTGCGTGCGCTGGCGAAGTGCCGATCTGGAACAGCTCACGGCAGATCAAGGACAGCGAGGCCGAGTGCCTTGCCGAAGCTGGGATCGAGTTCATCGAGCTGCGAGTCGGCATCGACGGGATCTCGGTGATCACGTCGGCTGAGAACGATGCCGTGGAGTGCCTCAATTTCGCTGACCTGTACAGCCTGGTCGGTATCGAGTCCACCGGTTTCGGGAGCTGGGCAGACGCCAACTCGTTGAACGCAGATCTGGCCGGCACCGGCCCCTTCCCCGACGCAGGGCTCGAGATCTTCGCTCCGGGCGAGGAATCCGGAACCTTCGACAGCTTCATCGAGATCGCCCTCGAGGACATCCACGATCAGCGGGTGGAGAGCGGTGACGCCGACGAGGCCTTCGCAGTTCGTCCCGACTACAACGCGTCGGCCAACGACAACGTGATCATCGACGGCGTTGCCGGGAACCAGTACAGCTTCGGCTGGGTGGGCTTCGCCTTCGCCGACGGAAACCGGGAGCGAGTGAAGCTGCTCGAGATCGACGGTGGCGAGGGCTGTGTGGCCCCGACGCCCGAGACGATCGCGTCGGCCGATTTCCCGATCAGCCGTTTCCTGTACACCTACGTGGACGTGGCAGCAGCCGATGATCCGGTGGTGGCCGCCTTCGTCGACTACATGCTGGGCGACGAAGGTCAGCTGGCCGTCGTGGAAGCCGGTTACGTGAACCTGAGCGATGCCGACCTCGAGCAGAGCCGCAGCAACTGGAACGGCCGAATTCCCGGTCGGAACTTCTGAACACGGCGACCTGATGAGGCCTCGGGTTGACAGACTGCCGAGTGATGGTTGACGAGCTCTCACCGGATGATCTTCGGACGGCACCCGGGCGCCGGATGCGTGCATCGGGCGCCCGGTTGTTGTTCGCGTCCGCCGCTGGATTGACCGTGCTGGTCAGTGTGCTCATCCTCTGGACGATCGGTCGGGAAGCCTGGGGCTTCGTCAGCGAGGTCGAGTTCGACCAGCTGTTCTCGATCGGCTGGTTCCCGCGACGGGGGCTGTTCGACGTGGGCACCCTGCTGGTCAACACCCTCGAGATCTCGGGTGTGGCCATGGTCGTGTCGGTTCCTGCGGGGCTCGGTGCTGCCCTGTATCTCTCTGAATACGCCCGCCCCGGGGTCCGTCGCGTCATCAAGCCGACCCTCGAACTCCTAGCCAGCGTGCCCAGCGTCGTCTTGGGAGTGTTCGCCATCAGCTTCATCACCCCGAACGTGCTGAGTGCATTCATCGCTGACATCAACTTCTTCAACAAGCTGGCCGCCGGTATCGCCGTCGGCCTGCTGGTCGTGCCCCTGATCGCCTCGATCTCCGAAGATGCGTTGCGGGCCGTTCCCAACAGCCTGCGCGAGGCGAGCGCTGGGCTGGGGGCTCGCCAGATCACCACCACTGTCAGGGTGGTCGCTCCTGCGGCCCTGTCGGGAATGACGGCCGCCGTGGTGGTTGGCTTCTCCCGAGCGGTCGGGGAGACGATGGTCGTCACCATCGCCTCGGGTGGCGGTGACACATCACTGTTCTCACTGTCGTTGACGGAGTCTGGGGGGACTCTCACGTCGGCCATGGCTGCGTTGGGACTCGGCACCGACCAGGTGGCGGGTTCGGATCTGGCCTTCCAGAGCCTGTTCTTCTTGGGGGCGGTGCTGTTCGTCATCACGCTCGGACTCAACATGATGGGCAACGGGATCGTGAACCGGCTCAGGGAGCGCTACTGATGTCGGTGATCACCACACCGGCGCAGATCGCCGAACAGGTCGCTCGGCAGGTGGCCAGGGATGGTCGGAAGGACGTCAGTGGGACCCTGTTCCGGTCCGCGCTGGCGCTCGCGACCCTGGCCTCGGTGCTGTCGTTGGGGGTGCTGCTCGTCGTCATGGTCGTCGACGGATGGTCGGTGCTGACCGGTCGCCTCGGACAGTTCCTGGGGAGCGGGTTCTCCCAGCGTTCGGCGGCTGATGCCGGGGTCTTCCACGGCATCCTCGGATCGCTGCAGATCGCCCTGTTGACTGCGGTGTTCGCTATCCCGGTGGGGGTGGGCACTGCCGTGTACCTGGTCGAATACTCGCGGGGTGGGTGGTTCGCCCGACTCGTCGAGTTGAACATCCGGAACCTCGCCGGCGTGCCCTCCATCGTCTACGGGCTGTTGGGACTGGCCGTGTTCGTCAAGACCCTCGGGGCGTTCACCCAGGGAAAGACGGTGATCGCCGGTGGGATGACGCTGGCGGCCATGGTGTTGCCGCTGATCGTCATTGCCTCCATCGAGGCGTTGCGGGCCGTTCCCCAACAGTTGCGGGAGGCTGCGTACGGTGTGGGTGCAACGCAGTGGGAGGCTGTCACCCGCCAGGTCTTACCCGCTGCCCTCCCCGCAGTGCTGACCGGCATCGTGCTTGCCCTGTCGCGGGCCCTCGGGGAGGCGGCCCCGTTGATCCTCGTAGGGGCTGCCACCGGCTTCATTTCCTTCGGTGACGCCAGTCTCGCCGAGTCCTTCACCGGGCCGTTCACTGCGGTGCCGGTGCTCATCTTCAACTTCGCCCGTCAGCCGGGGGCTGATTGGAGCGAGAATGCGGCGGCGGCCAGCGTGGTCATTCTGGCCGTGGTGCTCGTGGTGAACGGGTTGGCCCTATACCTACGGCAACGATTCGAGCGCAGATGGTGATGTCGGGAGTGAACATGTCAAACGAGATCACCGATTCGTCGGAGGCGGCGGTTGGACCAGACGAGGGTTCCTCAGCGGCAGCAGTGTCGGCGTCGACCGATCTCGTCTTCAGGGCTCAGGAGGTCAACGTTGACTACGGGGCGTTCCGGGCACTCACCGATGTCACGATCGACATCGGGCTCCACGAAGTGGTGGCCTTCATCGGCCCATCCGGTTGCGGCAAGTCGACCTTCCTTCGTTGCTTCAATCGGATGAACGACCTCATCGCCGGAGCTCGGGTCAGCGGCACCGTGGAGTACCGGGGCGTCGATCTCTACGACCCAGCGGTCGACCCCGTCGAGGTTCGCCGTCGCATCGGCATGGTCTTCCAGAAGGCGAACCCGTTCCCCAAGTCCATTTTCGACAACGTGGCGTTCGGGCCCCGCCTCGCCGGGGTCGGCAGGTCGGACCTCGACGATGTCGTGGAGCAGGCCTTGCGGCGAGCCGCCCTGTGGGATGAGGTCAAGGACCGTCTAAAGGCATCAGCCTTTGGGCTCTCTGGTGGTCAGCAACAACGCCTGTGCATTGCTCGTGCCATCGCCGTGCAGCCGGATGTGGTGTTGATGGACGAGCCCTGTTCGGCCCTCGATCCGATTGCAACGAGTCGTATCGAAGAACTCATCACCGAACTCACGGTCGACTACTCCATCATCATCGTCACCCACAACATGCAGCAGGCTGCTCGCATCAGTGATCGCACGGCGTTCTTCTCGGTGACGACCGGTGACGAAGGGCAACGGAGTGGGGAGCTGGTCGAGGTCGGTGCCACTGACATGGTGTTCACCAATCCGACGGATCCCCGGACCGAGGCATACATCAGCGGTCAGGTGGGATGAGAATGGACAGTTTGGCGGACAGGGAGGGGACCGGGTGACGAACGACGAAGTACGGACCGAACTACGACAGCTCCTCGACGGATTGCGTCGGGATCTGCTGCGCATGGGGGCGATGGTTACGGAGGGTCTCTCCGCAGTGACGGTCGCCCTCCTGGCCGGCGACATCGATGCTGCCAACGAGATCGTGCAGAGCGACGACGAACTCGACCTGCTGAGCATCGAGGCCGAGGAGGCATGTATCCGCATCCTTGCCCTGCAGGCGCCGGTCGCCACCGATCTCCGGGTGGTGGTGACGGATCTGAAGATGGTCGGCGAGATCGAGCGCAGTGGAGATCTCGTCACGAACATCGCGAAGGCCATTCCCCGCTTGCACGGTGCGACGCTGGATCCCCGACTGCGCGGGTTGCTGGATCAGATGCGCGAACAGTGTGTGCTGCTCTTCGGCCTTGCCATGGACGCTTACACCGATCGGGATGCCGAGATCGCCGGCTCGCTCCGGGGACTCGACGACACGTTGGACGGTCTTCACAACGAGTTCATCGATGCATTGTTCAGCAGCCGATCGTCCGATGCTCTGAGCATGGGACACACCACCCAACTCGCAGTGATCGGACGGTTCTACGAACGTATCGGCGACCACGCAGTGAACATCGCGGAGCGGGTCACCTATCTGGTGACAGGTTCGCTCCCCGAGCACGCAGGAGCAGAGCGGGCTCGACAGGTGAGGGATCTCCGGTCGGACTCGTGACTCCGTGGCTGGTGCTCGTCACCTCGTTGGCCTTGGTGTCGTGTGGCGTGGCCTCCATGGCCTGGTTACGACTCCGCGCTGCCGTCGGCCGACTCGAAGGGCAACATGGGCGCGCTCCTCTCCATGCGCTGGCTGCGGTGGGCCGGCGTATCGAACAGCTGAAGGTTGAAGCCGGTGATGCCCGCAGGGCGCGGGCCGTGCTCGAAGCATCGATCGAATCGGTGCCCCTGGCCGTGGTAGTGACGGATGGTGACGGGGAGACGCTGTTCGCCAACGAAGCCGGCCAACGCTTTCTGGCGGCACGTCGCGCCGATGCGCTGGTGTGGGGCGCCATTGAAGCTGTTCTGGAGGGAGCCCTCGCTGGTCGGCGGGGGGAGCGGGTGGTCGACACGCATGGCCCTCCGGTCAGGTCCTGGCATGTGTCCGCCACTCCCATTTGGACTGCGGAACCGATCGGTGAGTCGACGGCCCGACCCCTCGGTGCGGCGATTGTCGTGGAGGATCGCAGCCAGGGGGCCAGGGTGGATCGAATGCGACAGGATTTCGTTGCCAACCTCGGGCACGAACTGCGAACGCCAATCGGGGCGATCTCGATCCTGATCGAAGCGTTGGAGGGTGAGAGCACGCCCACAGTGCGTGATCGACTGCTGGCTCGGGTGTCGATGGAGACCCGCCGAGCGACGAGCATCGTCGACGATCTTCTCGAGTTGAGTCGATTGGAACTCGACCCTGGACCGCCGCCTTGCTCCGTGGATGTCCAGGGCTTGCTTGCTGAGGTCATCGACAGACACACCACGCTGGCCGAGGGTCGACGGGTGACCCTCACCGCTGATGTCGTCGACAGCTGTACGCATCTCGTGGGTCAGCGGCCCCAGTTGTTGCGGGCACTCGACAATCTCGTCGAGAACGCCGTGAAGTACAGCGACGATGGAACCGAGGTGGTGCTTGCAGCTCGTCCGGTCGACGACCATGTCGAGTTCGTGGTGCGTGATCAGGGGATTGGTATCCCTGCGCACGAGCAGGAGCGGATCTTCGAACGTTTCTATCGAGTGGACAGGGCTCGATCGCGCACGACCGGGGGCACCGGGCTGGGCCTGAGCATCGTGCGACATGTGGCCGTGAACCACGGGGGTGAGGTGTCTGTCCGATCGACCGAGGGCAGGGGTTCGACCTTTGTCATGCGCATTCCCAAGGAGCCGACTCTGTGACGACGGTGCTCGTAGTCGACGATGAGCCCTCGTACGCCGAGGCGCTGACGGTCAGCCTCGAACGGGAGGGGTTCGAGGTGGTGGCCCTGTACGACGGCCCAGCGGCAGTTGCCTACCTCGAGACGAACGCCGTTGACCTGGTCCTCCTCGATGTGATGTTGCCTGGAATGTCGGGCGTCGATGTATGCCGTCGGATTCGCGCCTCGTCTCAGGTCCCCGTCATCATGGTCACTGCTCGGGCTGACGAGATCGATGCAGTTGTCGGACTCGAGGTTGGGGCAGACGACTACGTTGCCAAGCCGTATCGCTTACGAGAACTCGTAGCGCGGATGCGAGCCGTGCTGCGAAGGGCTGCATCGGGTGGACCCGACGACGGGCTGAGTGGTGGCGAGGATCGATCCGTGCTCGTGCAGGCCGGGGTTCGGGTCGATGTCGATCGCCACGTAGTGCACGTCGATGATGCCCCGGTCGATCTCCCGCTGAGAGAATTCGAACTGTTGGTCTACCTCATGGAGCGAGCGGGCCGGGTCGTGACGAGGGATGCCCTCATGCACAACGTGTGGGGATACGACTATGTGGGAGACACGAAGACTATCGACGTCCACATCCGTCGTCTTCGGAGCCGCGTCGAGCGCGATCCTGCCAATCCGGTGCGTATCAGGACGGTGCGAGGCCTCGGCTATCGCTTTGAAACCGAGGCCTGATCCCCTGTCAGTCAGTAGGGTCGTGGCCCTCGTCCGGCTCGGGTCCGAAGAACTCGGCGGTACTTGGGTGGCGAGGGAGGTCGCTTGGTCGCCCGTCGTGGTGCCGGCGTCTGCCGAAGCGCCGCCGCGGTCCGGAGTAGGGGGCTGAGGGAGGATTTCGTGGGTCGTCGTAGCGGCGCCGGCCCAGAAGACCTCGACGCCGCTCTGCGGGTCCCGCTTGGTTGTCCTGGGGGGGAGGCAGGTCGACGGGCGCGGACTGGGGAGGGGGAGCGTTCAGTAGGCGCGCGTGCACATCTGTGTCAGACCCTGGGTCGGGGTCGAGGAGCTTCGGGTCGGTCCGCCGTCGGAGTCCTCGTCGGCGATGATCTCCGCTGGACGACACGACCTGATTCTCGGTGTCGTCCACTGCTCGACGGCCTCTGCGAGGCGTACGTCGCTCCGTCGGGAGATCGATGGCCGCCGCGACAGAACGCTCCGACCGCAGGGGAGGCAGGAGCGCCGCCGCCGTTTCCCTGCCCGGCACGATCGTGTCGTACTCGAGTTCCCAGTTGCCGAGGGGGTAGCTGGTGACCGGCGAGTGCGGTAGCCCGACCGCTGTCTCCCGTGCCGGCGGCCACGGAGGAGCTGCGTCCTGTGATTCGGTGTCGAGGTCGGGTGCCGAGAGTTCTGTGCTCGGCTCTTGGGGGTCCACCGTTGCCGAATCCCCGGACGCACTGTCCCTCGGATGGTCGAGAGGGTCGGTGGGTGACATCTCGGACGTGGTGATGTCGTCGGAGCTGGCCGGGGTGAACCCTGGGGGCGGTGTGAGTGGTCCAGAGGTGTCGGTGTCGGCGACCACTGGCGTGAGCAGTGACTCGAGCCATGGATCCTCGTCGTCGCCTATCTCGGCGATGTCGACATCGAAGGTGTCGAAGTCCTCGTCATCGACCAGGGAATCTGGCGGGGCGATCGGGCCTGCATCGGGGGTCGGGACGGCATGTGTGGGCTCGGAACTTTCATCGACAGCGGGCTCGTCAGCCGGGGGTGCGACGGGTTCGTCGACCGTGTCCGCCGGCCCATCACGGTCGGGCTGGTAGTGGTCGTCCAGGTCGTCGAACCAGCGGTGGGGTGGTTCGACGCTGCGGGCTGGTGACGCCGGTTCGTCGGCCTCGTTGCCCGATCCAACATCGGTCGATGTAACGGGCTCGCCCATCGCGGCAGCCGGCACCGACGGGTGCGGCGGAGGGAGTGGGGCCTCTGCGACATCGTCGTCCAGCGGGGGCTCAACACTTGCAGGGGGTGAGATCTCGGCTTGGTCGTCTACCGGCGGGCTCGGTTCCACTCCGCCGAGGTCGGTCGTGTCCGGAGCTGCATCGTCGTCGGGAAGGTCAGCGGCGGCGGCCTCGAGGTCGGCCAACAGGTCGGCCATCTCTTGTTCGTAGCCAGCGGGATCGACAGGGTTTGGAGTCTCGAGTACCTCTGGCTGCGTTTCGGGCGCGTCGGTGATGTCCCCGTCGTCGCCGACGGCGGGTTCCGGTGATGCATCGGGTGGCAGCTGGATGGCTTGCAGGAGGGCTTCCATCGATTCGTTGATGTCATCGAGCGATGCTTGTTGGGCGCGATCCTCGGGCGGTAGAGGTGGCTGTTTGCTGGGCGCGCTGGTGCCCTCGCCCTTGTCATCATCGTCCCCGTCGCCGTAGAGGTCGCCGAGGAAATTGGACAGACCGCTCATCGGTGCTCCTGTCGGCACAGGTGCAGTTTGGCTAAGGGACTGGGCCACCGGCGATGGCGCCCCCGCGTACAGTGGGCTACGTGAACGGTGAGCCCTCCCCGGGAGATGGATCCCGTCCGCTCGGGCGCCAGGGGCGCGGGGCTGAGGCATTCGTCGTCAGCCCGTTCACCCGCCTGGCGCGGGTTCACCTCATGGGCGCAGCCGGTGATGCCTTGATCGGGATCGCCTTGGCGGGTTCGTTGTTCTTCAATCTGGATCCAACGGCAGCCCGGTCCAAGGTCGCCCTGTATCTGCTGTTGACCATCGCCCCGTTCGCAGTGGTGGGCCCCCTCATCGGACCCTTGATCGACCGAGCGCCAGGAGGCCGTCGGGGCATCGTGATCCTGAGCGCAGCAGGGCGTGCGCTACTGGCCGTGATGATGATTCGGCACCTCGACTCCTTGCTGATCTTCCCTGAAGCATTCGGAGCGCTGGTGCTCGGCAAGACCTATCACGTATCCAAGAGCGCCCTCGTCCCGAGGTTGGTGAGGGATAACGACGGTCTGGTCGAGGCCAACTCCAAGCTGACCCTCCTTTCCGGCCTTGGGGGAGCGCTCGCCGCCGGTCCGGGCCTCCTGTTGAACCTGCTCGGAAGTGAGTGGGTGCTTGCGATGGCAACAGCCGTCTTCGTGTGGATGGTTGTCGTCGGGCTCCGTATTCCCTCGACGCAGGTTGCTTCGCTCCGTCCGCCCCGGGCCGAACGCGTTGCATCGAGAAGTGCCGGGATCGTGCTGGCGGCCAGTGCCATGTCGGTGCTGAGAGGCCTGACGGGCTTCACGCTGTTCCTCCTGGCGTTCTGGCTGCGTTCGAGCGAGGCGTCGACCATCTGGTTCGGGGTGATGATCGCAGCGAGCGCAGCTGGTCAGTTGAGTGGGGCGGTGATGGCTCCGCATCTGCGTCGGTTGGTGCGTGAGGAGTACCTGCTCGGTGGGGTCCTTATCGTGGCCTCGATTACGACGCTGGTCGTTGCTTTCCCCGCACAGCGTGGGTGGGTCGTCTTTGCTGCCATGGCGGTCGGATTGGCGGCCGGCCTCGGAAAGTTGTCCTTCGATGCCATCGTGCAGCGGGATGCGCCTGAGGCCCGTCAGGGCGAGACGTTCGCCCGCTTCGAGACCCGCTTCCAGCTCATGTGGGTGCTGGGAGGCATCGTTCCGGTGATCACCCCCAACGGGATTCTGTCGATCCGGGCCGGCCTGGTGATGATGTGCGTGGCGAGCGGCAGCGCTGCTTTCTTGTACCTCGGTGGCCTGGCTGCTGTGCGGCGAGGTCGCCGAACACCGGGTGAGGTGATCGCCGCTCGGCTGTGGACCGAGCAGCGACGAGCCGCCGTTCGAGCCAAGCTTCCTCGCTGGTTGCAGGGCCGGCGGCTCCCCGACGCAGGCGGAGAGCCACCGGGGAGCGGGGCGCGCTGAGGACTCGCTCAGTCGAGAACGTCGAGGCGGGCCAGCCACAGGCCCGGAGCGTCGACCTCGGCCGGGGTGGGGATGGTGCGTGCCGACTCCCAGAGCTGGCGGACCCCGTCTTCACCAGCCCGTTCGGCGATGCCGCTGACGAAGCTATGGCCGCGTTCAACCAGGTCTGTGCGGAGGTCGACGCCGACCAGTCGCTCGACGAAACGATCGGCGGCTCCAGCGGTGACCCGCCGCCGCCGGAAGGCTTCGCTGAGCGCATCGTGTGATCCGATGAGTCGGCTCCCGATGGTGTTGACCATGTGATCGACGTAGCCCACGAGGGCTGCCAGCATGGCGTCGAGGTGGGGCACAACAGCGTCTTGTTCGGGGCTTCGCAAGGCCCCGAGGAGGGTGTCGGGGTCTGCGAAGAGCTCCTGCATGTTCTGGGCGAGTTCCATGGGGTTGCCCGCCCCCATGTCCAGGTTCGAGAGGCGGTCTCCGAGGGCCATCGGGTCATGGTGGAACCCGTCGATGTACGACTCGATCAGACCCATCCAACGTTCGCGGACGTGCGGCAGGGAGAGCACGGAGTGCATGGTCAGGTCGTGGATGCACACCCACAGGACGACGTCGTCGATGGGAACGCTCCACTCGTCGGCGAAGTCGTTCAGGTTCGACGCAACGAGATCGATCCGATCGGCATCTCGGGGAACAGGAAGGTCGTAGCTCCCAAGCGCTCGACTGGCCAGGTGGCCAGCGATCGAACCGGCACTCATCGCCGTCATCATCGGGTTGAGGAACTGGAAGAGACCACTGAGCATCTGGGTCTCCGGCCCCCCCTGTGCATCGTCGGGAGGATTGCTCTGGAGGCGGGAGGCAAGGCGTTCCATGAGCGGCCGGTATGCATCGAGGGTGACGCTGGCCCATTCGCTCCGGGTCACCACCTCTACCTTGACCGGTCGGCCTCCCCGGGTGGGCTCCAGGCCGGTGAGCGCCGACACCTGCAACTCGGCCACTCGAGCCAATTCTTCTACCTTCACCCGTTGGGGTGGATCCACGTTGTGCTCGGACTGCCCGCCCGTGGCGAGCTGCACGGCCAGCTGTCGGGCGAGGTCCCACTGAACGGGTCCTTGCTGTCCGAACATTTTCGACAGGTCCCCGAAGAAGGGCAAGCCACCGAAGGGGTTGTCCTCGAATGGGTCATCACCAGCCATATGAAGCATCGTAGGGCCATGGTGATCGGCCGCCGTATCGTCCCGTTGCTGATGTGCGGGTGCGGGCAGGGAGTACCGCAGTGAGGGCGGTCGCTGTTGTGGGGGCGGGGGGCACCCTCGGGCCGTTGGTGGTCGCTGGACTGGTTGGAGAGTTCGAACGCGTTGTCGCGTTGGACCGGTCGGACGTGGCCGAGGGTGTAGCGGGTGCCGAGTTCGTACGGCTCGATGTCGGAACCGAACCGGCTCGACTCCGCACCGCCCTCGGCGGTGTGTCCGTGATCGTGCACCTCGCCTACGACTCCGAGGACGGCGACCAGGGCGTGCTGCGAGCGGTGCTTGCTGCCGCTGCCGATGTCGGTGTGAGGCATGTGACGCTCGTGTCGAGCGCGATGGTGTACGGGGCTTGGGCCAACAATCCGCTGCCCATCTCCGAGGATGCTCCGGTCCGACCGAATCCGGACACCGCGTTCGCAGTCCACAAGGCAGACGCAGAGCGGACGACGCTCCAGTGGCGCGACGTGGGCGCCGGTCGACGGGCAGCCTTGCTGCGTCCGGCCCCAGCGGTAGCGGGTGCGGGGACCAGCTTCGTGGGTCGAGCCATGCTGGCCGCTGCCCCCATCCGCACGGGAACCGATGATCCTCCTGTGCAGTTCGTCCATCTGGAGGATCTGGCAGCTGCCGTCGTCCTCGCCGCGCGTGAGGAGTTGGACGGTGCGTTCAACGTTGCGCCCGACGGCTGGCTGTCGGCCCCTGACCTGCGCGACCTCCTCGGCGCTCGTCCCAAGATCCGGATTCCCGTGCCCCTGCCCGGCCGATTCGATCGCTACGTAGCTGCCCGGGTGGGCGGGCCCGTCCCTACCGGGTTGCTGCCCTACAACCGTTACAGCTGGGTCGTAGCAAACGACCGTCTGCGGGCTGCGGGGTGGCGGCCCCGCTATGGCAACGATCAGGCCTTTGTGGACGCCGACGCTGGGATGCCGTGGGATTCGATGAATGCCCGGCAGCGGCAGTACCTGTCCCTGGGCATCGGTGCAGCCGTCATCGCAGCCGCATCAGGTGTCATCGGCTGGGCGCTGGTTCGGTGGCGACGGGGCTGACGGCGGGAAGTTCGCCCAGGATCGCTTCGACCGAGGTGATCGTCCCATCACGCCACAGGGTCATGGTGACCGACCGTCCCGGTCGAGCGAACCTCACTCCGTTCACCAGGTCTGACATGCTGCGCAGCCGAGCGTGGTCGAGCTCGAGGATGACGTCCCCGGGCCGGATACCTGACGCGGCTGCCGGCCCGTCCGCCTCGACTGCGGTAACGGTCACACCTCCTGCGCGGCCACTGCCGCGGAGGTCCTCGGCCGTGGCGTCCGAACACCGCACACCGAGGTGGCCGTGCCGCGCTACACCCCAGGTCACGATGTCGGTTGCTGTCGTATGCGCGATCTCGATCGGGGTCGCGAAGGTCGACGTGGGGTCCTGCCCATTGATCATCGTTGTGATAGCGACCAACGCGCCTTCTCGGTCGACAACGGCCCCCCCGATGTTGCCGGCGTCGAGCGGTGCGCCCGTCTCCAGGAGTCCGTACAGCATGTGCCCTGACGGAGATGGCCCCCACCGATCACGGGAAGTGATCGGGCCGAACGATCCTGCTGCTCGGCTGCGGTTCCGATGTGGTGAACCGATGACGATGGCAGGGTCTCCTGGTTGAAGATCTCTCGCCGTGCCCAGCTGAGCGACAGCGAACGGAGTGTGCGAGGCAGTGATCAGCACGACGGCGATATCCGTCCAGTGATCCACACCCAGGATCGTGGCCTCGTGCGACCTTCCGTC
>JAYPWI010000005.1:0-78450 GCA_038135065.1 Acidimicrobiales bacterium
AGGAACTGCACCGCGGCCATCGCCGCCGCGGCACCGGCCGCGCCTAGCGCGATCACCATCCACGCCGGCAGATCGCCCGTCGGCACCACGCTCGCCCACGGCTTCCTCACCCTGTCCCTCGCACCCATGCTGATGGACGAGGCCTTCAAGATCGCTGGCGACGTGAAGATGGGCGTCAACTACGGGGCCGACCGGGTGCGCTTCATGGCCCCCGTTCCGGTGGGCAGCCGGGTTCGCATGGGAGCCGACCTCGCAGAGGTCAACCTCTTCGACGGCGGCGCCCAGTACAAGGTGACCCTCACCTTCGAGATCGAGGACGCCCCCAAGCCGGCCTGTGTCGCCGAGTGCATCTACCGGGTGTACACCTGAGCCGCTGACCGCCATCCAGTGCCCCCTCGCTCGATGAACGACAGCCCATTCGACGGAGAACGCCTCCTCCAAGGCGACGGCAAAGCGGCCGCAGTCGAGACGATGTTCGACCGCATCGCTCCCCGTTACGACCTGGTCAACCGTCTGTTGACCTTCCGCCTCGACGTGAGGTGGCGCCGTCGCACAGTTGCTGGTCTCGGACTCGCTCGGGGTTCGACGGTGCTGGACCTAGCCTGCGGCACCGGCGACCTGTGCAACGACCTCCGGAGAGCCGGCCTTCAGCCCCTGGGCATCGACTTCAGCGCCGGCATGCTCGCTGCCGCCCGAACCCCCGCTCCCCTCACCAGAGCCGATGCCCTCCGACTGCCCATTGCCGATGGGGCCGTCGATGGGGTGACCTGCGGGTTCGCCCTTCGGAACTTCGCCGACCTCGGCGCCTTCTTCGACGAGATCGCTCGGGTGGTCCGGCCCGGCGGGCGCATTGGCCTGCTCGACGTCGCCGAGCCGGACAGCCGCATCCTGCGGATGGGCCACCAGTTCTACTTCGGGAAGATCGTCCCCCGGATCGGGGCCTTGCTGTCGGATAGGGCCGCGTACCGCTACCTGCCGAAATCGGTCGAATACCTTCCTGATCCGCCCGTGATGATGGAGCGACTGCACGATGCCGGCTTCGGGGACGCAACGCGACAACTCCTCAGCGGCGGCATCACCCAGATGATCCTGGGCACACGGGACAGTTGACGAGCTTCCGCCGACCGGTCACCCAGTGGCCACGAGGCCGACAGCCAACAGGACGCCCGTGACCATCTGCAGACGGCCAGTGGAACCCAGGACGGGGATAAGGTCACGCCCCGCTGCACCCCGCAGCACGGCTCGACACGGCCCGACCGCCAGGGGCACCGACAGGATGGCCAACAGCACCCCGGGGCGAAGCAGTGCCAAATACGGCAAGCAGAGATAGACGGACACCACGATGCCCACGTACAACACGCGGGTTGCCCGGTCGCCGATACGCACTGCCAGGGTCCGTTTCCCTGCCTCCTCGTCTCCGGGAAGGTCGCGAAGGTTGTTGGTGACCAGCAGAGCCACCGCCAGCAGACCCACGGGGACTGCTGCCCCGACGGCCAGCCAGGTCACCCGTTCGTCCTGCACGAACGACGTACCGGCGGTCGCCACCAGGCCGAAGAACACGAAGACGAAGAGTTCGCCCCACCCCCGGTACCCATAGGGCCGAGAACCACCCGTGTATCCCCAGGCGGCCGCCATGCATGCCGCACCCACGACGACCAGCCACCACGACACCGCTGCGGCAAGGGCCACCCCGGCGCCAGCCGCCACGGCGAAGGACACGAACGCAGCGCCCTTTACCGCCGTGGGCGAGGCCGCGCCGCTGGCCACCAGCCGCATCGGGCCGACCCTGCCGTCATCGGTCCCCCGGATCCCGTCGCTGTAGTCATTCGCATAGTTGACGGCCCACTGCAGGGCCAGCGAAACGAGGAGGGCGGCACCCGCCCGCCACCAGACGATGCCCTGATCGAGATCGGCGGCCGCTGTCCCCACTACCACCGGCACCAGGGCGGCCGGCCAGGTGCGGGGCCGGGCCCCGGCCAACCACTGCCGTGCGCTGGTCATCGGCGTGGTTCCTGGTTCGTCACGCTGTCTCCCCCGGCAGGATCTTGAAAGCCACCAGACCCCCACCGTCCATGACGATGGTCTGACCGGTGATCCAGGCCCCGCTGTCGGCGGCCAGCCACATGGCGCAGGCCGCAATGTCGTCGGCTTCCCCGAGTCGCTTCATCGGATACGACTCGGCCACCTGGCCACCACGCTCCCCTTCCCAGAGGATGCGGGCGAAATCGGTCCGGATGAGGCCCGGGGCGATGCAGTTGACCCGCACCGCAGGGCCGAGTTCTGCCGCCAGCTGCTTGGTCAGGTGGATGAGCCCTGCCTTTGCAACGTCGTAGACCCCCAGCTGTGGGCTGGTGCTGAGCCCACCCACCGAGCTGATGTTGATGACCGAGCACCCTCCACCGGCCTGTTGCATGTACCGACGCCAGCACAGCTGGGTCAGCAGCAGAGGCGCCGTCATGTTGACTGCGATGGTCTTGTCCCACCGGGCCAGGTCGACATCGATGGTGGGTCCGGCATAGGGATTTGCCCCGGCGTTGTTGACCAGGATGTCGATCCCTCCAAGCTCAGCCAAGGTGTGCTCGACCAGCGCCTCGGCCTGATCCGGGTAGCCGACGTTGGCCGCAAACCACCGACAGTCGTGGCCGATGTCGGCCGCCGCCTCCTCACAGCTGTCAGCCTTGCGTGAGGCGATCATCACCCGGGCGCCCGACGCGGCGAACGCAGCTGCGATCGATCGCCCGATGCCTCGGGAGCCACCGGTGACCAGGGCCACCTTGCCGTCGAGACGAAGATCCATGCCCGGACTGTAGGTGCTACCCGGCGCGATCACGACGACGGCAGGCAACCATCGCGTCGCCGACCTAGGGTTCGTCGATGGACTTCGGCTACTTGACGGGCAACCACGCCCACGGCATCCACCCCGGGGATCTCGGCAAGGAACTCGAAGATCGGGGCTACGCCTCGATCTGGGTTCCCGAACACAGTCATATTCCCACCGAACGGCGCAGCCCCTATCCCAACGGGGGCGCCTTGCCCGACACCTACCTCCACATGATGGACCCCATGGTGTCCCTGACTGCGGCCGCCGCGACCACTACGAACCTGAAGCTGGCTACGGGGATCTGCCTGGTGTTGGAGCACGACCTGCTCGACCTGGCCTGCACGGTGGCCACCACCGACGTGCTCTCCAACGGCCGGGTCGTGTTCGGCATCGGTGTCGGCTGGAACGAGGAGGAACTGGAGAACCATCGCCCCGACCTTCCCTTCCGCCAGAGGTACAGGGCTATGCGAGAGCGGGTGGCCGCTCTACGGACCATCTGGTCGGAAGACACCCCTAGCTTCGAGGGAACCTGGGACTCGTTCACCGAGTCGTGGGTATACCCAAAGCCCGTCGGGGGCACGGTCCCCATCGCCTTGGGCAACGCCGGACCACTGGGGATTCGCCATGCCGCCGAGTACGCCGACGAGTGGTGCCCCATCGACGTGGGTGTCCAGAACGAGGAGGGAAAGCCCGACGTGCCGGGGGGTATCGCCCGATTCCGGGAGATGGCCTACGAAGCGGGCCGCGACCCGGACGACATCGCAATCAGCCTCTTCGTGTGGGGCCGTCCTCGCATGGACCGACTGACGACCTACGCCGAGGCCGGGGTCACCCAGTTCGTGTTCACACCGGTGCACTTCGCCAACCCCACAGCCGACGAGACGCTCCAGTACCTCGACGAGTTGGCTCCCGTCCTCGAGGAGTTCAACGGCTGAGGATCCTGCGGGCTAGAACCCCGCTGCGCTGCCCGGGGTGATGACCTTCCATGTCGTCACCGGGTCACCCAGATCCAAGCGGGACACCAGCGCAAGGCGTCGTCCGGGCTCGAGCACGGCAATCACGCCTTCCCACAGTCCCCGTAATCCGTCGAGCCACTCAGGAACACACTCGGTTTCGAGCCCCCGCATCATCCGCCAGGTGTGCTGGCTCACCTCTCGGCCGTCGACGTCGACCGGGTCGCCCTGCGCCCCCAACAGGCGCGCCAACACCTCGACCGGATCGGACGATCCCAGCCGGGACGCGACAGACGACGCATATTGCATCCCGATGCGGCGACCGGTGCGGTACATGAGTCCCTGCGCGGCCAGCGGCCCTAACTGCTCGTGGAGCACGGGGGTGATGTTGCGGATGTAGTCCATCGAGTAATTGCGAGCGGCCTTGGCCAGCCGCGCGGCCGGCCAGTTGTCGGGGGGCAGGGCGGGGAGGGCAGCCGGGTCGATGGGGGGACACGACTCCCCGAATCGGAACCTGACCCGCTCATCGGCTGCCAGTTCCCGATCCTCCTCGATGTAGTAGCCCTCGAGGCCGGGGAAGCCGTCCATGGTCTGACCCGTGCACACGAACCCGAGGCGGGGATTTCCCAGGCTGACCCCGTTGTGACCGTGCCAGCCGTGGAGCATGGCCCGGGCGACCCTGGTGGGAATCGCAGCCAGAGCGGTGCCGTCGAAAATCCAGCGGGGCGGCAGGTACCGGACCCAGGCCTTTGTCTCGCGCTCGGGCACGAACACCACCCCGACACCGCCAAGGTGGTTGGACAGATAGTGATACTTGGCGCAGGCCACTGCCGGCGGCTCGTCGCCTAGGCCCAACTTCGCCAGCCCGGGCAGGAACTTCTCCAGATGTTGCCGGCGGAACAGGCCGAAGAGGGCATCGGCGGCCCGGTCCTCGCCGAACTCGGTGATGGTGGCCAGCACCAGCCCCGTCAGGTAGCGGTGGAGGAGATCGGCCAGGGCCTCGAAGCCCGCCTCATCGACAGGTTCGGTAACCGGCTCGTCACGTCCAGACAGTGCATTCTCCCTGCTCTGGGAACCCTACGTCCCCGGTCGTGCACCAGAAGCTACCGGTGCGTCCATCCTCCCCGGTGAACGACCTCCTCGAGCGGTCGCCTCGGCCGGTCCGCGCTACGACCACTGCGTTGCCCCACTGACCCAGAGTCCTCGTGAGGCCACCCCATCGCCAGGGTCCCAACGGGCAGTCGATCCTCGGGCACGCCGAGGGCTGCAGCCACCGCCGGACCGTGATCGAACATTCCGAAGAAGAGGACCCCCAAGCCGGCGTCGATCGCCGCGTATTGCAGGGCCATCGCCGCAAAGGACGCATCGACCAACCAGTACGGCGTCGCCCACCTCCCCGTCCCTTCGCCGAGACCGGTGCGAGCCTTGTCCGCTTCGCCGTAGCGGGCTACGTAGGCGGCTGGGTCGGCCCACACGGTAACGATCACGGGTGCGTCGAGCAGCTTGGGCCACGAGAATCCCGCTCGTCGCTCCGTCGGCAGCGTGACGTCCCAGTACCGGGCTGTTTCATTCGGGCCGACGAGCACCACGAAATCGAATCCTTGGCTGTTCCCCGCCGACGGCACCCGACGCCCGAGATCGAGCACCTGGTCGACCACGGCAGGGTCGATCGAGCGAGTGCTGAACGACCGGGTCATCCGGCGCTGTTGAGCGAGGGCTGCAAATTCCATGAGCCCTAGGGCGCATCCTGCGGCGAAGCGCCTGCGAGCCGTCGGCGGTTCACAGCAGCTTGGCCAGATCCTCGCGGCTCGCCCAGCCGAAGGTGATGAGCGCGTCACCATTCGCCGCATCCAGCTCGGCGAAGAGCGCCGCCACGGCCGGGTCGGTCTTTTCGGGCTTGGCCGCAGTGTGATGTAGGACGAGAGCAGGATTGCCCTCACCGATCACCCGGAACTGCCTGGCCTTGTACTCACCCATCACGTCGAAGCGCTTTGCGAGTCGCCGACCCCAGGCCCGGTCTTCCCCGTTCGCCTCGTAGTCGGGGCGTGGCACGACCCGATCGAGGGTTCGGTAGGCATCGAATGCGGCTGGATCAGCCATCTGGGCAGCCACCAGCACGTCCTCGTCGGGAAAGGCGAGCACGGCACGGCGCAATTGGTCACCGACCAACGAACGCAGGGCGCTGTCCCTCCGGGCCGTTCGGCGCACCCCGGCCAGACCGATGAGCACCGTGGGATCGCCCCCGACCCGCTCGAGTGTGCAGAATCCGTAGGCCTGGAGCTTCCCGTCGTCTCGCACCTGGGTGATGAGCACCCACGCATCGCGCTGCTTGGAGATCGCGCCGACGTCGAAGGTGACGACCTCGCCGTTCACCAGTTCGGCCATCTCCTCGATTTCCGCATCGCTGAGCGCCGTGCAGTCCTTGGTCTCCACTTGCAGAGCCATTCCCAGTTCACCCCAACTGCTCCATCGGAACCCCTCAAGTTCAGCGCAGATCCGCGCACGGGGCAAAAGCCGGACAACGGATCAGAGATACACACCGCCAGGGCGCCCGCCTCCGACTTGCGGGCCCTCGCCTGGTGGAAGTGCACCCTGTCGCATCTCCATCAGCTGCCGCTGCGCCATCATCTGTTGGGCAGCGACTGCAGCCTGGATGCCGTGGAAGAGCCCTTCCAGCCACCCCACCAATTGGGCCTGCGCAACCCGCAACTCGGCTTCGGAGGGAATGTCGCTGTCGAACGGCAGAGCCATCCGCTGCAGTTCTTCACGGAGGTCGGGGGACAGCGCTTCGGCCAACTCCCGCACCGAATGCTCATAGATCTCCCGCATCCGATCCCGGCTCGCCTCGTCGAGATCGGCTTGGCGAACCTCCTCGAGAAGGGTACGGATCATGGAGCCGATGCGCATCACCTTCGCAGGCTCGTTGATTGCTGGTGCCTCGGGCTGCTCCTCACCCTGCGGCCCGACCACATCAGGCATTTCGGGGCCGCCCGCCACCGGTTGGGCAGGTCCCTGGCGACCGGATTCTGAAGGTGGGAACGGCGTATCGGCCATGGAACGAGGCTACCCAGTGGTGCGCTATGTCACTCCGGGGGGTCAGGCGACGAAGCGCAGCATCGGTACCACCATCTCCTCGGCCGTCAAGCCCCCGTGCCGACCCACCAGCCACGGACTGTCGGGGGCATCGGGCTCCACGAACGCGACTGGTTCTCGACCCACGAGGGCGACGTCACCGAGACGCTCGCGTGCTTCGTGACGAACGCGGGGACCCAACCAGCCCTCGTCCAACACCTGTTCCCGACCGACCACCCAGCCCTCGTTCTCGTGCACCGCTGCCGCGTCGAGCACGTCACCTGCCGCACCCCGTCGAGCATGCAGCCACATGAACCGTGCCTCGCCGGAGGAATACGCAACGCCCGAGAGCACGCTGGGATGCACGGGCACCAACCGGTCGGCCACCTCGATCATCCCGTGGTCAGCGGTAACGACGACCTGGGTTCCCGCTGGGAGTGCCATGACCAGCCGTTCGACGAGGTGGTCGGCGAAGGCGAGTTCCGCCTGAAAGTGGACGCCCAGACCATGGACATGGCCGACCTTGTCGAGACCGTCGTAATAGGCGTAGACCATCCGCTGGCCCTGCTCGACGGCCTCGACGGCCTGGGTCACCAGGGTGTAGGGGGTGTACCAACCCGCCCAGTCGGCACCTCGTAGGTGGGCGGCCGTGAACCCGGTGCCCCGGAACTCCGACCGTGTCACGACGGTCACGGGCCGCCCCAGAAAGGGCTCGACGGGCTGCAGGTCTGCGGGGGGCACCTCCTGTTGGACCTCCCGACCGCTGGCCCACCAGCGAAGGCTGTTCATGACCCCGGCTGCTGTGGGAACTCGGTAACCGATCAGCCCGTGCTCGCCCGGGCCCACCCCCGTAGTGATCGATGTCAGCGCGGCCGCCGTCGTGCTCGGAGCAACCGTCGTAATGGGCACCGCTTCGGCCCGCTGTACCCGCTCCCCGAGACCGGACATCACCGGAGCCCGTTCCGCCCACCGCTGGAGTTGGAACCAACCCAGACCGTCGATGACGAGTACGACCACGGCAGGTGCTGCGACCAGCTCGTTCGAGACAATGTCGTTGGGCATCCCCGACATGACCCCGGGAACGATCGACGTGATGCAGTGAGCACCATGATCGGGGAGCACCTGTTCGAGCCGCACTGATGGTCACGCTAGCCCGAGAGAGGGCAGCTACAGTCCTTGGGTGGCTGTTTCCACCCGTGGGGACTACGCAAGCAGAGCGCTGTTGTCCCTCGCCTTGCATCATGACGGCTCCCCCACCTCGGTGCGTGATATCGCAGAATCCACCGGATTGCCCCAGCCCTATCTCGAGCAGATCCTGCTCGCCCTCAAAGGTGCCGGGTTGGTGCGATCGAAGCGGGGGGTAGGCGGCGGCTACATCCTGGCCAAGGACCCCGCCGACATCACGGTCGGCATGATCGTCAGTGCCGTCGACGGACCGATCAGCCTCGGCGACTTCGGTCAGCCCCATCAGGACGGTGCCTGCGACCACGAGGGCCACTGTGTACTGCTCGCCATCTGGGGCGAGGTGGGGGCGATGATGCGTCATCAGCTGGACAGCTACACCCTCGCCCAGGTCGCCGAGATCTCGCGCGGCCGCTCGACATGGCCCAGCCCCGAGGGTTCAGTCGGTTGATCCCGACGACGATGCCGTCCTGAATCTCTCCAAGGCACCTTGGAAATCGGCGGGTGGGGTTGCCTCGAACCAGAGCTCGCGTTCGTCGCCCGGATGACGCAGCGCCAGCCGTGCGGCGTGGAGCAACGGTCGGCCTATCTCGAAGGGGTCGGGGCGGCCGTACACCGGGTCGCCGAGCACGTGCAGACCCACGGCTGCCAGATGGACCCGAATCTGATGCGTGCGACCCGTCTCCAACCGGCACCTGAGCAGACATGCCTCGATCGGAAGGGTGAACGACTCGAGGAGTTCGTAGTGGGTTCGAGCCCAGCGACCGTCCTCGCTGACCGACATCCGCGTCCGATAGCGCCGGCTTCGCCCGATAGGGGCATCGATGACTCCCTGATGGGCATCGGGGATCGAGCGAGCGAGGGTCAGGTACTCCCGATGCATGCTGTGATCGAAGAGTTGAGCGACGAGATGGTCGTAGGCCAACTGGGTGCGGGCACACACCAGCAGGCCCGACGTGTCCCGGTCCAGACGATGCACGATCCCCGGACGTTCTTTCTGGCCCACGGCCGCCATTTCGGGATATCGGGCGAGCAGGCCACTGACCAGCGTGCCGTCCTGTTGCCCTGCGCCGGGGTGCACGACGAGTCCGACCGGCTTGTCGACGACGACGAGATGTTCATCGGAGTAGATCGTCTCGAAGCCGATGGCAGGGTTCGGGGCCGGGGCAGACCCGACCGTCGCCGGGGACGAAAGCGTCGCATGAACCACACTCCCCTTGCGGACCCGAAGGCTCGCCGTGACGACCACTTCTTCATCGAGGAGCACATCGCCCGCCTCGATCATTCCTCGCACGGCGCTGCGGCTGAGGCCGGACATGATGGCGACGACCCGGTCGATCCGTTCGCCATCGAGGGCCACGGGGATCTCGTCTGTCAGGGTCCCGCTCATCGCACGATCTGACGATCGGCCCGCCACGCTGCGAGAAGGAGGAGGGCGACACCGACCGTGATGGCGATGTCAGCCACGTTGAACACAGGCCAGAACTGCAGGTCGATGAAGTCCACGACCCCGCCCCGACCCCAACCCGGCCCCCGCAGCAGTCGGTCCAGCAAGTTGCCGACGGCCCCACCGAGCACCATGCCGACCGCTGGCGGCCCGGGATTTGCAGCAAAGCGGTCTCGCATTCGCCACACGACCACGGCCACGGCCACGGCCACCACCGCCAACACCGGGCCGAGCCCCCGGCCTGCGCCGAAGGCAACCCCCGTGTTCTCGACGAGGGCAAGACGAAGGGTCCACCAGACGTCTACCGGCCCGTCGACCAGTGCAGCGACCGCCCACAGCTTGGTGGCAGCATCCACGATCACGGTGAGCACAGCAGTCCCGAGCAGCACGTTCGTGGGCACACGACGAGGATTCGACTCACAGAGGCCCGATGCCGAGCGTTCGGGGGTGGCGCCGGTCTCCTCCGAGTGCCCCGTCATCTCCAAGCGGAGCCGCGGCTCTTGTACTCGACCCGCATATCGGCTTGAGGAATCGCCTCTAGCCGCTCCCTGGGAATCGGCAATCCGGATGCCGTGCAAATGCCGTAGGTACCGGCGTCGAGCCTGGCCAGCGCAGCATCGATCTCTTCTATCGCCGCCCGCGCCTGAGCCTCCAGTTGGAGGTCGCGATCCCGCTCTACGGCGATGGAGTCGCCCTCGCCGGACTCTTCGTCGAACTGCACGTCTCCGGGTTCGCGATCGCGCGCCAGCTGGTCGGCCTCCTCGTGGAGGAAATCGGCATGCTGGTTATAGCGGAGACGCTCGGCGAGCAGAGCCTCTCGCTGGCTGGCCAAGAACTCGTCGTCGAACAGCTGCTCGACGTCCGTGGCCCCGCCTGCCTTTTTCTTCGCAGCAGCCTTCTTCTTGGCCGGGGCAGCCTTTTTCTTCGCGGCAGCCTTTTTCTTCGCGGCAGCCTTCTTCTTGGCCGGGGCAGCCTTTTTCTTCGCGGCAGCCTTCTTCTTGGCTGCCGAGTTCGCCGCGGCTGCTGCTGCTTTCTTCTTGGCTGCCATGTTCGAACCTGCCCTACACCGAAAGGTGTCGAAGTATATCGATGTACATCGAGCCGACCAACAGCCCCGGGACCCACGCTGTTATAGCTCACTACCGACCCGCCACGGGTCACCTTCGCCGATGAAGCTGCGCTCGGTGGACTCCTGGCCCGGCGCAGGGGCCTCGCTCCACCGCAGCGTGCCCACACCAACCGGTACATTGTCTGGTCGCACGACGAGCCCAGGTCCGAGAATGAGCGACTCCCCCAACCGTCCCTACCCCGACGTCTCGAGCCGCGCGGACTTTCCCGCCATCGAACGAAAGGTCCTCGAGCGCTGGGAGCACGACGACACGTTCGCCATGTCGATCGACCAGCGTCCTCGTGACCGAGAGTTCGTCTTTTATGATGGGCCCCCCTTCGCAAACGGCCTCCCTCACCACGGTCACCTGTTGACCGGTTACGTCAAGGACGTCGTTCCCCGCTACCAGACGATGCGAGGTCGACGAGTCGAGCGTCGATTCGGATGGGACTGCCACGGTCTCCCCGCAGAGATGGAAACCGAGAAGGAACTCGAACTGTCAGGGAGGGCGGCCATCACCGACTACGGCATCGAGGCCTTCAACTCGCATTGCCGGAGTTCGGTGCTGAGGTACACGGCAGAATGGGAGACCACGGTCACCCGTCAGGCCCGATGGGTGGACTTCGACAACGACTACAAGACGATGGACCTCTCCTACATGGAGTCGGTCATGTGGGCCTTCAAGGAGCTCTACGACAAGGGCCTCGTCTACCAAGCGTTCCGCGTGATGCCCTACTCCTGGGGTGCGGAGACTCCGCTGTCGAACTTCGAGATCCGCCTCGATGACGCAACACGCCCCCGCCAGGACCCGGCAGTGTCGGTGTGGTTCGAGGCTCAGCTCCCCGACGAAGGCCCAACGGCGGGCTTGGGCACGGCCCGGATCGTGGCATGGACCACCACCCCGTGGACCCTGCCGTCGAATCTCGCCCTCGCCGTCGGCCCCGACATCGACTACGTCGTCGTGGAGGCGCAGGGTGCCCGCTGGATCCTCGGGAAGGGTGCCTTGGCCACTTACGAACCCGACCTCGGTGAGGTCGAGATCATCGCCGAGGTGCGAGGCAGCGATCTCGTCGGTTCGTCCTACGAGCCGCTGTTCCCGTACTTCGCTGAGCGCACCGATGCCTTCCGGGTCCTGGAGGCCGCATTCGTCGACACCTCAGAGGGCACAGGGATCGTTCACATGGCCCCTGGTTTCGGCGAGGACGACCAGATCACCTGCGAAGCGAACGGGATAGCCATCGGCCGGGTCGTACCGGTGGACGACCAGGGCCGCTTCACCGAGGATGTCGCCGATTGGAACGGCGTCAACGTCTTCGACGCCAACCCCCAGATCATCAGGGTGCTCAAAGACCGAGGGCGGGTGCTCCGCCACGACTCCTACGAGCACAACTATCCCCACTGCTGGCGGACCGACACCCCGATCATCTACAAGGCGATCTCGTCGTGGTACGTCGAGGTCACCGCTATTCGCGACCGCCTGCTGGAACTCAACGACGAGATCAACTGGGTCCCCGGGCACGTGCGCGACGGCCGATTCGGTCAATGGCTGGCCGGCGCCCGAGACTGGTCGATCAGCCGCAACCGGTTCTGGGGGTCACCGATTCCGGTGTGGGTGAGTGACGACCCCGCATACCCGCGTATCGACGTGTACGGGTCGCTCGACCAACTCGAAGCTGACTTCGGTGTCCGCCCCACCGATCTCCACCGACCGTTCATCGACGAGCTGACCCGGCCGAATCCCGATGATCCGACCGGGCGCAGCACCATGCGGAGGGTTCCCGAGGTCCTCGATTGCTGGTTCGAGTCCGGATCGATGCCCTTCGCCCAGGTGCACTATCCGTTCGACAACAAGGAGTGGTTCGACGACCACTTCCCAGCGGACTTCATCGTCGAATACATCAACCAGACGCGTGGATGGTTCTACACGCTGCACGTCCTGGCTGGTGCGTTGTTCGATCGACCCGCATTCCAGAACGTGATCTGCCACGGCATTCTGTTGGCCGAGGACGGCAACAAGCTCTCCAAGCGACTTCGCAACTACACCGAGCCCACGGAGATTTTCGAACGGCAAGGATCCGACGCGCTGAGGTGGTACTTCCTGTCGACGAGCATCGTGCGTGGCGGAGACGCCCGCATCAGCGATCAGGCCATCGACGACGTGCTTCGTCAGGTCCTGATTCCTGTCTGGAACGCCTACTCCTTCTTCACCCTGTACGCGAACGCTGACGGTTATCGGGCCGAGCCACGCACCGATTCGACCAACCTGCTCGACCGTTACCTCCTCGCCAAGACCCGCGAGCTCGTTGAGGCCACGACCGCTCGGCTCGACGCCTACGACCTGCCAGGTGCGGCGGCCGAGATCCAGGCCTTCATCGATGCCCTGAACAACTGGTACATCAGACGGAGCCGAGATCGGTTCTGGGGCACCGAATCCGCAACGTCGTCAGAGGGCGACCAAGACGCCTACGACACGCTGTACACGGTGCTGACCACCTTCACTCGGGTCGCAGCCCCCTTCCTTCCGATGATCATGGAAGAGATCCACGGTGGCCTGACCGGTGGGAGCAGTGTCCATCTCGCGGCGTGGCCCGAGCCCACGGAACTTCCAGCTGATCCTGATCTTGTCGCAGCCATGGACCGCCTGCGGGACGTCGCCTCGACCGGACTTCGCATTCGTGAGGATGCTGGCCTCCGGGTACGACTTCCCCTGTCCCAAGTGGTTGTCGCCGGGCATGGAGCCGAGTCCCTGGCCGGCCTGAGCGACCTCCTGGCCGATGAACTGAACGTCAAGGCCGTGACCCTCACCGACGACATCTCAGGTCACGCATCCTTCGTCCTACGCCCCGACGGCAAGGTGCTCGGCCCGCGTGTGGGCGGTCGGGTGCAGGAGGTGTTCAAGGCGGCACGGGCAGGTCAATGGGTGCAGCGGGATGACGGAGCAATCGAGATCGCCGGCGAGGTCCTGACGGCCGGTGAATTCGAGCTAGGTCTGGAGGCCGAGAACCCCTCCACAACGGCGGCCCTTCGTTCCGCCGACGCCGTCGTCGTCCTCGACACCGAGGTGACGGCAGAACTCGAAGCCGAGGGAATGGCCCGCGATCTCATCCGGCACGTCCAGCAGGCTAGAAAAGACGCCGATCTGCGGGTCACCGATCGCATCACCGCCACCGTCCGGTGGAGCCCCGAACAACTTGGCGCCATCCAGGATCACGCCGACGCGATCTGCGCCGCCGTCCTCGCAGACGAGCTCACCTGGTTACCGGGCCAGACTGACCCGATCGTTGAGATAGCGATAGCCGCTCGCGACTGAGCGGTCAGCTACCGCGACGGCGACGGCGAGGCGACTCGGCGTCGACCTCGTCCCCCCGCAGTGGTTCGTGGCTCCGAAGCGCTGCCAGGAAGGGATCATCGATGTCGGCGACAGCCACGATGGTCGAGCCGTGCGTCGGGGCGGCTGCGACTTCCGGAGGCTGCGGCATGGGAGGAACGGCCTGTGCCTCGTTGCTGGCCGAGACAGGCACCTCAGGAGCCGATGGAGCCGACACCTCGGGCTGTGACTGTGGCTCATCCACAAGGTGGAGGTCGGCTCGCGCTGCGGCCTCGGTCTCGTCCCGCTCACCGGAACCATCGATGGTCGCCCACCGGGGTCGTCCCCCACCGACGTCGGTACCTGCGGGGTGGCTAGCGGTGGGAGCTGCAGGGAGCGGTGCCGATGACTCCGACGCCGAGAGGTCGATCACTTCACGACCGGGGCCGGGTTCGGGCTGCTCGGCTTCTGCGTCCATCTGGTCGAGGCGAGCGCTCACCGCACCGAGTTCCTGCGCGAGGCTCGCAATTGCGTCCCGGCGACCCCCGACGAGGTCCGTGAGCCGCCGAGCTTCAGCCCGCCGGGCGAACACCGCAGCTTCCAGCTCCGCCAGTTCTGCCGTCAACTCCGCTTGACGCCGTTCGAGATCGGCGGTCGCTGACGTCCGGGCGGCCTCGACGAGCGCTGCAGCCTCACTCCGTGCCGCAGCAAGTGCCTCCTCGGCATCGCGAGCAGCAGCCTGGGCAGCTTCGTCGCGGAGCCGCTTGGCGTCGACCAACAGACGGTCCGCCTCTGCCTGCCGCTCCCGGGCGGCGGTCTGCCCCTCTGCAGCCGCTGCCGTCCGAATCTCCGCAGCCTGGGTGTGGGCCTCGGAAACGATGGCCTCTGCCTGTGCCGAGGCCTGGGCAATTGCCTCGGCCCCCTCTGCCCGAGCTGCGGCCAGCGCATCGTCGGCCACTTTCTGGGCAAGAAGCAGTGCTCGACTGATCTGCTCAGCGTCAGACTGGGTCGACGGCGCGGGCGCAGCCGCCGCCACTGGGGCGGCAGGGGCACCGACGGCGGGGATCTGGGCCGTACCTGCGGCCTGTTCCAGCTCGGCGATCCTGCTGTTGGCCCGATCCAGTCGGGACAGCAGATCTCCTACCGCCCCACCGACTCGCTCGAGGAAGTCATCAACTGCGTCGCAGTCATAGCCCCTGAATTTCTCGGGAAATTGCTGTGTTTCGAGCAGCTGCGGGGTGAGATCCATACCGCAAAGCTACCAAGCCCTCAGTTGTCGGCCCAGTCCCACAGAGTGCGGTAATCAACACCCGAGGATTGCGCCGAGCACCACCACCTGCAAAAGAAGAACCACAATGATCGGTGACAAATCGACCCCCACCATTCCGATACGGAGCGGGGGCAGGGCTCGCCGCAGGGGGCCAAGCACAGGCTCCGTAACCCGGACAAGGGCACTGCGCACCACGGCAACCGGGCTAGCCGGGGAGATCGGGATCCAACTGAACACGATCCGTAGAAAGATGGCAATCAAGTAGAGATTGCCCACTACGCAGAGAAGCTGCTGCACCACGTACCTGCCTCGGCCTTCGGGCCTAGTAGTGAAGGCCGCGCTCTTGCAGGCGCTGACGCTCGTCGTCGGGAAGGCTGACGTTCGCTGGGGCCAGCAAGTACACGGCGTCGGCCACCTTTTCGAGGTTCCCATCCAGGCCGTAGCAGAGGCCCGACGTGAAGTCGATGAGGCGACGCGAGAGGTCGCGGTCGACGTCCTGAAGGTTCACGAGCACCGCCTGACCGGACTTGAAGCGATCGGCAACCTGCTGTGCGTCGTTGAACGACCTGGGGACCACGATGTGGGGCTTTGCTGGCGACACGGGGATCGTCCGCACCGAACCCGTCGGCTCGATGCCCGCATCCGACATGGCGGTCCGTCGCGTTGGCGCAGTGGCCACGCTTCCCGATGGTTCACGATGTCCGGGTTCTGGCTGTGGCTCTTCGGTGGGTTGCGGCACGACCCTCACCACGCCCTCGTCTATCGGCCGGTCGGCAACGGCGACGGAGGACGCTGCGGGCCCAGCCGCGTCACGACGCTGGCTCACGCCGTCGTCGTATTCCTCGTCAGGCCCTAGACCGAGGTACAGCATCGCTTGTCGCCACAGGGACATGGGACCTCCTCTTCGGTTGAGGGTACCGCGACCTCACCGGGTTGGGCGCTCACCGAACAAGGCGGTGCCCACCCGAACCATGGTCGATCCGGCCCGCACTGCGAGCTCGAGATCGCCGCTCATTCCAAGGCTTCGGATCGGGAGTTCGTGCTTGTCTGCGAAGGCAACCGCACGCACGAAAGCAGCCATGACAACGTCGGGCGACCCCTGGGGCCCGATGGCCATCACGCCCGCCACGTCCAGGCCCAGATCTCGGGCCATGGACAGAAGGTCAGCGGCAGTGGCGATGTGGCAACCACCCTGGGTCGGCGAGTCAGCGATGTCGAGTTGGAGCAGGACTCGGGCACCCGGAACCCGACGCGCGAGTTCGCGGACCAACGACGGCCGATCGACCGACTGCCAGACATCGACGAAGCCGGCGAGCATCCTCACCTTGTTCGTCTGGAGTTGCCCAATGAAATGGACTTCGGCCTTACTGCGGACGGACGGCTCGAGTGCTCCCCCCTTCGCCACCAATTCCTGCGCGTAGTTTTCGCCGACGATGGTCGATCCTGCAGCCACTGCGGTCTCGATGGCCCAGGCTCCGAATCCCTTGGTCACCGCCATCACGTGCACGAGGTCAACGTCTCCCCCAGCGGCGGCAATGCGTTCCTTCACCTGCTCAACGCGTAGCGCCAGTTCGAGCGGGGTGACCGTCGGCAGGAGTCCATCGGTCACGACATCGGCCCCACAACGTCATCATCACCGGAACAGATGTCGACCAACATGACCATGCGCCCCGCCTCCCGCCGCGCCCGGTGTGAGAAGTAACGCCCGTCCATAGCAGTGCACCGCGCGACGACATGGTCTGTGACCACTCCCAGACGGGCGAACTCCGAGGCCACCGCCGCACCAAGGTCGAGGGCGGGACGGCCCTCGAGCGTGTGCCCGACGACGTCCGGCCCGAAGCGGGCCTCCATACGTTCCAACTCCACGCTCCCGAACTCGTAGTGAGCCGCAGAGATGTGTGGCCCGACAAGGGCGCGTAGCGAGGCCCGTCCACCCTCGAGCTCGCACAGACTACGCACCGCTGCCTCGATGACACCGGCTTCAAGGCCCCGCCAGCCTGCGTGGACGGCGCCAACCGCTGACTTACCCAGCAGTGCGATGGGCACACAGTCCGCAGTGCGGACAGCCAAAATGGGTCCGGGGCGACCGGTCACCATGGCATCTGCCTCGATTCCGGGTCCCGTTGCGCACGACTCGACCACGACAACATCGGCGCCGTGGACCTGTACGACCGTTGACCAACGACTTCGTTCGGTCGCAAACGACCGAACGTCGAGGGCATCACCATCGGTCCGGTCACTGAACCGGACACGCGCGATCGAGTCTGACCCGAGCCGTCGCAGGAAGTTCAACATGTCGCCTCCGAGACGACGACCGTCACTTCAGGAAGCTGGGAACGTCGAAATCACCATCGTCGTCGTCGCCATCATCATCGTCGATCGCTTCCAATTCGTCGGTGGCGAACACGTCGACGATGCCAGGGCTTCGGGTACCCGAGGATGGCGACGCGGAAGTCGTCGTGCCCGCTGCTGCCGAGCGGCCGGAGGCCTTGTCATCCCATCGGTCGAATCCCGCTGCGATGACGGTGACCCGAATCTCCTCGCCCATCGTCTCGTCGATCACCGCGCCGAAGATGATGTTCGCATCGGGGTGAGCGACATCGTGGATGACCTGGGCTGCCTCGTTGACCTCGAACAAGCCGAGCCCGGGGCCACCGGAGATGTTCAGGAGAATGCCGCGAGCGCCCTCGATCGAGGCCTCGAGCAACGGGCTCGAAATAGCCTGCCGGGCTGCGTTCTGGGCGCGGCCATCACCGTGGGCCCTGCCGATGCCCATGAGGGCAGACCCAGCATTGGACATCACCATCTTCACGTCGGCAAAGTCGGTGTTGATCAGGCCCGGCGTCGTGATGAGCGACGTGATGCCCTGCACGCCCTGCAGGAGGACGTCGTCAGCCATCTGGAACGCATCGATCATCGAGGTGTTCTCGTTCGACACGGACAGCAGCCGATCGTTCGGGATCACGATCTGGGTGTCGACCTTCTCCTTGAGCCGGGTGATCCCCTGGTCGGCCTGCACCGCCCGACGACGACCCTCGAACATGAACGGACGGGTCACCACCCCGATGGTCAGGGCGCCCACGTCCCTTGCGATCTCCGCCACGACGGGAGCGCCGCCGGTGCCGGTACCACCACCTTCTCCAGCGGTGATGAAGACCATGTCGGCGCCTCGCAACACCTCCTCGATCTCCTCGCGGTGTTCCTCTGCTGCCCGCTCACCTACATCGGGGTCGCTACCCGCCCCGAGGCCTCTGGTCAGTTCCCGACCGATATCGAGCTTGATGTCGGCATCGCTCATCAGCAACGCCTGCGCATCGGTGTTGACCGCGATGAACTCCACCCCTCGCAGACCCGCGTCGATCATGCGGTTGACGGCATTACAGCCGCCACCTCCGACACCGACGACTTTGATCACGGCCAGATAGTTCTGTGGTGCGGCCACCCCGACTCCTTCGTATCCGGGAACCCACCCTCAACCATCAGTTGAGAGTTTTCCCTGGTCAGGCATAGTGCACACGACGGTACCGACTCATCGAGAATCCGACAAGCACCCGGTGATTCGGGCTCAGTTGTTCCGGACCACCGGCAGATTCGGAACCGACACGTCGAGCACCCGCGCCACCTCGTCGTGCGGTCCGGTCTCGAGGGTCAACTGCTCCAGCATCGTGGCCGTAGCGGCTACCTTGGCCCTCAGCCGATTGTCGTCCCCAAGCACCACCGTGGGTCCCCCGACCAGGCCGATCCGCAGTTCTCCGCGATCGTCCCGCCAGATGCCGTAGACCCGTTCGCGCAGATCAGGGGGCAGGGCCTGCGCCACGGCCAACGGAGCGGAACTATCCGAGTCCATGAACGAGCCGAGCGGCCCAGCAGCGCGCAGTCCCGAGAGCCGCGGGAGGGGTGGGACCACAACCAACGGCTCGCTGAGTACCCGCCCGTCTCCGTCCACTAGGACCCACTGGTCCGGCGCCGTGAGGGCAACCGCCACCGCACTTCGCTCCGAAATCTCGACGGTGACCGTGCCGTTCCACGCCCGTTCGACCCGGGCCTCGTCCACCCAGGGAATGTCCTCGAGGGCGGCCGATGCCCGCCCGGTGTCGACGCTGACGATCGGCGTCGACACCTCGATCTCGATCGCGTCGAGGGCCTCGCGGAGCGTGACCCTGTTGAGCCCGAACACCTCGATGCGCTCCACGTCGAGCAGTGGGGAGCGGGTGACGGCCAGCCCAGCCGCCACCACGACGAGGCTCGCCAAGCCGGCGATGATCCGGCGACGGCGTGTGCCAGCTGTGCGCTCCGCGACCTCGGATCGACGCTCCGCGATGCGCGGTTCGACCAACGTGTCCGTCATGACCCCTCGCTCTCGAAGCCGATCCGTCGAATCTCCGTGCGCAACTGCACCCTGCGCTGTCGTAACACTTCGGCCGCGACCGCAGTCATCAACTCGTGCACGTCGTTCGCCGAGCCGCCCTCGTCGGCCTGGATGAAGTTCGCGTGTTTGGACGACACTTCTGCTGTGCCGCGGCGCAGGCCCTTCAGACCGGCGAGTTCGATTTCAGCCCCCGCCGAGGTCCCCTCCGGATTGACGAACACCGACCCGGCGTTCTGGCCCCCGGGCTGATGAGCACGCCGCCACTGCACGATCTCAGCCAGAATCCGCTCACCCTCGGAGGGAACACCGGCCCCGGTCCGAAACCGCGCCTCGAGAACGATGTGATTGTCGGACACCGCACTTGATCTGTACCCGAAGTCGAGCTCGGAAGCGAGGACCGTCGTCACATGATCGCAGTCGATGTCGAACACATCTGCGTCGAGCAACGACGCAGCGACATCGCTTCCGTGTCCCCCAGCGTTCATCGTCACAGCCCCACCGACGGAGCCCGGAACGCCGACGGCCCATTCCAGGCCCGTGCGCCCAGCGGCCACCGTCTGTCGCGCCAACACCGGCAGGGCGAGGGCAGCACCCGCCGCAACCACCCCCGAATCGGGTGCGATATCGAGGGTGTCGAATCCCTCTCCCAGGAACACCGCGATTCCCGCGAACCCCCGGTCCGCGATGAGCAGATTGGACCCCCTCCCCACGACCAGCACCGGTAGACCGCTCGCCAGATGAGCGGCGCTCACGAGTGACAGGTCGGTTCTATCTCGCACCTCGAAGGCGACTGCAGCCGTGCCACCGACCCGGTAGGTGGTACGGGACCCGAGGGGCGCGCCGACCACGGCTCGATCTCCCAGCACTTCCCGGGCAACGACGGCACGGGGGTCACCCCGATCCATCTGCACCAGGCTCCTCGGCCGCCAAGAGTTCGTCGGGCAGCAGGGTGAGATCTCCTGCGCCCAGGGTGAGACAGAGGTCCCCGCTGCGGAGTTGCTCCCGGAGGTGGGCTCGCAACTCGTCGCGCGAGGGGATGTACGTCACCGGGCTACCAGGGTGTGCGTCGAGCACGGCCCGGGCCACCAACTCGCCGGTGATGCCGGGCCTCGCCTGCTCCCCCGCCGGGTAGATGTCGGTGATGACGACCTCGTCAGCACCCATGAATGCGTCGCCGAAATCCATCCACAAGTCGGCCGTTCGGCTGTAGCGATGGGGTTGGAACACTGCCACAACCCTCCCCCAGTCGCCCTGGCGGGCCGCAGCCACCGCCGCACCGACCTCGGTCGGAAGGTGGGCGTAGTCGTCGACGAACACGACGCCGCCCTGCTCCCCCCTGAACTCGAACCGCCGGGCGACACCGGCAAAACGTCCAAGGGCGGCCATGACTGCCACAGGGTCAGCACCCAATTCGAGGGCCATGGCCGCTGCTCCGGTTGCGTTCAATGCATTGTGAGCTCCGGGGATGGGCAGCCGACACGGGCCGAGGTCACCACCCGGCCCGACAAGGCGGAACGACGCCGTGTACCCATCCAGCACCTGGTCCACGATCCGATAGTCGGCCCCGGGGTGACAGCCGTAGGTGATGACGCCGGGAATTTCCAGGGCTAGCCGGTGTGCCCCCGGATCGTCTGCGCAGATGACCTTCGGGCCCGCAGCAGCGAGAGCGAAGCGCTCGAATGCCCGTTCCAGAGCGTCCAGGGAGCCATAGAAGTCGAGATGGTCTGCCTCGACGTTCGTCACCAGTACGGCATGGGCCCCGAGCTCGAGGAAGGTGCCGTCTGACTCGTCAGCCTCGACCACGAACAGGTCCCCCTGCGCGTCCCACACGGCACCGGAGCCAATCTCGTTCAGGTCACCACCCACGAGGAACGACGGATGGCGTCCGGCCTCCACCAGTGCGAGGGACAGCATGGACGAGGTGGTGGTCTTACCGTGAGTACCGGCCACAGCCACCGTCGGTCGGCGGGCGCAGATGGCTGCGAGGATGTCGGCCCGTCGCAGCACGGGCAGCCCTCGCTCACTGGCCGCCTGCACCTCGGGGTTGTCCTCGGGAACCGCAGTCGATCGGGCCACGAGGTCGACCTCCCCCACGTTCGAGGCAGCGTGACCAATCACCACCTCCGCTCCGAGAGCCCGAAGACGTGCGACGCCGCTCGACTCCTTGAGGTCGCTGCCCGTCACCTGATGACCCATCTCGGCCAGCACGACGCCGATGCCGTTCATGCCGGCACCGCCGGCCCCGATCAGGTGGACCCGTCGCTGGTGATCCAGCAGCGACCGGGCCGTGGTGGGGTCGGTGGTCATGGTCGGTCTCCGGACGTCGTCGGGCTCGATGCTCGCCCCTTGCGGGCTCGGGCCACCACGAGCTGGGCAACCGAATCGGCCGCATCGGGACGCCCCACGCTACGGGCTGCGTCCCCTGCGGTGGCCACCCCATCGGCCACCGCTCGGTCGATCTCCCTGATCAGCCGCGGCCCGTCGAAGTCGGCATCGTCGACGACCCGAGCGGCCCCGACCGCCTCGAGAGCAGCTGCGTTGTGCCGCTGATGATCGTTCGGGGCGATGGGAAGGGGGATCAGTACCGAAGCGACCCCCAGCACCGCCAGTTCCGCCACCGTGGACCCACCGGCCCTCGAGACCACCAGATCAGCCTGGGCAAGGGCGACAGGCAGGTCGTCGTCGTAGGGCACTGCGCAGTAAGCCGCCGGGTCCACGCCGAGCGACGGCCGCTCGGGCCAGTCTCTCCGACCCACCACGTGATAGACGACGACGTCTCCCCTGCGTGCGAGCTCCGGCATGGCGTCCCAGACCGCAGTGTTGATCCGCAACGAACCCAGCGACCCACCGAAGATCACTACGGCAAAGCGGCCCGGTTCCCACGGCGCCGGCACAGCCGACGGGGACTGCGCTACCTCCACCACCGAACGGCGGACCGGGTTACCCGTCACGACGGACCGTGGGAGGTCGACCCCATCGAAGGGCACAGCGCATGCAGCCGCGAATCGGCCCACCAGACGGTTGGTGGCCGATGGCACGGCATTCTGCTCAGTGACGACCAACGGGACCCGGGTGAGCACCGCCCCGATGGAGCCAGGCAGCGCGGCGTAACCGCCGAGGGACAGCACGACCGACGGGCGTCGGGCCACCACGGTGCAGATTCCGCGGACGATCGCCCACAGCAGGGCGAGGAGGGCGACCAGGTTGGCCAGGTTGACACGGCGCTCGTTGAGACCTCGCCCGGGGAGGGCCAGCAGCTCGAAGCCGGCACCGGGCACCATGTCCACCTCGACCCCACGCCGACTTCCGACGAAGCGAATGTTCGCAGATGGCACGCCGCTACGAACCAGGGCGTCGGCAACGGCCAGCCCCGGGATCAGGTGGCCCGCCGTCCCACCACCGGCGATGAGCACCGTCGGCTGAGCGGACCCCGGGCTCATCGCGATTGACGACCGATGTTCAACAGGATCCCCATAGCCACTGAATTGGCAAGCAGGGACGACCCACCGAAGGACAGGAACGGAAGGGTCACCCCGGTGATGGGCAACAGACCCACGACCCCGCCGATGTTCACCAAGACCTGGATCATGAACCACGTGGTGATGCCAGCGGCGAGCAGCGACCCGAACATGTCCGGCGCATGGTCGCTGATGCGGAAACCCAGCACCCCGATCGATGCGAACAATCCCAAGACCACGAGGGCTCCGACGAGCCCGAGTTCCTCGCCGATGATGGCGAAGATGAAGTCGGTATGGGCGTTTGGCAACCAGCCCCACTTGGCCTGACCCGACCCAAGACCAACACCTCGCACACCACCATTGGCCAGTCCGACGAGCGACTGGAACACCTGGTAGCCCTCGTCCTGGCGGGTCTCGATCGGGTTGAGGAAGCCGATGATCCGATCCCGGCGATAGGCCTCACCGTTCCATGCCAACACCATGGCCACGCCGGCACCGGTCGCTGCGAGTTTGGTGATGTCTCGACACGGGACGCCCGCTGCGAAGAGCATGCCGAGAGCGATCACCCCGAGGATGATCGTGGTGCCGAGATCGGGCTGCTGCATGACGAGGAACCCGACCGCCCCCACGACGAGCGCCACCGGGCGGATGATGCGGACGGGCCGTGCCAGTTGATGGCGGCGCTGTTCGAGGAAGTAGGCCAACCACAGGACGAGCGCCAGCTTGGCGAACTCCGACGGCTGGATGTTGACCGGCCCAGCGTCCAACCAGCGCTGGGAGCCGTTGACGGATTCGCCCTGCAGCATCACCGTCACCAGGCCCGCCACCGTGCAGACGGCGAGAGGAACAACGGCTGCCCGCAGTCGGCGATAGTCGACGCGCATCATGATCAACAGGGCAATCGCGGCAAGGGCCAGGTACCGCAGGTGACGAAGGAAGAAGAAGTAGGTCTGCCCGGTCTGATCGAGTCCTGTCACCGCGGAGGCGGACAGGACCAGCACCAGCCCTGCCCCCAGCAGCAGGACCACAGCGGCCAACAGGATCACATAGCGCAGCGGTGCTCCCCTTCGCACGGTCTGGGGAGGATTCGCTGGTCTGGGCCGGTTCGTACGGCGGTTCGGTCGACGGGTGGTGGTCGTCATCGCTGACCTGCATCTCCTTGCTGAGCGTGGGGAACGGTGCTCGACGTGCTCGAACCGAGAGTGGCGACGATCGAGCGGAAGTGGTCGCCTCGGGCTCCGTACCCCCGATACCAGTCGAAGGAGGCACAGGCCGGGGACAGCACGACGTCCCCTCCGGGGGCGGCCAGACGGCGACCGGCGGCCACAGCAGCCTCCATCGAGCCGGCGACCTCGACGTCCACCAGGTCACCAAGTGTCGTCACGATCTCGGGAGCCGCTTCGCCGATCGCCACGACGCCCCTCAATCGTGGTGCCGCTGCCCGGAGTTCTGCGAGATCGAGTCCCTTGTTCCGGCCCCCAGCGATGAGCACGACGTCCTCGAACCCGGCGAGAGCGGCCAATGTCGCATGGGGAGCGGTCGCCTTGGAGTCGTTGTGGAACCTGATGCCGTCGACACATCCCACCAACTCGAGCCGATGCGCCAATCCGTCGAAGCACCGCAGTTCTTCGGCCACCATCGAAGGATCGGCCCCCATGGCCAGGGCGACGGCCGCAGCCGCCGATGCATTGGCTAGGTCGTGTGGCCGCTGGCGCACAAGATCTTCGATGGCGACGACCCGTTGCCCGTGCGCTACCAACCAGGCCCCGTCGATGCCGACATCGCCTCCCGCGCCGAATGTCACGATCTTCGACCTGATGTTCCGGGCATAGGGCTCGATCGTCGGATCGGCGACTGGCACCACGGCGACGTCGCCGGGTCCCTGCTGCGCCCAAATCCGCGCCTTGGCGGCTGCGTAGTCCGCCATGTGGCCGTGCCAGTCGAGATGATCCGGGGCAAGGTTCAGCCAGACGGCGGCCCGTGGGGCGAACGAACGCACCCGTTCGAGACGAAAGGAGGAGGCCTCCACGACGAAGATCTCGGTTGTCGACTCGGGCACGTCGATGGCAGACACCAGCGGAACATCGGTATTGCCGACCGCTTCGGTCGGGGTGCCACTGCGACGCAACATCGAGGTGACGAGGGTGGTCACCGTGGTCTTGCCGTTAGTTCCCGTCACTGCCGCGATCGGACGGTCGTCCCACGCGGCGGCGAGATCCAGTTCGCTGACCACCGGGCGACCGGCCGCGTCGGCGAGAGCGTACGCAGCATGATGAGCGGGAACGCCGGGACTCGGGATTACGGCCGTCGCCCACTCGACCTGGGCACCCAGGGCAACCGAGTCCGAAGCGTCGACCACGGCACCGATCACTCCCGCCGGCAGGCTGACCGCGTCGGGTCGGTCGTCCGCTACCGCCACCTCGTGATGCCGACGCAGCAGCGACGCAACGACTGCGCGTCCGGTGACCCCGAGGCCCACGACCAGACTCCGGCTGAGGTCGATCTCGCTCACAGCCCGCCTCCCGGAATCTCGAACACATCGAGACTGACGAAATCGGCGTAGTAGACGCCGAGAGCGAACGCGATGCACAGGGTGTTGACGATCCACAACCGGATGAGCACGGTCGTCTCGGGCCATCCGCCCAACTCGAAGTGGTGATGGATAGGCGCCATGCGGAAGATCCGTCGGCCGGTGGAGCGGAACGATCCCACTTGCAGGATCACCGACACCGTCTCGACCACGTACAACCCACCGATGATGGGGAGCAACAGATGGGTCTCCAGGAGCAAGGCCAAGCCGGCCATGGCAGTACCGATCGCCAGCGAGCCCGTGTCCCCCATGAAGATCCGGGCTGGCGGAGCGTTCCACCACAGAAAGCCCACACACGCACCGGCCATGGCAGCGGCCACGATCGCAAGATCGAGAGCGTGGGGTATGTCGTAGGTCACCGGATGCCGAAAGGCCCAGTATCCGATGATGATGAAGGCGCCGAATCCCATGGCCGCCGAGCCACCGGCCAACCCGTCGAGACCATCAGTCAGGTTCACGGCATTCGAGAAGCCCAACACCATGAATACGGCCCAGGCAACCCACAGGACCTTCGGCACCGACAGGTCGGGAAACCCGACGCGAGTGAAGGTGATGGCCGGGGTCGCCCCCGCCCACCACATGGCCAGGACTGCGAACCCGATGGCCACCGTGAGGAGGCCGATGACCTTCGCCTTCTTGTTCAGACCCAGATTGCGCTCGCGACGAACCTTGATCAGGTCGTCGAGAAGTCCAACCACCCCGGCCCCGGCGATGGCCAGCATCAGGGTGATGCCGGAACGGGTCATGATCGTCTCTGCCCTCAGGTGACTGACGATGTACCCCGTCAAGGCCCCAGCCACGATCGCCAAGCCCCCCATCGTCGGGGTTCCCGACTTGTGGAGATGCCCCTGGGGACCGTCGAGACGAATGGGTTGTCCAACTCCTCTTCCCAGGAGCCAAGGCAGCAGGTAGCGGGTGCCGACCAGGGACACGCTCATCGAGGCTGCGGCTGCGATCAGGAGGGCGATCATCGGGCTGCGGCCCCCCGTTCTCGGACCCGCTGCTCCAGAGCGCGTCGGGCGACGGCCGCATCGTCGAAGTCGACGACCCGATCACCGATCACCTGCGTAGCCTCGTGTCCCTTGCCCGCAACGACCACAACGTCTCCGGGCGCGGCGCCCGAAACGGCAAGGCCGATGGCGGTGGCCCGATCACCCTCCACGATCACCCGAGACCGTGCGTCAGCATCCACGATGCCTCCCACGACCTCGTCGATGATCGCCATGGGTTCCTCGGACCTCGGGTTGTCCGATGTGACAACCACACTGTCGGCAACCTCTGCCGCAGCCAGGCCCATCAGCGGTCGCTTCGCCCGATCGCGGTCGCCGCCGGCCCCGAAGACCACCCATAGGTGCCCCTCGGTCAGTTCGCGGGCAGCGGTCAGAGCAGCGAGCAAGGCATCGGGCTTGTGGCTGTAGTCGACGAGCACGTGAAGGTCGCTGCCAGAAACGGCTACCCGCTCCATCCGTCCCCGAACGGGACGGACCTGCGCCATGGCCTCGGCGATGTCCGGCGAACGGTGCCCGAGTTCCGAGGCGACCCGACCTGCAGCAGCCAGGTTGAGGAGATTGAACCTCCCCACGAGACGCGTTCGAGTGACGTGGCCCTGCCAGCGAAACGTGGACCCGTCGGCGGCGACAGCAGCGTCCTGCATGTCGGACCATCCGTAGGTCACGCAGCGACCTCCTCCGGTCCGTTCCACCAGTCGCATGCCCCACGGGTCGTCCCGGTTGACCACCCCGACCTCCGCACGGCCGTCGAAGAGCCGGGCCTTTGCTCGGAAGTACTCCTCCATCGTCTCGTGAAAGTCGAGGTGCTCGGCACCTAGGTTGGTGAACACCGCCACTGCGAACTGCGTGGCCTCCACTCTGCCGAGGGTGAGGGCGTGCGAGGAAACCTCGATGGCGGCATGTCGATCACCGGCTCGGAGACGCTGGGCCAGCCACCGCTGCAGGTCCGGAGCCTCGGGGGTCGTGCGGGCGCCGTCCAGGGTGCCGAGCACCGAACTCGGCTCCCCGAGCGCAGAAAGCACGTCGGCAATGGCGTGGGTCACCGTCGTCTTCCCTGCGGTCCCCGTCACCCCGATGGTCGACAGACTCGCCGAGGGGTTGCCGTGCACGACGGCAGACGCCGAACCCAGCGACGACCGCACGTCGGGCACCCTGATGATCACGCCAGCAGGATCCGTCCCAGCACCGATCTCGCGATCGACGAGCAGACAACTGGCTCCCGAGGCCAGGGCCTCCCCTGCATGGTCATGGCCGTCGCGCTGGGATCCTCGAACACAGGCGAACGCCCAGCCGGCGGCCACCCGTCGGCTGTCGTGGGTCAGGTCGATCACTGGACGATCGCGGGCGGCAGGATCCGTTCCGACGACAAGGTCGCCGCCGATGGCTGCCGCCAGGGTGGTCACGGTCATCGCAGCCACCGCCCCATCACTCCGTGGGGGCCACACGCATGACGCGCAGGGCGTATTCGGCAACGGTCGAGAACACCGGGGCGGCCACCACGCCGGCGAGGTGTTGGTCGGTCGGCTCGTCGATGCTCACAACGATCGTCAACTCGGGCTGTTGGGCGGGCACGAAGCCCGCAAACGTCGCCATATACGCCGTCTCGCTGTACCCCGGGCGGTCCTCCAAGGGCTTCTGGGCTGTACCCGTCTTGCCGGCCGAGGCAAAGCCGTCCACTGCGGCGAGGGCGCCTGTTCCGTTGTTGACCACGTCGGCCAGCATGGCCCGAACTTGGGCCGCAGTGTTCGCGCTCAGCACCCGACGCCGATCTGCCGGCGGAGCCGGGTGCAGCTCTCCGTTCCCATCGATGGTGCCCCGGTACAGGGTCGGAGCCAGGTACACGCCGTTGTTGGCGATGGTGTTGTAGGCACCGGCAAGCTGCACGGCGGTCACGGCGATCCCCTGTCCGAACGAGATGGTAGCGAGTCCGGTGCCGTGCCAGTCCGACGCAGGGTGGAGGATGCCCGCCGACTCGGTCGGCACGGTCGCCGCCCCACCGGGCCCGGTCATCTGCCCGAAGCCGAACCGTCGCAGGTACCAGTACAGGGTGTCTCGACCAATCGATTCGGCAACCTGGATCGTGCCGATGTTCGACGACTGGGCCAGGATCTCGGTGACGGTGAGCGCCTGAGGGAAGTCGACATAGGGTTCCTGGAACACCTTGTCGGCGAACTCGTAGTTCGGAGGAATCGAGAACAGGTCATCCGCTCGCACCGTTCCCTCTTCGAGGGCAGCGGCGACGGTGAACGTCTTGCTCACCGATCCTGGTTCGAAGACCTGGCTGTACGCAGGAGTATGGCGGGCCACCCTGACGTCGCCGGTCTCGGGGTCGCGGGAGGCACCGGCCAGAGCGAGGATTTCCCCCGTCCCGACCTCCATCACGACGACCATGCCCCCCTTGGCCCCCGACGACTCGACCGCCTCGAGGAGTGCCTGCTCGGTCAACCACTGCGTCTCGGTGTGCAACGTCAGGACCAGGTCGTTCCCTGCCTGTGCTTCGGATAGGACGCGGGTGGAGGTCGGCAGGGCCAGCCCGTTCCGGGCGATCCGAGATTCCAGGTGCCCACCGCTGCCCGCCAGGACATCCCCGAACTGTGCTTCGACCCCGCTGAGGGGGTTCTGGTCGATGTCCACCGAACCGAGGATGCCGCGGGCCAGGTCGTCGCCGTTGGGGCGGAGCCGACTGGGCTCATCGATGAACCCCACACCGAGCAGGCCGAGCTGGTCGACCAGGTCGCGTTCCTCGAGGGACACCTGACGAGCGATGTAGACGAAGCGGCGGTCCCTGTTCGCCAAGCGTTCGGCAATGACACCTTCGTCGATATCGAGGACCGTTGCCAGTTGCGCCGCTGTCGCCACCGGGTCGTCCACGAGTTGGGGGTCGGCGTACACCGAGGGGCGATTGTCCGACAGGGCCAGGACACTGAAATCGCGATCCAGGATGGCACCCCGGGCAGGCACGATGTCCACATCGGTACTGCCCTGCCGGTCACCGAAGCCGACGTAGCGATCTTGTTGGATCACCTGGATCTGCACGAGCCGGGCCGCCAGTGCCACGACCCCCAGCAGGACGGCGAGGGTCATCAGCCCGACCCGACGCCCACGCGAGCCGACCCGTACCCGACGTCCCCGCGCTTCGGACGCTTGGGGAGCTGCAGGGGCGGCCCTCCGCGTCTGTTTGCGGGCTGGCCCTGGTCGGGACCGAGTCCGCTGAAGGGTCGAGGTCACGGTTGCACTCGTAGGGAAGTGGTCACGTCCGGCAGGTCAATTCCCGGTCAGCAGGGACTTCATCGACATCCAGTCGACCCCGCCATCGTCCAGCACCTCGGCATGTACCCGAGCGGTGGCTGCAATGAAGATGGGAGGCACGGTGACGTCGATCGGCTCGGATGCCGAGACCAGTCCGAGGATCCCCTCGGCCATCAACTCGACCTCCATCGGCGTGTTCAGCGTCTCGATCTGGTACTGCAACTCGACCATCCGCTGACGTTCTGCATTGATGTCGCGCTCGAGCCCGTTGAGCCGGTATTGGCCGTCGGCCAGCACCGAATGGAAGATGGCGAGGCCCATCAGGATGGCGAGAGCGGCAACCCCCACTGCGGTGGCCACCCCCACCAGTCGCCGCACGACGGCATCACGACCACCGACCAGGGGCAGCGGCACCACCGGCGCCGCAACACCGTCGAGGAGCCCGACACCGCGGGCCACAGCGCTGGTCACCGTCAGTACTCCCCGACCGCCAAGCGCTCAGCGGACCGGAAGCGAGCACTGGCTGCCCGTGGGTTGGCCGCGACCTCGACCGGCATCGGCCGCCGGACCTTCCTCCGGAGCAGTCGCACCGAGGGCCCTGCTCCACAGATACACGGCAGACCCGATGGGCATTCACACACCCCGTCCGCTGCCTGACGCAGAACATGTTTCACGATGCGGTCCTCCCCTGAGTGATACGCAATGACGGCCACGCGACCTCCCGGCTCGAGCCGGTCGATCACCGCGGTAAGAGCTGGCTCGATCGCAGCGAGTTCGTCGTTGACCTCGATGCGAATGGCCTGGAACGTCCTCATGGCCGGATGGCGCCCGCGACGCCTCGCCGCCGCAGGGACGGCCTCGACGACGACCTCGGCCAACTGCCCGGTGCTGAGAATTGGGCGAGCTGCCACGATGGCTGCAGCGATACGCCGCGCATGGGGCTCGTCGGCATACATCCGCAGCAGGCGCGCCAGAGCTCCATGCTCGTAGTCGTTGACCACCTGTGCAGCTGCGAGCGGTCCGTCGGGGTCCATCCTCATGTCGAGCGGTCCGTCGAAGCGATGGGAGAAGCCGCGGTCACCCCGATCGAGCTGAGGGCTGCTGACCCCGAGGTCGAACAGGGCACCCACGAAGGGTTCCCCCCCGGTGTTCGCAGGATCGTCGAGCAGGGATCCCACTGCGTCGAATCGACAGCGGACCAGTGACGCCCGCTCACCATGCTGTGCCAGACGTCGACCAGCGGCTCGGATCGCCTCGGGGTCGCGATCCAGGCCCAACAAGCGGCGACCAGGGTGCTGGCGCAGGATGGCGTCGGCGTGACCTCCGCCCCCCACGGTGGCGTCGACGATGAGTCCCGAGCCCAGAGGCTCGAAGGTCTCGAGGACCTCGTCGAGCATCACGGGGCGATGCTCGAAGTCCGATGCCATCGGTTCACCCCCTTGGGTTCGGGCGAGTCGACCCGTCGCGTGGCCCTGCTGTTCCCCGGCGGGCGTGACCGCCGGGGAATTTCCCCGCCGGAGCCTGCAGTTTTTTGGGCGGAGCTGGGGCTTTCCGAGCCCGCCGGAGAACAGCACCGCCGCGCGGCGCATCGTGTAATCGGTACAAGTGGTGCGACACCCCCGCACAGTGGAGAGGCGCATCAGTCGACCTCCACTCCGCCCGATGTGGTGGGGTAGGAGTCGGGGTCGCCGAGGACGGTATCTCCCTCGTGACTGACCGCAGCCCACCGACCGGCGTCCCAGATCTCGACGAGGTCGACCGAGCCGATGATCATGCAATCGCGTTCCAGGCCGGCAAACTGGCGCAGTTCTTCCGGGATGGCGATCCGGCCCTGCTTGTCTGGCATCACCCGAGCGGCACCGGCACCAAATGCCCGCTTGGCAGCTCGTTGCCGTGCGTCACCCACCTTTGACCGGGCCGCCATCTCGCGCGCCATGTCGCTGAACTGCGTAGGGGTCATCAGGGCCAGACATGCCTCGGAGCCCTTGATGAGGAAGCCCGACTGCTCGAAGGCGGTTCGGAACGATGCAGGCAGGACGATGCGCCCTTTGGCGTCGAGCGCATGCTCGTACTGCCCGACGAAGAACTCGTCCATACCGCCTCCTCCCTGATCGCCTCGTGGCCGCCAGACCGCTTGTTCCAGGGGAGAGATGGGATTGGGCTGTACAGCCGTGCCCTTCTCCCCCACTTCGCCCCACCATAAGCCCCTTTCCCCCACCTGGCAACCACTTCGAGGGAGGTTTTCACCACTCCACGTCGGCAATTCGAATGACAGCGATGTAATTACACCCATAGGGTGAATTGCTGGCTGTTTGTATTAGGACAAACTCAGCGTTGCTGGATGGCCTCGACCACCGCCGGCAACGGGTCCACGGCCGTCACGGCACCCATCCCCACGCCTACATCGGCGCACCGTTCGGCCACCTCGTCACCGACCATGGCAGCCAGGCCGCTCATCGACCACGAGCGATACCAGACACACTGAATTCTCGCTGCAGCCCGGGTCCGGCGCTGTGCCATACCAACCAACTTGCGCGACCCGACGAGCAACTCCCCCGCCCCCCGCCCGGCAAAGCAGACGAGGGAACCGTCCTGCCCGGCCACGTGTCCCCCGGTATGCAGAATTGTTCGCACACCGAGACCCTCGAGGACGTCGGCAATCGTCCGGCCGAGCCACAAGAAGGAACGGCCGATGTCGTCATCCCACAGCGGATCATGGCGCGGCACCGTCACATCCAGCCAGGTGGACTCCCCCGGAGCGAGCCAGACCACACCTCCGCCACTGCGACGACGAACCACGTCCACCCCCTCGCCGGGTCCTACTCGATGGTCGGGCAACGACGTGGTCGAGCCCAATACCAGGGCTGGCCGGGTGACCTCCATCACAGCCAGGCGGCGGCGTCCGTCGACCATCAATGGGCGCTTGTGCAACAGGGCGGCCCCACCCCTCCACCGCTCGAACACCCACTCGCCGGGCTGACCCCCCGATGAGATCATCGAGCGAGCGGCCTCAGACTCGGTAGGTAGTCCTGCCATTCGCTCGGCATGTGACTGCGTAGGGCGGCATCGACGGCTAGCGGTTCCGGAGCGTACGGAGGCTGGGACAAGCTGAACCGGCTTTCCCCCAGGAGGGAGTCACCCTTCGCCACGTTGCATACACGGCAGCAAGCCACGACGTTCTCCCAATCGTGGGTGCCCCCCTTGCTTCGGGGATGGACGTGGTCGATGCACTCAGCCGTTCGACCGCAGTACTGACAGCGGTTCCCGTCCCGAACGAAGATCGCCGCACGATGCAACGGTGCCCGGCGACGAAAGGGGGCTCTCACGTGATGTGAGAGTCGAACCACACTCGGCACCGGCATCCGGAGATGCTCCGAGCGAATCACCCCATCGCCAGTATGGAGCACCTCCGCCCTCCCCCCGAGAACCATCAACACGGCGCGGCGCGCCGACACGATCGACAACGCCTGGTACGTGACGTTGAGCACCAAGGCCCGTTCTGCCAGCAGGCTCGGGCCCCTTGCCATCAGCGACTTGCCTGCGGCCACCGTCGACACCACTCGAGCCATGCCACCAGATCGTCGGGCCGAACCGGGCCGTCGCCCGAACCCCCGTACATGGTCACCAACCGGAAGCGCAGGTAGGCCGGGGACGGTAGCGGCAGGAACGGTCGCCGCCGCCACCAGCCATCGGGGACCATGCGGCGCGCAGCCCGCGCAGCGGTCGGCCAGAGCCGTGGTCGACGGAGCACGGCGACCACGCAGGACCAGGACCCGCTCGGGAGCACCAGGAGCTCACCCACGACGTCCTCCATCGAAGAGGCTCGCGAAGCCCACGGCGGCCGCACCAACGAGGGGTCCCTCGGCCCCGAGGCCAACCGGTTCGAGACGCGCTCCGAGACTGAAGGACAACCTGCTGCACCGGGCCAACTCAGCGCGGGCTGCGTCGAAGAAGGTGTCTCCGAACCCCAGGGCCACGGAACCTCCGACGAGCACTACATCGAGGTCGAGCAGGTTGACCACCGATGCGACACCCCGACCCAACAGGGTGCCCGCTCGGACTCGCTCGTCGTTTCGAGCGAGTTCGGGGCTTGTGCTGGTCCGTCGAGCAATGGCCGGGCCGGAGATCTCGGCTTCGAGGCAGCCCGATGCCCCGCATGCACACGGTGCGCCGCCAGGGGCGACGATCACATGCCCGACGTGCCCGGCATTGCCCCGCCCGCCATCGAGCAAGCAACCGTCCACCACGATGCCGCCGCCAACCCCCGTCGAAACCACCATGGCCATGTAGTTGTCGACGCCGCGCGCCGCACCACACCACCCCTCGGCGAGCGCGAGCGCCTTCGCATCGTTGTCGATAGCCACGGGAAGCCCCGTGTGATCCTCGAGCTGCGACCGCAAGGGGAATGATCGCCAGGCAGGGATGTTCAGGGGAGAAACCGTCGTGCCACCCGGGGCCATCGGGCCCCCGCAGCCCACCCCACACACCACGGGGGCGCTAGAGCAGGCCTCGGACGCCCACCTCGATGCGTGCTCGACCAACCCAGCCAACGCCGCCCACAAAGCCGCTGGATCGGTGGCCGGAGTCGGGCACACGCTGGACCAGGCAATTGTGCCATCGGGCTCAACGATGCCGACCGCCAATTTCGTTCCCCCGATGTCCACAGCGAGCGCAGGGCCATGTGCTGTGCCGAGGCTGCTCGCCCGGGTCATGACGCCATGGTATCGGCGGCCGATCGACCTGGGCCGATCTCTCACCGGGCCCTGCGGTGGCTAGCCTCTGCCGTCAGCCCATGAAGCCGGACCGATCGGGAGATCGATGACCGACGCCACCGCATCCCAACCAGCGAGCCCACCTCCGTCGTTCGTGGACGTGTTCGAGCGCATCGCCACCAACGTCGCGCAGGTGATCCGCGGCAAACCCGAAGCCATCCGGTTGGCTCTGCTGTGCCTCGTGGCCGAAGGGCATCTCCTCATCGAGGACGTGCCCGGGGTGGGCAAGACCAGCCTGGCCAAAGCGCTGGCCCGCTCGGTCGACAGCACCTTCGGCCGGATCCAATTCACGCCCGACGTGCTTCCGACCGATGTGGTGGGCGTCAACATCTGGAACGAACAGGGTCGGGCATTCGAATTCCGACCCGGCCCCGTATTCAACCAGTTCGTATTGGCAGACGAGATCAACCGGGCATCTCCGAAGACGCAGGCCGCGCTCCTCGAGGCGATGGAAGAACGCCAGGTCACCATCGATCGGGACACCCACCCGCTCGACTCACCCTTCATGGTCATCGCCACACAGAACCCACTCGACCACGAGGGAACCTACCCCCTGCCAGAGAGCCAACTCGACCGCTTCCTGATGCGCATCTCGATCGGCTATCCCGACAGGGACGACGCGGTCGGGATCCTGGAAGACCAGGCAGCGAGCAGTGGGCCGCCGATCTCTGCGGTGGCCACCAGCCTCGAGGTGAGGGCCATGGCCGAGCTGGTGCGTGGGGTACACGTTGCCCCCAGCCTGCGGGACTACATCGTCAGCCTGGCTGAGGCCTCCCGGAGCCACCACGCAATCGCGTTGGGGGCCAGCCCCCGAGCCACGCTGTACCTCCAGCGCGTCGCCCAGGCCCTCGCCGCATCGCACGACCGCTCCTACGTCGTTCCTGACGACATCAAAGCGATTGCGCGGCCCGTCCTGGGACATCGCCTGGTCCTCACACCAGAGGCCCAACTGCAGGGCCTGGACGTCGAGCGGGTGATCGGCGAACTCCTCGACGCAGTTCCGGTGCCGACCGCTGCGACCCTCTGACTCCTGGTGCTCCTCGTGAACGGCCAGAGCGACCGGTGCTGACCCGTAGCGGCTGGATCATGGCCTCGAGCGGGGCCGTACTGGCCCTGGTCGGCCGCGTGTTCGGCATCTACGAGTTGTTCGTCATCGCTGCGGCCACGGGCGGCCTCGTCATCGTCTCTGCGGCGTGGGCGGTCTCGGTTCGTCTCAAGGTCCAGGTGACCCGAACGGTTCGACCCCTGCGCGTCCACGCAGGTGAACTGGCCTCGGCAGACCTGCGCTTCACCAATCTGGGAGGGCGCACTGCAGTCCTCCGCGCGATCGATCCGGTCAGCACGACGGTGGGCGCCGACATGGTGCTGGGGCCTCTGCAGCCCGAGGAAGCGGTGGGCGCCTCCTACGCCATTCCGACCCAGCGGCGGGGCGTCATCGAGATCGGACCGATGACCATCGAGATCACCGACCCGTTCGGCCTCTCGACCGTGCGAGTACATGCCGCGGGCACCACGGCGGTCACCGTCTATCCACGCCTCGACCCCATCGCCCCGCTCCCCTTTTCGCGAGGGCACGATCCCCATGGGGCCGCCCACGACTCCCGATCCCTCGGTCGAATCGGGGAGGAGTTCTACGCCCTGCGCGACTACTCGGTCGGAGACGACCTCCGGCGCGTGCACTGGCCCTCGACTGCACGACGAGGGCGCTTGATGGTTCGCCAGGATGAACTGCCGCGCCAGGGCCGGGTCACCGTGCTGCTCGACACCCGTGCGACCGCGCACTCTGATGACAGCTTCGAACGGGCGGTATCGGCGGCCGCCAGTGTCGTCGCAACGAGCTCCCGCCAACGCGACCTGGTGCGGCTGGTGACGACGGGTGGCCGAGACAGTGGCTTCGCAACTGGGCGCGCCCATCTGGAGTCGGTGCTCGAATACCTGGCATCGATCGAGGCGACCAGCAGAGGAACATTCCAGGCCACCTTGGCGAACCTTCAGACCGCCAGCGACGGAGGCGCCGTGGTGGCCGTGATGGGCGAGGCCCACGAGGCGGATGTCGAGCGAGTCACCCGACTTCGGGGCCGGGCGGGAGCCCTGGCCGTCGTTCGGTTCCCTGAGGCGCCTGCGGCGTCGGCTTCCTCACCCAGGACAGATCGCGGACCGCTCGGCCGACAGAGCATCGAAGTGGTCGTGCCTCCCGGCGCCGCCTTCCTCGAGGCATGGAATCGGGCCGTTGGAGCCGAGTCGGAGTTGCGATGAAGGCTCGAACCCCCGGCGGACGGGTGCCACTGGTCTGGGCCGAAGCCGCCCTGTGTGTGCTGACCCTGACGGTGGTCGTGTCGATGCGACGCCTCTTCGACAGTTGGGACTTCCTCCCCGTGTTGGCGACCACCACCGTCGTCGCCCATGCAACTGCCAGCATCTCGCGTCGCCAACGTTGGACCATCGGGGCCACCGTGCCGGTGTCGGCAGTGACAGCCGTTCTCCTCTCGGCGGTGTTGATTTATCCTGAGACACTGCTGCTGGTGGTCCCGGGCTTCGAGACCTGGCGGCTCATGGCATCCGAACTCGGGGAGGCGTGGACGGCCTTCGGCCGAGTCGAGGCACCCACCCCGGCCACGGGTGGCTTCCTGGTTGGTGCGAGTGCACTGCTCTGGTTGATCGCCGGCGCGAGCGATATCGCGGCATTCCGCCTGCGGACCATGACGGAGGCCCTACTCGCCCCTCTTGCGCTGTTCGTCTTCGTGGCCGTGCTCGGTGTCGGCGGGTATCGCCTCGAGACGGCCGGGGCCCTGGTCGGCGCAGCCTGGCTTTTCCTATTGCTGGCCCGAACCTCCTCACCGGTGTCACACCCCGTGCCGCTGGCAGCCACCGAGGATCGACAACGCCGCACAACACTGTCCCTCGGCCTGCGAATGGTCTGCGGAGCGGTCACCATCGGGATCCTCGCTGGCCCCTTGCTGCCTGGGGTGGGCGAGCCGGGGGTGATCACCCTGAAGGACCTCGAGGGTGGGAGCGGGTCGCGTGTCACCCTGAGCCCCCTCGTTGATGCTCGCGGACGACTGATCGAACAGTCGAACACCGAGCTGTTCAGGGTGAGGGCCGACCAGGCCGCCTACTGGCGCGTCTCCGGGCTCGATGAGTTCAACGGCACCGTGTGGGGCAGCAACCGCAGCTACTCCTCGGGCAGCGGCCGGCTCCGCGATGTGTCCGACGACGTGCCGACCCTCGAGCAGCGGATCACCATCTCCGGATTGTCCAGCATCTGGATTCCAGCCGCCTACGAGCCGGTTCGCCTGCGGGGCGAGGACATCAGTTGGGACGACGTCACCGACACGTTGGTCATCCGACGCGGCCAGAGCGTGGCCCCTGGAACGACGTACACCGTCGTATCCGCACTCGACGTGCCATCGCCAGAGGAACTCCGATCAGCCCCTACGGAAGTGCCGGCAGAGATCGCCACCGAATACACCGCCCTGCCTGCCAGCTTCAGTACCGACATCCGATTGCTGGCCGAGCAGGTCACCGCCGCGTCGGGCAATACCTTCGACCGGGCGATTGCCCTACAGACCTTCTTCCGCGAAAACTTCGTGTACTCCCTCGATGCGGTCGCAGGCCACGACACGGAACGGATGGAGAACTTCCTGTTCCAGGACCGCCGCGGCTATTGCGAGCAGTTCGCCGGATCGTTCGCCGCCATGGCCCGTTCGCTGGGAATCCCGGCCAGGGTCGCCGTCGGATTCACACCAGGGGAACGTGTCGGAGACGAATTCATCGTCCGTGGTGAGCATTACCACGCCTGGCCAGAGGTCTGGATCGACGGACAGTGGGTCTACTTCGAGCCGACACCCGGTCGAGGAGCGCCCTTGGCCCAGACCTACACCGGCGTAGCCCCGCAGCAGGCAGTGTCAGGAGATCCGTTGGGCGTTCCAGCCGAGGAGCTGGGGTCCGGAGGGACCAGCGGTGGTGGACAGACGCCCGAGGGTCCGACCACAGACAACCCTGGCTTCGTGGATGATTTGACCCTCGTCGACCAGAGCACACCCCGCCGCCTGGCCCCGTGGGTGCGCTGGACCCTGATCGCCATCACCGCTGCTCTCGTCGCAGCCCTGCTGTGGGTCCTCGTGTTCCCGAGCATGGTTGCCGTGCGACGTCGTCGACGTCGGGCGCGGGCGGCAGACGACGCGTGTGCTCTGGCCAGCGAAGCCTGGACCGACTTCTGCAGCCGCCTCGCAGTTGCCGGCATGACCCGCCAGGAACATGAAACCCACGCTCAGTTCGTCCGGCGGGTCGCAGCCGACACGCGTCTCGCCTCAGCCCCCCTGACCGACATCGCTACAACCGCCGATCGGGCTAGTTTCAGCGACCTCGAACCGAGCCTCGACGAGGTCCGAGAGATGGTCCGGCTGGTCGATCAGGTCGACACGGATCTCCAGCATGGCCTGCGCTGGTCAGAGCGACTCCGCCAACGGTCAGATCCCCGCATCTTGAGTCGGGCCGGCGGCTCGTAGCAACAACGGCCCAGCTGCGTACTACAGGCTCGAGGTCACCGGTGGAGTGAACGCAGCCCGGCGAGTTCACGAAGCAATGGCTTCAGTCGTCCCGCTTGAATCGATCCTTGAGGCGACCGCCCATCCCACTGATGCCTGGCCCCTGTCGATTGCGCACGGCCCCGCTTACCTGCTGCAAGCCGGCACGGCCCATATTGCGCAAATTTCGCTCGATCACGACAGCGCTGGCGAACATCACCATCGACGCGCCGAATGCGAGAAGGAAGTGAACCTGCAACGCAGCGATCAAACCGGCCAGTCCGAGCACTCCGATGAGAACAGCCCATTTGATGTTGCGGAGGGCATGACGGTAGAGGGAGGTCTCTGAGACTTCCCGAGCGAACTCGGGATCGCTGTCATAGAACTCCTTTTCGATCTCGAAAAGGATCCGCTGTTCGTCGTCAGAAAGCGGCACGCACCTGCTCCATTCCGTGTTCGGGTCATTCTAGATCGCCCTCTCGAGCCATGCGGCATCACCTTGGACGAATCACCAGCATCGGCGACAGAATCCCCGTCGGTCGTCAGCCGCTCTGCAGAAGGACCGACCTCAGATCGATCGATCTGGACCCCATCGGCGCTCACCCGGCCCTCCCCCCTGTTCGGAGTCTTCCGAGCGGCGGGAACCGGCACCCGGAGCGATCGCTTCAGTTCCGAAGCGGGCCCGGATCTCATCCATTGCGGCCGACACACGCCCCCAGGGCACCACCAACTCGTCGGGAGCTCCGACCTCCTCGGGGGAGTAGAGCAGTTCGAGCTGCTCCGGACCTGGTGGAGCCAGACCCGTAGCTGCGACCCCGATCAGTCGAACACCCCCCGAGGTATCCAGTCGATCCAGCAATGCCACTGCGGTGTCGGCGATCACCTTCCCCACATCAGTGCTCTCGGTGAGCGTCTGTGACCGGCTGACGGATCGCAGCTCGGGCGAACGCACCTTCAACTGCACGGTTCGGCAGGCAAGCCCGGCTCGACGGAGACGTGACGCCACCCCATCTGCAAGTCGGACGATCTCCGAGCGCATCCTGGCAATGTCGGTCACGTCGACCTCGAAGGTCTCCTCGTGCGAGATTGACTTGGCCTCCCGCTCGGGCACCACGGGGCGATCGTCCACGCCCTGCGACAACATGGCCAAATGGCGACCGTGGGCGTCACCCAGCAACTGCACGAGGGTTGCCTCCGACACCCGGGAAAGATCACCGACCGTGGCCACCCCGATGCCCTGCAAACGGCGCAGCGTTGCCGCACCAACGCCCCACAGCGCCGCCACCGGATGACCATGTAGGAACGAGCGTGCGTCCGCCCGGTTCACGACTCGGACCCCTGCTCCGGCCTGTATGCCACGAGGCGTGGCACGCGGCTTTGCTGCTACCGACGCGAGCTTCGCCAAGAGCTTGTTCGAGGCCACACCGACCGAACAGTCGAGACCGACGGTCTCCAGGATGTCGTGGCGAATTCGCCAGGCGATCTCCTCGCTCGACCCGAAGAGCAGGTGCGCACCCGACACATCCAGAAACGCTTCGTCGAGGGCGATTGGCTCGACGAGCGGGGTGATCGATTGGAATACCCGATGGACGGCTTGCGAAGCAGACCGGTACCGCGAGAAGTGGGCGCTGACGAACACTGCGTCGGGACACAGTTTTCGGGCCTGGGCAGACGGCATGGCGGAGCGGACCCCACGCATCCGAGCTTCGTAGCTCGCCGAGGCAACGACCCCTCGATCCGAGCTTCCGCCCACCACCACCGCCTTGCCGACCAGGCTGGGATCACGCTGTCGCTCGACCTCGACATAGAACGCGTCCATGTCGACGTGCAGAATCGGTAGATCGTCAGCGCCGTTCGACACGGAGTTCCGACAACTGATCGCCGAGGATCCTGTACGCGAACTCGTGCCCCCAACCCACGGAACCCTCCAAATGCTCGAGCAGCGGTTCCCGCATCCACATCTGATGACCGACCAGCAGGTCGGCGAGGTCCCGGCGTGCAACCCACTGGGCATCGATGACGATGCCGTCTGGATCGTCGATGAAAATGTCACCCCGATGACCAGTGGCAAGGTGCACCTCCACAGTGAGGTGCCAGCCCAGATCCGGCGCCTCGGCCTGCACGGTGTAGGCAGGGCCATGCCACCCGCTGACTGCGAGACCCGTCTCCTCGGCCACCTCTCGGGTCAAGCCCTCGATCAGCGACTCCCCGTCATCGATGACACCACCGGGGGTGCTCCAGTCGAAGCGTCCGCCCTTCCGCTTGTTGTGCACCATGAGGACGGCGTCGTCGAGCTGAATGATTCCGCCTCCGACTGACCAACGTCGCACCACCGCAGTCTGCCAGGCGTGGGCCGGTGTCGGGGAACCGAGCCGGCCCTACAGTGTCTGGGTGAGCTCACCGCCGAACCCGCGTGCGCAGCCCGAGGCCGTCGATCTCGGAGACTTCGCAGCTCCAACCGCGCTCCCCAGCCCCGCAGTCCGGGCGACTGCCCTGGTAGCAGTGGTCGTTGCGGCGCTGTGCGGTGGGCTCATGGGGCTCGCAGCGGTGCGGTTGCAATGGCCGGAATGGTCGGCGCTCGCCCAGGTCTGCGGGGCAATGATCGGCAGCCTGGCTACCGCTCTCGGAACAGCGATCGTCGCCGTGCTCGTACTCAGGGCGATGAGCGAATGGCAGGACCAAGCACCGGCCAGGGCCCGTTGACCTCCGCCGACATCGAGGGCGAAGGACCACAGCCCGGCGAGCTCGATGATCTGTTGGGACTGGCCATCGAACTCGCACATGACGCCGCCACTCACCACACCGAGCGGCGACTCGGCACGGTGGACGCGAAGTCCACCCCCACCGACCCGGTCACCGATGTCGATCGGGCCAGTGAGTTGGCCATCGTGGCTGGGCTCGAGGCCCTGCGGCCCGACGACGCGATCCTGGGCGAAGAAGGCACTGGTCGCGACGGTTCGAGTGGGTTCAGGTGGGTGATCGACCCACTCGACGGCACGGTGAACTACGTCCACGGCCTGCCGTGTCACGCGGTAGCCATCGGGGTCGAATGGAACGGGACGCCCGTCGTCGGTGTCGTCTACGACACCGGTTCGGGCGAGCTCTTCACGGCCCGTCGCGGTGGGGGCGCCCGATGCAACGGGGCGGCACTCCAGGCGAGCGAGACCGACCAGCTCCCGACGGCATTGATGGGCACGGGTTTCCCCTATGCCCCGGATCAACGAACTCACCACGCGCGGGTCATCACCGAACTGATCGGCCGGATCGCCGACATCCGCCGATCCGGTTCGTGCGCCATCGACATGTGCTGGACCGCAGCCGGGCGCCTCGACGCCTACTACGAAACCGGACCGATGCCATGGGACGTGACCGCAGGGCTCGTGATCGTCGCAGAAGCGGGCGGTATCGCGCACTACGACCCCGAACGGCGGCGAATCATGGCCTCAGGCCCCGCGCTGTGGGGTCCCCTGTGCGAACTCGTCGAGCACGCTGAGCGACGGGCCGGACGCACATGAGCTCCGCGGACGGGCTTTATGCATCACAATGGTGCAGTGAGCATCCAGATTCTCGCAGTCGATGATGACGACGCGATCCGCACCTCGCTACGTCTGGCACTCGAGGAAGAGGGGTGGTCGGTGCTCGAAGCCGACTCCGGGGAGTCGGCGCTCCTTATGTTCGGGCGAAGCGACCCCGACGTGGTGTTGATCGACATCGGCCTTCCGCAGATGGACGGCTTCGCCCTGTGCCGCGAACTCCGGCGCTCCAGTGACGTCCCCATCGTCATGGTGACGGCCAGGGTGGAGACAGGCGACATCGTGGAAGGGCTCGAGGCAGGAGCCGACGACTACCTGACCAAGCCGTTTGCCCCGCGTGAGCTTGCGGCCCGCATCCGGGCCCTCTTGCGACGGGCCCAAGGCCCTACTGCGAGCGCTGGCCCGATGGTCGTCGGCGACATCGAGATCGTCGCCGACGAGGGCGTGGTCCGTAAGGGTGGCGAGGAGGTGCATCTCACCAGGACCGAGTTCAAACTGCTGTGCGAGATGGCAGCGCACCCCGGCAAGGTCCTGAGCCGGGAGCAGTTGCTCGAGAGCGTGTGGGGATACGACTACTTCGGCGACGGACGCCTGGTGGATGTCCACATTCGGCGACTGCGGACCAAGGTAGAGAGCGATTCCGCCCAACCGCAGTACGTCGTCACCGTTCGGGGCATGGGTTACAAGCTCCAGATCTGACCACGCCGTGTCTCGACCCAAGCGAGGACTCCTCAGTCCACTCCCCCTCCGAGCACGGGTCATCCTGACCTTCACCCTGGGTACCGTGCTGCTGGCCGCATTCCTGGTGAGCACCACCTACTGGCTCTCCCGGGAATCGATGCTTCGGCAACGGGAAACAGCCTCCCGCACCCAGTTCTTCGCGAACGCTCGTCAGATCCAAGCCCAGCTGCGATTCCCCAACCCTGATTTCAACCTCCTCTTGGAGTCCCTGCCCTCGGTATCGGGAAGCAGGTCGATCGTCCGCACCGGCTCGAACCGCTGGTACACGAACTCTCTGGTTCCCGCCGATCTACCCCCGGAGCTCGTCGAGACCGTCAGCGGGTCGCCACAGGCGCAGTCGATGCGCTACCAACTCCTCGGCAAACCCCACCTCGCGCTCGGGATCCGACTTCGCCCCACCGAAGTCAGCACGGTAAGCGATGTCGCCTATTTCGAGGTGGTGCCGCTGGCAGAGATCGACGACACCCTCAACAGTCTCGGCATCATCCTCCTGGTGGGGGCCGTCGTCGTGGTGGCTATCGGCGCTGGCATCGGCATCAGTGCATCAGGCCGGTTCATCCAACCACTGGCCGAGATCTCGTCGGCGGCCACCTCCATCGCCCGTGGGCGGTTCGCCACTCGTATCGCGCGAAGCGAGGACCCCGACCTCGTCGGGATCGTCGATTCGTTCATCGAGATGGCCCAAGCAATGGAGACACGAATCGCCCGCGACGCTCGCTTCGCCTCGGACGTCAGCCACGAACTGCGCTCGCCGCTCATGACCCTGCGCGCCTCGATCGACGTGATGCAGTCGCGACGCGACGAACTGTCCGAGCGCGCCAGTGCGGCGCTGGAACTGCTCTCCGGAGAGGTCGACCGATTCGAGCACCTCGTGCAGGACCTACTCGAGATCTCCCAATCGGATGCAGGGGCGATGGAGAGCGGGCCGGTCAACATCTCCGAACTCGTCGCACGCACGGTGGAGCGCCTCGATCGGCAACCGCCGGTCTACGTCGACGAGGACCTGGACAACCAACTCGTCATCGGCGACAAGCGTCGACTGGTGCAGGTGATCGAAAATCTCCTCACCAATGCAACGAAATACGCCGGAGGGGCTGTGGCCGTCAGGTTGCAGCGCGACGACAACAAGGTCGTGATCCGTGTCGAAGACCAAGGCCCTGGTGTCGCCCCGTCAGAACGAGAGTTGATCTTCGAACGGTTCACCCGCGGCGCTGCTGCCCGGAATCGAGGCAGCGGTGACGGCGCCGGCCTTGGTCTCGCCCTCGTCCAGGAGCACGTGGCGCGGCACGGCGGCCAGGTACGAGTCGAGGCCCGGCCCGACGGAGAGCGAGGCGCCGTGTTCGTGGTGGAGCTCCCCCTGGCAGGTCAGCGGTGATGCGGACCTGGGGTCGTCACACGGCGGCGCCTCTGCTGATCGCCCTCGGAGCCGCCGGGTGCGGCGTGCCCATCGACTCATCCCCACAAGCGATCGATCCCCCGGGCCTGTTGTTTTCCCAGGGAGTCGATCTCGACCCCGACGTCGACGCCGACGTGCCCGACCGTTCGATGCATCCCCTGTATTTCCTGCGCAACGACAAGCTCGTACAGATCGACCGGGCCTTCGACCGGCCCGTGCCACTGCGTGATCCGCTCGACCGCTTGTTACGAGGCCCATCTGCCGACGACGCCGCAAATGGGCTCGAGACCCGCATCCCCCCCGGCACCGAAGTCCTCGACGTGTCGCAGCGCAGCGACCTGATCGTCGTCATCAACCTGAACGATGCGTTCTACGAGATCGAGGGCAACGCGCTGCGGCAGGCGACTGCACAACTGGTCTTCACGGGGTACGACCTGGTGCGTGATGCTCAGGGGGTGCAGTTCCTCCGCAACGGGATTCCACAGGCACTCCCGCGGGGCGATGGCACCATTGCGCAAGGGACCGACGGAGCAGCCACTCCGCTCCGCACGGTCGACTTCGCCGACCTGATCCCTCGGCCCGGCTCCGACAGTGGCGGCGTGATCGCGTTCTTCTGACGTGCTGACCAGCCGGTCGCGGAGGTTACTGCGGTCGCCCCCGCCGTATGTCGTGACGGGCACGACCGAGCGCCCGAGTGGCAGCGGCGAACATCAACAGGGTGGGGAACAGTTCCAGGCGCCCGAACAGCATCAGGCCCATCAACACGGCCCGCGCTGCTCGGGGAAAGACTAAGAAGTTGCTCAGGGGACCCGCCTCCCCGAGGGCGGGACCATCATTTCCGATCGCCGAAATGGCACCGCTGAAACCCGTGACCGGGTCGACCCCGAGGGCTGTCACCAACACCCCACCAGCGACCGTCACGCCGAGATACAGCAGGACGAACCCGATCGCCCTCGCCGCTACCTGCTCGGCCACCACCATGTCTCCCACCCGCATCGGACTCACTGCGCGGGGATGACGGGCCCGGATCACCTCTCGGACTGCGTAGCGGACGATCAACTGGAGGCGGAGCACTTTGATACCGCCCGTCGTGGAACCGGTCATTCCCCCGACGAGCATCAACAGGATGAGGACGATCTGGGCGGCTGGCCCCCACAGGATGTAGTCGCTCGTGCCGAAACCCGTGCTCGTCCCCAGCGACACGGCGTAGAAGAGCGAGTCCCGAAGGTTCTGGGTCAGGCTCGATTCGCCCACATTCAGCAACACCATGGCGAGGAACCCGCCGCCCAACAAGGCCAGGTACCACCGCACCTCGGACACCCGACGGTAGGCACCAGGACCTGAGGTTGCGGCATGCCAGTGGACCGAGAAGTTGGCTCCGCAGTAGATCATGGCCACGATCAGGACGCCCTCGACGGCGATCGAGTCGAAGTGGGCTACTGAGTCGGGATGAGGTGAATAGCCGCCGGTTGCCAGAGTGGTGAAGGAGTGGGTCACCGCATCGAAGGGGCCCATGCCGACGACGAGGAGCGCCACCGTGACAATAACGGTGACCGAGCCGTAGAGGATCCACAGACGACGTGCCGTCTCGGTCACCCGAGGAGTGAGTCGATCGGCCGTGGGGCCTGGGGCTTCGCTGGCCACGAGTTCGAGTCCACCCACCTTGAGCGCCGGCAACACGGCGACCGCAAGCACGATGAGTCCCATGCCTCCGAACCACTGCGTCATGCTCCGGAAGAAGAGAATTCCGCGTGGAACGGCCGCAAGATCGGCCAACACGGTCGAGCCCGTGCACGTGAACCCCGAGATGGACTCGAACAGCGCATCGTCCGCAGATGCCCACGGCACGACACCACCCAGCAAGAAGGGCAGGGCACCAGCAACGGCGACCGCGAGCCACGCCCACGCCACCGAAGCGAAGGCGATGCTTGCATCGGACCGAGTCGAGACACCCGACCCTGCCAACATGGCAGCGCCGACCCCTCCGGTCACAAGAGCTGATGCGACCAAGGCCCCCACCGCCTCGCCACCTTCGAACACGTCCACCAAGGCCGACGCCGCCATCCCCACGGCAACGAACACCAGGGCCGCCCCCGACACCCGAACAGGCGTCGCTCTGATGCGACCGATCACCGCTCGTCACCCACCCGCTGCCGGGGCCGAAGATGTCGAGCAGCTGGTTCTGCCATCACCATCACCGACACCAACACCGGCACCACGCCGATACGACCTAGGAGCATCATGGAACCTGCCACCACATGACCCACAGCTCCGAGCGACGGGAGTTGGACGCCCGACGCGGCCGCGCCGAACACCGGGCCGTACGAGGCCAAACTCGAGAAGGTCAGGCTGAACGAGCTTTCGATGTCGAGGCCACCCCCAGCCAACGCAACACTGGCCGGGATCACCAGCAGCATGGCAGCCAGCAGTTCGCCGACGATGCGGCCGACCGCCACCTCACCGATCGACGAGCGACCGAGACGGAGCGCCTCGATGGCCGTCGGATGGATGGCTCGCCTGAGCTCACGGCGGATGAAGGCCACGAGCGCCATCAATCGCACGACCTTGAAGCCCCCGGCAACCGACGCCGACATGCCGCCGATCACGGCGGTGAGCAGCAGGAGGGGCGACACCCCACCGGGAAGGACCGAGGGGTCACCCGTTACGAATCCGGTGGTGGATGCAGCGGACACAGCTGCGAAGAGGGCCTGCCGAAGCGAGGTGGCTGTGGGCCACGACTCGGCCCAGGCCAGAACGGCGAGGGTAACGAGCCCGATGATCATCAGATAGATGCGGAACTCGAAGCTCCGGAGGAAGCGGTGCGGGTCACGCCGCCGCAAGGCAAGGAACATCAAGGGAAGACTCGTTCCACCGATCAGCATGCCGACGATGGCGACCCACTCGATCCCTGCCGATCCGTACCCCCCGAGCGACGCCTTCTGCGGCGAGAAGCCCCCCGGAGACACAGTGCTGGCGGCGTGCAACATGCTGTCGCTCAATGGCATCCCTGCCACCACGTAGCCAACCCCTATAACGGCACTGACCAGGCAGTACAGCAGGAGCAGGCGCCCAACCGTCGCTCCGCTTCGCGGGGAGAGACGACGGGCGGAACGGGTGGCCACACCCCCGTCGGCATCGAGACCACCGACACCCATGTGCGGCAGCACACGGACCAAGATGACGATCAGGGCAGCACCTGCAACCCACTGCCCAACGGCCCTCACGACCAGAACCCCGGCACCCAGTGTCTCGGGATCGACCGTGCTGGCATTGGTTCCGGTAACCGTTGCGGCAGCCTCGAGGAATGCCACGTCCAGGGAATGCACCGATCCGGTTGCCAGATGGGCGACCATCAGGACCAGCACGGTGGCTGCTGCCCCGACAGCCACGGAGCCGAACAAGCGTGGGACAGTGAGCCGGTCGGGAAAACGCGAGCCGTGGGTGACAAGGATGCCCAGCAGCACGGCCATGACCCCGAGACCGAGCAGTATCAGCCCGTCGTTCCCCTGGCCGAGGACATCTGCGAACGCCGCCACGAAGAACAGCAGGCTGGACACTGCGAGCACCGCTCCACAGGTCACGGCAGCCGCGCTCTCGAACCGGCCCGTGGAGACCTGCGACAGCAGCAGCCGCAGGAATCTCAGCAGGGCAACTCGAAGGCGATCGACAACACCCGGGCCAGGAGCAGCCCGCGGAGGCCGTGGGGTCACCCGAAGGCCCGCTTGACCTCGGCAACCAGTTGCGGCTTTGCGAACACCACCACATGGTCGCGGGCGCGCAACACGCTGCGTCCCCGAGCAATTCTGGCATTCCCATCGCGGATGATCGCACCGAGAAGGACCCCACTGGGAAGACCGAGATCCCCCACGGCGGTGCCGTCTGCAGGTGATTCGGGTTGCACCTCGAACTCCACGACCTCGACATCGCCCTCGAGGAAGGTGGCCACCGCGGTGACGTCCCCCCTCACGTGACGTAGGACAGTGTCGGCGCTGGCAGTGCGCGGGGACAGGGCTGCATCGATCCCCACCTGATCGAGCAGCGACAGCAGCGACAGCCGGTGCACGACCGCAATGGTCTCAGTGGCGCCTTCGGACTTGGCGAACAGGCATGCCAGCACGTTTGCGTCGTCCTCGCCGGTTGCGGCCACAACCGCATCGAATCGGCCGACATCCTCGGCCGCTAAGAGATCGCTGTCGGTGATGTCACCGTTGAGGACCAGGCTGCCGGGAATCGCCTCGCTCAGCTCCACGCAGCGCTCGGGGCGCCGTTCGATGATCACCACCCGCACCCCGTCGGCGATGAGGGCAGTGGCCAACAACTCGGCAATGCGACCCCCACCGAGGATCATGACCCGCTTGAGCTCGTTCAGGCTGACGCCGAGAATTCGCCGCAACTCACGCTGACCCTTGCGCCGGCACAGGACGCGCAGCAGGTCATGGGGCTGCAGGACCGTGTCTTTGCGGACCACCGAAGTCTCACCGTCACGGTTCAGGGCGCCGAAGATGAAGTCCCACTCGGGTTCGTATTCGTCGCCGATCTCGCTCATCGTCTTGCCCACTACGGGAGCGTTCTCAGCCAGCCGGGCCCCCACCAGGAGCACCTCGCCGTCCGCCATCTCTTTCACATCCGACGCGCCCCGATACAGCAACAGCGTCTTGATGGCTTCAGCGGTCTCCTGGTAGGGCTCGAGGCACATGTCGACCCCAGCCTGGGCCTGGATCCGACGGCCATCGGCTCCAGACCTCAAGTCTCCATCTTGGAGTCGGGCCACCGTGAACTCGACCCCAGCACTCTTCGCTTGCATGCATGCGATGAGGTTCACCTCGTCGCGATCGGTGACCGCCACGAAGATGTCGGCCCGATCGATCCTCGCCTCGGCCAGGGTGCGGGGGCTGCTGCCGTTGCCCATCACGGTGAGCAGGTCGAGATCCTGGTTCAACTCGGCCAAGCGGTCACGGTCGCGATCGATCACCACGATGTCATGACCTTCGCGGCTGAGCCGATCAGCGACGTACGAGCCGACCTCGCCAGCGCCGACAACGACGATCCTCACAATGCGCGACCCTACCGCTCAGCTCAACTGAAGAACACGTTCGCAGCGTTCCAGACCTCCTCGGCCAGCGGCTTCTCCCGTCCGACCACCTCGGCCAGGGGGACGGCCACGATCCGGTCGGACCGCAGGGCAACCATGTGATCGAGGCGACCCTCGTGCACGGCATCGACGGCGGCTACCCCCATCCGACTGCAGAGAACCCGGTCGTAGGCGGTGGGTGTTCCCCCCCGCTGCACATGGCCGAGGACGGTGACCCGGGTCTCGAATCCGGTTCTGGCCTCGATCTCAGCAGCTACCAGGCTCCCGGCGCCCATCAGAACGGGGCGGCCCCACACGTCGAGCCTCGGCTCCGGCACGTCGAGGGTCCCCGGCGCAGGGCGCGCCCCCTCGGCAACGACCACGATGCTCGCCCACCTCCCCCGGTCGTGACGGCGCTGGAGGCGTTCACACACCTGCTCGATGTCGAACGGTTGCTCGGGGACGAGGGTCACCGTTGCTCCCCCGGCCAGACCTGCGTGGGCCGCCACATGGCCCGTGTGGCGACCCATCACCTCCACGACCATGACCCGGTCATGGGACTCCGCAGTGGTGTGCAATCGGTCGATGAGGTCGGTCGCGATCTGCACAGCGGTGACGAAGCCGAAGGTGTGTTCGGTACCTGCGACGTCGTTGTCGATGGTCTTGGGAACCCCGACCACCCTCGCACCAAGGAGGGTGAACCGATGAGCAGCGGCCAGGGTCCCGTCGCCTCCGATCACGATGACCGCGTCGAGTCCGAGTTCCTCGTAGGTCGCTTTGGCCCTCACCAGCCCGTCGTCGAGTAGGCCAGGCGTCGTACGACTGGTGCCCAGCATCGTGCCACCGCGGGGGAGCAGTCCTCTGGTTGCGGTGACGTCGAGCTCTCGCCACCGACTCTCGACAAGCCCCTGCCAGCCGTCGAGGAATCCGACGACCTGGTCGCCGTGGTCGCGGACTGCGCGACGGACAACGGCCCGGATCACTGCATTGAGCCCCGGGCAGTCGCCCCCACCCGTCATCACACCGATCCGCACCCCCGAGACGGTACCCCCCGGTCTCCGGTCGAGGTGCCCGATCGGTCAAAGGTGCCGGTTAGGGTGCCCCCATGGCCCTCGTGTTGTCCATCGATGCCGGGACCACCGGTGTCCGATCGTTTGCCCTCGACGAGCGAGGTAACCAGGTAGGCCTGTCCTATCGGGAGTTCACCCAGTACTTCCCGGCTCCCGGGCTCGTTGAACACGATGCCGAAGAGATCTGGCATGCCGTCCGGGAGACGCTCGCCGAACTGCACGAACAGATCCGGGACCGGAACGATTCGGTCGCTGCCATCGGGATCACCGATCAACGCGAAACCGTCGTTGCGTGGTCCCGATCGACGGGCGCACCCGCCCATCGAGCCATCGTGTGGCAGGACCGGCGCACGGCCGCCATCTGCGACCAACTGACCGACGCGGGCCACCTGGACCTCGTTCGCCGCCGTACCGGCCTCGTCCTGGACCCCTACTTCAGCGGCACCAAGATGGCCTGGCTCCTCGGCCCAGGTGGGGTTCCCTACAACGACGACCTGGCAATGGGCACCATCGACAGTTGGCTCATCTGGAAGCTTTCCGGGGGCACCGCCCATGTCACAGATGTGACCAATGCGTCGCGCACCATGTTGTACGACATCGTCGACGGCACCTGGTCCGAGCAGCTGTGCGATGTCCTGGGCGTTCCCCTGGCCGCACTCGCCGACGTACGCCCGTCGTCGGGACGGTTCGCCACGACGGCAGACACGACGGTGTTCGGCCCCGGTATCCCGATCAGCGGGGTGGCCGGAGACCAGCAAGCAGCGCTGTTCGGTCAGGCCTGCTTCAGCCCGGGCATGACCAAGAACACCTACGGCACCGGTTCCTTCGTGCTCATGAACGTCGGCCGCACCTGCCCGGAGCCGGTGGACGGACTGTTGACCACCATCGCATGGGATCTCGGGGACGGCCCGGTCTACGCACTGGAGGGAGCGATCTTCGTCACGGGCGCAGCGATCCAGTGGCTGCGCGACGGTCTCGGCATCATCGAAGACGCAGCGGAGGTAGGACCGTTGGCTGCATCGGTGCCGGACGCAGGAGGAGTGATGTTCGTGCCCGCCTTCACCGGGCTCGGAAGTCCATGGTGGGACCCCTATGCCCGGGGCACCATCGTCGGTCTGAGCAGAGGCACCGGCCGCGCCGAGGTGGCTCGGGCCGTGGTCGAGTCGATTGCCCTGCAGACCCGCGATGTCGTCGATGCAATGTCTCGGGCCGGTGGCCTCGATGTTGCCGGGATGAGGGTAGACGGTGGTGCTGCGGTGATGGACCTGTTGTTGCAGATCCAGGCCGATCAGCTGGGCGTGCCCGTCAGCCGACCGAGCGTGACCGAGACAACGGCGCTGGGAGCAGCAATGCTGGCCGGCCTTGCCGAAGGGGTGTGGACCAGCCTCGACGAAATGACCTCGGCATGGCAGTTGGACCGGCAGTTCACACCGGGCCCGGACCGTGGTGCGGCAGACGACCTCCACCGACGGTGGCTACGGGCTGTCGAACGATCACGGGCCTGGTCCGACGCGCAGGGCTGAACCGAATCGCTCCGATCAGCCCTGGATCCTCTCGAGTCCACGACTCAGTTGGCTCACCGCCTGCCGGATGCGATGTTCGTTCTCCACCAAGGCAAAGCGCACATGGCCCTCGCCGCCAGGACCGAACCCCACCCCCGGGGACAGGGCAACATTCGTGGTGTCGACCAGGTGGGTGCAGAACTCGACCGAACCCATCTCTCGGTAGGGCTCGGGGATGGGCGCCCAGACGAACATGGTCCCTTTGGGCGGCTCGATCGCCCAGCCGAGGCGGTGCAGCCCACGAATGAGGGTGTCCCGCCTGGCGGCGTAGATCTCGTTCACCTCCTTGGGATAGGTGGTTTCTTCGTTCATCACCACGGTTGCTGCGATTTGGATCGGCTGGAAGGTGCCGTAGTCGAGATAGCTCTTGAGTTTGGCCAGAGCTGCCACGACCTCGGGGTTACCGACACAGAACGCCACCCGCCAGCCGGCCATCGAGAATGATTTTGTGAGGCTGTAGAACTCGACTGCGACGTCCTTGGCCCCCTCGGCCTGCAGGATCGATGGAGGCTGATAGCCGTCGAAGCCGAGATCGGCATAGGCGAAGTCGTGCACCAACACCACCTCTCGGTCCCGTGCGAAATCAACGATCCGCTGCATGAACTCGAGATCGACGCAGGTGGTGGTCGGGTTGTGCGGAAAGGACAGGACGATGACCCTGGGTCGGGGCCAGGAGTATTCGAAGCGCTCGACGAGGTTGTCGAAGAAGTCCTGGCCTGTCGCCAACGGAACCTCCCGCACATTGGCCCCAGTGAACAAGGGGCCGAAAATGTGGATCGGGTAGGACGGAGCGGGTACCAGACATGCATCACCAGGGGCCAGCAAGGTCCACATCAGGTGGGAGAATCCCTCCTTGGCCCCGATGGTGTTGATGACCTCGGTCTCCGGATCGAGCTCTACCCCCCAATTGCGCAGGTAGAGGTCCGACACTGCCTGGCGGAGCTTGGGAATTCCCCGACTTGCGGAATAGCGGTGGTTTCGCTCGTTGTGGGCCGCTTCGACGAGCTTGTCGACAGCCCGATCCGGCGACGGGATATCAGGGTTCCCGAAGCCGAGATCGATCACGTCGTGGCCGGCCCGGCGACGAGCCATCTTCAACGAGTCGATGATGGTGAACACGTACGGGGGAAGGTTGGTGATGCGGCGAAACTCCACGGGTCCTGAGGCTACCTCCCGCCATCATCCACGACCCCTCATGTCCGATCATGTCCGGACCGTCGTCAGCCCAGTGGAATCTGTTGGTAGTCGTCTGGCGGGTGCTCGCCGGTTCCGCCTTCGGGCGCTGCCAGCAGGCCACCCATTGCGACCCCTATGCGGCGCAGGAGCTCCTCTGCGCCGCCGTTTCGGTCAATGGCCAGCTCCAGCGCATCGAGGAGTTCACGACCCGCCTGGATCAGGTCGCGTACCGCCCGGTCGACGGGCACCTGGTCGTCTGTCGGCTCGGATGCGGTCACGGCCCACCGACCTCGAAGGTCACCACAAGTTCGTCGCCGTCGATCCCCGCCGAGGCGACGGGAACCGCAGCCAGGCTGTCAGGCAGGGCGACGACCCTGCGGTAGGGCCCCACCCGAATATGTAAGTCCCCACCGCGCCGTCCTAACTCGATGTCACCGGTCTGCACTCCCGGCAGCGACAGATGGAGGCGCTCACCCTGGTCGCCGCAGAACTGCATGGGCTGGCCGCTGCCCATTCGGCCGGTCGGGTCCTCGCTGTCGTAGAGCATGCGACCGAGTTCGGACAGGGCCGCAAGACCGACAGCGGGGCGATCGAGACGATCGAGTTGCAGCAGCGGAACCGGTGCGAGATCGGTCCTGAGACGCTCGAGTTGTTCGTTCTGTTCAGCCCCCCATGGGGAGGTCGGTTCTGGGCAGGGGTCGACCCGGTTGGCGATGGCTGCGTCGATTCGGTACCCGAACAGCGACAGATACGCAGCAGTCCGTCTGGTCTCCCCCACCACGACCCGCTCGGCAGCGGTGACCAGGCGCACCAGCGTCGTGTCCGGGTTGCCCAACACCCGTTGGGCGAACCGCATCCGTTGCAGCAACTCCGCAGCCGCCTCGATGACGCCACGGCCTGCCTCGGGGACACCGAGGCCTCGCTCGACGAGGGGGGCGACGGACCGGAGTTCGACGGAGGACGGCAGCAGCTGATCCAACCACCAACCCAGGACATGGGGCAGCGACAAGAGACGGATCGTCTCGGCCGATGGCGCACAGTCCACGATCACCACATCGTGGGGAGCATCCGCCACCAGATGGACCACCTGGGACAGGATCACCAATTCGTCGAGCCCGGGCACGACACCCAGTTCGGTGGCCCGGATGCCGCGCAGCCCTACCCGCTCGACGAGAGAAACGAGCAACTGGTGCAGGAGCGACCAGGACGAGTCGAGATCCGTTCTGCCGTCGATGTGGACAGCCTCGAGCCCGTCACAGACGGCGGTCCGATCGTTCCCGACGGCCCGATCGAGGACGTCGGCCAGGCTGTGGGCTGTGTCAGTCGACACGACGCAGGTGCCGAGACCCAATTCGGCACATCGAACGGCCGTCGCCGCAGCGACCGTCGTCTTGCCGACCCCGCCCTTACCGGTGACCAGCACGAGCCGAGCCCCCCGATACGCGGACTCGGTCGATATCACTGCTCCAAACGGGCCTGAAGGTCATCGACGGCAGCGTGCATGATCCGACCTTCGGCCCGCCGCTTCACGAACCCCGCGAGCGGCACGGCCACCTCGACGGCCAGGGCATATGACACCTCGGTAGCCCCCGGTTCGTCATCGACGTCGTCGAATCGGTAGTGCCCTTCGAGTCTCCGCACGATGTCACCTTGCAGGAGGCGCCACGAGAGCGCTCTCGGCGCCTCGCTGTGGTCGTATTCGAGCGTGTAGGTGGCGCTCCGACCCATGGCAGCGACTTTGAACGTAGCCACCAGGGCGCGACCCAGCTCGTCGCGGTCCTCGATCTGCACATCCTCGAGTCCTCGCGCCCAATCGGGATACGACTCGAGGTCGGCGACCAGGGAGTGACACGACGTCGAGTCAGCCTTGATCACCCGGGTGACACTGAGTTCGTCGATCACCCGTCCTCCTCGTCAGATCCGACTCCGTCATCCTGCCACAACGACGCTTCGCCACGCAGCGCAAACTCTCCATACCGGGCCGCCCAGACGGCGATCAGCCCGAGTCCGAACGTCGGCGCAAGGATGCCGAAGCTCACCAGCGTGTAGATCCTGATGCCTGCGGCCGCCAATGCGACGACGAACTGCAGGCCGACGGCACCCAACATGGTCCGGCGAACCGAGGTCGGAGCACACCCCTGCAGACCGAAGAGGCCGGACACGGTCACCAGCTCGTAGCGACTTCGTCGAGCCCCGCGCAGCAGGGCGTACCCCAGAGCGGCGAGGCCGGCGAAGAACAGGAGCACCGAAACCACGGCCACCGCCGGTCCCAGCAGGTCGGGACCAGCAACGGCTGCGGCCAACAAGACGATCAGCAGCACCGTCGAACGAACCGTGAGGGCCACGATCCCCGATCCGGGTCCGGGTCCCCACACCAGGCTCGGTCTCACCCCAGGTCCTCCTTCTTGGCGTCCAGCGCCTCGGCCAGACGACCGGCAAGGACGTCGTAGCTGAACTCCCCCTCGGCGCGCCCTCGTCCTGCGATCGACATCTGACGCCGCAGGTCCGCATCGAGCAGGAGGCGGCTGAGGCTGCTGGCGACCTCTGCTGCTTCGGTCGGGCGATCCACGATGAGGCCCGTAGCTCCATCGGCCACTGCCTCGTGTGCCCCGCCAGAGCGACCTGCGACCTGGGGAACACCGGCGGCGGCGGCCTCGAGGAACACGATGCCGAAGCCCTCCTGTTCGAGGCCACCCCAGCGGGTACGGCACGGCATCGAGAAGACATCCCCCATGCCGAACACGAATGGCAGCTCGTCATCGGCCACCCGCCCCAGCAGGTGCACGTCGGCCCTGCTCGCAGCGGCTGCCCGAGCAAGTCTCCGCTGGTCACGACCCGCTCCCGCGATGGCCAACTGCAGGCCGGGAATCATCGGGGCGAGACGGTCCACGGCCTCGATCAGACGGTCGAAGCCCTTGCGGGGCACCAACCGGCTGACTCCGACCACGAGTGGCCCCTCGCCGAGACCGAATCGCCGGCGCGTCTCCGCAATGGCTGCGGGCGAAAGGGGCCGGAAACGCTGCGGATCGACACCGGGTGGGATCTCCACGATCGGAAGTCGCTGGCCGGCAGCTCGCTCTGCCTCACGGGCTGCGTACCCGCCGGCCGAGATCACGACCTCTGCTCGCCGAAGGACGCGCGCCAGCGCCTGACGTGATCCCGGGAGGCGTCCAGGAACGGTGACCTCTGCGCCGTGCAGCACCACGCCATAGGGGATCCCGAGGGAAGGCCCGAGGTGACCCAACGGCAAGGCCGGATCGAGCACCACCAGCTCAGCGCCGACCTCCCGAGCCAAATGGCGAATGCGCCGGGCGAGTCCGGGATGGGGAAGCAGCACAGGATTGCGATCACGCAGGATCCGATAGGGCTGCGCTGCATCGAACTCCGGGCCGCCCCTATGGGGTGTGGTGAGGACGACGACCTCGTCATGGGGTAGGCGACGCCAGAGTTCCCACAGATAGTTCTGGATCCCGCCGACCTTCGGCGGGAAATCGTTCGTCACCAGCAGGTGTCGCCTCACAGATCTGCCCGCTGCGGTGTGACGAGGGCGAGTTCGGAAGCGATGACCCCCTGATCGTCAGCAAATCCAGGCTCAACCATGGCCCGGCGAAGTAGGTGGTCGAGGCCGAGCCGCCGAGCAGTCCACACGGCGTGCGATCGCACTACGACCGAGGTGGATGCGAGCGCGTCTCGCACTGCATCGACCGTGAATGGGTCGGATGGATCACCCACGTTGCCCAGGACGACGAGCGCATTTCGCCGCAGGTATTCAGCTCGTCGTCGCGGGATGTACCAATGACCGAACGCCTCCATCAACGCCTCGTCGGTCAGAGCCAACAACTCCGCCGCGCTGCCGGGCCGCCGACGGGGGGCTGCTGCAACCCGAACGGGGATCCCCTCCATCGGATCATTCACCGGACAGACCTCCTGGCAGTCGTCGCAGCCGTACAGGCGCGCACCGAGTGCAACCCGAAACTCCGGGGGGAACTGACCGGTCGCTTGCACCAACCATGCCAGGCAACGTCGGGCATCGAGGACACCTGCCTCCTCGAGTGCCCCCGTAGGACAGGCCACCTGACAACGGCGGCACTCTCCACATCCGTCCGCGGTCGGCCCGCTGCCGGTTGCGGGCAAGACGGCGTCGGTGACGACCGACCCGATAACCGTCCAGGACCCGAGTTGGGGATGCAGCAGCATGGAGTTTCGCCCGAACCATCCCAGGCCGGCTCGAGCAGCGACCGACCGGTCGACCAAGCGGTTGTCGTCCATGACGACCTCGGCCCGCCAGCCGAGCCCTGCCAGGTGGCCGGCGACAGCCTCGAGGGCCGTGCGCAGCGCCCCGTATTCGTCATGTTCGACGTACCGACCAACGATCGTGTCTCGTGTAGTCGGTTCGGGTAGTCGACGTCCGTCGTACCGACGTAGCACGACGACAATCGACTGGACTCCGGGGAAGATCCGCCCCGGATCAGTCGAGCGCTCGGGGTTGCCGAAGGTGAAGACCATGCCGCCGTGCAACCCCCGATCGGCCCGATCCTCGAGAGCAGCCTGCGCAGGGTGGATGGGGTCGGCATGGGTCACGCCAAGGGCGTCCGCCCCACAGGCTCGGGCGATGTCACGCAGTTCGTCCACCAGCACCGATGCGGAGGCCGGGGCCTGGTAGGCAGAACTTCCGTCGGTCACCACCGAATCATGGTCCAGCCTGACGGTCGCCAACGCAAGGTCAGGTCGGCACGACGCTGTCGGCGACCCGGTGGCGAAGCTCTGGGACGAGCCCTCCGGCGCTCAGCGCCCGAAGGGCACGAGCCGATGCGAGATCGATCACCACGGCTGATGATTCGTCACGGCAGAGAAAGGACACGACGCAATCGCCGCAGACATCGGTCCCCTGCATCTCGCACAGGTCACAGTCGATCACGAGACCATCGCCGAACCCCGACCCGCCGTCATCACGGCCTGTCGAGTCATCCGAGTCAACCCACATCGCCACTTCCTCCTGCCGTGTCGTCAAGGCGAGGCAAGCACCACTGCGGCACTCATCGCCATCAGGGGTGACCGTAGAGAGGGGGTGAGACAGCGAACCCGGCACCGTGACCCGGACAGTTCCACCCCCAGGCCCCGGCTACCCTGATGGGCGAATGTTCGGCGATGCAGATATCTGGGTCGGCAGGCAGTACGGCCCGTACCAGATCGAAGAGCTCATGGGACGGGGCACGGTGGCCCACGTCTACAGAGCCAGCGCCAGGGGCCAGTCCGAGGTGGCCCTCAAGGTGCTCACCCCCTTCGCTGAAGCCCAGGCAGAGGTTCGCTCACTCTTCGAGCAGGAGTACGAGGTGATGGCCCGCTTGGACCATCCGAACATCCTGCGGGTTCACCAGGCAGGGGTCATCGCCGGGACCCACTACATGGAGATGGAGTTGATCGAGGGCGAGACGGCCTGGGATCGCGTCCAGCGTGAGGGCCGGATGTCGATGTCCGAGAGCGTCAGGGTCGTCCAGCAGATCTGTTCGGCCCTGGATCATGTGATCGAGCGTCGAGTCGTGCATCGCGACGTCAAGCCGTCGAACATCATGCTGGCCACCGACGAGCGCGCCGTGTTGTTCGACTTCGGTCTCAGTCACGACCTCGACGGACCACCCCCCAGAGAAGGTCGGGTCTACGGGTCACCTCTCTTCCTGGCCCCTGAGCAAGCCGTGGCCGGGCCCGTCGACGGGCGCACCGACCTGTACGGGCTCGGGGTCACCCTGTACCGCTTCGTGGTCGGTGCTGCCCCCTTCTACGGCGAACGCAACGATCTCCTCCACGCTCACGTGAAGCTGAGTCCGCCCGACCCCCGCGACCAGGGAGTGCCCGACGATCTGGCTGGTGTGATTCTCAAGGCCATGGCCAAGAATCCCGACGACCGATTCCAGACGGGCGCAGACTTCGCTGCCGCCCTCGCCGTGCTCGACCTACCTGCGCCGGACACAGCGGGACGGAAACGAGGACTTCTCCGCCGCCTCGGGGGCGCCCGCCCCTGACCGGCAGCAACTGACACGCCATCGAACACACGTTCGCTATGGTGGTCGGCGTGTCATCCGCCGTCGATCTCGTCACTCCCCGGCCCCGTCGCCCTGCGCCTACCCAGACTTCCTTCGACGACCTCGGCTGCCCGCTCCACGACGTCACGTTCTGTGTCCTCGATCTGGAAACCACGGGGGCTGACCGCAACCAGGACATGATCACCGAGATCGGCGCCGTACTGATGCGAGGGGGCGAATGCCTGGGCACGTTTCAAACCATGGTCAACCCCGGCAGATCGATCCCGCCCGAGATCACCGTCCTCACCGGTATCAGCGAATCCATGGTGCTCCGGGCCCCACGCATCGAGAGCGTCCTGCCGAGCCTCCTGGAGTTCATCGGTCAGGCCGTGGTGGTTGGACACAACGTCGGCTTCGACCTGGGATTTCTCCGCGCGGCGCTCACCCGGTCGGACCGCCCGGCAATGCCCAACGCGACGATCGACACGCTTGCGCTGGCTCGTCGGTTGGTAGGGGCAGAGGTACCGAACTGCAAACTCGGGACCCTGGCATCTCGCCTTCGGCTCGCCCATCGACCCAACCATCGGGCCCTCGACGATGCCCTCACGACGGCCGATCTACTCCACCACCTGCTCGAGCGGGCGGCCTGCCTCGGGGTGCTGGGCCTCGACGATCTAGTCCAGCTTCCCCGCCTCGACCGCCATCCGCAGTCCGACAAGCTGGCCCTCACCATCGATGCACCGCGTTCGCCCGGCGTCTACGTCTTCGAGGACGCACATGGCAGCGCCTTGTACATCGGCAAGGCTGCGAACCTGCGGTCCCGCGTCCGGTCGTACTTCTCCAGCGATCGACGTCGCAAGGTCGCCCAACTCCTCCGCGAGACACAGAACATCCGTTACTACGTCATGCCTGGGTTGCTGGAAGCCGAGATCGCAGAGATCCGCCTGATCCATCAGCATCTACCTCGCTTCAACCGGCAAGCGACGACCTGGGATCGATACGTCTACCTCAAGCTGACGTTGAATGAACGCTTCCCCCGGCTCTCGGTGGTCAAGGACCCGCGGGAGGACGGCGCCCTGTACCTCGGTCCCCTTACCTCGAGGTCGACGGCCCGACTGGTCGCCGATGCGATCGAGACTGCCGTACCCCTCCGGCGTTGCTCCGGCCGCCCAACCGCAGGGCCGAAACACCCTGTGCGCGGGCCATGTGTGGCGTCACAACTCGGCGTGAGCGCCTGCCCTTGCTCCGGAGAGGTCGACGAGACGGCGTACCGCCCCATCGTCGAGCGGGCGGTTACCGGACTCACGACACAACCGTCCTTGCTCCTCGAGCCCCTCTTCGAGCGCATGCGGTCACTCGCCAGCCAGCAGCGATTCGAGGAGGCAGCCGAGGTACGCGAACGAACCCACGCCCTCACCAGAGCGCTCCATCGCCAACGGCAGGTGCTGTCACTCCACCACGCCGGATGGCTCGAGGTTGCTGTCGCCGGGGTCGGTGGGGCGGCCTTTTGCGGCGGGATCCTCGCCGGCTCGTGGGCCGAGGGGGCGATCCCGGTCCTAGACACCTCTACCCGCCCGCCACTGGCCGACGGCCACCCCCTCCCCCGGCATCAGGCAGACGAGGTGTGGATGGTGGCGGACTGGCTGGATCGGCACGCAGATCGTCTGACGATGAGCCGGTGTGACGGCACCTTCAGCGTCCCGGTGACCCTCCTCCCCGACCTCCGGCCACGCAGCGGCGGCAGTTTCCGCCCTGATCGCTGAGCTCGTTCAGCGACGATCAGGGCTCGACAGCGAGCTCTTGGCTCACGGCCACGATCTGGGCCAATTTTTCCTTCGCCAGACCACTCGTGATGGCTGCGCGCGCCGCCTCGAGGCCAGCCCCTAGATCGCTCACCAGACCGGCCACGAGCAGGCCCGCACCTGCATTCAACGCAACGATGTCGGCTCTCGGACCCGTGCCGTCTCCGTCGAACATCTCACGGCAGATACGGGCGTTGTCCTGCGGGCTGCCACCCTTCAGCTCCTCACGATTCACCCGTGGCAGCCCCAGGTCGCGTGGGTCGAGCTCACGATCGCCGACCAGCTCACCATCCCGGACCTCGTAGATTCGCGTGGTGTCGGTGGTGGTGATCTCGTCGAGACGGTCGGCACCGTGCACCACGAGCGCGTGCACGCTTCCACGGGCTGCAAGAACACCGGCGACCCGCGGCGCCATGGTCGGGTCGCTCACCCCGACAACCTGTCGAACCACCCGTCCCGGGTGCGACAACGGTCCGAGGAAGTTGAACGTGGTCGGAACTCCGAGCTCGGTCCTCACCGGCCCGACGAACCTCATGGCCGGGTGGAACCGCTTGGCGAAGGCGAAACCGAGACCGGTCTCTGCAACACAGCGCTCGACGGCAGGTCCGTCGAGATCGACGGCGATCCCGAGGGCAGAAAGGGTGTCGAACGATCCACTACTCGACGAGGCAGCCACCGATCCGTGCTTGCACACCGTCGCTCCGGCCGCGGCCGCCACGACCGCTGCCATGGTGGACACGCTCAGGGCGTGACGACGGCGAGTCGGGGCGCCCCCACTTCCGACGATGTCGATGGTTCGCGAGGGCACCGAAAGTGGACTGGCGTTGTCGAGCATGGCCGACACGAGGCCGGTCAGTTCAGGAACCGATCCGCCCTTCATCCCCAACGCAATAATGAAGCCTGCGACCTGGGCATCGGTGGCCTCGTCAGCCAAGATCGCACCCAGCGCGGCGCGGGCAGCGCCAGGGCTCAGATCCACCCCAGCAACAAGGTCCGACAACACCGCCTTCCAGCCGCCGTAGTCGTCCAGCGAGAGACGTTTGTCTGATCCCGTTGGGCTGTTCGGATCCGAAGTGGTCACCACGCGACCCTATCTATCGCGACGAACGTCGTCAGGTCTGCTGCTCGAGTTCCCGGGCCCGGGCTGCAGCACGGCGACGTCGCCGAATGATGCTGCGTCGCTCTCGCTCGGTTGCGCCGCCCCAGATGCCGTCCTTCTCTCGCACGGCGATCGCATACTCGAGGCACTCGACAACAACTGGACAGGTACCGCAGACCGCCTTGGCCGCAGCGACCGCCTCGTCATCGAGCGGGTAGAACAACTCTGCCGACAGGCCTCGACACGCAGCACTGTGGTGCCATGGCGGTGGCTCGGCGGCCAGACTGTTGTGCAAATCCTGAGCGGCAGAAATTCCTGACGACATCGACGACGACGTTCTCCCCGATTGGCCCCCGGAGCCAGACGTGCTAGCACCTCGTGGCGGTGAGTCTTTCTCATCAAGGCCTCGATGTCCAGATCGAGCGTTCATTCACCACGCCATCCACGCCCGACTCGTGGAACCGGTTCCGGCGCGCGAACATGACCCCTCATGGGGCACCCCGCAAGACTCGGGCTTCGGCAGATCCAATGGGGCGCCGTGTGGCGTGGCGCCTCCACGTCGGGAGCAATTGCCCTCACAGCCGGTCTGGGGGTGGGGTCCTGGATCCCCGAGAGCTCCAACCTGTCAGTCCTGATCACTGCGGTGATCAGCTGCGGTTTCATTGCCGGTGGCGCAGTCGCCGGCCTCAACGGGGCGCAGATGCCGCTCCTGCACGGAGCAGCCAGCGCGCTACCGGTCGCCGCTCTAGCCGTCGCGATCCAAGTCGTTCGGTGGGCCACCGAACGTAACCCGGTGGGTTGGATCGCCTTGCTCTTCCTGACGGGCCTGACCGTGTCGCTGAGCACGCTCGGCGCCGTGTTGGGCAACCGCACCGTGGCTCGTCGACGGTCGCTTTTGCGACGCGACCGGGCGCGCTCCACGATGCGTCGGAGCCGCCCGTGACCACCGGGGCACCTTCCCGCTAGCGTTGGGGGCGGTGAGTCGGCTGGGTGGCCGCGGCTCAGGTCCTCTCGAGGGTGCGCTGGGTCGAGGAAGGTCGGGACTCCACAGGGCAGGGTGCTGGTTCACAGCCAGGCGTCGTGAGGCGACGGAAAGTGCAACAGAGAGCAAACCGCCGATGGACCGGCAACGGTCACAGGCAAGGGTGAAACGGTGCGGTAAGAGCGCACCAGCGTTCGGGGCGACCCGAACGGCTCGGTAAACCCCACCCGGAGCAAGGCCAAGCAGGGATCGGGTCGCCCGCCTGATGATCCCGGGTAGGCCGCTGAGATGGATGGCCACCCACGTGGTCCCGTGACCACCGGACAGAATCCCGCCTACAGGCCGACTCACCACCATCGGGCCCGCCGACTTCACCGTCGGCGGGCCCGGACCCGTTCGGTCCTGGCCCGCCCAGCTCCCGCACCCTTCCACCCGGCCAGGACGATCGGGCCGCGGTAGCTTGCGAACGTCCGACCGAACGAAAGAGGCCCCGTGGACTACTCAGTGTGGATTCCGGCCAACCTGGAATGGGATGAGATCGCCGACCTCAGCCGCATGGCCGACGACGGCCCGTGGTGCGGCATCTGGTTCGCGGACCACTACATGCCGAACACCTTCAGCGAAGAGATCGTCGACGGCAGCGTGCACGAGGCGTGGGCCATCCTCCCAGCCATCGCAGCCATCACCAACCGGGTCAGGATCGGACCTCTCGTTGCGCCGACATCGATCCATCATCCGGCCCTGTTGGCCAACCGTGCCGCGAGCATCGATCACATCTCAGATGGGCGCTTCGTCCTCGGCCTCGGTGCCGGATGGCAGATCAACGAGCATCGGGCATACGGCTTCGATCTCGAGCCTGCTGGCCCACGGGTCACCCGGTTCGAAGAGGGAATTCAGATCGTCAGATCCTTGCTCGACGAACCGAGGACCACCTTCGAGGGACAGGTGTTCACCATCCTCGACGCGCCGTGTCAGCCTGCACCGATCCAACGACCACTTCCGATCCTGGTCGGCACCAGCGGACCCCGGATGCTCAGAGCCACCGCGCGATGGGCCCAGGAGTGGAATACCTGGGGCTCTCCGTCCCAAGCGCTGGCCAATCTCGAGGCATTTTCTCGTGCATGCGACGCGGTGGGCACCGACCGATCGAGTATTCGCTGTTCGGTCCAGGCCTTGGTCTACATGTCCGAGGACGAAGAACAGCTCGCCAAGTGGCGCGAGTCGGTCGACCTCCAACGCTCGATCGTGGGCACCCCTGCGGAGATCGGTGCCGACATCGCCCGCTACGAAGACGCCGGGTTCGACGAATTCGTCGTCTTCGGTATGAGCTTTGGCGCCACTCGGCAATCGCGACGCGACACCTACGACTGGTTCGCAGCGGCGGTGATCGGCTGACGATGCCGCGGCGGCCCTCGGGCACCCCCCCTCGAACCAGCCGTCGGGTCCGATCGGCCGTGATGCTGTTATCCGCAATCGCAGGGTGCGGACCCATCGACGAGATCAGGGAGGTCTTCGACACCCAGGTTCCGGGCAACGAACTGGACACTGGTGCCGCCGAGCCGACCGTGGCTCCGGTCGCCCTTCGCGGTCGCCTGACGGCGCCCACCATGAAGGTCGTCGACCACTGGCTCGTCTACGACCTCGACCCGGGCGACGACGCCCGAGCCGAATCGGACGGCAGCGACCCTGGTGCACCCCCCTTGGTTCACCTCGAGATCCATCTCGAACCGAACACCAACCTTCGTGACCTCGAGGGTCTCCGCTCCGTCCTCGAGACGTACGAGGAGCTTGGAGCTCTGCCTGCCGAACTGTCCGGCGACGAGGTCGTCCGGGCCGCCCGACTGCTGTACGACGACGACCCTGCGCTGACGGAGGCGCTGACATCAGCACGCGGACGACCTCTCCTCCTGCTCGCCCACCGGTGGCCGTCCGACAGCGGCCTGAGCGAACAGGTGGCCGCAGAACTCACCGATCATCCCGGCGTCGCCTCGGTGAACCTTGGGGTGGGGCAGCGGATACACCGCAGCGCCCTCCCCCTCGACGTGGACTCACGCGTCACAGCAGCCATCCGGCCCTTCGTACACGGACGGTCGGGCATCGCCGTCGCGGAAGGACAGCGACTCGTCCTGCTGACGTGGGAGGGAACGGTCATCGCCTCGACGTTGGTACCCCGAGGCGACCTCCCCGCGCACCTGTCCTTCGAGCAGGTTCGACCCGACCTGGCCACAACCGAGATCGACACGCGCGCCGGGACTGCTGAAGCCGCCAGCGAACCCCCGATCGGTTGCTCGACACCCACCCAACGGGGGGACGCCGAGGTCAGAACCTGCCGGGCCGGACTCGACGAAGTGAGCATCGAATACCGGAACGATCGCGGGCCATGGCAGCCGGTGGCAGCGTCACCGGGGTTGCCCGATGCATGGCTCGAACGGCCGCCCATCGGTTCGCTCCCCTCCGCCGCTGGCTGGGCGCGACCCTCCATCTCCCCTGACGGGTCTCAGGTACTCGTCTCCTGGACCGGATCCTGCCGAACCGCCGGAGCCGCCATCCTCGATCTGGAAACGACATCTCTGCGCTGGCTCGGCGCCACCCGTCGCGAACCATGGGGCGGTGCAACCTCGTCGGTGCAATGGCGGCCCGACGGGGTAGCCGTGATCGCTGTGTCCGGAGGGGCATGCCCCGCCCTGAGCAGGCAACCGGGGCTCTTCACCTCAGGCGCACCAGGGGGCGACGTCTCCCTGTGGGAGCCACCGGCCGGCTCGCCCGGAGTCTTTCAGCACGCTACCTGGGCCCTCGACATCTCATAACGGTCTGGGAGATGCTCGGTGGCTATTGTCGCCAGGCATGGCAGACATCGACTGGCCCGACGCGCTGGACCTGGGCCCCGTCACCGTCCTCAGCGGCAACGAACGTGGCAAGTACCCCCAGGGCAACAGCGTTCTGGTCCAAGGGACCCGCGACACAGTGCTCATCGACCCTTCGCTACTGGTCGCAGAGCGAGGCGCGCCCGTCGACATCGACCACGTGGTGCTATCCCATGTCCACGAGGACCACGTACCAGGGCTGGCCCGTCTCCCGGACGTCCCCGTCCACTGTCACGCCGAGGACGCCATCGGGCTTACGTCACTCGACGGCCTGATGGAGATGTACGGGATGCCACCCGATCTGGACACACAATTCCGCCAAGAGGTCATCGACGAGTTTCACTACGCACCGCGGGACGACGTCCGGACGTTCCTCGACGGCGCGCGGTTCGATCTCGGCGGCACCACCATCGAGGTCGTGCACACCCCTGGCCACACCCGAGGCCACTGCGTCCTGCTCGTTCCCGAGGCCCGTGTCGCCTATCTGGGCGATATCGAACTCACAGGCTTCGGCCCGTATTACGGGGATGCATGGTCGAACCTGGCGGACTTCGAAGCCTCTATCGAACGGTGCCGAAACCTCGATGCCGACCACTTCGTCACCTTCCACCACAAATGGGTCATCAGCCCCAAAGACGCAGTGCTGCCGATGCTCGACGCCTTCCAGGCCGTCATCGACCGACGCGAGGAACGAATGCTCGAGTTCCTCGCCGAGCCGCGGACGATCGAGGACTGTGCCGACCATCGCTTCGTGTACCGACCCGGCGTCGAAGTCCTCTTCGTCGACTACGTCGAGCGTCGCTGCGCATCCCGCCACCTCGACCGGATGGTGGCCGACGGCAGGGTGACCGACCTAGGAGATGGTCGGTACCTCGCTACGTGAGGCCACCTCACCAACTGACGAGGGCCGCCGCCAGCATCACCTGTGCCCCGTGAGCCACCACGTGGATGGTGCCGTGTCCCCCTGACAGGGCTCGCACGAAGCGGTTCCATCCCAAGAAAAGATCGGCCAAGGAAAGGGTCACCACGGCCAGTCCGATCAGCGGCCGACCTGTGCCGACCCCCAGCGCAATCGAGCAGGCCGACACCGCCATGAACGTCATCGCCCCGACTGCCAACCGGGGCCGCAAACGGCGGACCTGGCCCAGCAGGACCCGCCCCAGGGTCATGAGCGCGAAGCCCGACACGATGAGCACCAACAGGGCACGACCCGCATCGATACCCATGAGCACGAAGGCGGCCGAGTACGAGCACCGGGCAGCCAGGAACGCCGTGGATCCTGCGGCGAACCGGTGGCTCGGCATGGCCAGGAGCGCATCACCTACGGCATTGCACCCCAGCCCGAGCGCCACGGCGGCCACCACACCTCGATCGAGACCGGGAAGCCACAACACCGCCCCGCCGAGACTTGCCATGGCCGCCGGCCGGGTGACGACCACGACCATGCGCCACCGTCGCCACGATGCCAACCAGCCGAGCAATATCCCGAGGGCGGCGACTGACGCGAAGGCCCACGCCTGGATGGTCATGACCCCAGATGGGCGACGTCATTGAACGAGACGAGCGAGGGCCGGTCGCCCCGGATCACTACCCGGCTTATCTGTGCCTGATCGACCCTCATGCGCCAGGAGATCTCGTCGCTCACACCCAGCGCCCATGCAATCGCAGCCTTGATGGGCGATACGTGGGTGAACACGGCAACCGTGGCGTGACGCGCCACCTCGAGTACGGCGTCACAGGCCCGTGCGACTCGGTCATTCAGTTGGTGGAGCGACTCCCCGTCGGGCGGGCGGAAGTGAGGATCCGAACGCCATGCTTCCCAGGTCTCGGGCGGCACGTCGGCAACCGGGCGGGCCTCCCATGCGCCGTAATCGAGCTCGATCCAGCGGTCGTCGACATCGACCTCGATCCCACTCCGGGCAGCCAGGGGTCCCGCTGTCTCCATCGCTCGGACCAGGGGCGAGGAAACGACCACGTCGGCCCGGCCAACGGCTGTCGCGATCTCCTCGGCCTGACGCCGGCCGAGTTCGTCGAGGGGATTGTCGATCCTGCCCTGCAGGAGCCCGGCAGCATTCGCCGCGGTGCGCCCATGACGAACGATGATCAGCATGATGCGCGTCCCTGGCCCGGATCGATGATCCCCCGATCGATCCGACCGTACCGCAGGAACTGTCGGCGACGTTCTCGATCATCGAGCCCGAACCTGTTGACCGCCCAGACCAACAGGGCCAGGCCTACTGCTTCGAGCAGCAACCCCGTCCACAACCCTCGCTCGACGACGGGGACCGATTGTCGAGCGAAGGCCCGACCGTCGAGGGGCCACCAGAAGACCGAACGCTCGGCCCACACACCGTCGAAAACGAGGTGCCAGAAGACCCCGATGGGGAGCGCCAACAACCTGCGGCGGGCGTTGCGCCTGCCCACCGTCGTCGCCATGACCACACCGAGGCTGACGATGGGAAACAGCAGGGTGTGAAAGAACCAGACCCTTCCGACCACCCCGTCGAACGCAAGCGGTACAAGCGCCCCGAGGACCACCAGACGATGGTCGATGGCCGGGTCGCGAAAGGTCATCCACATTGCGACCAGTGACGTCCCGATGAACCACAGCAGCATGGGTGGACACGTCCTCCTAGGGAAGGACCAGGGCTCCGCATTCGGGGCACTCACCCAGTTCGTTCGCCGGCAACGCACGAATCGCTTCGAGTTCGACCGCCGAGATCTCCAAGTGACACGAGCCGCACGAGGAACCTTGCAGGCGCGAGATGGCGACGCCGCCGCGCATGGCCCGTCGGCGCTGCTCGTAGACCTGGACCAGATCAGCCGGAAGGCCCTCGACGAGCGAACGGCGGGCCGTCTCCTCCTCGGTGGTCAGCACTTCGATCTCTGCCGACAACTCGGCGATGCGGGTCCCAACCCGATCCGCCTGGTCCTCCAAGGCCGTCCGCCGCTCGCTCAACTCGCTCAACTCGGCGTCCAGGGGCTCCAGTTGCTCCATCAGCTCCAGGACACGATCCTCCGCCTCGTCCTTCCGACGGCGCAGGCCGGCGATCTCGTCCTGCAGGGCTTGTGCCTCCTTCGGCGACGTGACGCCGCCGTCGTAGAGGTGGCGCTCGGAGTTTGCGATCTTGGCCTCGAGGTTGCTCACCTCGTCTTCGTTGCGTCGCTGTTCGCGCCGCAGAACCCCCGCCTCGGTCTCGACCGAATCGGACCTCGTGTCGAGGTCGGCGAGGCTCCCTACCAAGGTGGCCTGTTCCTCCAGTTCAGGCAGGTTGGCCAGTCGGTGCCCCAACTGGGTCAGCCGCACATCGATGGCTTGCAACTCGATCAGCGCTTCGAGATCGCTCACAGACCCGCCTCCTGCCCCCGACGGCCTGACGAGCCGACCCGGGACTACCTGACTTCTACCAGTTCAACCGCTCGTCGTGGTAGGCCCACCCGTAGTCGTCGTGGCCCCATCTCCATCGTCCTCGGTCGGCACCGTCGGCGGCGCCGTCGTGGTCGTGGTCGTCGTGGTCGTCGTGGTCGTCAACAATTCCCGAACTTCGCTGCACCTGACGCGTTGGTTTCGGGTGACCCCGTCCTCCCCAGTCACCTCGATCTCGCACACTGCGTCGTCGCGCGGTACGAACTTCTCCTCCCTGGAATCGACGTCGACGAGATTGCAGCTCAGTTCGAACTCGAGCGGCGGTTGGTCTGGGTACAACTCCACCTCGATGGTGCACTCGTCAGAATCCAGGAAGATGAACTGGGCCTGACGAGACCAAGGGGGTTGTTCAGGGAAGGGAACGATCTCCGTGCCGTCGAGGGCCCTGCTCATGAACGCCCCCCACAAGCGGGCCGGCAACCACCCACCAGTGCCTCTCCGACCCTGCACATCGGTCATGGGGACCTTCTCCTCCGGATGGCCCATCCAGACCGCCGTCGAGAGCTGCGGGGTGAACCCCACAAACCATGCGTCGCTGAAGTCCTGGGCGGTTCCCGTCTTGCCGGCGGCCGGTTGGCCCGACGGCAGAGCTGCTCTCCCACCGGTACCGCTGCGGACGTTGGCCTCGAGGACCGAGGTCACCCAGTCGGTAGTTTCCGTCGCCAGCACCCTACGACCGCGGGGAACATGCTCGTAGATCAGGTTCCCCTCCCGGTCCTCGATCCGTGAGATGTAGTACGGCTCCATCCGAACACCGCGATTGGCGATCACGCCGTACCCGATGGCCTGTTCCAGCGGGGTCACTTCCTGGGCCCCGAGCGAGATGGACGGGAACTCTTGGAACGGTTTGGCATCGCGCCCGATCATCCGATTGGCGACCTCCACGACCTCGCCGAGCCCCGAGCGGATTCCCAGGCGAACAAATGCACAGTTCGAACTGGCAAGGGTCATCTGGATCACGGTTCCGATCGACCCCTTTCCCCCGCCGAAGTTGTTGACTTCGTAGTCCGGTGCCGGAGGGTTGGGGAACTCGCAGGGTCCTTCACCCGAGATCGTGTCGTAGGGAAGAAAGCCCGCCCGCTCGATGGCAGTGGCCAGCACGTAGGTCTTGAACGACGATCCAGGCTGTCGTTGACCCTGTGTCGCCAGGTTGAACTGGAAGTCGGCGAACTCTGGACCCCCGATGAACGCTTTGATCGCCCCTGTGCTGGGGTCGATGGTGGCGATCGATATCTCGAAATCCCCGGTGCCGTCCGGGAAGACCTCCCGACGCGCCGCCTCCATGTCGGCCTGAAGCGCCGGGTCGAAGGTCGTCCACACCCTCAGCCCACCGTTGTAGACCTGCGAGAAGCGGGTGGCGTAGTCCTCGCCGAGGGCCGGGTGAGCGAGCAGGGCCTCGGTGACCTCGTCGAGGAAGTAGTCGCGTCGGAGATTTTCGCTCGTGCGCTGCGGACTTCGGTTCCGATCGGGCAGGACACGCTGTTCGTAGGCCGCTCGGATCCGCGGCGAGATGATCCCTTCCTCCTCCGCCCGACGCAGCGCCTGATTGCGGCGCCGTTCGATGACGTCGAGATTCTGATCGAACCCGTCGAAGATGGAGGGACTCCTAATCAATCCGGAAAGGAACGCAGCGTCACCCACATCGAGGTCCGATACGTCTTTGCCGAAGTAGGTCTCAGCAGCCGCCTGCAGGCCGTACGCCCCGTTCCCCAGATAGATCTCGTTCAGATAGAACTCGAGGATCTGCTCCTTGCTGTATTCCTCCTCGAGGCGGGCGGCCAGAACGGCCTCCCGCAACTTGCGGGTGAGGCTCCGCTCGTTACCAACCACGCGGAGTTTGACGATCTGCTGGGTAATCGTCGACCCGCCCTGGTTGATCGAACCCGCTGAAACGTTCGAGACGAGGGCCCGCGTCATCGCTCGCAGATCGAACCCGTCGTGCTCCCAGAAGTTGCTGTCCTCCACGGCGACGATGGTCTGCACCACATCCACCGGGATCTGTTCGAGGGAGATGAGCTCGCGATCGATGTCATACCGGAGAATGCCGATCTGATTGCCGTAGCTGTCGTAGACCTCGGTTCGCTGGGCCCCCGGCCGGAGATCGAACTCGACCTCGAGGCGCTCGCGTTCGAATGCGGTCAGGGCTCGCTTTCCATGGGGCGCGACGGCCATGGCCGCCCCTGCAAACAGGAGCGAACAGGCGATGACGACCGCCAACAGCACCGGGAGACGAAACAGACGCCGAAGAGCCCGCACCGCGAGAAACGGTACTGGTCCTATTGCCACAATGGGCGTCGCCTGGGCCACCATGGGGAACGATGAGCAGCCACCAACGGCCTCGACCGCAGGACGGTCTCGGGATCTGGATCATCGACGGTGGACCCGAACGACCTGCGCTGCCCTCGGTGCCCCCGCCCGATCGGGTCATCGGGGTGGATCGGGGAGGCCGCCACGCCATCGAGCTAGGACTCACCGTCGACGTACTCATCGGTGATCTCGACTCGATCGACTGTGACACACGATCGACCATCGAGCGATCAGGGGCAACCGTCGTCGAACACCCGTCCGACAAGGACGCCTCCGATCTCGAGCTCGCCATCGAGGTAGCAGCAGGCCTCGGAGCGAGTCGTATCGACGTGTTGAGCGGCGGGGGCGGACGCCTGGGCCACCTCCTGACCGGCGCCCTGTTGGTCGGCCATCCGCGCCGCGCTGCGCTTCCCCTCGCCATACACATCGCAGACGCCGTCATCCGCGGCTTCGGACCGGGTTCCACGAGCCGTGTCGTGACACCGACAGGGGCCGATGTCACCCTGCTCGCGGTCGGTGGACCCGCGCACAGCACCACCACCGGCCTCCGATGGAACCTTCGTCCCGACAAGCCCCTCGAGCCGGGGACCTCCAGGGGCCTGTCCAACGTCGCCGTGGCCGAAGCCTTGGTGTTCGATGTGCACCCTGATTCCCAAGGCTGCCTGGTCGCCATCATTGCTCCAGCCGAGGACGCTGGTTCATGAGGTCACGGCCCGGGTTCTTCGGGGCGGTTCTCCTCGCCCTGGCCGCCGTCGGCGCAGCCTGCTCGAACTCCGATGCAGGACCACGCTCCATCCGCCTCCTCACCCACGCGGAGTTCGACCTTCCCGAAGCGGCCCTCGCCGACTACACGGCTCGAACTGGCGTCGATGTCATCGTCTATCGGGAGGACGACCCGACCAAGGTCGTCGACCTGTTGGCACGAAGTCGAGCGACACCCGTCGCCGATGTCGTCGTCGGGATCGACACCCTGGAGCTGAGCCGGATCGTCGAAGAGCGTCTGGTCGAGCCCTACCGCCCGATCGACCGGGACCTCCTGGACCCGAGCCTGCTGATCGAGGACGACTGGATGACGCCAGTGAGCGAACTCACGGCGTGCATGAACCGGTCGATCTCGTACTACACCCCACCCGAGCGTCGAGCAGACGAGTTCCCGGACCCAGACGCGGTCCCCGTTGCCCCCCCGACCGGCATCAACCAGTTCACCGATCCCGAGGTGGCGCCCACCGTCGTGATCCCCGATGCCCGCACCAGCAGAATGGGCCTGTACTTCCTGGTGTCATTGGCTCAGATGTACCCCGAAGGAAACCAGCGGGACGACGCAGTGGCGTGGCCGCAGTTCCTCGACCTCATGCTGCGGGGGGGAGTGTTGGTTGCACCGAGTTTCGAAGCCGCCTACTTCTCGCACTTTCTTCCGGGGACCGACACAACGGCAGACCCTGCGGCTCACAGCACCGACCGCCCCGTCACCTGGGGTAGTACGGGGATGCCAGCCGTCACCGTTCGCTTCCAACCCGACCTTCCCGAGACGGTCGACATCGCGGTCGTCAATTCCGGCTGCATCCAGATCGTCAACTACGCCGGCATGGTGGCCGGCACTCCCAACCGCCTCGAAGCAGGCCGACTCCTCGACATGATGGTCGAGCCGCTGTTCCAGTACGGCATACCCGACCGCTTCGGGAGTCGGCCGGCCCGGGGCGACATCCTTCGCACCGATGCCTGGCGGGCCTTTGGCGTGGAGCTCGAAGGTGAGGTTCTCGACCCCCTCACCGTGGGGCGCGCGTGGCCAGGATGGCTGCTCACCTGGAACCAGGTTGTCAGGGCCGTGGAGGACGGACCCGAGCCGGTCCCACCCGAGGTAGAGGTCACCCTGCCCTCGTGACGGTCGACCGCCGTCTGTTCCGCAGACTGCGGGGCGTCGCCTACGCTTGACCTTCGTCCGAACCGAACCATGGAGGCCACATGAAGGCGGCAGTCCTCAAGGAAATTCCTGGCAACCTCGAGATCTCCGAGGTGTCGATCGACACCCCAGGGCCACGTGAGGTGCTGATCCGCACTGCGGCCGCCGGGCTGTGCCACTCGGACCTCCACTTCATGGAAGGCAAATACCCGTACATGACACCGGCCGTGCTGGGCCACGAGTCGGCCGGGATCGTCGAAGCCGTCGGTCGGGATGTCAGCTACGTGAAGCCGGGCGACCATGTCATCACCTGCCTCTCCGTCTTCTGCGGACACTGTTCGTACTGCATCGAAGGCCGACCGTCGCTGTGTTCCAACAAGGAAGTCGAGTGCAATCGCGGGCCCGGCGAGGCACCTCGCCTCTCCATCGACGGGGCACCAGCGTTCCAGTTCCTGAACCTTTCATCGTTCGCCGAGCAGATGCTCGTACACGAGCACGCCATCGTGAAGATCAGGGAGGACATGCCACTCGATCGTGCAGCCCTGATCGGCTGTGGGGTCATGACCGGGGTCGGGGCGGTGTTCCGCACTGCGAGTGTCCAAGCAGGCGAGACGGTCGCCGTCGTGGGCTGTGGTGGTATCGGTCTGGCTGCGGTCCAGGGCGCTCGGATCGCTGGCGCCGGCCGCATCATCGCAGTCGACATGGTCGAGTCCAAGCTCGAGATCGCCCGGCAGATGGGAGCCACTGACACCGTCAATGCTGCGGACGTCGACGCGGTGCTCGCGGTGCACGAATTGACGGGCGGTGGGGTGCACAAGTCGTTCGAGGCGGTCGGCCTCAAGCAGACGGCGGAGCAATGCTTCGGGATGCTTCGCAACGGTGGGACAGCGACCGTCATCGGCATGATCCCCGTTGGAACCATGGTCGAGGTGCACGGTGTCGATTTCCTCTTCGAGAAGAAACTCCAGGGTTCCAACATGGGGTCGAACCAGTTCCGCACCGACATGCCACGCCTGGTCGACATGTATCTCGATGGGCGCTTGATGCTCGACGAGATGGTGTCTGCGCGGATCAGCCTCGACGACATCAACGAGGGATTCGAAGCCATGAAGTCGGGCTCTGTGGCCCGAAGCGTCATCGAGTTCTGAGCGGGCCCGTCAGGTCCGGTCTCGCACCGTATTGAGGGTGCCTCGCACCCGGCCAACCAAGCTGCACGCATTGACACCCTTGGCCCGCAGCACGTTGGTGGCCGCCCGGTCGAGGCGCTCGACCGACAATCGGCCCTCGAGCACGGCGCGGTCCACTGCGTCGAATGTGGCGGGCACGGTGTCCAGGTTGCCGATGATGGCCAGATCCACACCGGCGGCCAGTGCGAGGACCACCGCCTCGTCAATCGACCACCGATCACTGATCGCCGTCATGGTCAGCGAATCGGAGACCACCAGTCCGCCGTGACCCAACTCGCCACGCAGCAGGCCTTCCACGGCCTGTGGTGACAGGGACGCTGGCATCTCACCGGTCAGTCCCGGAACCCGGAGATGGCCGACCATCACCGCTGCGAGCCCGCTGTCGATCGCCGCCTGGAAGGGCAACAAGTCCCGCTCCCGCAACTCCTCGAGCGACGGGGTGCTGGGCAAGACCACGTGACTGTCGCCACTGGCCGCACCATGTCCCGGGAAATGCTTCACGACCGGCAGGACATCGGCTCGGGAAAGGCCACGCACCCAGGCCAAGCCGAGCTCGGTGACGACATCGGCCTCATCGGAGAATGCTCGATCGCCGATCCCCGGACCCGCGCCCACGTCCACGACGGGGGCGAGGTTGACGTTGAACCCCAACTCCTCCATGGCGATGCCATGCCGCAGTGCTCGACCCTCGACGACGTCGACCCGGTCGCCGGCCTGGTCCGCAGCAGCCGGAAGCCTTGGTACGACGCCACGCAACCGCTGCACCCGACCTCCCTCCTCGTCGACGGCCATGAGCATCGGGATGAGACCGGCGAAGTCCTGTACCTCTTCGATACGACGATCGATGAAGGGAGTCGCCCCACCCAGGAGCATGATGCCTCCGATCTGGTGGTCACGCGCCTCTTCTACAGCAAGGCCGAACTCCCGCTCGGTCAGCGACACCAACAGCGTCTGTCCGATACGCACAGCCCGAGGTAGCTCAGTCGTGCAGGACAGATCGATGTCGGGCCACCACGCTCCCCGCAACAGCTGCCGCACTGCGGTGCCCGCCAGCCACCCCAGCTCGCGGAAGCGACGCAAGTCCAGCTCGGGGCCTGGATCCCCGATAGCCACTTCGGACCCATCTGCCAGGATCAACCACAGTCCCATCGCTCCTGGCGCTCCCGACCTGGCCGTTTCCACCCGCACGGACAGGGCGGGAGGCTCTCCTAGCAAGGGCAGGATCGATGACCCGACAACCTCGACGGTCCCGTCCTCGCTGACCAGCCAGTAGCCGATGCCACCTGGACCGTCGAGCACGGCAACCACCGGTGAGGTAGTGCCCGAGCTCTGGGCCGATACCGTGCCCGGGGTGAGCATCGCCAACGCCACGAGGGCTACGACGGCGGCCGTCATCACTGATCGAAGGAGCCGCCGCACCCCGTGCACCGTAGTCACCGAAGCCTCCACCACCGCGGTAGCGGCATGACGTCGGTTGTCGAGGCGATCGGATTCTGGTTCGTGATCGGCTTTCCCTTGCTGGTCACGATGACTGCGTTTCTCGATGTCGTGCGCCGTCCCCGCTGGGCCTGGGCCATGGCTGGACGCAGCCAGACGACGTGGATGGCCGTTCTCGGCGGCGCAGCTCTGACCTGGCTCGGCGGCATGTTCGTTGCGCTGTGGTACTTCTCGACTGCCGGACGCGCAGTGGCTCGGGCAGAGCGGGGCGACCTGCGGAGTTGGGTCGACCCGGGCCACGGTGGACTCGACGACGATCAGCCACCGGAAAGCTGAGCCTCGAGTTCCTCGGCAGAGGGGAGGGTGTGACGGAGGTCGACGGTCGACTCGCCACCAGACGTGATCTCGACCGGAACCTCGAACAGGACGTCCCGGACGAGGCAGAACCCCTCGTTGCCCTCCAGGCAGTAGAAGACGGTGGCCTCACCACGGAGCATGTTGCGCCGTGGCGGCTGCTCGGCCTCGGCCTCGATGTCGATGTCGAAACGGAGGGGAAGGTCAGGACCCATGGCCTCGTAGGTGTCGGACCCAACCCGCCTGGCGATCAGGGGGTCGTCGAAGGACCAGACGAACCTGAAGGTTCCCAGGTCGTTGAACTTATAGCCCTCGGGCAGGTCGAAATCGACGGTCAGTCGAAGTCGACCAGGGGCGATCGACACGGGCGCCCCACGCACCTCGTCTGCCGTGCGGAATGCCTCGGTGACGGTGGCCAGGTCGAGATTGGACAGAGCGAGGGTGCTCAACGCGCCCGTGTCGAGGTCGAGCACCCGGATCTGGTGGTTGTTGGTGTCGGCAATGTACAGACGCCGACCGGCCACGCTGAGGCCACTGGGTTCGGCGAGACGAGCGTCGGTGCCCGTTCCGTCTTGCAGTCCCGGTAGCCCGTCACCAGCCACCGGGCGGAGGGTTGCGGTGGCCAAGTGGAGGACCTTGATGCGGTGATTGTAGGTATCGGCGATGTACAGAGAATCGCCGACCAACTCCAATCCGACAGGGTGTTGCACCTGGGCTGAGGAAGCGGGCCCCACGGAGTCGCCCCACGAGAAGAGGCCGTCGCCGATCAGAGTGGTCATCTCCCCGTCGACGAAGGTGACCTGCCGGATGGCGCTCGCCTCGGGGTCGGTCACGTACAGCCGCCTCGCATCACCGGCCAGGCCCGATGGTTGCGACATGGTCGTTTGCAGTCGGGGGCCGTCGTCGAGGCCCTCAGCCCCCGTCCCTGCGAAGACGTCGATGTAGCCCGACCCCAGGTCGAGCACCCACAGCTGGTGACGGCCGGCGCCCGCGACGAAGAGCTGGTCTCCGTCGAGATGGAGATCCCAAGGTGACGCAAGCGGAACGTCGATGGCGCCCCCCGCTACGAATCGCATGGCGATGTCACCCGTACCCGCAATGGTGCCGACCCGACGCAACGACAGGTCGACTGACCGCACGAGATGATTCTCCCGGTCGGCCACGTACAGGGTCGTGCCATCGGCCGAGAGGGCCATGCCCTGGGGACGGGAGAACCGGGCCTCCTCGAAGGTCCCGTCGTCACGGCCCGGCGCACCACGGCCGATGACGTCCGTCAGACGACCGTCGAGATCGGCGACGAGGATGCGATGATGACCCGAGTCGGCGATGAACAAGCGACCGCCAGCTTCGTCTGCCAGCACTTTCCCGGGAAAGCTCAACACTGTGGG
>JAYPWI010000005.1:78460-97850 GCA_038135065.1 Acidimicrobiales bacterium
CGATGCCACGAGGGCATCGAGCGGCGTGGCGTCGATCAGGCCCGCAGCACCGAACTCACGCGCCATGGTGTCGACCACGGGTTTGAGCACCGCGTAGGTGCCCTCGCCAGCGTGGGCGGCCACCCCGTTGCCGAGGGGATCGATCAGCACCTGGGTCGGCCACGCCCGCACCCCGTAACTGTTGCGGATCAGTTCGAACTCGTCGTTGACCACTGGGTGTTCGATGCCGTAGCGCAGCACGGCCTGTCGGATTGCATCAGCCTCCCGCTCCCGATCGAACTTCGCCCAGTGGACCCCGATGACGACGACGGAGTCGGGGTACTCGGTCTGGAGGCGCTGGAGATCGGGAATCACGTGGATGCAGTTGATACAGCCCTGGGTCCAGAAGTCGAGAACGACGATCTTGCCACGCAGATCCTGAGCGATCGACAGCTCACGATCGACGTTGAACCACCCGAGGCCGGGCGGAAAATCCGGGGCCGGTGTCTCGCCACGGTGGGTCAGGGACTGCGCAGCAACCTCGACCTCGTCGGAGACGGACTGCGGATCGGTCGCCGCCGGCCCCTCAGAGTCGACAGCCGATCCGCTCGCACAGCCGACCAACAGCACCAGGGCGGCACACAAGGCCCGTCGCCAACGCATGGGACCAGTCTGGACCACTGGAGGACCCCGCAGGAATCAGCCCTCGAAGAAGTCCTTCAGGGACGCCATCGACGGCTGTCGATGACGCCAGTATCGAACCCGGCCCGGTGGAGCCCACCGTGGAACCGGGCGTGTTCGATCTTGAGGCACCGGTCCATCACCACGTCGAGCCCCGCGTCGTTTGCCATCCGGGCGGCGTCAACACTCCAGAGACCCAGCTGGGCCCAGAAGACGGAAGCCCCCAACTCGATCACCTCGGCCGCCACCTCGGGCAGGTCCTCTGATCGCCGGAACACGTCGACGAGATCGGGTACGACCGGCAGATCGGCAAGCGTGGGGTAACACGGCTCGCCCAGGATCTCGTCGACCGTCGGATTCACGAAATACACGTCGAACGAAGCGCTCGAACTCAGGAGGTAGGTCGCCACGAAATTGCTCGGTCGGGCCGGGTTGGCAGACACCCCCACCATGGCCACCGAGCGGGTTCGTTCCAGTATGGCCAGGCGGTCCCCGGCCGAGGGCTCGGACCACCCCGGTACCGGATCGTGGGTCATGGTCACAGCTGTACCGCCTTGTCGAGTGCCTGGTCGAGGTCCCACACGATGTCGTCGAGATCCTCGAGGCCGACCGAGAGTCGGATCATGTCGGGGGTCACCCCACCAGCCTGGAGCGCCTCGTCGGAGAGTTGCTGATGGGTGGTGGATGCCGGATGGATGACCAGGGTTCGGGCATCTCCCACGTTTGCAAGATGGGACACCATCTGCAGCGACTCGATGAATCGCGCACCGGCCTGTCGCCCTCCCCGGACCCCGAAGGTGAAGATGGCTCCCGGCCCCTTCGGCATGTACCGCTCGGCGAGGGCGTGGTAGGGCGATGAGGGGAGACCCGCGTATCTCACCCAGCTGACCGCCGGGTGGGCTTCGAGGTGGCTGGCCACGGCCTGGGCGTTTGCCACGTGGGCGTCCATCCGCAGCGGCAAGGTCTCGAGACCCTGCAACAACAGAAAAGCGTTCATCGGCGACATGGCAGCGCCGATGTCCCGTAACTGCTCCACCCGCAACTTGGTACAGAACGCGTACTCTCCGAAGTTCTCCCAGAACCGCAACCCGTTGTAGCTCGCAACCGGCTCCGTCATGTGAGGGAAGCGGCCACTCCCCCAGTCGAATCGACCTGACTCAGAGACGACACCGCCGATGGAATTGCCGTGCCCACCCATGAACTTCGTCGCCGAATGCACCACGATGTCGGCGCCATGGTCCATCGGCCGACACAGGTAGGGGGTCGCGAACGTTGCATCCACGACGAGGGGGAGATCGCGGGAGTGAGCTACCCCTGCCAGGCCGGTTAGGTCGGGCACGGACCCGCTCGGATTCCCCACGATCTCCGTGTAGACGAAGCGGGTACGGTCGTCGATTGCGGCAGCCACCGCATCGAGGTCGTCACCATCCACGAAGCGGGCCTTCACACCGAACCGTCCCATGGTCACGTCGAACAGGGTGTGGGTACCGCCGTACAGGGCGGACGAGGTGACCAGGTTGTCGCCTGACTCGGTGAGGGCGGCTGCCGTGAGAAATTCAGCCGACATCCCAGAGGCGGTCGCTACCGAACCGATCGCCCCTTCGAGGCTGGCCACTCGCTCCTCGAATGCATTGACCGTCGGGTTCGAGATGCGGGTGTAGATGGTGCCGTACTTCTGCAGGGCGAACTGGTCGGCGGCGTCGGCGGTGTCCTCGAAGACGAAGCTCGTCGACTGGTAGATGGGCACGGCCCTCGAACCGGTCGTGGGATCAGGCCGTCCGCCCGCGTGGAGGGCTCGTGTCCGAAAGCCCCAGTCTCGGTCTGTCACGAGGTCGAGTGTAGGAGCAACCCCGGGGGCCAGGGCACCCAACCCGAGTCAGAGGGCTACGAGCACCCGGAGGGGTCCGTCCAGCCCTGCGCTGCCGCAGCACCAGCATTCGTCGCCCTCGCTGCCGTACCAGGTGACTTCGCACCCCACACACGCCCGGGCAATGAGTCCCGGTGGCTCTGGCTCGAGCACTGGGGCAGGCGCTGCGGCGGGGAGCCTGAATTGCTCCGCCCCTCGTGCTGCGGGAGCAAGACTGCGGGTGACCATGGTGGGTTGGTCGACTGGCAGCAGGCGCACCTGCGCGTTTCGCCCCCGACTTGCAACAGGTGTGCGGCCCGTCGAACCGACCGCTTAGGGTCGCACCCATGCTCCCACGGGTCCGAACCCGCCTACTTCGGGTCTTCGCCGCCATGACGCTGGTCGCCGGCGTCAGCATCGTGGGCGCCGGGCCGGGCAGCGCAGCGGGAAGTCCGGTAAGGATCATGCCGATCGGTGATTCCATCACCGAAGCAAAAATCGGCTCACCTGGTGTACCCAGCTACCGCAAGTATCTCTGGGACAGTCTCACCTCCAGCGGGTTCGAGGTGGACTTCGTCGGATCCCGCAACGGCGTCGCAGCGCTCAACGCGCTGTACCAGACTGACCCCGGTGGGTCCTGGGACAAAGACCACGAGGGGCACTGGGGTTGGCGGGCCGACCAGATCATCAATGGGAACCATGCCGGACACGGCAAGCTCTCGGAGTGGTTGACCGCTCAGCAACCAGACGTTCTCTTGGTCCACCTCGGCACCAACGACATCTACCAGGACCAGTCACAGGCATCGACGCTCGCCGAGATCAACGAGATCATCACCATTGCCCGAGCGCAGAACCCTGCGATCACCATCTATCTGGCAACGCTCATCGACCTGACCGTCGAACCCGATCAGCAGGCCGAGATCGACTCGTTCAATGCTGAGTTGCCGTCGATCGTCGCAGCGCGCGACACGGCCCAGAGCCCGATCGTGTTGGTCGACGTCGCCGCTGGCTACCAGTCGAGCTGGAACTACGACAATGTCCACCCGAACACCAGCGGGCAGGAGCACATTGCCAGCAAGTTCGCAGCAGCCCTGGCAACCCAACTGTCTCCGCCAACAACGACGACAACGACGACAACGACGACAACTACGACAACAACTACGACCACCACCGCACCACCCACCACGATCGTGGAACCCGACCCGCCTGGTGGAAGCGTCATCTCGTGTGAAGAGGGGGGCTACCTGTTGGGAGAGCGCGACGGTGACGTCTGGGATTTCGGCGCAACCTCGATATCGACCACTCCAACCGCTGCGGGTCTTGTCGATCTCGCGGCCGACCCCACCAGCTGTGGCTTCTGGACTCTCCACGCAGATGGCGAAGTGCTCGCCCACCACGGCGCCCCGTCCCTTGGCACGCTCACCTCGACCCAGCTGCGCCCCGATGAGGTGTGGAGCGCGATTGCGGCGTCTCCCACTGGGGGTGGCCTCTGGGCATTCTCGTCCCATGGGCGAGTAGAGACCCTCGGGGACGCAACCCGTCACCGGGGCTCAGGCCTGGAGGACCTCCTGTCGCTACAACTGTCCGGACCCGTTCTCGATGCTGCGGTCACCCCTGATGGTGGCGGCTACCTCATGCTGGGCAGCGACGGCGGCATCTTCGTGTTCGGCAATGCATCCTTCGAGGGCAGCCTCCCGGGTCTGGGCGTCGCCCTCAACCAACCTGCTGTTGGTTTGGTACCCGACCCCGACGGCACCGGGTACTGGATCGTGGCCGCCGACGGAGGTGCCTTCGCCTTCGGCGCCCCGTACCGGGGTTCGTTGCCAGGGCTCGGCGTCTGGCCGAACCAACCGATCGTCGGCATGGTGCCCTACGGCGATGGGTACCTTCAGTTGGCCGCCGATGGTGGGGTGTTCGTCTTCTCCGACCGCCCGTTCCTGGGTTCACTCGGGGGCGCGCCGCCGGACGCTCCCGTCGTCGCCGTCAGCCCCCGCGGCTGAGCAGCGGTAACACCTCCGGCGGGTCGTACGCCTCGACCCGGGGCGCCTCGCCCTCGAAGCGCTCCACGTCGACGAGGCAGGTGTGCGCAGAGGGCCCCTGAGCCAGCCGCGAAGTGCCGACGTCCGCGGTGAGCACGTTGGGGTTGCCGGCGCGACACATACCCGTCTCGTCGGGGTCGTACCACGCTCCGGTCGAGAGCTGCACGACCTCGGGCATCAGTCCGTCGTCGATCACCGCCCCCGCCAGACACGCGCCGCGCTCGTTGAACAGCCGTACGACGTCACCGTCTGCGATCCCCCGCTCGGCCGCGGCGCGGGGGTGGATGCGAACGGGCTCCCGGCCCGCCACCTTGGTAGCCCGGCTCACCCGGCCGTGGTCGTATTGGCTGTGGAGGCGGGACGCAGGTTGGTTGGACACGAGATGGAGCGGAAACTGGTCGGCCTTGGCGCCCCCGAGCCGTTCGAACGGCTCGATCCACGCCGGGTGCCCGGGACAGTCGTCGTAGCCGTAGTTGGCCACCGTCTCGGAGAACAATTCGATGCGACCGCTTGGGGTCGGCAGCGGGCTGCCCTGTGGGTCAGCTCGGAACTGTTCGAGGAAAACCTGACGGTTGGCCCCCATGGGAGCCATTCCCTCGTGGAGGAGATACCCCGTCTCCCTGACCGCGGCATAGGTCGGAGCATTCGGGTGCTCGGCCCGATAGATGTCGTACAGGGTGGCCACCCACTCATCGGCTGAGCGTCCCTCGGTGAATGTGTCACCGAACCCCAGCCGGCCGGCGAGTTCGCCCAGGATCCAGTAGTCGTCCCGGGCCCCCAGTGGCGGGTCGACCGCTCGGACCGCAGCCACCAGCATGGTCTCCTGACCGGCGAGGTCGTCACGCTCCAGCGGGGTCGTGGAGGGAAACACGATGTCGGCCCGCCGGGCCACCGGGGTCCAGAAGGGTTCATGCACGACGACGGTGTCAACCCCCTGCCAGGCCCGGCTCAGGCGATTGAGGTCCTGGTGGTGATGGAACGGGTTGCCTCCGGCCCAATAGATCATCCGAATGTCGGGGAACGTGCCCTCGGCGCCGTCGAAGTCGAAGCGCTGACCGGCTCCCTCGAGAAGTTCGGTGATGCGGGAGACCGAGATCACACAGCTGTCGTCAGGTCGACGCGGCAACGGCACGCCGGGTACCCGCGCTCGACGCTGGCCGGAACCCACATTCCCCTGGGCCCCGAACGGGTAGGCGACACCGCCACCCGGCAGACCGATCTGGCCGAGCGCAGCAGCTAGAGCGAAGATCGCCCAGTAGCTCTGCTCGCCGTGGTGGGCGCGCTGCAAGGACAACGACAGGTTCAGCAGGGTTCTGCAGGACGCGAGTTCGTGCGCCAGGTCGATCACAGCGCTGGTCTCGATGCCACAGATGTCGGCCGCCCACGCGGCTGAGCGCACGACCCCGTCGGATCCCTCGAGATAGGCGGCCAGCACCTCCCATCCCGCGCAGTGGGTCGTGAGGAAGCCCTCGTCAGCCAGACCATCGACGACGAGGGTGTGGATCAAGCCAAGCATGAGCGCCACGTCGGTTCCCGGCCGAATGGGCATCCAGCGCGGCGAGAGTGCTGGGTCGATGTCATCGCGGAGCGGGGAGATGTTCAGAAAACGGGTTCCCCGTTCGGCAGCTCGCCGCATCCACTCGCCCGTGTGATGGGGACCCTGTCCTCCGAACGTCACCTGGGTGTTGCTGGAACGCATCCCACCGAAGCTGACCATCAGCTCGGTGTGCTCGGCTATCACCGACCACGAGGTCTGCTCTGCGATCCCCTGGTGATACCCCATACCGATGATGTACGGGACCACGGTTTCCGCAGCCGATGCCGAGTACGTGCCTCGCACGTCCGTGTACCCGCCGAACATCCGCAGGAAGCGATGCACCTGGGTACCCGGGTAATGGAAACGCCCTGAGGACCCCCATCCGTAGCTGCCACCGAACACCGACGTGTGACCGAAACGGTCTCGGACCCGAGTCAGCTCCCCGGCCACCAAGTCGAGCGCATGATCCCACTCGACCTCCACGAACGGCTCCGACCCCCGCGCCTCGGGGCGAGTCCCCGGTCCTCCCTCGAGCCATGAGCGACGAACCGCAGGGCGACCGACGCGCAGTGCGGTGTGGTCCACCAGCGTCTCGGCGAAACGAGCGGGCGCAGGGTCGAGGTCGTGGCCAGCCACCTCGACAACGACGCCGTCACGGGTCCGAACCTGCAAGGGACCGAAGTGGGTTCCCAAATGGGTCGTTGCGCCATCCCCCACGTCGTGCTCCCTCCGTCGCCTCTCGGCCAGTGATCTTGGCACGAAGCGACGGCCACCTCCCACAACGACCCGCATGGCCCCCTCGAGTCCGCCAGGACGAGACCATCTCCGCCTCATGGCCGGAGGTGGACCGCCGATGGAGGACGATGACCATGGCCGCATCTGCGCCGAGCACACCGACCGACCTCGACTGGCTCGCCGATGCCTTGTGGCCGCAGGCGACTCCGCAGATCGCTCACGGCCACCGGTCCAGCGGCCTGCGCTTCGTTGCCAACCCACATCGCGCGCGGCCACGACTGCTGGTGCCCGCGGATTCACCTCGGGCCGCGGCCCAGAGCGTGCGGCGGTACCACGATGGGGCCTCCCCCGCTCACAGGTTGAAGATGGGATTCACCGAAGCAGCCCTTCGGGTCGGGGGCGCCCGATTCCTCCGCTCCCGTCGGATCACCATCGAACCTGGACCCGGCCCCGGGTTGGTCGACCTCCTCGCCGACCGGCTCGAACGCCCTATTGCCCGCTTCGCTGTCACCCTGGGGCCGCCCAGACCCAACCGCAAACCCGTCCTGCAGTTGTTCGACGAGCGTGGTTCGACGATTGGCTTCGCAAAGGTATCGGTGGATCCCTTCACCGACGAGCTGGTGAGAAGGGAGAGCACCTGGCTCGAGTTGGCTCATCGGCATCGCGATCCCGCCCTCCGGGTACCGGCCGTTGTGTGGTCGGGCGAGATCGGAGACCAGTTCGTGTCCGTCGTCGCCCCAACATGGGCACGGCGCCGTCCGCCCTCAGACCCGTCGCCACCCCCCGCACTGCTCAGCGCCATTCACCGCATCAGCACCCCGGTGAGCGCCCCGGCCCTGGCGTCGGCCCCTGCACGGGCGCTCCTCAGCCTGTCTGACGGGCGCGCCGAGGAGGCTGTCGGATTGCTGAGCATCCCTGACGGCCACCGCTCGGCACTCGGCGCATGGCACGGCGACCTGACCCCGTGGAACCTCCTGTCCTCGACTGGGAAAGCGCTGAATCCGGACACCCCTTGGGGGCAGACCTGCTGCATCATCTCGTCGCAGTCGGCATGGAACTCCGCGGCCGCACACCGGCCGACGCGCTGACCGCTGCCGTGGCGGCCTGGCCGTCAGCCGCCTCCGGTCTCGGGCTCGGCGAGATCGACCAACGAGTGGTCGAACAAGTCCTCGCCCTCGAATACGTGCGCCGCGATCTGGCCCTGGAAGCCGCAGACCGGCCGGTCAGCGGCCTCGGCGCTGCCGCCATCGCAAGGCTCCGCAGTGGCTGAGGCCACCCGACAGCGCACCCACCTGCGGGACAACCTGCTGGCTGGCTTGTCCGTCGGGGGTGGCGTGTGCGCCGGCTTTGCCATGGTCGCCCTGGTGGCCCACCAACGGGGGGCCGCCGTCGCCGGCGTCCTGTTCGGGGCGATCGGCCTGCACAACATCGTCGCCACGGCAGGAAAGCTGGGAACCGAAACCACCTTCGTGTACTTCGGCGGCCGCCTACAAGGCACGTCGAAGGTGTCACGGCGGGCCCTGCGGCGGCTACTGACAATCGGCCTCGTGCCCGTCGTCGCCGTCTCGACAACCTGCGCTGTGGGCTTCGTGTTGTCCGCCGACTTCATCGCTGGCTTCCTCATCGACCCTGCCAATCGGGAGGCCTACGCGTCGGCAATCCGGGTCCTGGCCCCGGCCATACCTGTGTGGGCCGTCACCCTTCCGTTGTTGGGCCTGACCCGCGGCCTGGGTGATGCCGCTCCCACAACGGTGGGCCTGCAGTTGGTCCAGCCGTTACAGCAGTTGCTGGCCGTCGGACTCTGCCTCGGCCTCGACGGCGGTATGACGGCCTTGACGCTCGCCTGGACGGTTCCCCTGATCATCACGCTCGCCCATGCAGTGTGGGCGGTGGCGCGCGTGTGGCGGACCCTGCCGCCTCGGGACCCGGGCGAGGGGCCACCGATGACCATCAGCCAGCGGGAGTTCTGGTCCCAGGCAGGACCTCGTGGGCTGGCCGGGACGCTGACCTCGGCCGTCGACCGACTCGGGGTGGTACTCGTCGGCTCACTCGGCTCGGCGCAGTTGGCGGGTTGCTGGGCGGTTGTGACCCGGCTTCTCGGCATCACATCCCGCCTGGTGACCTCGATGTCGCATTCCCTGAACGCTCGACTCCCAGCGCTCCTCGCCGACGGCAAGGTCGACGCCGGCTTGGCCGCAACGCGTCAGGCGACCCGCTGGACCGCAGTACCCATGCTGCCCGTCCTCTCGGTGCTGGCGGTCTTTCCTGAGGCTGTGCTCGCCGTATTCGGCATGGCCGGGGTTGACAATGGCCCCGAAGCGCTGCGCCTGGCCACCCTCGCCGCGCTAGCCGGCGTGGTACTCGGGCATGCTGACAATCTCCTCCTGATGGCGGGTCGCAGCAGGACGGTTCTCTACGACACGATCCCGGCCCTCGTCATCCTCGTCGTCGGCACATCGAGCCTGCTGGGGGTCTGGGGCCTCCTCGGTGCCGCAATTGCGTGGATCGGATCGGCCTGGACGTATCGGCTGGCGGCCATGATCCAAGCACGGAACCTCCACGGTGGGTGGTTGATCGACCGGCCACTGGGCACCGAGGTCGCGCTGGTTGCGAGCAGTTCCCTCGCCATTGGGTGGTGCCTGCGCCTGATCAGCGGTTCATCGATCGTCGCAGCGGCCACTGCCGGCCTCATCGGTTCCCTTGGCGCGATGGCCCGTCTGCTGCTTCACCAACCTTCCGCGGTCGCCTCACCACCCCCACAACGGCAGGCGTCGGTCAGTGCACGCACGCATGGGTGAAGCCCGCCGACGCTGCTGGTTGGCCCTCTTGGCGACCGCTTGGGCCCTTACGGCGTGCACCCAGACCCCGCCGCCACCGGACGGTGCTGCGGCCCCCGTCACAGTCGAGTCCGGCCAGGCCGCAGCGGCCGCCACCATCGCTGACCCGTCCGCAACACCGCTTCCCGCCTCCTCGGTACCGCCAACTTCGGCCGCCAGCAGCACCACTGCGGGGCGGGGGGACAACCTCATGTGGGCGGACGAGTTCGACGGCACCGCACTGAATTCCTCGTGGTGGTCCTTCGAACACCCCTTTATGGGTCTCGAGCACGGATCGGTGCATCTCTACACACCTGATGCTGTGGCGGTCGCTGACGGCCTCCTCCACATCACGGCAACCCGTCTCGCAACCCCCGTCGACGTGGATCTCGATGCCGACGGAACGGCAGATCGGGCCCTGACCTGGTCATCGGGATTCATCACCACTCGTGAGTTGGTGGCCAGCGGTCCGGGCCTGGTCGAGGTCCGACTCAAGGCACCGGCCGGGCAAGGACTCTGGCCGGCGGTGTGGTTACGTCCCGCTTCGGGCGACTACGGAGGCTGGCCCCGCAGCGGCGAACTCGACGTTGTCGAGATCCTGGGCGGAAGTCCTCATGAGGCAGTGACCACCGCCCACTGGTGGAACGGTGGGCACATGTTCGACGCTCGTACCACTGTCTTGCAGGACACCGACGACGGGTTCCACATCTATGCCCTCCGTTGGGGACCCGACGAGTTGGTGTGGTCGATCGACGGCACGGTCGTCCATCGACTCTCCGACTGGCGCAGCGATCTCGGTCCACCCGGGTCACCCTTCGATCGCAGCTTCTACCTCAACATCAACCTTGCAGTTGGGGGTAGGTGGCCGGGCGCTCCGGACGAGGGGACACCCGAACCCTCGGTCCTGGAGGTCGACTGGATCCGCGTCCATGGTCCTTCGTGAGGCTCCCGCCCCCTTTAGGCCGATAGGACATAGGCCGACAGAGTTCTCATGCGCGTCATCACCCCGCTGCTGTTCGTGGTATGCGCCGTCTGTTCCTGCGCGGCGACAGAACAAGCCTCGCCGACCACGAGCAGTGCTGGACCGGCATCGTCGACCTCCACGGTGCCTGCGGACAACCTGGTACCCCCCACCCTTCCACGACAACAGCCAGCTACCGACAATGGAGTTACGGGCGCGACGGAACCCCCCTCCGACCCGGGCGTCCGCAACGAAGCTCCATCTGCAACGGAGGGCCTGGACGACCAAACCCCTGCGGAGGGCCAGGTGCGAGCCGACGATCAGGCCGGCCCTGAGACGCCCCTGAACGCGGTGGGCAACCCCGTGACCCTCGACGAAGACGGATCACTGGCCTGCGCAGCCGCGGAAGTCCTCCTGACGGCCCTCGAGGAATCGACCGACCCGGCTCCTGCGCTGGCTCGGCTCGTGGAACACGGCGGGACGACGGCGAACCCGGACCTGCGGGAGGCGGCCGCCGCCCTGGGAACTCCCGTGGAGATCGTCCAGGTCGTCGACGTCCTCGAGGTCTGCATTCTCCGAGGACATGAACTGTGACGAACAACGGCTCCGCTGAACACCACGAGGATGTCCTCGAACGCAGGCGCGTTCGACGGGCCCGCGTGTTCCTCGCCGCCCTGGCGTGCACGGTGATCGGCCTCCGGCTCGGCACCGGCACCGATGACGCAGCAGCCAACAGCGCAACCTCGACCGACGCGCATCCGGCCATCGACGTCGCCACCCTGGACAACATCCCAGTGGAGATATGGGGTGTCAGCGGCCAGATCCCGGGTCAAACCCAGACACCGACCCTGCAAGTGCTGGTCTGGGACATCCAGCAAGCGGGCGATCGCATCTTCGTGGGTGGCGGCTTTCTCAACGTGCAGGAACACCGGGACGCCGCGCCCATCGGCCAGCCGTACCTGGCCGCATTCGATCTCGATACGGGCGCCTGGGTGGACACCTGCACTCCCCAGTTCGACCGCGCCGTCTACGCACTGACGGTGAACTCGTCGGGCCGCCTCGTCGTCGGAGGTGAGTTCACCTCGGTAAACGGACAGAACAGGGAAGGGCTCGTGGCCCTCGACCCAGCTACCTGCGAAGTCGATTCCGAGTTCGCAGGCTCTGTCGAGCGACCGTGGTCGACACGCAGGGCGGTCGTCCGAGAGCTCGAGATCATCGGCGACGACCTCTACGTGGTGGGCAACTTCAGCCACGCCTTGGGACCAGGTGGTCAGCGGGTTCGCATGTACAAGGCGACCCGGATGCACGAGCGGTGGGGCACCATCGACACCCAGTGGCGGCCCGAGGTCACCGGCTCGGGGGTCTGGGGACTCGCCGTGGACCCGGGGAGGAACCGGGTCCATTTCACGGGGTACTTCACGTCGGTCAACGGGGTCCCGGGAAGCGGCTATTTCCATACGGTCGACACAGCCACCGGCGCCAGTGTCCCCGGCCTCACGCCCCTGCCTCGCAACTATCCGCAAGGCCAACTCGAGATGTTCGACGTCGCCATGGGCGAGGACCTCGTGTTCGTGGCCGGAGAACAGCACATCGTGCAGATCCTCCATGCGCAGAACCACGACATGGATGGCTTCCATCACACCGGCAATCGCGGGTGTGGCGATCTCAACTTCGATTACTGCCGGGCCTTTTCTGGTGGCGCATACCAAGTCGCTGAACGCATCGGCGATGTGGTGTTCTCGGGCTGCCATTGCACGAGGGCTACTCGCAACGGGGTAGCCAATCACTTCTCGTCCTACACCCAGGAGCGGAGCGCCTTGAAGGTGATCTTCGCCTACGACGCATCCACGGGTGCCCTCATCGAGTCGTTCGACCCCGACGCCACGGTGCGAATGGACGGAGCATGGGCCGTTGCCTCGGACACCAACGGCTGTCTCTACGTCGGCGGCGACTACGACAACCGCGGCGTTCGGGCCCAACTCGGGAGCTGGGCCGGCGGCTTCGTGAAGATGTGCCCGATCGGCTGGACGCCCCCCCAGGGCGGCGAGGATCCCGATCCGGGCGGCAACCCGCCCGACCCAGTTGGACCCGACACCCAGGCCCCGTCTACTCCCGAGAACCTCACTGCGACGGACCTCGGCGGTGGCAGCGTCGAGCTCACCTGGGACCCCTCGACCGACAACGTCGCTGTCGGCAGCTACCTCGTCTACCGCAACGGCAGCTACATCGGCTGGACCCCCGCCGACACGACCACCTACACCGACACGGGCCGCACCAACGGACTCACCTACACCTACCAACTCCGAGCCGTCGACACCGCCGGCAACCGCAGCCCCAAAGCCATCCCCGCAATCATCACGCTCGCACCGTGAACCTCCACCAGACCATGAGCATCATCGACTCCCCTCCCGAGACCGTCGACCTCTCCGGCTTCTTCGGCGAGGTCCGCCGTTCCTGGTGGATCCCCGCCGTCGCCTGCATGGTGGGAGCCCTGGCTGCCTTTGCCTTCGCATGGAGTCGCCCCGCCCAGTACACGGCATATGCGACGGTGCTCGTCCACCCCCTTGGCCTCGATCCGGTCCGAGCCCTCAACACGACTGCGGTGGACCTCGATGTAGAGGTGGAATTGGCAACCTCGTACCTGGTGGCCTCCTCCGCGGCGAGCCACATCGACGCCATGGACCGGGTAGTGGATGACGACGACCCCAGCCGGGGCCTCCGCAAGGCCATCGTCGTGGAGGGCCGGGCAGGCCGCATCATCGAAGTTTCCTTCAGCCACCCCGAGCCAGAGATTGCACTCGATGTGGTCGCTGTGTACGCCGACGTCTACCTCGAGCGGAGACGAGAGCTGTTCAGCACTGCCCGGACCGAAGCCCTCGCAGCACTCGACGCTCGCAACGAGGAGTTACTCGTCGAGCTGAGCGGGGTGGCCGAGCAACTCACCGCCCTGGAGGCCGCGATGGCGGCTCCCGACGGTGACGCCGATGACGACCAAGGTGCCCAGGCGCCGGGAGCCGTCCCGCCGGGTGCTGAACTGACTGCGCTGCGAGTGCAGCAAGCACAACTCCTCACCCGCCTGGCCGATGTCGACCGTGAGCGCACCGAGCTGTCGGAGCTCAGCACACGCAGCGGTGAGCTGATCGGACCGGCCCAGCTTCCCCGTACCCCCACCAGTCCGGGACGCCCTCAGGTGGCCGTGGTCGGAGCAATCGTCGGACTGCTATTGGGTCTGGGAGCGCTGTGGATCCGACATTGGACGGCCCGACGAGTCGCCTCGACGCCCGAGCTTCTCCGCCTGGCAGGCATACCGGCACTGGGCGCGGTGACCCGCTCGCCATCGGTGGAAGCAGCGCTCGAGGCGCCGCCCACCGCAGACCACGCCATGTTGGCCACCACCCTCGACGGACAGATAGAGGCACTCGACCTCGCCTCGTCTCAGCTGATGGCAATCACCACCGTCTCGTCCGGAAACCTGGCTATCAGTACCGCCATCAACCTCGGCCGATCGCTGTCCGCATCGCGAAAAGTGCTGGTGGTCGCCCTCGATCTCGCCGAAGACGAACTCGGTCTGGCCCTCGACGGTGGCAAGGATCCGGGTGTCGCCGCGTACCTTCACGGAACGGCGGTAAGCCCACGACCGCTCGCCCCCCGACTCGACGTCCTACCGGCTGGCCGTAGCGCCGATGCGGGCGCGCTCGTACGGAGCCCGCTGCTCGGGCAACTGTTCCTCGACCTCCGAGCTCGGTACGACATCGTGCTCGTCGCCGCACCCTCCCTGGGCTCGCGACCCGAGGCGGCGGCAGTGACATGGTTGGCCGGGGCGGTGCTGCTGTGCCTCGACCCGCAGCGAGACACTCGTGATCAGTTCGCCCGGGCCGTGTCACTGCTCCACGAGCTGGGCACACCGGCCCTCGGAGCGGTGTCAGCCGAGGTCGGGCGCCAGATCGGAGTCGTTGGCCGGCCAGCGGTTGCAACCGGTCGCCCAGACCTCACCCCAGCCGGAACCACCTCCCGACGGGCTACCTCACAGACGCCCGATCCTGGGCATGAACCCCCGCTAGGACATGGTGGGCACGACGCTGCTGACTGATCAGTCCCCTTGCAGGACTGCCCTTGTGGGCCCGTTCGCTCGTCTCGGGCGACCGGGGTGGATGGCTCCTGCCCTGCTAGGGGGCTTTCCTCTGTGGTGGGCGCTGGGTTTGGGTGAGCTGATTTTCGCCCTGATCACCCCGCTCCTCCTATGGGATCTGGTTCGACATCGGGCACCTCAAGCGCCGCGCAGCCTGGCCCTGTATGCAGGCTTCGTCATCGCTGTTGCTGCCTCCGGTCTCATGCTGGAACGCCCGAGTGCTCTGCTGGGCTGGGCGGTACGGACCACCCAGTACGCAGGCATCGGCTTGCTACTCCCCTACTGCGTCACTCATCGGCGACACCTCACGGCCCGCCGCCTCCTCGGCTCACTGGTCTGGCTCTGGGTCGCTGCGATCGGGGCGGGGTTGGCCGGGCTGCTCCTCGGACCACGCTCCTTCCCGACACCGTTGCTGTTCATCCTGCCCGACGGCATCACGTCCAACCCCTTCGTTGCCGAACAACTGCGACCTGGCCTGGCCGACGTGGACCGATTCCTCGGTTTCACATCGGTCCGCCCCAAGGCACCGTTCACGTATACGAATGGGTGGGGTGCCGCTGTAGGCCTGCTGTTCCCCGTCGCCGCGCTCGGGGCAGTGCGCGACCTCGGGGTGCCGCAACGACTCGTTCGAGTGTCGCTGGTCGTAGCCGCACTCCCCATCATCGCCTCTCTCAACCGCGGGCTCTGGCTGTCACTCGCCCTGGGCCTGCTCTACGGAGGGTCGTTGGTGGTGCGTCGGCACGGTTCGCGGGCGGTGGTGACACTGCTCTTGGGGGCTGCGCTGTCGACGGCCGTGGTCGCCGTCTCGCCCCTCGGGTCGCTCGTGGAGCAACGGCTGCGGACGGGCCACAGCGACGCCGATCGGGCGGAGCTGTACCTGCAGGTGATCGACGAACTCGATGCTTCTCCCCTACTGGGTTTCGGGGCTCCCCGACCCACCGACGACGGCCCACCGCTGGGCACCCACGGCCAGCTGTGGGTGGTGCTGTTCAGCCACGGTCTCCTGGGGGCTGTCCTGTACTTCGGCTTCTTCGGCGCCCAACTGCTGGACAGCCTGCGTGGCCGATCCCCCGAGGAGTTGACCGGTCACGTGATCCTGGCCATCGGCGCCGCCCAGATCTTCTTCTACGGACACGTACCTCAGCAGTTGGCCATCCTGATGACGGTGATCGCCGCCATCCACCTACGCCGCTTCGAATTGGCTTCGGGGATGGCAGAACCCCGAGAGGCGGGCGCGACGTGACAGATGCCGACGACTACCCCCATGTGTCGGTCGTGATTGCGACCCGTGACCGGCCCGAACTGCTGCGACGAGCACTGGCCGGAGTGCTGCACCCCGACTACCCAGGTGTAGTGGACGCCACCGTGGTGTTCGATCAGTCCGAACCGGACCACGCCATCGAGCAATCGGACCCTCTGCGCCGGGTGCGGGTGATGAGGAACGAGCGAACCCCAGGCCTGGCTGGGGCCCGCAATACCGGCATCCTCGGTGCGTCGGGCCAACTGGTCGCCTTCTGCGACGATGACGACGAGTGGCTCCCGGGCAAGCTCCGCCACCAGGTGGACGCGCTGCAATCCCACTCCGATGCCCATGTTGCTGCGACGGGCATCACCATCCGCTACCGGGACACCGACACCGACCGGGTGCCCGATCCGCAACGGCTGACCCACGCCGGCTTCCTCGCCGACCGGATGACCGAGGTCCATCCGTCGTCGTTCCTCGCCGAACGGGCATGGCTCCTCGAGGAGGTGGGGTTGGTCGACGAGGACCTTCCCGGGAGTTACGCGGAGGACTACGACCTCTTGCTGCGTGTCTCGGAGCGAGGACCGATCGCAGTGACCCCTCGCCCACTGGTCCGTATCTGGTGGCACGGGGCGAGCTTCTTCTTCGAGCGATGGAAGACCATCGACGAGGCGCTGACATACCTCCTTGCGAAGCATCCCGGCTTCGCAGCGTCCGCTCGGGGAACAGCCCGCATCCTCGGCCAGCAAGCCGTGGCGCGAGCAGCGATGAACGACCGACGGCAGGCACTTCGAACCGCGCTGGCCGCGCTGCGTCGCAATCCGCTCGAGAAGCGGGCGTACCTGGCAGCCGTGGTGGCGGGGACCCCTCTGACGGCCGAGCGGGCGCTTGCGGTCGCCCACCGGTTCGGTAAAGGCATCTGAGATGGCCTCGCCCAGGCTGCCCGCCCCGCCCGACGGGGTCGACCCGCAGCGCTGGATCAGCGCGCAACGAGCTCGGGCGACATTCGACTTCCAGCGGAGCGAGGTCGGGCGGCCCGAAACGGAACGGCTGACGTATCGCCTCCGGCGACCCCTCGCTGCGGTTGCAAAGGCAGCCGCTCGCCAGTGGGGCACCATCACCTCCGGCCGACGGGCCCTCCCTCATTTCCTCGTCATCGGAGCGAAGCGGGCCGGATCCACCACCCTGTTCCGGGGCCTGGTCGACGGGGGCGGTGTTGCCCCAATGTTCCCAGCCCGGGAGAACCGCAAGGGGGTGTACTACTTCGATGTACACCACCACCGTGGTGCACGCTGGTACCGGGGACACATGCCGCGAACCGCCTGCCTCGACGGTCAGGTGGTCGGCGAGGCTTCGCCCTACTACCTCAGCCATCCCCACGCGGCAGACCGGGCCGCCGCCCTGGTACCCAGCGCCCGGATCGTGGCCGTGCTGCGTGACCCAGTTGCCCGTGCTCATTCGCACTACAACGAGCGCTGTCGTCAGGGTGTCGAGTACCTCCCCACCTTCGAAACGGCCATCGACGCCGAGGAGCAGCGTCTGGACGGCGAGACGGACCGCATGCTCGCCGACCCGTCGTATGTGAGCTGGGAACACCTGAACTTCGGCTACCTCGACCAGAGTCGATACGCCGCCAATCTGGCCCGCTGGTACGCAGCATTCCCCGCCGAGCAAATCCTGGTCGTTCAGGCCGAATCCCTCTATGCCGACCCGTCCGCCGTCCTGGCCGAGGTCCGCCATTTCATCGGGCTCGAGCCGGTCGACCTCCAACGGGTGGCCCACCACAACAAGTTGGCGACGGAGGAACTCGACGAGGCCGTGCACGCCCGCGTGGCCGCTGCGCTGGCCTCGGACACCGAGCAACTCGACGCGCTCATCGGTCGCCGATTCTGCTGGTCAGATCGCTGATCCAACCTCATCTGGGCCCCACCATCTGCCGACCGGGGGCTCATCGGTATTGGGATACCCAGCGAACGGACACGATGAACGCCGACCACTCAATCGCAGTGAGCCATCCCTCGGGACGGGCGACACCACAGCCGCAGGACGACGCCGCTTCCACGCCAACGCGGCCCGATCTCACCGTGCTCGTGCTGACGGGTACCAGTGAGCACCCATTCGACCGCTTGATCAGATGGGTCGATGACTGGTTCGAGGAACGAACTGCCGAGGGCCATTCGGTGACCATGACCATTCAGCGGGGCGCGTCGGCCCTTGCCACGCGCGCAACGAGTGTGACCATGCTGACCGCCGAGGACCTCCGTTCCCTAGCCGTGGACGCCGACGTCATCATCTGCCACGGAGGGCCAGGCACCATCCACGACGCCCTGAGCGCCGGTATCCGCCCGATCGTCGTCCCTCGGTTGACGACAGAAGGCGAACACGTCGACGACCATCAGGTCCGCTTCGCCTCGTTCCTGGGGTCGACCGGCTCGTTCGCTGTCGCCCAGACCGCCGAACAGTTGGTCGGTCTGCTCGACGAGGCCGTGGCCGACCCTCGAGCATTCGCCTCCACCTCAGCCTCGCTCGGCGCGCTCGGCGCCGACCCTGCGGAGGTGGGGCGGCGGATCACCCGTCTGGTCGATTCAGGGCGGCGGACCAAGCGGCGGCGCCTGCCTGCCCGCTTCCGCCAGCGACCCGACCACCACGGCCAGCTCGACGTCCTGGCGGTCTGCTCGTCAGGCGGGCACCTACGTCAGCTGTGGCGCCTGATGCCGTGGCTCGAGCAGCATCGCCGCCACTGGGTCACCTTCGACACGGTGGACGCCACCTCGTTGTTGCAGAACGAGCCCACCACCCGGGCCCATGCACCGACCACCCGTAACATCCCCAACCTGCTGCGCAATGCCCGCCTGGCCTGGCGCCACCTGCGTACCCAGCCGCCGGACGTGATCATCAGCTCGGGGGCCGGGGTGGCCGTCCCCTTCTTCTGGCTCTCCCGCCTGCTGGGCATCCCCACCGTGTACATCGAGGTCTTCGACCGGGTGGACTCCCCCACCCTGACCGGCCGGCTGTGCGCCCCGGTGACCGACCTCATGCTGGTCCAGTGGAACGAGCAAGAGGCCCTCTACCGGCGAGCGGTCGCCGTGGGGCACCTGCTCTGACGGTCAACCCGTGGGCCGACGAGCCCACACCGCATACAGCGGGTCGCGGCCCGGTGCCCCTTGCCGTCGGGCCTCGGCCGCCAGATCCTGCCAGGGCCCCGACAGCTGGTAGTACGCGCCCACGATGGCCACGTGGCCCTGGTCATCGGTAGACGCCCAGCCTTGGATGATCTTGGTCGGGAAGCACCGGTTGGAGAAGGTGTTGACGAACACCCCGCCGGGGCGCAGCACCCGCCACACCTCGTCGAACACCTCGAGGGGGCGAGCCAGGTAGTCGACCGACACGCAGCACACCACCGCGTCGAACGCCTCGTCGGCGA
>JAYPWI010000005.1:97860-120142 GCA_038135065.1 Acidimicrobiales bacterium
ACGGGCTCGGTGTTCAGGTCGTGGCGTACCCAGGAGGTGGCTTGCTCGTTCGCTGCGAGTTCGGCCGGGTTCATGCCCAGGGCCACCAGCTCTCCGGGTCGGGAACGAAGGTGACTGATCCACGAGCTCATGAGGTCCAGCACCGACCTCTGCCGATCGTCGATACCCAACTCGGTGTACAGCTCGCCGACCGCGGTGATGGCCCCGTCGTCGATGTGGGTGACCAGTCGGGGTGGGCCGTAGAAGGCATCGTCGTCGACGTCCATCCGGTCGAAAAAACCGGGCGGGAACTGCCCGTACCGTTCCTCGTAGCTGGGCAGTTCCGAGCTCACGCGGCCCCGATGGTCTCGGCCGCAAGGGCCAGTGCGGTGGCCGCGAACACCATCATGTTGTCGGCTCGCACCGCCGAGCCGGTGGCCAACAGGCGGGTGGCCGTGGGTGCTCCGGTGGCGGACACACAGGCCACCCAGCCGTGTCCGGCTGGGTCGCCGTAGGGGTTGCCTTGGGGCCCGGTGGCCCCTGTCTCACCGATGCCCCACTCGGCCCGATACCGCCGGGCCGCCTGACCGGCCTGTACCCGGGCGAACTCCTCGGTGGCTCCCCGCAGCCCCTCGGGCAGGGTGTCGTCCCCGGCCAGAACGTGACGGCCCGCTGCGGTGTAGACGACCATGCCGCCCAGGTACATGTCCGACGCACCTGGTACGGCGACCAGGGCGGCGTTGATCAACCCGCCGGCCGCCGACTCCGACACCGCCACCCGCTCCCCGCGGCCACGCAGAAGGGTGGCGACGTCGGTGGCCAGGTCGACCAGGTCATCGAAGGTGGGGATGTTCATCCGAGGGCTCCGCTCACTGCAATGTCTCCGATCTGGTCCCCATCGAGGCCGAGGAGGTCCGACAACACCTCGAAGGTGTGTTGTCCGAGGGTAGGCGCCGGGGCTCGGGGACCGTGGTCGTACCCCGCGATCGCATAGGGGTGCCCCGAGTACGGCACTCGCCCCATGGCCGGGTGGTCGAACCACCGGTGGAACCCCCGGTACAGGTATTGGGGGTCCGCCATCAGGTCGCTGCTCCGCTGGGCGGGACCGGCCGGGAGGCCGGCAGCCAGCGCAGCGGTCGCCACGCCGTCGGCTGGCCGGGAGCGCGTCCAGGCCGCGATGCCCTCGTCGATCAGGTCGTGGTGGGCCTGGCGGCCTTCGACCGTGGCGAAGCGGTCATCGCTCGCCCACTCGGGCGTCCCCATGAGCTCCACGAGGCGCTGCCAGGCTGCGTCGTCGGGCACGGTGATCGCACACCACTGGTCGTCGCCGGCACATGGGTACATGCCCTGGGGGGCCACATCGGGATCCCGGTTGCCGTCCCGCCCAGCAACCTTCGAGTTCAACTGGAGGTCGAGGAATTCGGGGGCCAGGAACTGCAATCCACACTCGAGTTGGGCCACCTCGAGGTGGCAACCCTTTCCCGTGCGCTCCCGCCGGGCGATGGCGGCCAGCAGGGTGGGGATGATGAACCGGGGAGCAATGGTGTCGGTGTAGGCCAGATAGGGGCCGTCGGGCGGTAGGTCAGACCAGCCGACGACCTCGTAGAACCCGGCCATGGCCCCAGCGTGGTAGCCGTACCCGGCCAGGGGGCTCAGCGGTCCCCCGCTGGCCAACAGCGAGGTGTGCAGCACGATGACCGAGGGGTTCAGGGCTCGCACCGTGTCGTCGTCGAACCCGGCCCTGGCGAAGGTGCCTGGCGTCCACGACTCGACCACCACATCGGCCCAGGCGATCATCCGGCGAGCGATCTCGAGCCCTTCAGGGTGTTTGAGGTCGATGTCGATGCTCATCTTCGACGTATTGAACGAACCGTAGAACTGCGACATGTCGACGTCGACGACACCGTCCTTGAACGGCGGGTTCACCCTGAGACCGTCGAGTCGAGATCCCGACTCGATGCGCACCACGGTCGCCCCGTGATCGGCCAGGGCCTTGGCCGAGATGGGACCCACCCCGATCCACGAGAAGTCGGCCACCTTCAGCCCCTCGAGGGGGAGCTGACGTTCGGTCACAACGCCGATGGGCGTCGGTCGAGCCACCTGGGGGGCCGCCGCCAGTTCTGCCCTGATCTCCGCACCGTGTTGGTCGAGGTGGAGCACCCGGCGGGGTGGGGTGCTCCGCTGGTCGTCGACGCTGACGTGAGCGGCGGGGAGCACCACAGAGGCGTCACCGAACGAACCGACCGGGACCCAGCTCCGCCGGGCGGTGAGCTGGTCGAGCGCCAGGAGGTCGTCGACCCGGTTGATGGGCGCGATGGTCTGGCCGAGCTCGAGAGCCCGCCGCATGAGGGTGTTCCGGTCGTGGCGGCGACACAGCTCGTCGACCGCCCGATCGACCTCGGCGAAGGTGACGGAGGTCGGTTCACCACTGAGCAGCCGATGCTCGAAGGTGGCCCAGTCCTCATCGGCCCAAGATGGCTCGACGATCCCCTCTTCGAGCAACCATGGGAGCAGGTCTGCGACGAATCCGCCTCGAGGTATGGCGATGACCCACCCGTCGGCGGCTTCTCGGCGCAGCTGCAGTTCCATGGCCAGTTTGGCCAGGGTGCCGCTGCGTTCGATGTTGCGACCCTGGATGGGGTGGGCCTCCATGGCGTTGAGCATCGTCCAGGTCATGGTGGCCTGGGCACTGACGTCGACCTGCTGGCCCTCCCCCGTGGTCCGCATCCGAGCGTGGGCCATCAGCCCGGCCACTGCCGCTTCGGCGCCCGTGTGCCGCCACACCTGGGGGATCGACGCCTTCACCGGGGCCCGCTCGGGGACCCCCTGGAGGGTGGCCGAACCGGCGAGGGCGGCGATGGTCAGCTCGCTGGCCGGGTCCAGGGCCCGTGGCCCGTCGGCCCCGAAGGGGGTGACCATGACGTGGACGAGGGTCGGTTGGGCGGCGCGCAGCTCCGTTTCGTCGATGCCGTGGGCGTCCAGGGTGGCAGGCATGCCGGATTCGTAGAGCAGGTCCGAGGTGGCGACGAGATCCATGAAGGTCCGACGGTCGGCGGGGTCGTCGAGGTCGAGGGCGATGGACCGCTTGTTTGCGTTGTAGGCAGCGAACCTCAGGCTCTGACCGTCGTAGGCGCCGTCGGCGCCCGGTCCGGGCAGGCGTCCTGGGCTGCCCGTAGGGGGTTCCACCTTGATGACGTCGGCACCGAGTTCGGCGAGCAGCCACGGGCCCACCTCACCCCGATGATCGGTGAGGTCGAGCACCCGCATGCCCTCGAGGGGTCGGGTGCCGTCGGTGACACCGTCCACCGTTCCCGTTTGCTCCACGACCGTGGTCCCCTCTGTGACTGCGCCCCGTTGCGGTGCTGAACGATAGTTTGCTTTCGATGTTGGCCGAGTTGGGTTCGCTGCTCCCCCTGGTCGCCGAACGCGGCCCCGCGTCCGACGCAGCCCGGCGACCCGATCCCGAGGTGATGCGAGGCCTGGGCGACGCCGGTCTACTGCGATTGGTGGTACCCCGGACCTACGGGGGTCACGAAGCCCACCCAGCCGAGTTCATCGAGTTCACCGCCACCCTGGCCGCGGCCCACGGCTCGACCGCGTGGACGGCCATGACCTGCAACGAGGAGGCGGGCATCGCGTCGGCCTTTCTCGAACCCGACAGCATGATCGGCCTGTACCGCGACGAACCGAACGTGATCATCGCCGGGTCCGGGGTACCCAACGGAACGGCCCGACGGGTGGACGGGGGGTGGCTGGTGGAGGGCCGTTGGGGGTTCGTGAGCGGGTGCACGGCGGCTGACCGGTGGGTGCTGACCTGTGTGGTGGACGGCGAGCGACCGGTGCAGTTCTGCCACATCCTGCTCCCCGCCGACCCCAACCTGATCGAGGACACGTGGGACACGGCCGGTTTACGGGGCACCGGGTCGCACCACGTGGTGCTGGAGGGGGTGATGGTCCCTGACGAGTGGGCAGGGGTCGCGCCGGCCAACGCCCTGCCCCGCCCCGACGCCTTGTTCTACCGCCTGCCCTCGGGGCTGCGATTTCCCTTCCCCAAGGTCGGGGTAGCCGCCGGGCTGGCCCGCCGGGCCATCGACGAGTTCACCGACCTGGCCGGCGCCAAGCGACCCCTCCACCACCGGTCGGCCCTGGCCGAGCGCCCCGACGCGGCCAGAGCCATGGCCCGAGCCACCGCCCTGGTGGGCAGTGGGGTCGCCTATGTCGAGGACCGCCTCGATGCCCTGTGGTCGACGCTGCTCGCTGGCGACCCGGTGCCCTCGGACCTTCACGCCGAGGTGCGCTTGGCGTGCAGCAACGCGGTGGCGGGCTGCATCGAGGCCGTGGAGGAGCTCGTCGCTGCGGCGGGCACGTCGGCCAACTTCACCTCGTCACCCCTGGCCCTGATCCGCAACGACGTGCGGGCGGTGGCCGCTCATTTCATGGTGGCCCCGTACCAGATGGACGCGGCGGGTCGAGTGTTGCTGGGCCTCGAGCCCACCGAGTTCGGGTTCTGAGGCCTCAGCCGAGGCGGACGGCGATGCCCTCGAGCCCCTCGCCCGCCGGCGGGAAGCGCTCGAACACCCGGGGATCGTGGCCTGGGACGATGATGCCGCCCACTCCGGCCAGGCGGCGCAGGGTGTCGTAGCCCTCGAGGACGGCGGCGACGTCGACCACGGTGGGGAAGGTACGGCCCTGCTCCACGTGCTCGTAGTAGTGGGTGGCATCAGAGGCCAGGACGACGGTCCGCCGTTGATTGGCCACTCGCACCACCTGCAGGCCTCGGGTGTGACCGCCGATGTGGTGCAGGGACAGCCCGGGGGCGAGGTCGACGTCGCCGTCGTGGAAGCGCACCCGCTGGGCGAAGACGGCGCCGACCAGGTTCTGGATGTGACGGACGTTGAACGAGTGGCTCATGCCCCGCCGGGTCATGTCCCGGCCGGTGGCGAAGGCCATCTCTGCGTCCTGGGCGTGGAAGGTGGCGTTGGGGAACTGTTCCACACCACCGGCGTGGTCGTAGTGGAAGTGGGTGAGGATGACGTCGGTGACCGCCTCAGGGTCCACCCCGACCAGGGCCACCCCCTCGGCCGCGGTGCGGAGCAGGCGTCGGCGGCGGGCCGTTGCGTCGTCGCTCTCGAAGCCTGTGTCGACCACCCATACGGCACCCGAACCACGATCGCGGACCACCCACACGAAGTAGTCCATCGGCATGGGGGCGAGGTCGTGGGGGTCGGCGCCCAGGAAGTGCTCGGCTCTCACCCCATCGCGCTCGGCGTACTTGACCGCGAACACGTCGTACATGAGCGGACCCTACCCCACCCGTCTGGCCCAGTTCTGAGGGCTGGCTGGCCCATGATCCTCTAGTGTTCGAACAACTGTTAGATGAACCTAACGTTTGTTTGACAGATGGGCGGCTGGGGCAATATGTTGCCCGAGTGGCTCGCGCCCTGGACATCCGATCGGACCTCCCCCCGCCCCGCCCAGCCGCCGAGTTGGTTCGTCAACACATCCTCGACGAGGCCGCCCACCTGTTCCTGACCGAGGGCTACAACGGCACCACCCTGCGCCGCATCGCCGCGGCGGTGGGGATGAAGGCCGGGTCGATTTACCACCACGTGGCCTCCAAGGACGACATGCTCGAGGAGATCCTGGTACGAGGCATCGAGGTGATGGTCCACTCCTTCCACCACGCAGCCGAGACCACGAGCGGCGCAGGGGCCCGAACTCGCCTGGCCGCCCACATCCGGGCCCACCTCGGTTCGCTGTTCGAGCACGGGCCCTACACGGCCACCCACGTCACCGCCTTCCCCTATGCCCCGGCCGGGGTGCGGGAGCGCATCGTGCCCATCCGCGACGGCTACGAGGCGTTGTGGACCGAGTTGCTGGCCGGGTTGGCCGCGGCCGGGGAGATCGAGTGCGGACCCAGCGTGCAGATGACCCGCCTCATCCTGATGGGCTCCATGAACAGCAGCATCGAGTGGTTCGACCCGCGAGGAGATCGCAGCGTCGACCAACTGGCCGATGCCATCACCTGGCAGTTCTGCTCCGCGGTGGGGGCAGCACCCGACGAGGGGGACACACCATGAGGCGCTACCCGAGCCGGGTCGACACGGGCTCGTCACAGTTCCGCGACAACGACGCCGCCTACCGGACCCTGGTCGACACCCTGAGGGAGCGGCAGGACATCGCCGTGCGGGGCGGACCGGGCCGGGATCGCTCTATCGAACGGCACCTCTCCCGGGGCAAGTTCATGGCCCGGGACCGCATCGAGATGGTGATCGACCATGGCACCCCGTTCCTCGAGTTCAGCACCCTGGCCGGGTGGGACCAGTACGACAACGGGGCACCAGGGGCCGGGATCATCACCGGGGTGGGCCTGGTCCACGGTCGCCCCTTCGTGTTCATCGCCAACGACGCCACCGTCAAGGGCGGCTCCCTGCTGCCCGTCAGCATCAAGAAGCACGTGCGAGCCCAGGACATTGCCGAGCAGAACGGTCTGGGTGTCATCTACCTGGTCGACTCCGGCGGCGCCTTCCTGCCCCTGCAGGACGACATCTTCCCCGACAAGGACCACTTCGGTGGCAGCTTCTACCGCCAGGCCCGCTTGTCAGCCCAGGGCCTGCCCCAGCTGTCGGTGGTCCTCGGCGGGTGCACGGCGGGAGGCGCCTACGTCCCCGCCCTCAGCGACGAGGTGATCATGGTCGACGGGATCGGCCGGATCTTCCTGGGCGGCCCCCCCATCGTCAAGGCCGCCCTCGGGGAGATCATCGAACCCGACGACCTCGGGGGCGCCGTGGTGCACACCCGCACCTCGGGGGTGTCGGACTACATGGCGGGGGCCGAGCAGGAGGCCTACGGCCGACTGCGGGACATCTGCGAGACCACCAACCAGCGACGGATCGACGACCGTCAGGGCTGGATGGACTGGGCCGAGCCGCGACCCCCCTACTACGACCCGGCAGAGATCTACGGCATCATCAGCGCGGACGACCGCATCGGCTTCGATGCCCGGGAGATCATCGCCCGCCTGGTCGACGGATCCGAGTACGCCGAGTTCAAGCCGGAGTGGGGTGACACCATCACCACCGGCTTCGCCCGCATCTGGGGCCACATGGTGGGCATCATCGCCAACAACGGGATCATCTTCAGCGAGGCCGCCCTCAAGGCCACCCACTTCATCGAGCTGTGCGAGCAGCGCCGCATCCCCCTGCTGTTCCTGCAGAACACCACCGGCTACATGGTCGGCTCGGACGCCGAGGCGGGGGGTATCGCCAAGAACGGGGCGAAGATGGTGGCCGCGGTGGCCAACGCCACGGTCCCCCGCTACACGGTGCTCATCGGTGGCTCGTACGGGGCGGGGAACTACGGCATGTGTGGTCGGGGATTCAATCCCCGCTTCCTGTTCGCCTGGCCCAACAGCCGGATCGCCACCATGTCCGCCGACACGGCCCAGACCGTGCTGGTCGACATCCGCCTGGCCGGGATGCGGGGGGCCGATACCACCGAGGACGAGATCGCCGCCCTGCGGGCCGAGGTGGCCGAGCAGTACCAGACCCAGGGGGACCCCTACTACGCGACGAGCCGCATCTGGGACGACGGCCTGATCGACCCCCTCGACACACGCGACGCCCTGGGCCTGTGCCTGGCCCTGGCCGCCCGACAGGACGAGCCGGCCCGGGGCCCCGGCGTCGTCTACCGGATGTGAGGTGGATGGGTCGATGAGACTGCTGGTTGCCAACCGGGGCGAGATCGCCCGCCGGGTCATGCGGACCGCCCGCGACCTGGGCTGGACGACGGTCGCCGTGTTCGCGTCGCCCGACGCCGACGCGGCCTTCGTCAACGACGCCGACATCGCGGTGCCGATCGGTGGCCCCGACTTGGCCGAGTCGTACCTCAATGCCGATCGCATCCTCGAAGCCTGTGCCGCCCATGGGGTGACCGCCCTGCACCCGGGCTACGGGTTCCTCAGCGAGAACGCCGACTTCGCCCGGCGGGTGGTCGATGCCGGCATCGCCTGGGTGGGGCCCCACCCCGAGGCCATTGCCTCGATGGGCTCCAAGATCGATGCCCGGGCCATCGCCGAACGGGCCGGGGTGCCCCTCATCCCCGGGTTCGGCGACGCCGCAGTCCAAGATGACGCCACCCTGGCCGAGCACGCAGGCGCGATCGGGTATCCGATTCTGGTGAAGGCCGCAGCGGGCGGGGGCGGCAAGGGCATCCGGATCGCCCACTCCCCAGAGCAGTTCGCCACCGCGTTGGCCGAGGCCCGCACCGAGGCGGCCCGGTCCTTCGGTGACGACGCAGTGATCGTCGAGCGCTACATCGAGCGACCCCGCCACGTCGAGGTGCAGATCATCGGCGACCAGTTCGGCACCGTGCTCGAACTCGGCACCCGGGACTGCTCGGTGCAGCGGCGCTACCAAAAGCTGGTCGAGGAAGCACCGGCCCCCAACCTCGAGGCCCACACCGACGAGGGGTTGCGGTCAGCCGCTGTGCGGCTCGGGGCAGCCATGGGCTACGACAACGCCGGCACCGTCGAGTTCGTGGTGGACGCCGACACGGGCGACTTCTTCTTCCTCGAGGTCAACACCCGGCTCCAGGTCGAGCATCCCGTCACCGAGGCGATCACCGGGCTCGACCTCGTCGAACTCCAGCTGCTGGTCGCCACCGGCCACCCACTCCCCCTCACCCAGGACCAGGTGCTTCCCGTCGGGCATGCCGTCGAGGTACGCATCAACGCCGAGGACCCCGCCGAGGGGTACGCACCACAGACAGGTCCGGTGGAGCTGATCCACGTGCCCGTGTGGCGCGATGGGGTCCGCTGGGACGGGGCGTTCGACGATCGGGGCGAGGTCAGCCCCTTCTACGACTCGATGGTGGCCAAGCTGATCGTGCATGGCAGCGACCGGGCCGGGGCCTTGTCCAAGCTGGCCTCGGTGCTCGACGACACCCTGATCGGCCCCCTGCGGACCAATGTGGGGTTGCATCGCTGGTTGATCGACCAACCCGAGTTCGCCGAGGGGCGGGTCACCACCCGATTCCTCGACGAACACCCAGCCCCTCCCCCACCCGACCCGGCCCGAGCAGTCGGCCCCGCGGGTCGGGCCGTCGACGCCCACCGGGCCGCCACCGGCACCGGACCTTGGGGGCAGCTGGCCGACTTCAGCGTGCTAGCCGAACGAGCACCACTGGGTGCGATCCTGCGCGACCACGATGGCGACCTCCACGACTACCGACCCCCAGTGACCGGCCACGATGCCCTGACCCGCTACGACCCGGCATCGGGCCTGGTGTGCGTGAACGTGGACGGCCACACCGTTTCCCTGCATGTGGTCGATCGGGCCGACGCATGGGCGGCCGACCCGTCGCGGGCCGGTGGGGCGGCCGGGGACGTGATCGCCCCCTTCCCCGCCGTGGTCGTGGAAACCCCGGCAGCTCCGGGCGCGACGGTTGCTGCTGGGGACACCGTGGTGGTCGTGGAGGCGATGAAGATGCTCCACTCCCTCACCGCCCCCGGACCGGGCACCGTGGCCGAGGTCAGGGTGAGCCTGGGGGACACAGTCGAAACCAACCAGGTGCTCGTCACCTTCACCGCAGAGGATCAGCAGTGACCAACCGCAACGCCTACATGACCGACGAACTGCAGCAGATCTACGACCAAACGGTCGAGTTCGTCGCCAAGGAAGTGATGCCCCACGGTGAGGGCTGGGAGGAGGAGGGCAAGGTGCCCCGCGACCTGCTCACCCAGATGGGCGGGTTGGGGATGCTGGCCCTACGCATCCCCGAGGAGCACGGCGGCCTGGGCCTCGGCCCCATGGCGTCCGCCACCTTCTCCGAGGCTCTGGGGTCCTCCACCTTCGCCGGGTTCGAGGTGACCGTGCTGGTCCACACCGACATGTCAGGCCCCCACCTGCTGAACTCGGGGTCACCCGAGCAACTCGAGCGGTGGTTGCCGGGGGTCATCTCTGGCGACACCGTGTTGTCGATCGCGGTCACCGAGCCCGACGCAGGCTCCGACGTGGCGGGGATGCGAACCTCAGCGGTGCGTGACGGGGACGGCTGGCGGATCAACGGCACCAAGACCTTCATCACCAACGCGGTCTACGGCGACATGACCATCGTGGGGGCTCGCACCGATCCCGACAATCGGTACGGCATCTCGATGTTCCTGGTCCCCAAAGGCACCGAGGGGTTCTCGGTGGCCAAAAAGCTCGACAAGCACGGGTGGCGGTGCTCGGACACTGCCGAGTTGGTGTTCGACAACGTCTGGGTGCCCGACAGCCAGCTGTTGGGCGAGCCTCACCGTGGCTTCTACGCCACGATGCAGAACTTCCAGAACGAGCGCATGGTGCTGGTCGGCATGGGGGTGGGGGCCGCGCAGGCCGCCATCGACATGACGAACGAGTACACCCAGAACCGCCCCGCCTTCGGGGGCCACCTCTACGACTTGGGGGCCATCCGTCAGCGCATGGCCATGAACCAGGCCAAGGTCGACGCCGTGCGGGCGTCGATGTACCACGCGGCCTGGCTGGGCGAGCAGGGCATCGACAACGTGAAGGAGATGTCGGGGGTGAAGGCCTTCGGGTGCGAGGTGGTGAACGAGGTCATGTACGACTGTGTGCAGTTCCACGGCGGGATGGGCTACATGCGCGAGTCGACGATCGAGCGCATGTACCGCGATGCCCGCATCCTGCCCATCGGCGGCGGGGCCACCGAGGTGATGCTCGAAGAGGTGGCCAAGCGCAGCTACGTCTGACCGGCTACCCATTCCCCCGCAGCAGCCACGCTGAGGGACTACCGTCTCTCTGCGTGGGTTGACCGGCAGCCCGCAAGGGGAAGCACATGAAAATCGGCCTGGCATCACCGAACAGCAGCTACGGCGTTCCGACCGCCGAAATGGCGGTCGACCTCGAGCAGCGAGGCTACGACTCACTGTGGGTCGGCGAGCACAGCCACATCCCGGCCAGCCGGGAGACCCGCCATCCCAGCGACATCGAGCTGCCCCGCATGTACTGGCACATGCGCGACCCGTTCGTATCGCTGGCCGCAGCCGCCCAGGCCACCAGCCAGATCAAGCTGGTCACCGGGGTGTGCCTGGTCCTCGAGCACGAGATCATCGACCTGGCAAAGTCGGTGGCCACCCTCGACGACATGTCCCAGGGCCGGTTCGAGTTCGGGGTGGGTGTCGGCTGGAACGTCGAGGAACTCGCCAACGTCAGCGACGTGCCGTGGGCCCAGCGTTACAACGCCATGCGGGAGACGGTGGCCGCCCTGCGGGGGCTGTGGACCAGCGACGAGAACGCGTATCACGGCCAGTTCGTGAACATCGAAGACTCATGGGTGTACCCCCGGCCGGCCCAGGCGGGCGGCCCCCCTGTGCTGATGGGCTGCCAGGGCCGCATCGGGTTGCGCCACGTGGCCGAGTACGCCGACGAGTGGTGCCCCATCGACGTGGGGTTCCGTGACGTGGCCAAGGGTTTGCAGTGGTTCCGGGAAGCCGCGGCCTCCGCAGAGCGCGACCCCGAGACGATCAGGGTGTCCATCTACGCCTTCAATGCCCCCGATGCCCCCACCCTCGAGCGGTACCGGGACCTGGGAATCGATCGGGTGGTGTTCAGCGCCCCCGATGAGGCGGATCGCCACCAGGCCTACCTCGAGCGCCACCAGCACCTGGTCGACGAGTTCGCCGCCTGACCCTCGGGGCCCCTCGGGGCTGACCGCTCACGGGTCACTCCTCAGGACTGCACCTCTGGCGTCGGGGTCGTGAGGTGCGAGGCCAGCCACTGCTCGGTGAGGGCACCGGGATGACCGATGGCCACCACCCGGCACCCACCCTGCAGGTCGGCCTGTGGGGCAGGTTCGAGGGTCCAGCGTCGGCCGACCCCTTGCAACACCTGCGGCCGGGGATCGTCGAACAGCGACAGCACCCCTTTGATCCTGACCACCCCAGCGGGCAGGGCACCCATCAGCGCCTCGACGGCGGCCCGGGTGGTGGGTTCGTCACTGCGGAAGGCCCACGACTCGTGTGCGGCGAGCGGTTCCCCCACCCTGGCCTCGGCCGTTTGGGGCTCGGTCCCGAACAGCACCGCCAAGGGCACCCGGCCCTGGACGGCTCCCACCACTGCGGCATCGGGGACATGGTTGGCAACCCAGTCAGCGAGGCCGGGGTCGACGCTCCCGGTAGCCGGCACGATCAGGTCGAGTTTGTTGACCACCACCATGTCGGCCCCCTCGAGTTGGCGGACGATGGTGGTGCCGATGAACCGGTCAACGGCCTGGGCGCGCACCTGTTCGGCGTCCACGACGGTGACCACGGCACCCGAGCGAAGGCCGGGTAGGTGGGAGTACGCCGCGATCTGGGCGGGGTCGGCCACCCCACTCGCTTCCACGACCAGCCGGGCAGGTGGAGGGTCGGCCCCTGTCACCCGATCGAGAGCGGCCACGAACCCGTCGGCCAGGCTGCAGCAGATGCAGCCGTTGGCCAGCTCGATCGTTCCCTGCCCCCGGTCGACGATCAGCTCCTCGTCGATGTTGATCGACCCGAAGTCGTTGACCAGCACTGCCAGAGGCTCCGCAGTGGTGCGCAACACATGGTTGACCAACGATGTCTTTCCCGCCCCGAGGTACCCACCGATCACCGTCACCTCGATCAGGGGGTCGTCGTTCACGTGCTGTGGGGAGAGAACTCGGCCAGGTTGCGTAACAGGTGGGCGGCACCGTGGGGAAGGTTGATGGCTGCGTCCTTCCCGTAGAGCTGTTCCTTGTGCCACGACATCACCCGCCGGTCCGCGGCCAGGGGGGCGAGGGCGGCAGCCCGCTCGATGGCGGCCGGCAGCACCTGCTCTGCGGGAACTGCCTGCTCCACGAACCCGGCGGCGGCGGCCGCCCGCCCCGACCACCGCTTGGCCAGCACGATCGTCTCGTGGAAGGCGGGGGCCGGAATCTTGTGATGGAACAGGGCCAGTTCGGGGACTGGGACACGAAGTCCCAACTCGGCCTCGTTCGCACACAGGAAGCCGCGCTCCTCGTTCATGATCCGCACGTCGTGACACAGGGCGATCATGAACCCGGCCCCGAAGCCATGACCGTTGACGGCAGCCACCGTGGGCACCGGCAAGGTGATCAGCGACGCAGCCATCACCATGAACTCCTCGGCGAAGTCGGTCCGGTCACCGCCCCGGGCCACCGCATCGAGGTCCTCGGCCCCGGCGAGGTACCACGCCAGATCCAACCCGTTGGAGAAGAACTTCGGATTGCTCGAGGTGGTCACCAACGCGGCCGGCCCCTCCGACGCTGCCACCTCACCGATGGCCGACCCGAACTCCCGAACGAACGACGTGTTCCAACGGTTCTCCCCATCGTCCATGGTCAGAACGAACACATCACCATCACGCCGAAGATCGATCATCACCCAACCCTAAACCGAACCCATCACCCCGGCAGCGAGCACCACCCCACCTGCACATAGCTCGCTCCAGATCGAACCGACGCAATCCCCGATGCGGTCGTGGGAAGATGAGGGACGGCTCCGGTCGACCGACCGGTGGCCATCGGGCGAATGGGGGAACCATGAACACGGCGGATCGCATCACCATCACCCCGGTGAACCCAACCGTTGGCGCCACCATCGGGGGCATCGATCTCCGCGACGATTGTGACGAGGACACCATCGCAGTGCTGCACCAGGCGCTGCTCGATCATCACGTGCTGTTCCTGCGGGATCAGGACATCGACCACGACCAGCACATCCGCTTCGCACGCCACTTCGGTGATCTCCACATCCACCCTGCCGCGACCCGGCGCGACGACTACCCCGAGCTGCTCCGCATCCATGCCGATGAGACCAGCCGAGGTGTGGCCGGGCAGGGTTGGCACTCCGATGTGTCCTGCGAGGCGGAACCCCCCGACGGGTCCCTGCTGTGGCTGCACACCGTGCCGAGCAGTGGCGGCGACACCATGTTCGCCAACACCTGCGCCGCATTCGACACCCTGTCCCCGGCCATGCAGGACTTCTTGTCCGACCTCACCGCCACCCACTCCGGACGGCACGTGTTCAACACCTCGGCATTCGAAGAAGACGGCCGGCACCCCGAGAGCGTCCACCCAGTGGTCCGCACCCACCCCGACTCGGGTCGACAGTCGCTGTTCGTCAACCGAGGGTTCACCACCCGCATCAACGAACTCGCCGCAGCTGAGAGCCAAGCCCTGCTCGAGTTCCTCTACCGCCACATCGAACAACCCGTGTTCCACGTCCGCTTCCAGTGGCAAGCGAACTCCCTGGCGTTCTGGGACAACCGGGCCGTTCAGCACCTCGCCGTGTGGGACTACTACCCCGAGGTACGTTCGGGTTGGCGGGTCACGCTCACCGGCAGCAAGCCCTATTTCGATCCTGACGGACGCACCGAGGCACCCAAGCGGGGCTTCAAGCAGCCCAGGTCGCGGCAGGCCGCCGAAAGCGCCTGACAGGCCTGAGAAACAGGACCACCACCGGGCCCGACCACCGACTAGCGTCGGCCCCCACCGACCTTGTTAGGGGGACTGTCATGACCAAGCACGTGCTGCTCGTGTTCACCGACCCCGTCGCGGGACGCGACGACGACTACAACGCCTGGTACAACGACGTTCACCTCGGGGAGGTACTCCAGACCGATGGGTTCGTGCGGGCTCAGCGGTTCAAGGTGTCGGACATGATGCCCGGTGTCACCGACCACGAGTATGTGGCCATCTACGAGCTCGAGACCGACGACCCCGGTGCCGCCATGGCCGCCCTGCGCGGTGCCTCGTCCACCTTCACCATGACCGACGCCATCGACCTCAAGGCGGCCAAGATGAGCCTGGCCAGCGAGGCCAGCGACCTCGTCGAAGCCTGAGGGACCGCCCCCGGCATCAGGCATCGTGAACCGGTGACCAGCACTTCCCCGGCCCGCAACATCGTGCTGACCGGGTTCATGGGAACGGGCAAGAGCACCATTGGGCGCGCCCTAGCCGCCCGGCTCGGGTGGCAGTTCGTCGATACCGACGCCCTGATCGAGGCAGCACACGGCCCGATCCCCGACATCTTCGCAACCCACGGCGAGGAACATTTCCGCGAGCTGGAACGGCAGGTAGCCAGCGACGTGGCTGGCCGCTCCGGCCACGTCGTGGCCACGGGCGGCCGCCTGATGCTCGACCCGGCCAACCAGGCAACCCTGGGCGCCGCGGGCCTGGTCGTCGCCCTCACCGCAACGGCCGAGGAGATCCACGACCGCCTCGTGAGGGACGGCACCCTCGAACATCGACCCCTGTTGGCCGGCCCCGACCCTCGTCGGGTCATCGAGACACTGCTCGAGGAACGCACCCCGCTGTACCAACAGTTCACGACGGTGGCGACAGGTGGGCGAAATCCGGAGGTGATCGCCACAGACATCGCCGCGCTGGCCGGCCTCGGCTGACCGGGGCTCAGCTCACCCCGACCGCAGCCCGGAACTCTGCGATCTGGGCGGTGGTTCCCAACACCACCACCACATCGCCCTCAGCCAGCACGTGACCGCCAGGAGGCAGCGGCGTGTAGGCCTGCTCGGCCCCGCGCAGGGCCAACGCAACCGGCGGCTCGGTCACCGACGTCAACAGCTCTCCCAGCTGGCGACCGTGGTGGGCCGACGCCACCGCCACCTCGGAGATATGCACGTCATGGGAATCGTCGTGCAACACCTCGTCGAGGAACTCGGCCACCGTGGGGTGCAGGGCAACCGCTGCCATGCGGGAGCCGCCGATCTGATGGGGGTTCACCACCCGGTCGGCTCCAGCCTGGAAGAACTTGGGTTCGCTCTCCTGGCTGTTGGTGCGAGCAACGATGTACAGGTTCGGGTTGAGGGCTCGCGCGGAAAGGGTCACGTACACGTTGGCCGCGTCGGAATCCAGGGCCGTCACGAGGGTTGCGGCCCGCTCGATGCCGGCCCGGACCAAGGTCGTGTCGTCGGTGGCGTCACCCTCGATCACCACCACCCCTGGTTCGAGGTCCAACCCGTGACCGTGATCGATCACCACCAGATCGGCGCCGTGACGGCGGGCGTAGAGGGCAATCGACTGCCCGACCCGACCAGCCCCGGCGATGACGATGTGACCGGAGAGCTTCTCGATCATCCGTTGTTCCTTCCTGAGGCGAAACCCGTCGTTCAGGGCGCCCTCCACGATTGCTTCGGCCGCCACCCCCAGGGTGTACAACGCCCCGCTGACCCCCACGAACACCACACCGAGGGTGAACAACCGATACGCAGTTCCCACCCCTCCCGGCGGTTCGATCTCGGCGAACCCGACGGTGGTGACCGTGATCGCCGTCTGGTAGAGGGCATCGAACCAATCCAAGCCGAATAACCGGTACCCGCTCGTCCCCAAGGCCAGGATCACGGCGAGCGCGACGAGCGCCGCTCGGGCCCGCTTCCACGGGTCGAACGGGAGAGCTGAGCGCCACCGGGGCCGGATCTTCACTCCCTCATTGTGCACCGTCGAAACCACCTCCAGGTGTGGGCTACCTTTTGCCCATCGACATTGGGGGGTCACCGTGCTGTCGTCGTATCGCGTTCTCGATCTCACCGACGAGCGGGGCAACCTCGCCGGGTTCATGCTCGCCCAGATGGGCGCCGAGGTCATCCTGATCGAGCCCCCTGGGGGCACCTCGACCCGCCGCCTGCCCCCTTTCGCCGACGACACGGAGAGCGACGAGTCGTCCCTGCACCACTGGGCCTACAACCGGGGCAAGCGAAGCGTCGTGATCGACCTGGGCACGGCCGAGGGTCAGCAGCAGTTGCGCGAGCTCGCTACCGGGGCCGACATCCTCATCGAGAACTTCGCCCCCGGCCACCTCGATGCCCTGGGGTGCGGCTATGAACAGCTCAGCGACCTCAACCCCGCCCTCGTCCACGTGGCGATCACCCCCTTCGGCAGCTCGGGCCCAAAGGCCGATTGGGCGGCCACCGACCTCACCCTGCAGGCCGCCGCGGGCAACATGGCCCTCACCGGGGATCCCGACCGGGCCCCCTTGCGGGCGGGGGGCACGCTGGCCCAGGCGTGGCACAACGCAGCCTCCGAAGCAGTGGGGGCCGCCCTGTTGGCCCTGTTCGAACGCCAGACCACCTCGGGACTCGGCCAGCACGTCGACGTGTCGGCCCAGACCTCGATGAACCAGTGCACCCAGTCGATGTCACTGGCCGCCGAGCTCGGCGCGCCGATCCCCACCCGTTCGGGAGCCGGCGCCTTCCTCGGTGAGTTGAAGGTGCAGCTCATGTGGCCCTGCAAAGACGGGTACGCCTCGGTCAGCTTCCTGTTCGGCGATGCCTTCGCCCGATTCACCCAGAACCTCATGGACTGGGTCTGCGAGGAAGGTTTCGTCGACGAAGCCACCCGGGACAAGGACTGGTGGACCTACCCCTTCATGCTCCTCGACGGCCGCGAGCCGGTCGAAGAGTACGAGCGGGTGAAAGAAGAACTCGGTCACTTCTTCGCCACCAAAACCAAGGCCGAACTGCTCGACGCGGCCCTCACCCGCCGCTTGCTCATCACCCCGGTGACCACCACCGAGGAGGTCGTCACCTCACCCCAGTTGGCCGAGCGGGGCTACTGGCAGCAGATCGACCACGGCGACCGGGTGGTCACCTACCCCGGCGACTTCGCCCGCTTCGGAGCATCGCCCCTGGTGACCCCGGGCCCCGCCCCCACCATCGGCCAGCACACGGCAGAGGTGTTGGCCGAGCCGGCTCGCACCCCGACGGTGACGGTAAGCGAACCGACCATCTCCACGGCCCGACCACTCGAGGGCGTCAAGATCCTCGACCTCATGTGGGCCATGGCCGGACCGGCCGCATCACGGGTGCTGGCCGACCACGGCGCCCAGATCGTGCGGGTGGAATCCGAGCACCGGATCGACGCGGTCCGCACCCTGGCCCCCTTCCCCGGAGGGGAAGCCGACACCGACTCGTCGGGCATCTACAACAACATGAACGCCGGAAAGTTGGGCTTGTCCCTCGACATGCGCAAACCGGAAGCCATCGAAGTGCTGTGGGACCTCATCGACTGGGCCGACGTGGTCATGGAGTCGTTCTCCCCCAAGGTCATGGCCGCCGGGGGGATCAGCTACGAGGACATCGGCAAGCGCCGCCCCGACATCATCATGACCTCGAGCTGTCTCATGGGCCAGACCGGTCCCCTGCGCCTGCTGGCCGGGTTCGGCACCATGGCTGCGGCGATCTCCGGGTTCTTCTATCCCGTCGGGTGGGCCGATCGAAACCCCACCGGGCCCTACAGCGCGTACACCGACTACACCTCACCCCGCTGGCTGGTCGCATCGATCATGGGGGCCCTCGAACACAAGCGGGCCACCGGTCAGGGCCAGTACGTCGATCTGTCACAGGCCGAATCTGCTCTGCATCTGATGGCCCCGGCCCTCCTCGAGTACACGGTCAACGGGCGGATCTGGGAACGGGCCGGGAACCGGGACCTGGTCATGGCCCCCCACGGGGTGTACCGGACCGAGGGCCCTGACAGCTGGATCGCGGTCGCCTGCGAACACGACACCGCCTGGGCCAGCCTGGCCGAGGTGATCGGGGCAGGCGAGCTCGCATCGCTCACCGCGACCGAACGCCACGCCCGCCACGACGAGCTCGACGACCTCATCACCGCGTACACCAGCACCTGCGACGGCACCGTGCTGATGGAGCGCCTGCAGGCAGGCGGGGTGGCCGCCCACATCGTGCAGAACGGCCCAGAGCTGAGCGCCGATCCGCAACTCGCCCACCGGGGGCACTTCACCCGGGCTCCCCACGCCAAGCAGGGCGAGATGGTGGTCGACTCACCCCGCTTCACCCTGTCCCGCACCCCGGGTCGGGTCGACCGGGCTGGGCCCACCTTCGGCGAACACACCTTCGAGATCCTCACCGACATGCTCGGCTACGACGGCGACCGCATCGCCGAGCTGGCAGTGGCCGAACTCCTGGAGTAGCCGCAGCCCGCTCAGCGGTGGCTGGCGAACTCCCGCCCGAAGGTCTCCCGGGCGATGATCGACTTCATGATCTCGGGGGTTCCGTCCCCGATCTCGAGACCCATCACGTCCTTCATGCGCAGCTCGTGGTGCATGTCCGTGGAATAGCCGGGCCACCCGAACATGCGGATCACGGCGTGGATGGCCTCGGCCGCGTACTTCGGACCCAACCACTTGGCCATCGAGGCCTGGGTCGAGTGGGGCAGTCCTGCTTCAGCCAGCTCCAGGGTCTCCCGCGCCAGCAGGCGGGCCGCGTGCAGATGACTGAGATGTTCGGCCACCTGAAAGGCGATCCCCTCGTGGCGGGCCAAGGGCTTGCCGAAGGTCTCCCGCTGCTTGGCGTACTCAACGAACTCGTCGACCGACTGCAGGGCCGCTCCGATACAGGCATGGGCGATGACGGCCCGGTTGTAGTCGAAGCCCTGCATGGCCAGCACGAACCCGGTGCCCTCCTCCCCGATCTGGTGATGGGCGGGAATCCGCACATCGTCGAAATGCAACGAACCGCGGGCCGTGTGGGCCGAACCCGCCGAGTGGTACACCTGCCGCTCCACCCCTGGGAGGTCCAGCGGCACCAGGAAGCAGGTGATCCCCCGGGCGCCCGGGCCGCCCGACCGGGCGAACACGGTCACCGCGTCGGCATAGCCCGCGAAGGTGATCGACGACTTCTCACCGCTGATCACCCAGTCCGAACCGTCACGGACTGCCCGGGTGGTAAGGCTCGCCGCGTCCGAGCCGACCCCGGGTTCGGTCAGCGCGAATCCGATGGTCACCTCCCCAGCGGCCAGCGGGGGCAGCCACTGGGCCTTCAGGTCGTGGTCGCCGTGTTTGATCAACTCGGCTGCCAAGCCGGCCAACTGCGGAAAGTAGTTGGCGTTGAAGTCACCCCGGCTGAGCTCCTCCACGGCCAGGCCCAACTGGGGGAAGGTGCCCGGGGTGCCCCCGTACTCCTCGGGGATGCGCAGACCCAGGACGCCCAATGACCCCAACTCGGGGATCCGGTCCGTCGGGTACGGCTCGGTGCGCCACCGCTGGTAGTCGGGCATGAGACGGTCGAGGGCGTAGGAGCGCAGGGTCGACGCAAACAGCTCGTCATCGGCGGAGCGCAGTTGGTGCATGGTCACCGGACCGCCCCTCAGTCAGCGCCGGCGGCGTGTTCGGTCAGGATCATCCGCGAGGGGGTGTAGATCATCACCAGGTCGCCCCGGTCGTTGTACACGTCGTTGCGGGTGGTGACGATCCCCCGGTCCCCCCGGGATGTCATCCGGGCCGCAGTGACTTCCACGATCACCTGCAGGGTGTCACCCACGAAGGTCGGGCCCTTCACCTGCACCTCGGCCCCGAGGTATGCCACCCCGGTTCCCCAGATACTGCCCCCGCTGATGACCAACCCCTCGGCGAGGGACATGACCAGCGACCCGGGGACCAGCCGGCCTGCATAGCCCGCCCGCTCCGCTGCTTGATGATCGAGGAACAGTCCCTCGGTGAAACCGAACTGGGTTGCGTAGATCATCAGGTCGGCCTCGGTGACGGTGCGCCGACTGGTGCTCCACCGCTTCCCGACAGGGAGTTCGCCGAACACCCAACCCCGATGGGGTCGGGGTGGCATATCGGGCACGGGTCCGTCGTTCATCGTGATGCTCCGTTCTGACCGAAATGCGGCCGTCGTTTTTCCAAGAAGGCGGCCAGGCCCTCCCGACCGTCGGCGCTGTCGAACAGACCGCTGACCGCATCGAGTTCGATGGCCATCCCCGCGGCGGGGTCGCCGTCGGCTGCGTCGATGCACCGCACGATCTCCCGGTAGGCCGTCGTCGGGCCCTGGGCCAGTTCGTGTGCCCACTCCTCGGCTTCCCCCAGCGGGTCGTCGGCCAACCGGTCGGCCAGCCCGGCCTCCACTGCCTCATCGGGGGTGAGGGAGCGCCCGGTCAGGGTCATCTCCAGCGCGGTCGTGCGTCCCACCAGGCGGGGAAGGCGTTGGGTGCCCCCGGCCCCGGGCAGCAGGCCCAGCTTGACCTCCGGCACACCGAGACGGGCCCGGGGGCCGACCACCCGAAGAGAACAGGCCATGGCCAACTCGAGACCGCCCCCGAGGGCATGACCGTCGATGGCTGCGATGCTCAGCAGCGGGCTCGACGCCAGATGTTCGATAGTGGCCCTGACCCCACCCAGGTACGAACGGAACACCGCCAGGTCGCCTTGCTCCATCAACTTGATATCGGCACCAGCCACGAAGAACCCGTCGACCACCGAACTGATGACCACCACCCCGGCTCCCTCGGCCTCGGCCCGGTCGATGGCCTGATCGAGGTCTGCCACCAACTGGGCGCTCAGGGCGTTGGCCGGAGGCCCGTCGAGACCCAACACCGCGACCCCACCGACCTGCTCGTAGTGCACTGCCATGTCGGGCAGGCTAGGTGAGGGGCCGAGGCCGAGCGAGGCGAGATCAGACCCGGCGATGGACGTCGACCCGTCCCGGGTGCCACGTGGCGATCTCCAGATGATCGCCGCTCGACCCGATCCGGGTAGCCACCACCTCGCTGGGAGAGACCCGGAAGAGCAGGAAGTCCGACGAGGGGTCCACATCGACCCGAGCAGCCGCCGCGAAGACAGCTCGTTCGGCGGGGTCATGGACCGGGGTGACCACCCCGGCGACCTTCGCGTCACCCGCCCAGGCGGTGGGGTCGTCGTCGGGCGGATCGGGTGATGCACTGTGGAGGGCGATCCGCCCGTCGCGCTCCAGGTCAGCGGCCTTGCGGCTGCCCGGCATGCATCCCACGTAGACCTCATCGCCGGTGAAGGTGACCTCGACCCCGCTGATCCGGGGGCCGCCGTCGAGCCGCAGGGTGGCCATCGTTGCATGATGGGCTGCCTCGAAGGCGGCCCTCGTTCGGGCTGCGAGGTCAGGGGCCTCGGCCGCCACGGTGGCCCAGCGAGCGATCGCCGATGTAGGGCTCACGCCATCGATGGGCCGTCAGCCGACCCGAGCAGCATCTGGCCGTGCTGTTCGTAGGACGAATCGTTCACCACGAAGTGCGACTGCACGGCGTACACGTCCCGTAGGTACTGCTGGATGGGGGCAACGCGGTACACGGCGCTGCCCCCGCAGTGGCGGAAGGCGGCGCCGACGATCTGCACCGCCTCGTCGGTGCACAGGGTGCCCAGGGCCCGGGCCTCGGCCACCAACGGACCGGGCGGTGGGCCCTGCTCGCTGGCCTCGAACAGTTGCTCGAGCACCTCATCACACAGCAGGCGCAGGGCCCGCAGCCGCAGGTTGCCCTCCGACACGAGGCGCTGGAC
>JAYPWI010000005.1:120152-138050 GCA_038135065.1 Acidimicrobiales bacterium
CGGCCCGATCCCCGATCGAAGTGCCCCCGCCGTAGCCCCGTTTGTTGGCAGCCAGATGCTGCAGTTCCTCGAGGGCCATCCCGGCCAGGGCCAGGGCGAAGATCATGTGCTCGTTGACCACGTAGCCGGGCATACCCATGCGGTACAGGGCCCCGCCCCGCTGTTGGACGGGGTTCATCGAATCGATGGTGAGGTGCTCGGGCACGACCACCTCCTCGAGGCTGTAGTCGCAGCTCCCCGTGCCCTCCATGCCCATCACGTGCCAGTTGTCGTGGATGGTCACGTCGGCAATGGGGACCGACGCCCCCACCATTCCCCCACCCTCGACGGGGGCCATCACCCGGGCGAAGTCGGCGTGGCGCACCCCGCTACCCCACGCCCAGCGGCCGGTGATCCGGTACCCCCCGTCGACCCGCTCGGCCCGGCCGTCCGGTTTGAGTGAACCTGCTCCGATCGGGCAGCGGCCTCCTGCGAACAGGGTGTTGACCCCGTCGTCGGACAACAGGGCGGCAGAGCTGCCCGTGACCGCGGCCCCGATGAACATCGACCATCCCGCAGCTGGGTCGATGCGGGTCACTGCGTCGATCACGTCCATCTGATCGACGGGATGGGCTTCTGCGCCACCGACGGCGCGTGGGCTCTTGAAGGCGAACAGCCCCGCAGACCGCAGGGCCTCCACCACCGCGGGGGCCAGGGTGCCGCCCCGGCTGGTCTCGTCCCGGTGCGCTTCGATGACCGGTCGCACCGCCTCGACGGCGTCGAGCAACGCGGCGCGTGTCGCGGCCCGATCGCCTCCCATCGGGGGTTGTGCCCCCAGCCCGTAGCTGTGACCCATGCCAGCACGGTAGCCCCACAACGGCTACGGGCCAGGATCGCGATCGCCCTCTGGTTCGAGGTGATAGGAAGCAGCCATGACGCTGCGCTCTTCTGCCTGGTTCAACGACCCCGACGATCCACTGATGACAGCCCTGTACCTCGAGCGGTACGTCAACTTCGGACTCACCCGCGAAGAACTGCAGTCGGGCAAACCCATCATCGGCATCGCCCAGACCGGATCGGACCTGTCGCCGTGCAACCGCCACCACGTCGAGTTGGCCAAGCGGGTCCGTGAGGGCATTCGGGAAGCCGGGGGCATCTGCTTCGAATTCCCCGTGCATCCCATCCAGGAAACGGGGAAGCGCCCCACTGCGGCCCTCGACCGCAACCTGGCCTACCTCGGCCTCGTCGAGGTGCTGCAGGGCTACCCCCTCGACGGCGTGGTCCTCACCATCGGGTGCGACAAGACGACCCCGGCCTGCCTCATGGCGGCGGCCACCGTCAACATCCCGGCCATCGCCCTGTCGGTCGGCCCGATGCTCAACGGCTGGCACCGAGGTGAACGGACCGGATCCGGCACCATCGTGTGGAAGGCACGTGAGCTCCATGCCGCGGGCGAGGTCGACGACGCCGGGTTCGCCGACCTGGTGGCCTCGTCGTCTACCTCGACGGGGTACTGCTCGACCATGGGAACGGCTACCACGATGAACTCCCTGGCCGAGGCGCTGGGGATGCAGCTCCCCGGCTCTGCGGCCATCCCTGCCCCCTACCGGGAACGAGGGCAGATGGCCTACCGGACCGGTCTGCGCATCGTGGAGATGGTCCACGAGGATCTGCGGCCCAGCGACATCATGACCAGGGAGGCCTTCGAGAACGCCATCGTGGTGAACTCGGCCATCGGCGGCTCGACCAATGCCCCCATCCACCTCAACGCCATCGCCCGACACCTCGACGTGCCCCTCGACAATGGCGAATGGCAGCAGCTGGGCCTCCTCATCCCCCTGCTGGTCAACCTCATGCCGGCCGGCGACTACCTCGGCGAGGACTACCATCACGCCGGTGGCGTCCCGGCCGTGGTCAACGAGCTGATGGGCCATGGGCTGCTCCCCCACCCCGACGCCGTCACCGCCAACGGGGCCACCATCGGAGCCAACTGTGCTGGGGCCGAGATCCTCGATACCGATGTGATCCGCACGGTCGACCAGCCGCTGCTTGCCGACGCTGGCTTCGTGCACCTCAAGGGAAACCTGTTCGACAGCGCCATCATGAAGACCTCGGTCATCTCCGAGGAGTTCCGGGCCAGATACCTGTCCGACCCCGACGACCCCGACGCCTTCGAGGGCCGCGCCATCGTGTTCGACGGCCCCGAGGACTACCACCGCAGGATCGACGACCCGTCACTCGAGATCGACGAGCGCTGCATGCTCGTCATCCGGGGCACCGGGCCGATCGGGTACCCGGGAGCGGCCGAGGTGGTCAACATGCAGCCACCGGCCGCCCTGCTGGTGCGGGGCGTTCACTCACTGCCCTGCATCGGTGACGGGCGCCAGTCCGGCACATCGGGGTCGCCCTCCATCCTCAACGCCTCTCCCGAGGCGGCCGCCGGTGGCGGGCTGGCCCTGCTCGAGACCGGCGACCGGATCAGGATCGACCTGGGCCGGGGCACGGCCGACATCCTCATCGACGATGACGAACTCGCCGAGCGCCGCGACCTCTTCGAGGCAGCCGGGGGCTACGCCTACCCCGAGAGCCAGACACCGTGGCAGGAGATCCAGCGATCCATGGTCGCCCAGCTCTCCGAGGGCATGGTGCTCGAACCAGCGGTCAAGTACCAGGACATCGCCCGTCGGCGGGGCCTCCCCCGCCACAACCACTGATCGGCCCGGCCCGTCACCGGGGAGCCACGTCGGCTCAGAACCGCCAGGGGTAGCTGTCCCGACCCCCGTACACCGTGTCACCGGCCAACAGCCGGGCCCGGGTGGCTTCGTCGAGGGCGGCGTCTACTGCGGTGAGGGCCATGGCCAGGGATCCTTCGACGACGGCCTGGTCGGCGGAGCCCGTCACACACTTCTCGGTGAACTCCGGCTGGTGGTTCACTGCGGAGCCCGCATCGATCCCCAACATGGGGTGGATGGTCGGCATCAGCAAGCTGATGTTGGCCATGTCGGTGCTTCCTGCTCCCGACGTGGGGGTGGGCCCGAACGACCTGCCCAAGCCTTCGGCGTTGGCCCGGTACTTGGTGATGAGGTCGTCGTCGTGCCGGAACTCCGAGTACGGGGGGCCCAACGGCTCGACGTCGAGGCCAGCCCCGGTGGCCAAGGCACCGGCTTCGAAACAGGCCCGCACCCGCGGCTCGAGGCGGGCCAGGGCTTCGAGGTCAGGAGCCCGCCAGAAGAAGCGGGCCGTGGTCTCCCCCGGCACGATGTTGGCGGCCTCGCCACCCTTGGTCACGATGCCGTGGATCTGGTCGCCGGCATTGAGGTGCTGACGCAGCAGCCCCACCGCCACCTGGGCGACCGTGATCGCGTCGGCGGCGTTGACCCCCAGGTGGGGGGTGACCGACGCATGGGCAGTACGACCGTGGTAGTGGAAGTCGCACTGGTTGATGGCCAGGGTCGGGAACCGGTCGCCCTCGGTCGGCGAGGGGTGCGCCATCATCGCCATGTGCACGCCATCGAAGGCGCCACGCTCCACCATCAGGATCTTCCCGCCTCCGATCTCCTCGGCCGGGGTACCCAGGACCCTGATGGTGATTCCCAGGTCGTCGGCCACCTGGGCCAGGGCCAGCCCGGCTCCCACCCCGGCCGCCGCGATGATGTTGTGCCCACAGGCATGACCGATGCCGGGCAGGGCATCGAGCTCGGAACAGATTCCTACCGTGAGTGGACCCGACCCGTAGGTGGCCGAGAACGCGGTGGGAAGGTCAGCCACCCCGGTCTCGACGGTGAAGCCCGCTGCGTCGAGCAGGTCGGCGGTCATCACCGACGTCTGCTCTTCCTCGAAGGCGATCTCGGGGGTGGCCCAGACCCGGTGCGACAGATCGACCAAGGCGTCGGCCCGGCCGCTGTGCCCGTTGGTGACGGCGTCCTTGACAGAGGTGGAGGTCATTGCCCGACGCTAGCCCGCATACGGGGTGTCCGACGGGTGGTCACCGGTCCAGGTCGGACTCCGTCATGAACGCGGCCGGCGGGTACCCGCCGTTGGCGACGATGTCACCCACCATGGGGGCAAGCAGGGTGAACAGCTCGTTGGCATCAGCCCCCAAGGCCTCGGCCACCCGCCGTTCCTGCCAGTCGGTGGCGTCCTCGATGGCCCGGCGCAGCTCACGGCCCTTGGCGGTCAGGTCACCGTTGTCCAGATGACCGGCGTCGGTGAGCGACGCCTCCGCCTCGTCGAATGCGGCTCCGTTCCAACCCCGAGTCAGGGCGTAGGACCGCGGTGGCAGACCCCACCACCGCTCGGTGAGGAGCAGGATCTCGGGCCCGGTGAGCCCGGTCGCCGTCCAGGCCAGCACGTGGCAGTCGCCCCGATGTTCCCGAACCAGGTCTGCGGCCCGCCACAGGTCCCCCAGTTCGTCCCCCGGGTACCCCAACGAACGAAGGCCTGCGTACAGGTGCCGACCGGCCACGGTGCCCGCATCGGCCAGGCGCTGCAGGACCTCGGTGGCCCGCTGGACCCCCTGGCGCGCGGCAGGGCCGAGCACCCGCTCGAGAAAGGCCCGTTGACCCTCGAGCCGGGCGGCAAGGATGGCGTCCCGGTCGGCGATAGTGCGGGCTCGGGACACTGCGTCCACCACCACGGCAGGATCGAACACCCCGAAGGCGGCTGCCACCGTCTCCCCCGGTACCTCACCGAGCGCGGCTCCCCGACTCCAGAAGTAGGCCACCGAGTCGGGGGCCTCGACCCCACCGAACAGCCCGGCCGACGGGTCGAAGCCGAGGACCTCGTAAGCCCGGTGACACTCGGGGGCGAAATAGACACTGGCCGCCACGGGTTCGAGGAGATCGCGGAGACGTCGCACGGTTCGCTGGTGTTGCACCCCCCTACTGTGGCACCGACCACGACCGCAATGGACCGCTGCCCCGCCTGCGTCCGCCGCGATGCAGAGCGCCGGTGTCGACCTTCTGGCATGCTGCCCCACAGAGCAGATCAACCAGAAGGGGAGGTGTCATGGGCACGGTTGTGGTGACAGGAGCAAATCGAGGGATCGGCCTGGCCCTGGCCAGCCACCTTGCCGCCCGGGGCGACCGGGTGATCGCCGGGTGCCGCAACCCCGACGCGGCTGATGACCTGCGGGCTGCAGGGGTGAACGACATCGCAGCCGTCGATGTTGCCGACGAGGCGTCGGTGAGCACCTTCGCCGCTGCGGTGACCGAGTTGCTGGGGGGCGACACCCTCGATGCCCTCTACAACAATGCCGGGGCGAGCGTGGCCGCCCTCGGCCTGGACCGTCGCCAGGCCAACGTGCTGGACGTTCCCATGTCGGCGGTGGAGGACCTGACCCGCATCAACGGCCTCAGCGCTGCGACGGTGTCCCGCTCACTGGTACCCGTCATGGGCCAGGGGTCGACCATCGTCAACATCTCCAGCCAGATCGGCTCGATGGTGGTCGGGGTACGCTTCCCCGATCTCCCCTACGCGGTGTCGAAGGCGGTCATGAACATGGTCACCGTGCAGCTGGCCACCGCCCTGAAGAACAACGGCATCGCAGCCGTGTGCTTCCACCCAGGGTGGGTGCGCACCGACATGGGGGGTGAGGCCGCCGACATCGCCCCCGACGAGGCTGCGGCGGGCATCGTGGCCAAGGTCGACGGCCTCGGACCCGACGACAACGGCGGCTTCTTCCGCCACGACGGCACCGTCCATCCCTGGTAGGCGCTCCGCCCGGGCCGGGCGACGGTAACCACGACTGCATAACATCGCCTCATGCGCACTGTGTCCGTGGCGACAACCGCTGGAATCGACCTGGCCGCCGACGAGTGGGGCGACCCGTCGGGCCCCGGTGTCCTCATGCTCCACGGGGCCGGGCAGAACCGCCATGCCTGGAAAGGCACAGCACGCGAGTTGGCTCGCCAGGGCTGGTTCGTGCTCACCGTGGACGCCCGGGGTCACGGGGACAGCGCCTGGTCTCCCGAGGCCCGCTACGACATGGACGATCTGGCCGGCGACGTCCACGACCTGCTCGGCCGTTTCGCCGAGCGCCCTGCCGTGGTGGGGGCCTCGATGGGAGGAATGTCGGGCCTGGCCGCCCAACGTCTGGCCGACCGCCAGCTCTACGCGGCCCTGGTCCTGGTCGACATCACACCACGCTTCGACATCCGGGGTGCCAAGCGGGTCATCTCGTTCATGTCGGGCAACCCCGACGGGTTCGCCGACCTCGACGAAGCGGCCGACGCCATCGCGGCGTACAACCCCCATCGACCGCGCCCCTCGGACACCTCCGGCCTGGCCCGGGTCCTCCGTCAGCGGGACGACGGGCGCTGGGTGTGGCGGTGGGACCCCGCCTACGTGACCTCCAAGCCTGGTTTCGGTGACGGGAACGAGGACGCCATGGAGCACCACATGGAGCACACCAGCGCCCGCATGCTCGAAGGGGCCCGAGCCGTCGATGCCCCCAAGCTGCTCGTCCGGGGCGGACAGTCCGATCTGGTGACCCCCGAGTCGGTGCGCTTCTTCCTCGATGCCGTCCCCGACGCCGAGTTCGTCGACGTCGCAGGAACCGGTCACATGGTGGCCGGCGACGACAACGATGCCTTCACGGCAGCCGTCGTCGACTTCCTGACCCGCCACCACCCGCCCACCTGATCGGGGCGGCCGCTCAGTCGGCGGGAACCAGGCGGAAGGCCGACGGGCCCGGTGAACCCTGCTCTAGTCGTTCCGCCCGATACCGCCCGGCCCTCCAGATGACCAGCAACGGGAGACCGGCTGCTGCGAACACGGCTCCCCCGACGAAGGCGGCCACCGTGGTGCCCGTCAGCCAGGCGACCATACCCAGGATGGGTGCCCCGATCCCGCCCGACAGCTCGAAGAACATGGTGAAGGTGCCCATGGCTTGGGCCCGCTCATTGGGGGGAACCCCCTCCACGGCGGCGACCATCAGGGCTGGGTACAGCAGCGAACCACCGATGGCCAGCACTGCGGTACCGACGAAGAACCCCGACCTGCTCACAAACAAGGACATGAGCAGCATGCCGAGGCTCGCTCCGCCCAGGGCGATGGCCGCCGTCTTGGCAGTGCCGAGGGTGTCAGGCATGCGGCGAGCCAACAGCCGCAGAACGAGGACCAGGATCCCGTACGACGCGAAGATCGGCCCGGCCTCCCCGAGCGATCGCTCGTCCATGATCTTGGGCATGAACCCCTGCATCGCGGGGAAGGTGATGAGACCCATGGCCAGGATCACACCGGGCCAGATGGCGGGCCGGTAGATGAGGTGGCGGCGCGGTGGTTCGTCGGCCAACTGCATGCGACCGGGTCGACGGACCGCCTGCACGGTCGGGGTGGCGGCGACGGGAACGAAGGTGGGAAGGAACCAGCTGATGCCGGCCGCCACCAGCATCAGGCCCGCCGCAATCAGGAACCCGCCGACGAAATCGAACCGCTGGGTGGCCAGTTCCCCGATCCAGGGACCGAACGCCATGCCCCCGTAGATGGCCACCGAGAAGTAGCTGGCCGCCTCACCCCGCCGGTTCTCCGGGGCGAGGTCGTTGACCAGGGTGACCGTGCCCACGAAGAACCCGCCCTGGACGGCCCCCATCAGCAGGCGGACCACCAGCATGATCGGGTAGTTGATGGCCAGCACGTGGAGGGCGAGCACCACCGATGTCGACAGGGTGCCCCCCAGGATCAGGAACCGACGACCGCGCTCGTCGCCCAACCGCCCGATGAAGGGCCGGACCACCACTGCCGAAAACGAGAACACCCCGATAGCCACCCCGACCTCGAGGTCGCCGCCGCCGAGTTCGCTGGTGACATAGCGAGCCACCATGGGCAGGGTCGACGCGAACGACAGTGCCGAGAACAGGGCCGCGCCGATGAGTATGAGGAACGGTCCGCTGACCAGGCGGGTGGACTCAGGGGGCGCCGCCGGTTGCCGACTCACCCGACGTCGACCGGGGGCTCTGTCTCACTGAACCGCTCCCACACCACCTCGTCGGGGATGCCCATCAGCTTCTCCACCGCTCCCGGTGGGTAGTGCATGTGGGGCTTGGCCGGATCGAAGGCCGGGTTGCCTACCCCACCACCGCAGTCATCGTGGTCGGCCGGTTCCCGCAACGCCTCCATCTCCTCCGCGGTGATCCCGCACAGGTCCCTGACCTCGGGATCCACCCAGGCCTGGCCGTCGATGTCAGACCCACAGGCGATCTCGAGACTCAGCCCCTCGGGCCCCGCGAAATAGATGGACTGGATGAACCCGTGGTCCATGGGGCCCAGGACCTGCACCCCGGCACTCCGCACCCGATCCCGCATGGCCAACAGCTCTTCGAAGGAATCCACGTTGAAGGCCACGTGCTGCATGGTTCCCCTGGTGACGGGCTGCGCTCCGTTGCCTGCGTGGGTGACGTTCCACTGGATGTCGGTGGCGTTGTCGGGGTGCTGGACGAAGGCCACGTAGCTCTCGGGGGACAGTTCGGCGAAGCCGTGATATGCCCCCTCCACCCCATGCATCCAGTACAGGGCCTTGGTGGGGCACCCGAGCACCTCGGCGAAGAAGGTCAGCTGGGCCTTCATGTCGCAGGTGGAGATGGCGAGATGGTTGATGCCGTTGGGATGCAGGGCCATGGGCACAAGGCTACGCCTCTCCCGCAGCGGCCGCCCGTGACGTAGCGTGTGCCCGGCACCTCGTGGAGGAGATGGGATGAACGTCGCCGAGCTTCTGTACCAGGCACCGGACCCGTCGACCGTCGTGCTCATCGATCGTCCGCCCACGGGCGACGTGCGCATCACCTCGCGGGACCTCCAGCAGCGGGCCATGGCCCTCGGGGCGGGCCTGGTGGCCCGGGGGCTCGAGCAGGGCAACCGGGTCGGGATGCTGGCGGGCAACTCGGCCGCCTACTACGACGTCATGTTCGGGGTGCCCGCGGCGGGCATGGTCTTCGTTCCCCTCAACACCCGACTGCCGCTGGACACCCAGGCCTACATCGTCGAGGACGCCGACCTTCGTCTGGTCATCGTCGACGAGGAGCACCTCGACCGGGTACCCGACACCGTGCCCCACATCGTGGTGGGCAGTGAGGCCTGGGACGACCTGCGCAGCAGCGATCCCCTCGACCACCCGGTAGCCGTCGACCCCCACGACGTAGCCGTGCAGATCTACACCTCGGGGTCCACCGGCCGCCCCAAAGGGGTGCTGCTCACCCACGAGAACATCACCTTCACCGTGCTCGAGTACGGGGCCGCCCTCCCGGGCGAGGTGATGCTGGTGTCGGCCCCGCTGTACCACAAGAACGCGTCGATGGCCTCCAAGCTGGCCTTCGCCAGCGGGGGCACCGTGGTCCTGTTGCCCCAGTTCACGGCCCGCGGCTACCTCGAGGGGATCGAGGACCATCGGGTGACCATGTGCTCAGGCGTTCCCACCATGTACGCCCTGGTCACCGCGGAGATCGCCGCCTCGGGACGCGAGTGGGACCTCAGCTCGGTCCAGCGGGTACTGATCGGCTCCGCCCCCCTCACCGAGGCCCTGTTCGACGACGTGCAGGCCCTGTTCCCCGATGCCTTGGTCACCAACGGCTACGGCACCACCGAAGCCGTGCTGGAGTTCGGACCGCACCCCGAGGGGCTCCCCCGTCCGAAGATCGCCTTGGGGTACCAACACCCCAAGGTCGAACTCCGCCTGATCGATCCCCTGACCGGGGACGACAGTGACCGGGGCGAACTATGGGTGCGGTCGCCGGGGGTCATGTCCGGGTACCACGGCCTTCCCCAGGTCAACGCCGAGCGGCTCACCGACGGCTGGTACCACACGGGCGACCTGATGTGGCGGGACGAGGCCGGCTGGTACTTCTTCGTCGGCCGGGTCGACGACATGTTCGTATGCGCCGGGGAGAACATCTACCCCGACGCGGTCGAACAGATGCTCGAACGCCACCCGTCGATCCACCAAGCCGTGGTGGTACCGGTCCCCGACGACCTCAAGGGGCAACTTCCCGCCACCTTCGTGCGCCTCGAACCCGGCGCCGAACCCCTGTCCGAGGACGACGTGAAGCAGTACGCCCTAGCCAACGGCCCGGCCTACGCCCACCCTCGCTGGGTGTGGTTCGTCGACGAGATCCCCCTGGCCTCGACGGCCAAGATCGACCGCAACGGCCTGGTGGCCCGCGCTGCGTCACTGACAGGAAGGACCTGACCCATGGAGCGACCGATGCCCCAACCGACCCGGACTGTGGTGGTCACCCACGGGGCCTGGTCGGCCGGATGGGTCTGGAAGAAGATGCGGCACCGCCTGGCCGCCCACGGGGTGCAGTTGTGGACACCTACCTACACGGGTGTCGGTGAGCGGACCCACCTGGCCCACCGGGATCTCACCCTCGACGACCACATCGCCGACATCGCGGCCGTGCTCGAGTTCGAGGACCTGCGTGACGTGACCATCCTGGCCCACAGCTACGGGGGGATGGTGGGTACCGGGGTGTGTGACCGGGCCGCCGACCGGGTCTCGGCCATCGTGTACCTCGACGCCTTCGTTCCCTCCGACGGACAGTGTCTGCTCGACCTGGTAGGGCCCGAGGGCGCAGCCGGCATGCGGGAACGGGCCGCTGCCGGTGACGGCTGGCGGGTGAGCCCCAACCCCCCACCGCCTGACACCCCGCCCGCCGACGTCGAATGGGTGACCCCCCGCCGGGGTGACCAGCCCTTCGGTACCTTCACCCAACCCATCTCGCTGACTGCCGACACCAGCCACATCAAGCGCTCGTACATCTACTGCCTCCGCTACGGCCCCGGTGATGCCTTCCGCCAGTTCAGCGAGATGGCCCAAGCCGACCCGGCCTGGGAGCATCGGGCCATCGACGCCAGCCACAACCCCCACATCACCTGCCCCGACGCCCTCACCGGGCTCTTGGTCGAGTTGCTCTGAAACCACGGCACCGATTGACCAGACCGATCTAGGGTGCTGGCCATGTGGATCCGCCTTCGCCAGATCGCGGTGGTCACCGAGGACCTCCGCACCACCGCCAACGACGTCCAGACCGTGCTCGGGGTCGAGCCGTGCTTCGCTGACCCCGGGGTCGGGGTGTTCGGCCTCAAGAACCTGCTGTGGCCCATCGGCACCCAGTTCCTCGAATGCGTGACGCCCCTCCAGCCCGGCACCGCGGGGGGTCGCTACATGCAGCGCCGAGGAGGCGACACGGGCTACATGGTGATCACCCAGGTCGATGATGCCCCCGCCCGTCGGGCCCGAGCCGAGGACCTGGGCATCCGCATCGCCTTCGACATGTCGCACCCCGACAAGGGACACGACGGGCTGCAGCTTCACCCCGCCGACACGGGAGGGTCCTTCTTCGAGATGGACCAGATGACCGAAGAGGGGGGCGACGCAGTGGGCGGACCCTGGTACCCGGCGGGCAAGAACTGGGAGCCCTACGTACGGGACGACATCGTCTCGGGTATCTCGGGGGTCGAGCTGCAGAGCCCGGATCCCGAGCGGGTGGCCCGCCGGTGGTCGGACATGGCCGAACTGGAGTTGGGCACCGACGACGAGGGCAACCCGTGCTTCGCCTTCGAGAACGCCACCGTCCGGGTGGTGCCCGACACCGACGGTCGGGGCGAAGGTCTCGGCGGCATCGACGTCACCGTCGTGGACCGGGACGCCGTGCTGGCCGGGGCCCGGGCCCGGGGCTGCTACGTGAGCGACGACCAGGTGGCCCTGGCCGGGTTGCGGGTCTACCTCCGCTGACCACCTAGGGTCGGATCGTCCCCGTTCGAGGAGCCATCGTGAGCGAGAACCTGCAGAACTTCACCCGGGCCGTGTACACCTTCGATGCCGTGGTGCGCCGCATGCCCGACGACAGCTGGGGCAATGCGTCTCCCTGCGACGGGTGGTCGGCCCTCGACGTGCTGAAGCACCAGTGCGGGGTGCTCGACGCCCTCGCCTCGATCGCCTCTACGGGCGAGATGGTTCGTCCTGCCATGATCGACGAGGACGTCGACGATCCCGTCAGCCGTTGGGGCCAGACCCGTGACGGGGTGCTGGCCGCCCTCGACGGCGAGGGCGCCCTGGCCCATGAGGGCACGTACTGGTTCGGCCCCATGACGGTCGACGAGTTGACCGGCTTCGTGCAGTGGGATCCGCTCACCCACGCCTGGGATCTGGCCCGGTCGGCTGGCATCGACGCCCACCTACCGGCCGATCTGTGCGAGCTGAGCACCCAGCGCCTGTCAGGCATGCTCGACACCGCAGTCAAGTGGAAGCTGATCGCCGAGCCTGTCGACCTCGGCGACGGCGACCACGGGCCGGTCGAGCGCTATCTGGCCCTGTCTGGTCGCGACCCCCGCTAGGCCGACGCTGCGCCGGCCTCCGACCGGATCTGGCGGATCCCTGCGGCGAGGGCACCACCCAACAGGCCGATGTCGAAGCTGTAGCTGACCATTCGGAAGCCCCGGCGGACCCACTCGACGCCGGTCTCCACCGACCCGGCGAGGCACGCCGCCGCCTTTCCGTGGGCCTCGCATGCTGCGAGGATCGTGTCGATCCCGGCCTGCCTCGCGGGGTGGCCCGTGTCACCCGGCACTTGCAGGGACAGCGACAGGTCGCCATGCCCCAGGTGGGCCACGTCGACCCCGGGGACCGACATGATCTCCTCCGCGTTGGCCAACCCCTTGGCCGACTCGATCAGCACACAGACCATGGTCCGCTGGTGGGCCCGATCGATGATCTCGGGCACCCCCAGGGTGCCGTCGGCTCCCAGGTAATCGTCGTGGGCGCCCCCGAACATGGCCCCCCGCCGACCCTCGGGCGGGTACCGGGTCCAGCGCACGAACTCCTCGGCCTGCTCCGCGGTCTCACACATCTGGAACAACAGACCCTGGGCCCCCAGGTCGAGCAACTGCGCGGTGTTGGCATAGGTGGTGTCGGGTGGCCGCACCAGGGGCTGGATCCCAAGGCCCCGGCACAGGGCGAACTGGGTCTTGATCTCGGCCATGGAGAACCCGCTGTGCTCCATGTCGTAGAACACGAAGTCGGCCCCGGCATTGGTGAGGATCTGGGGCAGTCCAGCGCTGAGGAACTCGAACACCATGGTGCCGTAGACGGTCTCTCCGGCGGCCAGGCGGGTCTTGACGGGATTGGGCTGCATGGGGCCAGTCTTCCAGACCCGACCCACCGGCACCGCCCGGCGATCTAGCATCGCCCCATGGGAGAGATGGTCACCTTTGCAAGCAATGGACACGATGCCCGGGGGCACCTGGCCATACCCGACAGCGGTTCAGGGCCGGGACTGCTCGTCATCCAGGAATGGTGGGGGCTCAACGACCAGATGAAGGGGGTGGCCGACATGCTGGCCACCCAGGGATTCGTGGCTCTGGCCCCCGACCTCTATCACGGCGAACTGGCCGGCCACGACGAGATGGACAAGGCCGGGGAGTTGATGACCAACCTGCCCCCCGAACGGGCTGCCCGCGACATGAGCGGTGCCGTCGACTACCTGGTGAGCCACGACGCCACGACCGGTGACGGGGTCGGGGTGATCGGGTTCTGCATGGGCGGGCTGCTCAGCTTCATGATCGCCGCTCAGCGGGGCGACGCGGTGAAGGCAGCCGTGCCCTTCTACGGCTTTCCCCAAGGGGACGGGGAACCCGACTGGTCCGGTCTCACCGCCGCCATCCGGGGCCACATGTCGAACCCCGACGACTTCTTTCCCCCCGAGGCAGCCACCGACCTCGGTGCTCGGCTGCGGGCCATGGGCAAGGATGTAGAGATCACCATCCACGACGCCGGACACGCCTTCATGAACGAGACCGACGCCATCGGCACCTACGACCCCGACCTGGCCGCCACCCTGTGGCCCCAGGTCGTCGGATTCCTCCACGATCAACTGGGATGACCTTCACAGGAGCAACGAACTCATGAGCGACGACACCACCCTCACCTGGACCATCGGCGAGGCCACTATCACCTCGGTGGCCGAATCCGAGACCCCCACCTCCCCGAAGTTCATGTTCGAGGGTGTGAGCCGGGGCGACGTGCTGCGTCGGGCCGAATCGGCACCCTGGTTGATCCCCAACTTCGTGAGCGAGGAGGGCTACCTCCTGCAGAAGATCCACTGCTGCATCATCGAGGTCGGCGACTACCGGATCGCCGTCGACACCTGCATCGGCAACGACAAGCAGCGATCGAACCCCTTCTGGCACCAACAGCAGGGGCCCTTCCTCGACGATCTGGAAGCCGCCGGCTACCCACCCGGGTCGATCACCCACGTGATCTGCACCCACCTCCACGTCGATCACGTGGGGTGGAACACCCGACTGGTCGACGGCGAATGGGTGCCCACCTTCCCCAATGCCGAGTACCTCTTCGTCCGCAGCGAGTACGACCATTGGGAAGCCACCGAAGACCTGTTCGGGGACCCCGTGTTCGGTGATTCGGTCGCTCCCATCACCGAGGCCGGGCTGGCCTCACTCGTCGACGCTGACCACCAGATCTGCGACGAGGTCGGCTTCCAGCCGACCCCGGGCCATACCCCGGGCCATATCTCGGTGGTTGTCTCCTCGGGCGGGAAGCGGGCCATCATCACGGGCGACATGGCCCATCACCCCATGCAGCTGGCCGATCCCGATCTGTCATCGGCCTTCGACACCGACAGCGACGCAGCCCGAGCCACCCGTCATGAGGTGTTCCCCGGCTGGGCCGACGGTGACACCCTGGTCATCGGCACCCACTTCGGGACACCGACGGGAGGCATCATGGTCGCCGACCCGGCAACCGGCGGGTACCGGCTCGAACTGGAGTGAGTTCGCTCCCCGGCTGACTCAGCTGCGGGGCACGTCGATCCAGGGGATGTCCTTGTCGATACGCGGCTCCCCCGGCAGACCGAGGACCTGCTCGCCGAGGATGTTCCGCATGATCTCGCTCGTGCCGCCCTCGATGGAGTTGGCTCGGACTCGCAGGAACCCGTGGCCCACTCCGCTGGAGGCACCGTCGACGCTGAGGTCCTCGGGGCGACGGAAGGTGTAGTCGTAGTCGACCTGACCGGCCATGCCCATCATGTCCACGGCCGCAGTCATGATGGCCTGGTTCAACTCGGCGAAAGCGAGCTTGGCGATCGACATCTCGGGGCCCGGATTGCCAACCCGTCGGTTCTGCCCGGCTCGGATGTTGGTGAACCGCATCACCTCGGACCTCACGTAGAGCGTCATGAGCCGGTCCCGGGTCACTGGGTCCTGACGATCGGGCGCCGTCTCCCCCCAGATCCGGGTCAGCACGGAAATGGGCCCGGATCCGGCCGCAGGAACCCCACCGCCCGAGCCGGTGCCGATGGCGTTCCGTTCATTCATCAGGGTGGTCAGCGAGACCCGCCAGCCGTCTCCGATATCGCCGATCCGATTGGCATCGGGGACCCGGGCATCGGTCAGGTAGACCTCGTTGAACTCGGCCTCGCCGGTGATCTGGCGCAGGGGCCGCACCTCCACACCAGGGCTGTGCATGTCGACTGCGAAGTAGGTCATGCCCCGGTGCTTGGGCTGCTCGGGGTTGGTGCGGGTGACCAGCATCCCCCAGTCACCCAGGTGAGCCATGGTGTTCCACACCTTCTGCCCATTCACCACCCACTCGTCACCGTCCTGCACGGCCCGGGTGGCGAGGCCGGCGAAATCGCTCCCCGCTCCAGGCTCGCTGAACAGCTGACACCAGCGTTCCTCGCCGGTGAACATGGGGCGGAGGAATCGACGCTTCGCCTCCTCGGACCCGTGGGTGTGGATGGTCGGACCGGCGAGCTGCATGAAGAACATGGCCGGCTTGGCGGGGCGAGCGCCCGCTTCCCGCAGACGGGTGTCAGCATGGCGCTGCAGCCGCGGGTTGACCCCGAGGCCCCCGTGGCCCTGTTCGAAGTTGACCCAGGCCAATCCGTGGTCGAACTGGGCGCCCCGGAACTCCTCGAAGCTCAGCGCGGTCGGGTCGTGGGCCCCGAGGAGGGCATCGATGGCAGCATCGACTGCTGCTACTTCGGCGTCGGTGTCGGTGATGACGGCGTCGGACATGGAGCCATTGTGCCCCAGGGTCAACGCCGGTGAGACACCGACGCCCCGATGTTCAGTACCGGGCTCCGTCGAAGCTCGGCTCCCGGCGTTGGAGGAAGGCATCGGCACCCTCGGCCATGTTGCGAGGGATCAGCACCCGCTGATGGTCTCGCTCGACATCGAGCTGATCGCTGAACGTCCGTGTGCCGGCGGTGGTGATCGCATCGCGGATGCGGGTCATCGCAGCAGGCGACGAGCGCACCAGGCGCTCGGTCACCTCCCCGACTGCGCGGTCGAGTTCCTCGTCGTCTACCGCCTGCCAGATCATGCCCCATTGCTCGGCCTGATCAGCGCTGAACCGGTCACCGAGGAGGGTGAGACCCAGGGCCCGAGCTCGACCGACCCGTGTGGGCAGGCTCCACGTGGTGCCCAGGTCGGGGCAGATGCCGAGACGCGGTCCGAAGGTCGCCACGAAGAAGGCCGAGCGGGCCGCAATGGTAATGTCGCAGGTCAAGGCAAGCCCGAGGCCGCCACCAGCGGCCACACCGTTCACCCTGGCCACAGTCGGAACAGGACAGTTGGCGATGGCCCGGATCGCCGGATTGAACACGTCGTCCATCCCCTGGACGGTCGACTCGGCTACCTCATCGGGAGTCCGTCCCCCCTCATCGGATGCGGCGTTGCGCAGATCGGCTCCCGAGCAGAATCCGCGCCCTTCCCCGGTCAAGACGACGACCCTCACCGCGCCGTCCTCGGCCACGAAGCCGAAGGCCGCCGAGAGGTCGGCCATAAGTTCGTCGTTCATCGAGTTGAGCGAGTCCGGCCGATCGAGAGTGATCCGGGCGATCCCCCGGTCGACCTCGTAGCGAACGGTTCCGTGCGGCGGCTGCGGTGAGGTCATCGTCTCACCATAGTCGTGGGTAACCGGGAGGATCTGCCCCGCTACCCGTCGCTCGCCGCGTCTGATGCAGCGACGCCGCGGACCGACAGGCGCTGCCAGGCCTGGCGGAGGGGCGGGAACCCACGACCGGGCACCGTTCGTCGCCAGACGAGAGCCACCGGATCGGTGACGGCCGCCCGGCTGACATCGGCCACCAGTTTCCGGAGGTTTCGCTCCCGCCACGCGAGGGCCGCACAGCGCAGATACCCATCGGCGAGGAGCACTCGGGCCACCCGACGCTCATCCGGATCTTGTCGTCGACGCAGCACTTCGCTGTACAGCAGAACGGTGCAACGCCAGTAGCGCTCGCCCTTGTTGTCCACGCCACCGGTCAGACGATCAGCATCGGCGTCGTCACTCATGACCACGGTGACCCCGTTCACTGCGCATGAGGGAAGTTCAGCGAGGGCGAAATAGAAGAAATGGGTGTCATGCCTGCTCGACAACGCTGGCCAGAGCCCACCGACCCGCCAGAAGGCAGCGCGACGGATCACCGTGGCCTGCAACATCGTCGGCTGACAGCGCGCGGTGGCCCAGGCAATTCCGTCGACGCGCAATTCCCACGCCTGCTGATCACCGACACCCGCGAGTTCGAACAAGCTGCCGCCACCTGCTGAGGGAGACCGCTGAACATCAGTGAAGTAGAGATCGGCGGCGCCCTTCGTCGCCTCAATGGCCCGCCGTAGCGTAGACAGGTGATCGGGCGTCCACTCGTCGTCGGAATCCAGGAAGGCGATCCATTCCGTCGTCGAGTACTCGACCCCGAGATTGCGAGCCGCTGCGCCGCCAGCGTTGATCTGTCGAAGGTAGCGAACAGGCATGGGCCCATCGCCGAACGCGGCGACTACTTCGGCGGTGTTGTCAGTCGACCCATCATCGACCACCACCACCTCGGACGGGAGTTCGCGCTGCGCCGCGACCGATGCGAGTGCTCGCGACAAGAGCCCGGCCCGATTGAAGGTTGGGATGACGAC
>JAYPWI010000006.1:0-17194 GCA_038135065.1 Acidimicrobiales bacterium
ACGTATTGCAGGTCGTCACCAAAGACCTCGTAGTCGATCTCGTGGCTGGTGTTGGCTGGCATGGCTTCCCGCTTTCGGCTCCAGGGACATCGAAACGAGCGCCCACCGCACCTGGTGCGCCGAACCCTCGTCGACGGGGAAACGCTAGGGGACGCGAGGCCCCCTCGTGGCCACATAAGGTCTGGGCACATGAAGGGGGACGCCATGACCGACCATCTCGTACTTCCCGGACGCCTCGGCAATCCGGACATGACCCTGGCCGAGGACCCGCGGGCGGATCCCCGCATGATCGCCACCCTGGCCCCCATGGGCCTGGCCGGTCAGGCCCCCGGTTCACCCATCGGGGCCGATGCTCCCATCGAGGACATCCTCCGCCTCCAGATGGCGGCCGAGGAGGGCTTCTCGACCATGGGCACCGTGCTCACCGCCGGGCTCGACCCCATCGAGGGGGTGATCCGAGAGACCGAGGTCATCACCGGGGTGGACGGAAACGACATCACCCTGTTCGTTCACCGCCCTGCGTCAGCCAGCGAGCCCCGCCGCGGACTGCTACATCTCCACGGCGGTGGCATGGCCATTCTCGAAGCTGCCGGGCCGGGCTATCAGCGGTGGCGCGACGAGCTGGCGTCCCGGGGTCTGGTGGTGGTCGGCGTCGAGTTCCGCAATGCGGCGGGCAAGTTGGGCCCCCATCCCTTCCCGGCCGGTCTCAACGACTGCTCTTCGGGGTTGGCCTGGTTCCACGAGAACCGCGACCGCCTCGGTGTCGACAAGATCGTGGTGTCGGGTGAATCGGGCGGGGGCAACCTGACCCTGGCCACCACGCTCAAGGCAAAGGCTGACGGCAACCTGGATCGGATCGCCGGGGTGTACGCCCAGTGCCCCTACATCTCCAACCTCTACGGCACCGGCGACCCGAACCTGGTGTCGCTGGAGGAGAACGCCGGCTACTTCCTCGGTGGCGACACCATGGCCGTGCTGGCCCGCACCTACAGCCCCGACGGATCCGCTGACACCAATCCGCTGGCCTGGCCGTATCACGCCTCGGTCGAGGACCTCACCGGCCTGCCCCCACACGTCGTGTCGGTCAATGAGCTGGACCCGCTGCGAGACGAGGGGTTGGCCTATTACCGCAAGCTGTTGGCTGCCGGTGTCTCGGCAGTGGGGCGGACCGTCCACGGCACCTGCCATGCCGGGGACTGCCTGATGTACCAGTCGCTACCCGACGTGGTGGACGCGACCCTGCGGGACATCGTGAGCTTCGCCAACGGGTTGTGAGAACGGGGGGCTACGACCCGCCCCCGGCTACTGCGGCTCCCACTGACCCCTGGGCCGACTGGGCAGCATCGAACACGAACCCTTCGAAGCCCTGCTCGGCGATCTCGTCGAGCCGGTCGAAATACCGCGAACCCATGGGATGGGCAAGGAACTGCCGTGGCTTGCCGGGGATGTTGGCCCCCGTGTACCACGACTTCGTTCTCGGGTACAGGGTCCGGTTGGCCAGGTCTCCAACCTCGGTGTCCCACAGCGCTTCGGCGTCCTCGGTGGGCTCCATGGACGTCAGCCCGGCATCGTCGAGGTGGCGGATACACCGGCCGATCCACGCCGTCTGACGTTCGCCCCCCAACGGCATGGTGAACAGCACACCCGGTGAGCCGGGGCCATGGATCATGAACAGGTTGGGGAAGCCGGCGATGGTCATACCGAGATAGGTGTCGAATCGTTCACCCCACTTGTCACGCAGTCGCATCCCGCCACGGCCTTGGGGGTCGAGCTTGAGCATCGAACCGCTGACTGCGTCGAACCCGGTGGCCAGCACCAACATGTCGATGGGGTGCTCGCCCTCGGCGGTGACCACGCTCGTCTCGGTGAACGACTGGATCGGGTCCTCTCGGAGGTCCACCAGGGTCACGTTGTCACGGTTGTAGGTCTCGAAGTACCCGTTGTCGAGAATCAGCCGCTTCGTGGCGAAGTGGTAGTCGGGGGTGAGCTTCCGGGCCGTGTCGGGATCCTCGACGATGTCCTGGATCTTGCCCTTGACGAACTCACCGATCTCGAGGTTCAACTCCTCGTCGACCAGCACCCCGGTATAGCTGTCGATGGAGAGGTGGATACCGCCCCGTTCCCACATCTCCTCGTAGCGCTGCTGCCGCTCCTCGGCCGTGTGATCCCAGGCCTTGAGCCGAGTGGTCGGGAAGGGCCAGCCCCCGCGCCGGTTCATCGACTCCCGCAGGTTCGCCCAATCGTCCCGGAAACCCTGGAGCTCGTCGTCGGAGATGGGCCGGTTACGGGCCGGCAACGAGTACTGGGCCGTGCGCTGGAAGACGGTGACATGGGCCGCCGTCTTGGCGATCTCGGGAATGGACTGCACCCCCGAGGACCCCGTGCCGATCACGGCGACCCGCTTGCCTTCGAACGAGACGGGCTCATGGGGCCAGCGGCCGGTGTGGTACAGCTCACCGGCGAAGTCATCGATCCCGGGGTAGTCGGGCTTGTTCGCCACGAACAAGGCACCGGTGGCGCAGATCAGGAAGCGGGCGGTCACCCGGTCTCCCTGGGCGGTCTCCACCGTCCACCGCTCGGAGGCCTCGTCGAACCGTGCATCCTCGATCCAGGTATCGAACTGGATGTCCCGCAACAGGTCGAAGCGGTCGGCCACGTGCTCGAGGTACGCCAACACGTCGGGGCCTGCCGTCTGGGTCTCCTTCCACTGCCACTCGTCGACCAACTCCTGGCTGAACGTGTAGCCGTAGAACGGACTGCTCGGCGCATCGACCCGGGCTCCCGGGTAGCGGTTGTACCACCAGGTACCGCCCACCCCGCTGGCCCCGTCGAAGACCCTCACCGACAGCCCCATGTCGTCCCGCAGGTGGTGCAGGGCGTACAGGCCGCCGAATCCGGCTCCGATGACGACCGCGTCGTAGTCGGCAATTGTTGTGTCGCTCACCAGGCGCTCCCTCGGTTGTGGCCGGCCATATGGTGGCCCAATTCCGGTGTCGGCGCCTCACCGCAGCGGGCGCCACACATCATCTGGCCCCGGTCAGGCGGCGGTGGCCGCCAGATCGTCACCCCCGACGGGGAGGACGGACGTGTCCATCCCGTACAGGCGAGCCGTGTTGTCGCACAGGATGTCGCGCGTCTGCTGATCGGTCAGGTTGGCTGCATGCTCGTCGAGCAGTTCCTGACTCCAGGGCCAGGTGCTGTCCGAGTGGGGGAAATCGTTGGCCCACAGCAGGCGCTCGTGGTTGACGTCGTTGACCATCTTGAAGGCCACCCAGTCGTCCTGGAACGTGGTGTAGATGTGCTCCTTGAAGTACTCGCTGGGCAGCTTGGAGAGTTCCTGGCCCGGCGGCAGCCAGAAGCGGTGCCGCTTGTACGCGTGGTCCATTCGATACATGTAGTGGGGCACCCAGCCGGCGTCGGCTTCGACGCACACCACCCGCAGACCGGGATTGCGTTCGAACACCCCACCGAAGATGAGGGTGCCCATGATGTCCTGGTTGGCCCTGATGATGGTCATGAAGGCGTTGGCCTTGGGACCCCGGGGCTTGCCGCTTTCCTTGGTGGTCAGGATGTGCCAGCTCAGCGGCATGTCGAGGTCGATGGCCGCCTGCCAGAAGGGGTCCCAGCGGGGGTCGTCGAAATCGAACTCGGTGTGGGGGTTGCCCGACATCATCACCCCGCGCAGACCCTGGTCTTTCATGGCCACCATGTCGTCGATGGCCTCCTCGACGGTGTGCAGGGCTGTCTGGCCAATGCCCAAGAGGCGGGCCGGGTCCTCGGCGCAGTATTCGGAGATCCACCGGTTGTAGGCCTCGAATGAGGCCCGCTTGTAGTCGGCATCGGGGTGGTTGCACAGCACCATCCCGACCGACGGGTAGATGATCTCGGCGGACACCCCGTCCCGGTTCTGGTCGGCGATCCGGTAGGTGGGATCCCAGCCACTACGCGGCAGGTCTTCGAAGTTGGCCTTGGGGTTGAGTTCTTCGGGCAGCTTGCCCGCTGCGGCGATGAGGCCCATCGGGATCGTTCGCTTCATCCCGTCGATGATGTAGAGGGCTCCCTTGTCACCGCCCGGCTCGATCCGCGGTGCGATGTCGCGGTACTTGGGCTCGATGTAGTCGGTGTACGTATTCGGCGCCTCGCTGATGTGCGAGTCGGCCGAGATGATCGGGTAGTCGACCTTCATGGTGTCCCCTCCTGGATGCTCCCTGTGCCCCGTCGACAACGCTAGCGGTTCCGACGGCCGCCCTCACGATCGCACGAGGTGGTAGCAAAACAGGAGTGACAGGCCCATTCCAACGACTTCGCAGGGCCGAACACCTATTGGTGTTGTGTGGGGCGACATTCATGGTGATGGCCGGCCAGGGTGTGGTCACCCCCGTCCTTCCCCTCTACGCCGCCGAGTTCGGGGTCGGTGCCACCATGGTGGGGCTGACCCTGACAGTGTTCGCCCTGGCCAGGCTGATCCTCAACATTCCTGCGGGAATGGCCGCCGACCGATTCGGGCGGCGCATCCTGCTCGTCGGTGGGCCCATCGTCACGTCGATCGGCATGTTCGGATCGGGATTGGCCGGTGACATCTGGACCCTGCTGGCCTGGCGGTTCGTGGCCGGAGCCGGTTCGGCGTTGTACATGAGCGGGGCCATGATCTACCTGATCGACATCGCCCCGCCGGACCAGCGGGCCCGCTACGTCGCCACCAACCAGTGGGCCCTCAGCGTCGGGGTGGCCCTCGGGCCCGGGCTCGGCGGGCTGGTCGCCGAGCGGTACGGCCTCCACATGCCGTTCCTGGTGGTGGGGGTCGGGGGGATTGCCACCGCCGCCTACGCAGCCATTCGCCTCCCCGAGACGCTCCACCTGACACAGGATGCCGACATCACGGCAACCGACAGCACCGGTGGTGACCTGAGCATCGCCTCGTTCGTGACCAGCCGCCGCTTCCTCTTGGTGGCCATGGTGTCGGCGACCGTCTTCATGGCCCGAGCCGGCACCAGAGCCACCCTCATCCCCCTCCATGCCAACCGGGAACTCGGCTGGGGGCCCGGGGAGATCGGCATGGTGTTCACGGTGACCGGCCTCATGACCCTGTTCACCCTCATGCCCGCTGCCTGGGCCAGCGATCGCCTGGGACGGCGTGCCGTGATCGTGTTCTCCGGGGTGGTGGCCGGCATCGGAACAGTCATCGTCGGCCTGAGCGATGGAGCCACCCTGTTCGTGGTGGGCAACGTGGTGATGATCCTGGGCACGGGCACGGCCGGCCCTGCTCCGGCCGCCTACGTGGCCGACATCGCGCCGCCCCGGATGCGAGGGGTCGCCGTTGCCCTGTACCGCTCGGCTGGCGACATCGGCTTCCTGGCGGCACCCCCACTGCTGGGACTGCTCGCCGAGACGGTCTCCATCCCGGCCGCCATGGTGGTCAGCGCTGTGCTCCTCAGCGGCGCCGCAGTCGGGTTCGCCGTCGGATCGCGCCACGACCCCGCAGCGGGGCGACGTACCTGAGCGGACCGCTCGGTACACGGGCTGCAGTATCGTCCACCGGTCATGACCCATCGCGTCGGCATCATCGGGCTGGGAACCGTGGGATCCCGGTTCGTCGAGCAGTTCAACCTCCACCCAGCCTTCGATCTGGTTGCGGCGTGGGATCCCGATGACGGGGCGTGCGAAGCCCATGGTTCGCAGGTCGCCATTGCCGACGATGCGGCCGCCGTCATCGACACGGCCGATCTCGTCTACATCGCCGTCCCGCCCTTGCATCATGCGGGCTACGTCCATGCATGCTTGGCCGCCGGTTCAGCGATCTTCTGCGAGAAGCCGCTCGGTATCGACGTGGCCGAGAGCCGGGCCCTAGTGGCCGCGGTGGAGTCTGCCGAGCGACGCGCCGCAGTCAACTTCGTCTTCGGCGCCGCCCCCTCGGCCCGTCAGCTTCAAGAGGAGGTGGCAGCCGGGAAGATCGGCGACGTGGTGCGAGCCGACCTGCGCCTCCACTTCTCGGAGTGGCCTCGCGCGTGGCACGCGAAGGCCGAATGGCTCACCCTGCGCGACCAGGGTGGTTGGGTCCGGGAGGTCGTCTCTCACTTCGTCTTCCTGGCCGCCCGCATCCTGGGCGACCTCAGGCTGGAGGCCCACGACGTCGATTATCCCGATGGGACGCAGGGCACGCTCAGCGAGACCTGGGCGTCGGCTCGCTGGGACGCAGCGGTGGCTCCACTGATGCTCTCCGGCACCTCGACGGGTGGTGGAACCGACGTCGTGGATCTCACGATCCGGGGCTCGGAGGGCGCACTGAGAATCTGGGACTGGTACCACCTCCAGGCCGACACGGGCAGTGGTTGGGGAGATGTGTTCTCCGCGGATCGGGCGACCCTCGCAGCGGCCGCCTACGCCCGCCAGCTCGACCAGCTGGCCGCCATGATGGACGGAAACGACCACAGCCTGGCCACCTTCGCCGAGGCCCTGGCCGTTCAGGAACGCATCGAACAACTGCTGGCTTGACGGGCCGTTCAGAGACGGCGCAGTTCTGGATGGCGGGCCTGCCACACCACGACGATGGCCAGACCGACCACGACGCTGATGGTGACCGCCCAGCGCGGATCCGTCTGACGAGCCAGGAGCCCGAGGGTGAAGTTGCCGAAGGGCAGGGCGCCGATGGCCATGCTGAGCGCCCCCAGAGCACGACCCCGCATCTCGGGTTCGACCATTGACACCACGAGCGCCGACTGGGTCGTCCCGAAGCCCGAGCCGAGGAAACCGGCAATCAGCAGGGCCGCCAGGGCAGCCGGGTACCACCGGAGCTGGGAGAACAGGATGAGGAAGGACATGGCGCCGACCACCCCACCGATGTGGAGCGCCCCTCGCCGTTCGGGCTGCAGCCGGGCGACCACCAACGACCCGGTCATGGTTCCGGCCCCGATGGCGGCAGCCAACAGACCGGCCAGCAACGGGCCGACGCCGAGACGCGCCGCGAACACCGGAACGAGGGGCACGAAGGCGTAATAGAAGAAGTTCATCACGATGGTGAACACCAGGAAGCGACGCAGGGTCGGGTTGTCGACGAGAAGGCGATACGACGCCCGCAGTTCCTCCCGGACACTCCTCGTCGCGTCGGGCACCCGGACCAGACGGGTCCCCGCCATCATGAAGGCCCTGATCAACGACCCGGCGGCCAACAGGTAGACCACGCAGATGCCGGCGTAGACGCCGTCGACCCCCATGACCTCGATGACCGCTCCCCCGGCGACGGAGCCGACCATGGAGCCAGCGTGGAGGGCGAAGGTCTCCATGGCTGCTGCATTGGTGAGGAGGGCCACCCCGGCCAGCTCGTAGGCCAACGAGCGGCGCGTGGTCATGTCGATCACGTTGCCCACCCCGATGAGGAAGACGAACACGTAGGTGGAGGCCACGGGCCAGAACTCACCCCGCACGCAGAGGGCCATGACACCACTCAGCGGCGCGAGGGTCACGAGTGCAACGGCGACCACCCGGCGCCCATCCACTCGGTCGGCCAGCGTGCCGGCCAACAGACCGCCGAGGAACATGGGCGCAGTGAAGGCAGCCCCGACGAGTTGGACACGTAATGGGTCGCCCGTGAGCTCGTTGAGCCAGTAGCTGCTGGCGAAGACGGCCATCCAGCGGGCGATGTGCCAGATCAGGCCGGTGGCCCACAGCGGCCGGTAGCCCGTGACATCGAATGCCCGCCTGGCCCCCGATACGGGGCCCGACATCAGCCGTGCACCAGGATCAATAGATCCGGCTCGAACCGTCCCCGGGACCGCCCTCCCGAGCGGTGGCCAGGTCTCGGGCAGCTCCGCCACCGAGGGCGAGCGCGTCGCCGCTCACCGTCTGCATCCGGAAGCCTTTGGCCCGTCGGTCACCGGCCAGCGATGCCGTGGAGTGGATGCCCGGCACCACGCCGTGCGCCTCGCACCGAGCCACGATGTGTTCGAGGGTGTCCTTGTAGTCGCCGTTGTCGTCGCTGTAGCCCGGTCCGAACCCATAGCTGATCGACAGGTCGGCCGGTCCGACGTAGATGGCGTCGATGCCGTCGACGGAGAGGATGTCGTCGATAGCTTCCACGGCAGCCCGTGTCTCGATCATCGGGATGCAGGCCGTGATGTCGTTGGCCCGATCGAAATACCCGGCCCCCTCCCGGGCACCGATCATGATCGGCCCGAAGCTGCGAGCACCCAGGGGCGGGTACTTCACGGCATTGACGGCGGCCTGGGCCTCCTCGGGGGAGTTGCACATGGGGATGATCACCCCGCGGGCACCTGCATCGAGCACCCGACCGATGATGCCCGGCTCGTTCCATGGGACCCGCACGATGGGAGTGCTGGTGCCCACATGCTCCATGACCTGCAGCATCTGCATGGCCGCCTGGTAGTCGGCCACCCCGTGCTGCATGTCTACGCACACGTAGTCGTATCCGGCCCGCGAGCACACCTCGGCCGAGTGGGTCGAAGCCATCGAGAGCCACGTTCCCAGCGTCTCGCCACCCGCAGCCCAGGTCTCCATCATCGAATTCGGCATCGGTCCCCCGTGGTTGTGAGCCCGACGATCAAGCCGGGCCTCGCCATCGTAAACGGAAGGGCGGCTTGCGGGGAGCCCGGAGCACATTGGGATCGCCAACCGGCCTTCACCGAGGAGACGGGCGGCCTCGAAAATTCCTCTGAGGATGAGTCTGCTGTCAATGCCGAGATTGCTGTCGTTGGCCGAAGGCCCATGCTCGATGAGGGTGCCGGGCCGTGGTGGCGGTGATCGCCGCTGGACTGGTCGCTCTTGCGCTCGTTGAGGGCAGTACGGCTGCGACCTTGCGCACCTGGACCCAGATCGGTGCCGACATCGACGGCGCAGAAGGCGACCTGCTCGGCTTCTCCGTGGCGAGATCCGCGGACGGGTCCCGGATCGCCATCGGCGCCCACTTCAACAACGGCAACGGCGGCGGCGACTGGCTCAGCGCGGCCGACGGCGGTGTGTTCAGCTTCGGAAACGCCACCTTCCGCGGGTCGATCCCCTTCCTCGTCCCCCCAAGGACTCACAGCCGAGCAATGGCTCAATGGGCCCATTGTCGGAACCATGATCTCGAGCAACGGCTACCTCATGACGGCCGCCGACGGCGGAATATTCGCCTTCTCCGACATTCCCTTCCGCGGGTCACTCGGCAACAACCCACCCCAGCAACCCGTCATCGCCATCACACCAGTCCGGTCCGCAACCTGACCCCGCCATACCGAGAAAGAGAGCTGGAAACGGCTGTCGTCAGCCGACGAAGGATGGGCCGTCAGGGGGCACCGAAGTCGATGATCGATCGGCCGTCACCGATGGGGTGGGCGGCCACGGGAACACCGTTCCACGAGTTTGCGCGGACCTGTCCGGTGGCGATGTCGACAGGCTCGCGCAACGCGTACTGCCCGGCGATGGGGTTACTGAACATCGGGGTGTAGTAGATGCACCCGTCGAAGAAGTAGTGGGTTACCTGGGACCAGCGTGACACCCCGTCGCGCAGCACCGGGGATCCGCCGTGGATGAGGTTCGACGACCACACCAGGGCTGTTCCCTTCGGCACACACAGGGTGTGCTGCTCGAGGCCCGCCGCAGTGACGATCTGCTCCAACGCATCCTCGTACGCGCTGTAGTTGCGGGTCTGGACCGTCTGCCAGAGGTCGTACAGGGTGTACTCGGGAAGACGATGGCTACCCGGGTAGTAGAAGAGCGGACCCATATCGGCCTCGATGTCCTCGAGGGCCACCCAGACCCCACACATGAAACGGGCCGGCAGGGAGCTGAAGTGCACGGTGTCAGAGTGATTGCGCTGCTGGGTCCCCACCGGGAAGGTGAGGGTCTGGAAGGGGAACGCAGGCCGCCCGTAGAGCAGACCCAGGAGATCGAGAATGCCTTGGTGGCAGGCCAGGGCCCGGGTGCCGGGACAGTGTTGCCACAAGTCCTGGAGTCGTCGAGGGTCCGACCCGGGAGGAGGTGGGCCGCCGAAGCCGGCCGCCTCGGTGCGGACCTCGTCCGCATCGTCTGCCGACAGGACGTCGGGCAGGATCAGGTAGCCGTCACGGTGATACCGGCGGGCAAGATCAGCCACCTGGGGGTCGTAGCCACCTTCAGCGAGGATCTGGTCCACGAACGGACTCTCCACCCAGGGCTCGGTGGTCAGGGCGGTGAGGGTTGCTGCTGTCTCGAGGGTCGGGGATGCCGGAGCCATGAGGGCCCCGTCGGCCCCACCACCACCGAGGCAAGGAGCAGGTCAGAACGTGACGAACATCCGCCGAGGACCTCGGACTTGACCTCCGGCCCAGGACACATCCGCGGGGTCCTCGAGCTCGAACTCGGGGATCATGGCCAACCACTCCTCGATGGCCACGTGCATCTCCATCCGAGCCAGGTTCGAACCCGCGCACCGATGGATCCCCACACCGAAGGCAATGTGGCGGTTCTCGGCCCGATCGATGATCACCTCGTCGGGCTGCTCGAACACCTCGGGGTCGCGATTGGCTGCGGGGAAGCTCATGATGACCTTGTCACCGGCGTGCATCGGACACCCCTGGTACTCCACGTCATGGGTGACCACCCGGGCCATGCTGACCGGTGAGTAGGCCCTGAGGAACTCCTCGACGGCCAACGGGATCAACCCGGGCTCCTCCACCAGGCGACGGCGGTCCTCAGGGTGGGTGGCCAGGTGCCACAGGGCCGACCCGATCGAACTCCAGGTGGTGTCGATCCCAGCGATCAGCAGGAGATTGCACGTCCCCACCAGCTGATGATCGGTGATGGGTTCCCCGTCGATCTCCTCGTCCATCAACTGTGAGATCAGGTCGTCGCCGGGGTCGACCCGCCGCCGGGCCACCTGCTCCTGGAAGAAGGCGAAGATCTTCGCGCTCGACGCGGTCCGCAATTCTGGGTCCGTCAGGCCCAGCTCGAGCACGCCGCGCACCCAGCCCACGAACTCGTCGGCCCGCTCCTCGTCGATGCCAATGAGGTGGGCGATCACCCGGGGGGGAATCTGCTGGGCGTAGCCGGCGGCTGCGTCGACCCGACCCTGCTCGATGAACCCCCGCAGCAACCGTCGGCACAGATCCCGGGTGTAGTCGACGTGACGCTCGGTCGCCTTCGGGCTGAACGCGGGCAGCAGGATGCGCCTCGCTCCGTGATGGACCGGGGGATCCGACGTGATCGGCGGGGCATTGGGGTCGGGGGCCTCGGGGTTGGGATTGGGGATGACAAGGGGATTCCACGACGAGAACGTCTCGACATCGTTGGCGATGGCCCGAATGTCCTCGTAACGGGTAGGCATCCACGAGCCCTCCCATCGTTCGGTGTGAGGGATCGGGCAGGTCTCGCGAAGGTCCGCCCAGATCGGATAGGGGTCGGCCACGAACCCCGGATCCATGATGTCGTAATCGGTGGACCAGTCCTCCACTGCGGGGCGCTCCGACATGGTGCCCTCCTTCCGCTGTGGGCAGGCTACTCACCGGTAGGGTCCCCCGGTGATGGCCCCCCTGCTCGCCCTGGTGACGTCTGCCCTGTACGGCACCGGCGACTTCCTCGGCGGGGTGGCGACTCGCCGGTCACCCGTGCTCGGCGTCCTGATGGTGGTGCAAGGGGTCGGCCTGGTGGGGCTACTGATCGTGATCATCCCCTTCGGAGATGCGATCGGGGCTGCATTCGCTCTCAGGGATGTGACCATCGGCCTGGTCGGCGGGCTGGCCGGGGTCGCCGGACTCGGTCTGCTGTACCGGGGCCTGGCCACGGGCCCCATGGGGGTCGTTGCGCCGTTGACCGCGGTGACCTCGGTCGTGGTGCCGGTGGGGTGGGATCTGCTCGGAGGCACACGTCCCGGCCCGATGACCGTGGTCGGCATGATCGGTGCCACCGTGGCCGTCGTGCTGATCAGCTCCGAGCCCAGCACCGACGATGCTCCACCGGTCGGCGTGCGCGTGATCGGGGAGGCCCTGGCGGCCGGATGCGGCTTCGGGGTCTTCTTCATCCTGTTCAGTGCAACCGACCCGGGCTCGGCGCCATGGCCGGTCATCGGTGCTCGCTTCGGGGGGCTGTGCGCCCTGCTGTGCGCAGCGGCAGTGGTGCGAGCGCTCGATCGAGGTCCCACCCGACCGCGGGGAGGGTGGGGGACGATGGTGGCCGGGGGGCTGTGCGACACCGGGGCGAACGTGACCTTCCTCCTGGCCCTCTCCCACGGCACCTTGAGCGTGGTAGCCGTGCTGTCCAGCCTCTACCCCGCAGCCACGGTCCTGCTGGCCCGGCTGGTACTCAGCGAGCGGTTCACCCGCCAGCGACTCACCGGGCTCGTCGTGGCCGGCATCGCCGTCGTGCTGATCAGCGCTGGTTCGTGACCGGTCAGCCGGTCCGACGATCGGCGAACACGGGAAACGCCGCCCGGGTGTCAGCCACCACCGCGGCATCGACGTCGGCGACCAGCAACACCTCGCCACCGGCTCCCGAGGCCAGCACCTCACCCCACGGATCGATGATCATGCTGTCCCCTACGTAGGCCAGACCGTCCCCTTCGCCGACCCGATTCACCCCCATCACATAGGCCTGGTTCTCGATGGCTCGGGCATGCAGCAGTGAACGCCAGTGGGTGCGCCGACGCTCGGGCCAGTTGGCCGGGATCACGAACAGGTCGGTGTCTCGGGCCGTTGCCCAGAACTCGTCGGCGAAACGAAGGTCGTAACAGACGAAAAAGGTGCAGCGAACGCCGTTCACCTCGACGGACAGGAAGTCGGTGCCAGCGCCGTAGTTCTCGGGTTCGGAGGAGTAGGTGAAGGGGTGGATCTTCCGGTACCGGTGCAGTTCGCCCTGCGGTCCAGCCAGGGTCAGGGTGTTGTAGGCGACGCGGTCAGGCCACCGGATGGGAATCGAACCCGTGACCCAGACCCGGTGCCGGGCGGCCTGCTCGGCCAGGAACTCGGTGCTGGGCCCGTCGAGGTCTTCGGCCATCTCGGCCGAGTTCATGGTGAACCCCGTCGAGTACATCTCCGACAGCACCACCATCTCGGCCCCCGCCCCGACGGCCTGGTCGATCCGCGGGCGAAGGTGCCCGAAGTTGGTGGAGGGCGACTCCCACACGATGTCGTGCTGCACGGCAGCGACCCGCAGGCTCACGAGGCAACCCGCAGGCCCTGGAGCCGGTCCACCGCCTGGTCGAGCACCTCGAAGCGTTTGCAGAAGGTGAACCGTACGAGGTGCCGCCCCTCGTCCTTGTTGTCGTAGAACACCACGTTGGGTACGGCCACCACCCCGACCCGTTCAGGAAGCTCCCAACAGAAGGCCAACCCGTCATCGGTGCCGAACGGCCTGATGTCGGTGGTGATGAAGTAGGTCCCCTGCGGCTCGAAGACCTCGAACCCGGCTGACCGCAACCCCGTGGCCAGATGGTCTCGCTTTGCCCGCAGGTCGGCGGTGAACGCCTCGAAGTAGTCGTCGCCGAGACGCAGACCGGCCGCGATCCCGTATTGGAACGGACCACCGCTCACGTAGGTGAGGAACTGTTTGGCCGTCCGCACCGCAGTCACGAGCTCGGGTGTCGCGCAGACCCAGCCGATTTTCCATCCCGTGAACGAGAACGTCTTACCCCCCGAGGAGATGGTGACCGTTCGCTCCCGCATCCCAGGGAGCGACGCCATGGGAATGTGTTCTCCATCGAACACCAGATGCTCGTACACCTCGTCGGTGACGACGAGCAGATCCCGCTCGCGAGCCACCTGGGCGATGAACGCCATCTCGTCGGCGCTGAACACCTTGCCCGTCGGATTGTGGGGGGTGTTGAGCAGGATGAGGCGGGTCTTGGGGGTGATGGCGGCCAGAAATTCTTCGCGGTCGAACCCGTAGCTCGGGGGCCGCAGGGTGACCACCTTTTTCACCGCGCCGGCCATCGCGATGTTGGCGCCGTAGATGTCGTACCAGGGCTCGAAGGTGACCACCTCGTCGCCTGTCTCGCACAGGGCCAACACCGCGGCAGCCAGGGCCTCCGATGCCCCGGCCGTGACCAGGATCTCCGTATCGGGGTCGTAGGTCAGCCCGTAGAAACGCTGCTGGTGGTCCGCGATGGCATGGCGCAGCTCGGGCACCCCGATCCCGGGCGGGTACTGGTTGCCCAGTCCCGTCCGCACTGCCTCCACCGCGGCATCAGCCACCTCGACCGGCCCGTCGGTGTCTGGGAACCCCTGACCCAGGTTGACGGCGCCGGTCCGCAGGGCGAGGGCCGACATCTCAGCGAAGATGGTGGCCCCGAACCCCTGCAGGCGGGCATTGAGGTGCGGAAGACGTTCACTCACATGGAGCAAACTAGCCAACATGAGCGAAACCCCTGCCGTGCCCACCTCCTACGACGTGAGCGGGATCGACCTCTCCTCCATCGATGGGGTGCTCTCCACCACCAGATCGGTTCGTCTACGACTCGACCTCGAACGCGAGGTCGACGACCGAACCATCCTCGACTGCATCGATCTGGCCGAGCAGGGGCCGACCGGCGGGAACCAGTCCAGCCGTCGTTGGCTGGTCGTACGCGACCCTGAGACCAAAGGCCGTCTTCAGGAGCTGTACTTCGATGCCGCAGGCCGTTGGATGGTCGAGTCCCGCACGAAGGTCGAGGGCCGCCAGGACCGCCAGGCCCGGGTGATGCGGTCAGCCGCCCACCTCGCCGAGCACCTCGCCGAGGTACCGGCCATCGTCATCCCCACGATCTGGGGCGTCCACGACAACTCGGGCAAGCCCGGACTGTTCGATTCGGTCATCCAGAACGCCTGGTCCTTCTGCCTCGCCGCCCGGGCCCGCGGACTCGGCACCGCCTGGGTCACCGCCATCCTCAACAAGGAGGAGGAGTTGGCTGAGGTGCTCGGGATCCCCGCCGGGGTCACCCCGATCGTCATGCTGCCTCTGGCCTGGACCGATGGAGAAGCGTTCCGCTCCATCCCCCGCCGCCCGGCTGCCGAGATCGCTTACTTCGACCAATGGGGTCACACCTACGAAGCGCGGGTCATGGGTGCTGCCCGCCACTACGCCGAGGGGCCGGGCGCCGTGTACGAGACCGAGGTCGACGCATCCCCCGAGACGGTGTGGGGCTACATCTCCGACATCACCATCTCGAGTCGGTTCAGCACCGAGAACATGTCGTGCGCGTGGTCCGACGGGGTCGACGGTCCGGCACTCGGGGCGACCTTCGTGGGTCGCCAGCAACACAAGGCCATCGGAGAGTGGGAGACCACCTCGATCGTCACCGAGTTCGAGCCCAACGTTCGCTTCGGCTGGGCTGTCGGTGACCCCGATGACGCAGCAGCCCGGTGGCGCTTCGAGATCGACGCCCTGCACGGGCAGCGATGCCGGCTCCGTCAGACCGTTCGCCTCGGACCGGGCGCCTCCGGGTTGAGCTCGGCCATCGCCGCCATGCCCGACAAGGAGCCGCGCATCCTGTCCAGCCGCCAGCGTGAGCACCTGGCCAACATGCAGCGGGTCGTTGACGGCATCAAGGCACTAGCCGAAGGGCGATGACCGCCACCGGGCGGTGGGCGCCGAGCCCCACCGGTGATCTCCATCTGGGGAACCTGCGCACCGCCCTGCTGGCCTGGCTGTTCGCCCGATCGGTGGGGGGACGGTTCGTGTGGCGTTTCGAGGACCTCGACGGGGCAGTCAGAGACCACTTCTACACAACCCAGCTGGCCGATGTGGCCGCCCTGGGTATCACCTGGGACGGACCTGAACTCCGTCAGCGCGACCGGGTGGACCACTACGCAGCAGCGTTGGCCGATCTCGAGGAGCGCGATCTCACCTACCCCTGCTGGTGCACCCGCAAGGAGATCCGAGAAGCGACCTCGGCACCCCACCACCACCTGGCCGAAGGGGCGTATCCCGGTACCTGCCGAGAGCTCACCAGGGCCCAGATCGCCGAGCGGGAGCGCAGCGGGCGACCACCCGCCATCCGACTCCGAGCCAACGACGCCCAGATCACGATCGAGGATCGGCTCCTCGGCGAACATCGAGGCACCGTCGACGACGTGGTCCTGCGCCGAGGCGACGGGGCAGCCGCCTACAACCTGACCGTGGTGATCGACGACGCCCACCAGGGGGTCACCGAGGTCGTCCGGGGAAGCGATCTTCTCTCCTCCACACCACGCCAGGCACTCATCGCCGAACTGCTCGGCGTGGGTCGACCATCGTGGGCCCACGTACCCATGGCCCTCAACGCTGCCGGACAGCGACTCGCCAAACGAGACGGTGCCGTCACCCTGGCTGACCGCTTGGCCCTCGGCCAGCGGCCCGTCGACGTGCTGAACCTGCTGCTGGGCTCGCTCGATCTCCCCATCGTGGGCTCGATCGCAGAGATAGGCCAACTGATCGAGGTATTCGATCCCGATCGGCTGCCGACCGAGCCGTGGATCGTGACCTGAAGGCCCGCTCAGCGGCCCGGTTCGACCATGATCTTCGCATGGCGACCCGGCTCGGCCAGATCTGCGAACGCCCCGGCCACCCCGTCGAGATCCACATGTCCCGTGATGAGCTGCTCGGACGGCAACTCCCCTTCTGCCAGACCTCGCAGGGTGTCGGCGAACTCGGCGGGCGTGTACCCGAGCACGAACTGCAGGTTCAGTTCCTTGGTGATCCCCATCATCGGATACACCACGTCGGCCTCCATACAGACGCCCACCACCACGATCCGCGTGTGGCGCATGGCACCGGCCATCACCTGGTCGAGCACACCGGGCACCCCGACGCACTCGAAGATGACGCCAGGGTTGGTGGACGAGCCGCCCATACGCATCAGGGGCTCCCGCCCCTCCGTCGAAGCCGAGCGAGCCAGGTCCTGCCACCGCTGGTACGGCGACGTGACAGCGGGATCGATGACCTCGTCGGCGCCCAATGCCTCTGCAAGCTCGCGACGGCCCGGGGCGAAATCAGCTGCGACGACGGGACCCAACCCCTTCTGCTTCAGCGCAGCGATGACGGCAAGCCCGACCGGACCACATCCCACCACGAGGACCGCATCGTCCGACGTGACCTGCGACGCCTCGACGGCGTGACGCCCCACCGCCATCGGCTCGGTCAGCGCAGCGTGCTCAGCAGCGAGCCCGTTGGGTACGGGGAGCAGGAGCGATGACGACAACAGCATCTGTTCCGCGTAGCCCCCTCCGATGTCGTTGGAATAGCCAATAGGCCGCAGACGACCCCCGCTCACCAA
>JAYPWI010000006.1:17204-21884 GCA_038135065.1 Acidimicrobiales bacterium
CTCACCAACACGGGCAACGACACAACAAGGTCCCCTACCTTGGCCCGTCCTTGGTCACCGGGACCGAACTCCAGCACCTCGGCGCAGAACTCGTGGCCCATCACCAGATCACGGTCGAGATCCATGCGAGAAACACCCCCGCCGGTTCGCCGCTGCATCTCGACCATCTGGTCACCGTGGGTCAATGCATGCAGGTCACTCCCGCAGATCCCGCACGCAACAGTGGCCACCAGGGCCTCGTCATCCCCCGGCTGCGGGTCGTCGACCTCGTCGACCACGATCTGACCCTGGCGCATCACGGCTGCTTTCACGAGAAACATCATCCCATCACTCACAACGGGTGATCGCCATCCGATGGGCATCGGATGGTTGTCGAACCGGGCCTGATCGCGGCGCTGCCCATTCCCGTGTCCGTCGTCGCCTCCGACGGCCGTCTGCTGTTCACGAACCAGGCGTCCCAGGCAGTGTTCGGGCACGAGTTCGGTGCGGCCGTCGGTCGCTCCGTCACCGAACTCGTCCGGCCATGGGTGACCCGGAACCTGGCCGACCTGCTTGCGACCGCCGAGCTCGGCGAGACACGGCGAATGCCGCTGGAAGTGAGGCTGGCATCTGGTTGGCGAATCCTGCAGATCGACGCAACGGTGATCGAGTATCAGCCAGGAGGCCGAGCCCTGATGCTGACCGGCCCGACCGGCGAACTTACGACCACCGATCATCTCCGAACCCGACTCGGCGAGATGGTCCGCCACGGCGTCGACCTTCTTCTTCTGCTGGACAGCTCAGGACTCGTTGCTCTGGCACCGGCCGTTCCCACAGCGCTTGGCTCGTTCGACGACCACGTCGTGGGTCAACAGTTGAGCAACTTCGTGGCGCACGACCACCAGCCCCGCTACAGCCGGATGTTGTCCAGAATCACCATGTCGGATCCCGCAGGTCCGCGACACGACGACATCCGCTTCGAGACGGAGCTGAACGGTGATGACGGGCAACGACACCCGTTTCAGCTCACGCTCAGCGACCATCGGGCCGATCCGGCCGTGGGTGGGATCATCGTGGCCGGTCATGACGTTCGAGAACTCCGAGCGATGCGAGACGAGTTGAGCCGACTGGCCTACGTCGATGCCTTGACAGGTCTTCCCAACCGGCTCGAGTTGATGCGCGAGTTGACGAGCAGGCTCCGCGTGAGGCGAGAGGAGACGAGCCCCCAAGTGGTCCTGGCGTTCATCGACCTCGACCGCTTCAAGCCCGTCAACGACCTCCTCGGCCACAGCGGGGGCGACGAACTGCTCGTCTCCCTCGGTCGGCGGCTGGTGAACACCCTTCGGGACACCGACCTGGTGGCTCGGCTGGGAGGTGATGAATTCGTCGTCCTGGCAGAGCCCTCCGGAGATGATCCAGTCGAAGGTCTGTGTCAGAGGATCCGGGGCGCCGTCGCCGAGGCCTTCGAATTATCAGGCGCGAGAGTGCGACTGACGGCCAGCGTCGGCGCGGTGCTGGGCTACGCCGGAGACTCACCCGAAAGCATCATGGCCGAGGCCGATGCCGTCATGTACTCCCGGAAACAGAGCCAGCGCGGTGCGCCGGTGGCCTCGGCTCAGGTCGTCAGTGATCGCAGGGCCCTTGCAGAGCAGTTGGATCTCGCCTTCGGGCTACACCAGTTCACGGTTCGATACACGCCGATCGTGGATCTCAGAACGGGTTCGCTCAGTGCCGTCCAGGTCGGCGTGTTGTGGAACCACCCCCAGCAGGGCGTGCTCGACGGGGACACCTTCATGCCCTTGGTCGAAGACCTCGGTAGATGCACCGAACTCGCCGACATCGTCCTCCGGCAAGTGGCACGCGACGTGGCGCGCGTGCAGGGCAGCGGCCGGTCCGTCGAGGTCGTCCTCCACGCGCTACCAGCACTCCTGGCCAACCCGGCCTTCGCGGATCTGGTCACCACCTCGCTCCTACAACACGGACTGTCGGCCGAGCGACTCGTGTTCGAGATCTCGGACGAATGCTTCTACCAAGACACCGAAGGGCGCACCCACCTCGCCCCTGGGATCCGTCAGCTCCACGACGCAGGGGCCCGGTTGGTCATGAGTGCCCTCTCGACGGGGAGCGTGTCACTACCCAACATGGTCGGCTTCCCGGTCGACCACCTCAAGATCGCCTCCGAACTGGTCGCCAACATGCTGCACCGACGAGCGAGCATCGACGTCGTCGCAGCACTGGTTGGACTGGCCGGGGCGCTCGACATCGAGGTAACTGCCGACGGCGTGACGACCCACGAACAAGCCCAGAACCTGCTGTCCCTGGGCTGTGTCCGGGCAATGGGACCCCTCTACGGAGCACCTGCCTCCATCGATCACTGGGTGGACGGCACTCGATCCGGCCTCGTTCAGCAGGTCGGCCAGTAGGACAGGGGCCGCGCCTGTGGCGGGGGAACCGGGCGCGAGGCAAGCATCTCGAGGTCGTGGGCGAGGATCCGGCGAGTGTCAGCAGGATCGATCATCTCGTCGATCCGCATGGTGCCCGCAGCCTCATAGGGGTTCGTCGCCTCACCCACCTCGGCGACCAACCGGAGACGCTCGGCCTCGCGTTCGTCGGGGTCGGAGATGGAGGACAGCTTCGACCCGAAGGCAACGTTGACCCCGACCTCGGGATCCATGAAGCCGATCTCGGCCCCCGGCCAGCAGTACACGCCCAGGGAGGGCATGCAGGATCCGTTCATGGCCTGCCACGCCAGCCCGAAGGCCTTGCGGATACACACCGTGAGGGTCGGGGTCGACGCATTCTGCAGGGCCTGCATCATGCGCATTCCCCAGTGGAGCATCAGATCGTGCTCGACCCGCTTGCCGACCATGAAGCCGGGAACATCGACCAGGAAGATCAGGGGGATGTTGTACGCATCACACACGGTGGCCAGACGGATGATCTTGTGGCAGGCCTGTGGGTCGAGGGTCCCCGCTTGAAACATCGGGTTGTTGGCGATCACCCCGACCGAGAAGCCGTTCAGGCGAGCCAAGGAGGTGCTGACATTGCGGGCGTACAAGGGCTGAATCTCGAAGACCGAGCCCGGGTCCATGATCTGCTCCACCACCCTGCGCATGTCATAGCCCCGCGTGCGCTTGGCGGGCACCAAGTCGGCAAGTTCCGGGTCGCGATCGAAGGATCCGACGGGTTCTGCTCGCGGAGCAGGTTCCATCGCATTGCTGGGGAGATACGACAGCCACCGACGGATCGCCGCATACCCTTCCTCGTCCGTATCGACACCGAGGTCGATCTGTCCCGTGTGGCGAGCGTGGACGTCGACCCCGCCGACGTCCTCGAAGCTGATGACCTCGCCAGTGGCCACCTCGAACACCTTCGGTGATGTGACCGCCAGACATGACCCCCGCACCATGACCACGTAGTCGGACAACGCCGACAGGAACGATGAGCCCCCGAACGACTGTCCCGTGATCATGGTGGCCATCGGAACCGCGTGGCGCCGCTTGGCCAACTCGAACAGTCCTCCAGGCTCCGAGATGCCCTCTGAACCCATGAGATCGGGAATACGGCCTCCACCCGTCTCGCCGAAGTGGACGATCGGGATCCCCATGGCCATGGCCCGCTCGTAGAGACGATGCTCCTTGCGAGTGCCAACGATGGAACTCGACCCCCGCAACACGGTGATGTCGTCTCCGAACACGGCCACTGGACGACCGTCCACGTTGCCGTGACCGCCGATCTTGCCGTCCCCCGGGGTCGTGTCGCGAACCTCCGGCCGGATCGACCTGCTGAAGGTGCCGATCTCCCGAAACGTACCCGGATCGAGGAGACCGTCGATGTGCTCCCTGATGGTGCTGTCGCCCGATGCGGCCATTGCGGCAACCTTGGAGGAGCCCCCCATGTCCTGCCGAATGACCTGTGCCCGGCTGTGGAGGTCGGCAGTGCGGTCTGGATCGGTCACGATGTTCCCCTCTCGGATTGTTGGCACCGTAGCGCAGCAATTTCTGCCCGAAGATTGGCTCGGGCCGGGGCATCGAGCCGCTGCCCCGCAGCACTGAAGAACAGTTCCGGTCGCTCCATGAATCGCTCGAGCACGGCCAGTCGACCGCGGGCAAACGTGTCCTCGTCGAGGTGGGCGTATTCACGCCGGATGGCCTGCCGGTAGGCGGTGTACTCATCGGGGGGCGCAGCCAACACTGCAAGGTCCGCATCGAGAAATACGCCGATCTCCTCTGACGTGATGCCACAGGACGGGACCGCCGGCACGCTGTGGGTGGCGGTCGCCTCGACTGCGGTCACCACCGCCTCGATCACCCCGGCCTCGACCCCGAGTTCACCGAGTTGCCGTTCCGCCAGCCGGGCGCTCTGTTCCTCGTTGTCCGACGCAGCAGCGAGATAGACGGCGTCGTGGTAGAACGCGGCGAGTTGCTGGACCACGCTCGGCCGGCCGCACAGCTCCTCGAGCGAAGCCAACACCGCCTCGATATGCGATACATCGTGGTAGTACCTGCCCTCGCCGCTGTAGCGATCCTGCAGATCCTCGCCCACGGCAGCCCAGGCCGGACCCGACAGGCCGAGGCGTCGACCCAGGTCTGTCCACACCTCGCTGAAACGCACGCTCATAACGGGACCGCCCTCGATCCGACGGTGGGTGGGGTCAGGATGGCACATCGAGGTGTCACGGACATCAGGGGGTCGAGGTAC
>JAYPWI010000006.1:21984-54637 GCA_038135065.1 Acidimicrobiales bacterium
GGGTGGGGTCAGGATGGCACATCGAGGTGTCACGGACATCAGGGGGTCGAGGTACACCACAATGGGGCCATGCTCGAGTTCGACCCATTCACTCCTGCGGCGATCGACGACCCCTACACCGCATACCGAGACCTACGCGACCGAGGTCGCGTCGTGTGGAGCGACAAGCTCTCCACGTGGATGGTCCCCCATCACGAGGACACCCTCGAGTTCTTCCGGGACGCCCGGCTGTCAGCCGACAGAATGAAGGCAAAGAAGTTCAGGGGGGCGCAGCAGTCGAACGGTGCTCGCCACCTGGCCACCGACCCGCCCGAGCACACGGTGGTTCGCCAACTGCTGACCCTGACCCTCACACCGGCAGTGCAGGCCGCCGCCGAACAGTTGCCTGATCTCATCGACCGCCTGATCGACAGTGCCGTCGACCAAGCCACCAACCAACTCATCGACCGGGCGGCGCCCCGGGGAACCTTCGACCTGGTCGACGACTTCGCCTACCCCCTTCCCATCACCGTCATCGCCTGGCTCTTCGACATACCCCACGCCGATCGGGCCAGGTTCGGCGTATGGGCACACGACTTGGCACGCAACATGGACTCGTTCTACCGCGGTCGGGACGAGGGGATGAAGGAGCGACTCGCCGCCTACGAGGCCTACGTCGCAGATCTCGTCGCCGAGCGGCGCCGCAATCCGGGTCAGGACATGGTGAGCGAATTGTTGGCCATCGACCACGACGGGCAACACCTCACCGATACCGAGGTCCGCGTCCTGTGCACCACCCTCATCTTCGCCGGTCATGAGACCACGGTGAACCTGCTGTGCAACGCCGTGAATGCCCTCCTCGACAACCCTGACGAGCACGAACGTTTGATCCAGGACCCTTCCCGAGCTCCACGCGCCGTAGAGGAGTTCCTGCGCTACGACTCACCGGCTCAGATGATCAGTCGCACCGCCGTCGAGGACTTCGAGTGGCATGGCGCTGCGATCGAAAAGGGCGACTCGGTCCTGGCCCTGCTCGGGTCGGCCAACCGCGACCCGCAACGATTTCCCGAGCCCGACCGGCTCGACACGGACCGCAGCCCGAACCCCCATCTGGCGTTCGGGGCCGGTATCCACTTCTGCCCGGGCGCTCAACTGACCAGACTGGAAGCCCGGGCGGCTCTACCCCGGCTACTCGAACGGCTTCCCAATCTACGCCGAGCCGACGAACCCGCTGTCCGGCGCCCCACTGCCGTGCTCAGGGGTTTCGCCCACCTGCCCGTCCGCACCGCTTGATACGCCTGGGCGAGCGGCTGCGCTCGCGGCCGCACCGAGCAGCATCCAGAACATCGACGACGAGGTCAGATCTGCGGTGACGAACATGCTGGTAACCAGATGGCCGGTCACGGCCCCCGTCAGGGCAACCTTGGTACCCGGGTGCCATGCGCTGGCCCAGAGGGTGGCCAGCGACCCGAACACCAGGCCCAGGTACAGCGCTAGTGCAGGCAGGCCCGCCCCGACCGCGATGGCCAATGGGCCATTGTGTGGACTCTCCAGCCGGTAGGGAGAAAACCGGGCAATCCCCTCGTCATCGAGCACCCTGTTCCGGTAGGCCGGGAACTCGTCGGGGAACCGCTCGTGACCAACGCCGAACAGTGGATGGTCAGCGATCATGACCAGGGTGACCCGCCACCCGTCGAGATGGAAGCGACGCGAGTCGTCCTGGGAATCCAACGCAGTGGTCATGCGATCGACGGCACCTGTCAGCTCGCTCCGCACCGGGCCGTAGGCCACGGCTGCGAGCCCTCCGACGATGACCACGCCGACCAACCAACCCCAGCGCACGCGAGTGGGTGGTCGCCACACCACTGCGGCGACGACCATGGCCACCCCTACAGCCGCAACCCCGATGAAGGCTCCGCGACTCGAGGTTCCCACGATCGCGGCGAGGATGGTGAGGGTCGCAGCGCCACCCACCCAGCGAACCCGGCCCGAACCCCAGACGAAGCTCCCGAAGCCGAGGGGAAGCCCCACCACCAGCACGCTTCCCAGAGTGTTCGGATTCCCGATGGTGGAGAAGATGCGATTGTCGAGCAGGGTGTCCCACACAGGGTCGAGACCCACCCACTGCACGATCCCGTACACGGCGGGGACGGTGGCCGCGGCCACGACCCACCATGTGATGTCGGCGCCATCTTCGCCGGTCTCGACGAGCGAGCGCACCGTTGCGTACAGGGCGAGATACACCAGCACCGACGCCAAGCCCTGGAACTGATAGCGCTCCCCACTCCACTGCTGGCCGGGGTCGGGCGCCGCGACGAAAGCGGCCAGGGACCACAGACCGTAGAGCCCGGCGACGGCATCGACGACCGACCAGCCCCGGATCATGGAGCGACCCAGGATCGCGATCAGCAGCACGCCCAGCACGGCCAGCCCTGCTGCGACCCGCAACTTCACCCTTGCGAACACATCGGGGTGGCCTGTGTCGATGATCCAGGCGAGCACCACCAAGCCGACCCCCATTGCGACCCGACCCCAAGCCCGCGTCCTGGGCCGATCACGCCGGGGTGCACTGTGCGACACGGTCATTTCCTCGGGACCCCACTGTCCGGTCGAGCACTGAGCTGGACCACCACCGTACGCCGATCCTCGACCAACCTCCGACCCGCCACCCGCTACATGGCGCGGACGCATACGGTGGCGTCATATGCAGCTCCGTTTCCTGTCCGTCGTCATGGCCGTGGCCCTGTGGTCCTGCGGTGGCACTGCGACCGACTCCGCACCAGAGACCGACCAGGCCACGACGACCAGCACGATGGCGAACGAGCCCACCGACACCCAACGTCCCGGGGTCGATGCCACGGTCAGCGACTACATCGCCGTCGGAGACAGCGATGGGCGGCCCGAGATCACGGTGAATCCCACTGCAGCATCCAGCGCAGATGCCCTGTTGATCGACGACGTGCGAACCGGCGACGGGCCAGCGGTCGAGGTCGGTGACCTCATCGAGGTCCACTACGTCGGCCTACTCACCGACGGAACACAGTTCGACGCATCGTGGGACCGCGGCCAGACGTTCTTTGTTCAGATCGGTGTGGGCAACCTCATCCAGGGATGGGACCAGGGAGTCGTCGGTATGGCTGTCGGCGGGCGCCGCGCACTTGTGATCCCCTCCGAGTTGGCCTATGGGCCGAACGGAGCCGGCGACGTGATCCCCGCCGATGCGACCCTGACGTTCGTCGTCGACGTGCTCCAGGTAGTCGACATGACCCCGCCCGAGGTTCCCTCCGGCGTCGACATCGGAGCCGAGTTGGAGATCATCGACGTGACGGTGGGGGACGGCGCCATCGTCGAAGCCGGCGATGTCATCACCGTCAACTACCAGGGCAGTCTCCTCGACGGCACGATCTTCGATTCGAGTTGGAACCGTGGCCAGCCCTTCACCACGGCCATCGGGGTCGGCCAGGTGATCCAGGGTTGGGACCTCGGCATGGTCGGTATGGCCGAAGGCGGCCGCCGCATCCTGCTCGTGCCGAGCGCGTTGGCCTACGGCTCACAAGGAGCCGGAGGCTCGATCGGCCCTGACACCCCGTTGGTGTTCGTGGTCGATCTGTTGCGAGTGCAGGGTTGATCTAGGCCGACGCGCCGACTGCGGCGACCCCGACCGGCGGCGCCTCCCACTCCTTGAGCACGGGCAGCACCTCGGTGGCGAACAGGTCCCGGTTCCGTCGGGCCTCCGTCCAGCTCATCCCGGCGAAGCTCAGGTTCGGGAAGAAGGCGGCGATGCCGATCTTGTCCTTGATGAACTGGATCTTCTCGAGCACCTGATCGGGAGTGCCGAATGGCATCAGCCGGGCGAAGTCCTCGGCCGCGCCCTGGCCTCCGTGCCGTTCGATGTACTTCGAGATGCCCTCGTAGAACTCGTAGCCCTTGACCCCCTCGTGGGGTCGTTTCTCCCCGAACTCGTAGTGCTTCATCACCGTGCCGTAGTACCGGCCGATCCACTCGAGTGCCTTCTCCTCGGCTCGCCCGGCGTCGGTGTCGACCAAGCAGAACCCGCCCGACAACGGGGGCGGCGGTGCATGGGTGTGGTGCTTGACCCACTCCTCGCTGTAGGAAGCGAAGTCCTGCTCCACGACCTCCCACGGCTTCTGGGGAATGACCAGGAGCCCGACCCCGAGCTGCGCCATGAGCGGCATCCCCTCCGGCGACACCGAGGCGGCATAGGTGCGACCGGCGAACGAGTGCTGGGGCGCCGGGCGGATTTCGCGGCGCGGTTGCTGGATGTACTCGCCATCACATTCGACGTAGCCGTTCTCGAGCCCCTCGATGATCATCCGGGCGTACTCGAGGAACCGCTGACGGCTGGTGTCCATGGGGACGCGGAAGCCTTCGTACTCGACGCGAGCCAAGCCTCGGCCGATCCCCAGGATCAGGCGACCACCCGAGAGGTTGTCGAGCATGACGATGCGCTCGGCGAGGCGCATGGGATCGTTCCACGGCAGCACGATGACCCCCGTGCCGACCTGCAGGTTGGTGCGGGCCGCAACCCAACCCAGCAGCTGCAGCGGGTCGGGACACATGGTGTAGTCGGTGAAGTGATGCTCCACCGTCCAGACGGAGTCGAAACCGAGGTCCTCGGCCTCGTCGACCATCCGCATCTCCTGCTCCCAGACCTCGCGGTCGGTGAGCGCATCTTCCGGGTTCTGGAACGCAACCGAGTAGCCGACGTGCATCTGACAACCCCCCCTCTCGAGTCGATGGCGAAACGGTAGTCCCTCACCGCTCGGTGCGCCCGTTAGGGTCGCCCCATGGACGAACGAAGCGCAGCACGCAGCATGAGGGGCTCGATCGGGATGCTGGCCATGGAGTGGCTGCTCGCCGACTCCACTACCGAAGCGGCACAAGCCCGAGGTGCCGGCGAGGGCATGGGGGCCTACGCAGTCGGACGGCTCGGAGTCCTCGGTGATTGTCCGGTGGACAACGTCGTGGCCGCCGCGTACTTCTGGGAGCCCGGGTACATGCGTCAGATGGTCGAGCAAGGCCGGGCAGGGTGCGCGCCCGCTGAGGGAGCCGCCATCTATGCGGGCATCTGCCAAGAGTGGGGGGCCCGCCGCCTGGCCGGGATGGAGGGCGTGGAACGCCTCGGCGAACTCCTCGAAGCCGTGGTCGAGGCAGCACAGCCCCATGGTGCTCCCACCTTCGTCGGCTGGCGTGACATGCCCCTTCCCGAGGCAGCGGGCCCGGCCCGGACGTTCCAACTGGCCCAGACCATGCGAGAGTTGAGGTTCGGCCGCCACTGCGTCGCCGTGCAGGCCTCCGGCCTCGGGCCGCTACAGGCCATCTTGAGCGGCCCCGCCGGGGAGTGGAACGCCGAACTATTCGGCTGGCCCCGCCCGTATCCCGATGTGAGCGACGTCGTCGGGTTGCGCGACGAGGTGGAGGCGTTGACCGACGACCTCCACGCTGCCGACCTGGCAGTGCTCGGGGCCGATGAGCGGGCCGAGCTACGCGAACTCGCCAAGGCCGCTCGGGCCCACAGCGGGTCCTGAAGGGCGATCAGGGCGCGACCCTCAACCCCCTGAGGCGTCCCGCAACCCGTCGAGTAATGCCTGGTGCTCGCCCGTTCGCGGGGCGCGGGTAGCCGCCCACGGGGTTGCCGTGAAGCGGTAGGGGGCGCCTGGGTGGACATGTGAGACCCCGTCGCCGTAGTCGATCTCGACGGGGAAACCGCGGTCGACGAAGTGTGGATCGTTCATCATCTCCTCCGGGGAGTAGATCACCCCACAGGCCATGCCCCGTTGCTGCAGACCGACGAACAGGTCGTGGGCATCGAGGTGGCTACTGAGGAACTCGATGGTGTCCCGCCCGGCCTGGAAGACCTCGGCAGCCAGCGGGTCCTCGGAGAGCTGGAACACACTGATGAGGTCGTACCCGTCACCCAGCTTCAGCAGTTCCATGGTGGTGCACTCCTCGGCGAGGCCGAGTTCCTCGATCCAGCCCCGCAACGCGGCGAACTCCCTGGCCTGTCGAGGAGGCACGCCGGTGTTGAGCCAGCGTCCGTCACGACATCGGATCTGGGTCACCTCGGTCGGCGAGGTGTGGGCATGGCGCCCGGTCTGCCGGTGAACGGTCTGGCCTGCGTTGAGCCACCACAGGGTGGCGAACTCGGTGGTCGCATTGGCCGCAGCCACCATGGAGACGTCCACGTGCTGACCGCGACCCGAGGTTTCGCGCCACATCAGCGCGGCCAGGATGGCGGCAACGGCGTAATGGCAGGCCGTGTGCAGACCCTGATTCCCGCCTCCCCGCACGGGAGGCAGGGAATGGTCGTCATACCCACAGCTCCACACGGGCCCACCCTCGGCCAGCACGGTGAGGTCGGTGGCCGGGCCCTCGGGCATAGCCCGACCGGCATGGGTGATCGAGGCCCACACCACTGCCGACCCGGGCGGAGCGAGGTCGGGATGGTCGATACCTGCAGCCGCAAGGGTGCCGATGGGTTCCGCTTCGAGAACGACGTCTGCCGTTCCCACCAACATGGCGAGGTCTGCCCGCCCCGACTCGGTTGCGAGATCGATGACGACCGACCGTTTCGAGGTGTTGTAGTGCCACCACCACAGCGAGCCCTCCGGGTCGGGGACATCGCCAGCGAATGGCTCATAGGACCGGGTCGCCGCCCCCTCGGGGGGCTCCACGACGATCACGTCAGCCCCCATGTCGGCGAGCAACTTGCCGGCCAGCGCAGTGCGTTCACTGGCCAGCTCCACGACGCGGATCCCCCCCAACGCGGACATCAGACCACTCCCCGTTCGACCAACGCCTCGAGCTGGGACTCCGTCCGGCCCAGCAGGTCACAGATCACGTAGCGGTTGTGTTCCCCGAGACAGGGAGCGCCCCGATCGAGGGACCAGTCCGTCTCGGAGAGGTGGACGGGAAGACCCTCGACCCGGGACGTTCCGACCTCGGTGTGTTCGACATCGACCCACAGGCCGAACCCCCCCGTACGTGGGTCGTCGTCGATCCGTTCGCCGGGTCGCAAGACGGGAGCAGCGGCGAGGCCGATCCCCGTCACCATCGCAGCCACTGCTGCCTTGTCCTGTCGCGCCGTCCAGCGGGCCATCAGCTCGTCAAGTCGGTCCTCCTCGGCCAGTCGGCCGACGAGGCGGTCCCATGACGAATCCCCGCACCACGACTCACCGATCAACGCAGCAAGTCGCTGCCACTCCTCATCCGACCGCACGGCGATAGCCACCCATTCGTCCTCGCCGGCCGCCGGGTAGATCCCGTGGGGAGCCATGGCAGGTGAACGAGAGCGATTGCTGTTCGGCATTCCCTCCCGTCGGGCCGGTCGACCATTCACCGTCGCGTCGAGGCTGGTCGCGCCGTGCAGGGTTCCTGCAGCCTCGATGCAGGCCAGGTCGACCCACTGCCCCTCGCCAGTGCGATGACGATGGAACAAGGCCATGAGCGTGGCAATCGCCATGTAGTACCCGCCGGTATGGTCCATGAAGGAGTATCCCCAACCCGCTGGGGGCAGATCGGGCAGGCCCGACTCGAAGGTCAACCCCGAGACAGCCTGGGCGATCGGTCCCCACGACTTGAACGACGCGTACGGGCCAGTTGCTCCGAACCCGCTGTTGGACACATAGACGATGTCCTCTCGCAACTCCCGGAGCCGCTCGTAGCCGAACCCCAGACGATCGAGGACACCGGCTGCGAAGTTTTCGGTCACCGCATCGCTGATCCTGACGAGATCGGCAAGCAGTTCTTTTCCCTCCGACGTGCGCAGGTCGAGGGTGATGCCCAACTTGCCTGCGTTGTGATTATTGAACGCACCACCTGCTTCGAGACCCCGGTGCTCGCCGACATATGGCGGGCTGCCCCGCAGGATGTCCCACTTCCCCCGCCGCACCGGGTCTTCGATCCGGATGACCTCTGCGCCGAACGCAGCGAGGATCTTGGTGGCACCGGCCCCAGCCAGTTGGCCGGTGAAGTCGCAGATCCTCACCCCTTCGAGGGCTCCGCCCGCTGTCATCGATGTGCCTCCCGTGCCAACTCCACCGCCCGGTCCTGGCATTCCTGGAGCACTGCGCGGAATGCTTCGGTCCACTCCCTCATGTCGGAGCGGCGTGCCCGACCACCGTCGGGTCCGACGGGGGGTTCGATCACGTCGCCGATCACCACGGCTGACGGAATCCGGCGTGGGAACTTGACACCGGTGGGCATGGCTGCCTCGGTACCGGCACAGCCCACTGGCACAACCGGACAGCCAGACTTGGCCGCCAGCCAGGCCGTGCCGTCGAAAATCTCACCGATCACGTCGCCCTGCTGTCGAGTTCCTTCGGGGAACACAAGCAGAACCTCGCCCGCCTCGAGCATCTGACGGGCCGCCCGCATGGCGTCGAGGTCGGCCTCCCCTCTTCGGACGGGGAACGACCCGAGGGACCGCATGATCCACCCTGCTGCGGCCGGACGGAACAGGCTCTCCTTACCGAGGTAGCGAACCCGCCGGTGGGTCAGACTGCCGATGATCGGGCCGTCGAGATTGGAACGGTGCACCGGAGCGAGGATGAAGGGGCCGTCGACCCGAATCCGTTCCACGCCCACGGCTCGGAGTCGCAACCAGCGGAAGATGAAGATCCGCACTGACCCGCGCACCGCCCGGAAGACCATCTCCCCCAGCGGGCCATCAGAAGACAGGAAGCGTCGCATGGCGGACCAGACGGTAGTCGCGTCCGGGGCAGCCGGGCTCAGGTCGGGACGACGAAGTCCCGGCCCTCCTCGAGCAGGGACCGCCAGAGTCCGAGATCGATCTCGTCCACGGCCACCCACTCCCGGAATTTGCGACCGGCCGGGCTGAACTCACTCCCACTCCCCCCATAGATGACCTCGGCGACCCGATTCTCGGGAAGCTTCACGACCAACTGACCGGTCTTGGGAAAGATCATGGCCAGGAACTCACCTTCAACCCGCAGGCAGCGATGACCCATCATGGTTCCCTCGTGGGCGAGTCCAGCGGCGATCATGTCGTCGGCCAGTTCCCAGAACAAAGCTTCTCCGTCGGCCTGCTCAGACAACGGTCGCCCCGGGTCGGGCCGCGCAGGGAGCAGCAGCGCAATGTGACGGGTGGCACGGACTCACAGAATTTGAAACGCTACAACCTCTCCCCGACCCTTGCCAGGAGACCCCATGCCCGTACCCAGCGAGATGGTCGGCGCAACCATCGGCCCGGTCACCCACGACGTCGATGCGCGCTGGACGATGGCCTACGCTGCAGCCCTCGGGGACGCCCACGACTGCTACTTCGACACCCGTCGACCCGAGGGTGTGGTGGCCCATCCCCTGTTTCCTGTGTGCCCCGAGTGGCCCGTCATCGTCGAGTCTCGTCGCCTGGGCGACCAGTGGGGCATCACCCCCGACGAGACACGTCGTGGCGTGCACGCGTCTCACGACCTGACCATCCACCGCTCGGTCCGGCCCGGCGACACCCTGACCACCACCCTCACCTGTATCGGTGTCGAAGCGAAGCGGCCGGGTGCCTTCTCGACAATGGAGTTGACCACCGTCGACGCTGCAGGGGAGCCCGTGGCTACCACCCGTCAGGGTTCGATGTACCTGGGCGTTGCGGTGAGCGGACAAGACCGACCCCCACCACCGAGCGCGCTACCGACATGGCCAACCTCGGACGCTGCGGCGTGGGAGCACGAGCTGGTGATCCCCATCGCCCACGGTGCGGCCCACACCTACACCGAATCAGCCAGGATCTGGAATCCCATCCACACCGATGCCGCAGTCGCCGAGGCCGCTGGTCTTCCCGCCATCATCCTGCACGGCACGGCAACCCTGGCCCTCGCAGTCTCGGCTGTCGTTGACTGCGTTGCAGGGGGACGACCCGATCGGGTGCGCCGGATCATCGGCCGGTTCGGCGCCATGGTGCTGATGCCCTCCGACATCTCGGTTCGTATCAGCGAACCGTCCGCCCTGGACACATGGCCGGATCCTGGCACGACGGCCGTGGCCTTCGAAGTTCGCACTGCGGCAGGTGGTCCCGCTGTCGATCACGGTGTGATCCTGCTGGGCCCCTGAGGCACGCTTCCGTCTTATCGTTACCTTCCCCCGGTCGACAAGAGCGGAGTGAAGCGGATCTTCGTGTTGCTCGGCCTCTTCACGGCCCTCGCTTGGTCGACCCTGACCCCTGCTGCAGCGACCACGGTGATCGACGTCGACCCTCGCCCGGGGAGCCTCCTCTACGAACCGCTCGACACCATCCGGCTGACGTTCGACAGCCCCGTCAATCCGCGTGCCGACAGCTTCTCGGTCTCGACGGCCCGAGGCGAGCCCATCGAGTTCACGTCCACGGTCGTGACTGGGGAGCTGAGCACCGAGGTGAACCTCAGTTTCGAACCCGCCCTGGGGTCGGGTCGCTACCGGCTCGAATGGACCATCGACACCACGACCGGAGGCGCAACCGGAGTCGTCCCCTTCGACATCGTGGTCGACGGCGTTGCCCCGGCACACACAGCGGACGCGCCATCTGGGCTCCCCTCGGCTTCGCCGCTGACCGACGAGACGCCACCCCCGGCGGGTCCCCTGGTTGCCATCCGAACCTCGCTGAGCGGCGACCTCGGATGGTCGCTGATCTCGGCCGGCGCCAGCCTGATCGAGGTGCTGAGCGCCATGATGGTGGTCGGCCTCGTACTTGCCCTGACGTTCGGGGTTCGGGCCAGACCCGACGAGATCGTCCATCTCGTGACCCTGCTACGTGTCGTTGTATGTATCGGGGCGATCTGCGCTATTGCATCCACTGTCCTGACCCCTGGGGGCCTAGCGTCGTGGGCTTCCGGCGACCGCCCGGCCCTTGCCCTCTTAGCCATGGTCTGCGTCGAGTTGGTGGGCCTCGTCATGGCTGCGTCGATCGACCCGAGACGAGGTCTGGTGCACGCCTCGTCAGTCGTACTGGCTCCGGTTGGTGCACGAGTGAACGTCCGACCCTCCTCCGCGCAGGAACATGAAGGACACGAATCGAGAACACCATCAGCCGAGTTGTGGCGCTGGGATCCGACCGCCAGTCCGCTCGCCGTGGTCGGGGTTGCCCTCGTGGCGGTGACCGTCGGAGCTCGTTGGCTGACCTTCGCCGACACACCGACCCCGGTTGGCCTGCCGGTCAGCATCACCCTTGTGACCGGCATGGCATGGCTCGGCTCATGTGTCTGCACCGTGACGATCCTCCTCCGCCGTTCTGACGCACGCCTGGCGCTGGATCCGACCGGCCTCCTTGTCCCCGGCCGTCGACTGCTCGTAGGCACGATCCTTCTCGCGTCGGTCGCTGGGGCCGTCGCGATGGCGAGGCTCGGTGACCTCGCTTCATCGGTGTGGCAGTCGATCGCCGTGACGACCGGGCCCGTCGCGTTGGCCGCCGCACTGGTAAATCGCAGCCTGGTGCCCTACGCCACTGCCTCGGGTCGAGCTGGCCCTGCCGCCCTCGCCCGCTTCTCGACAGCTATCGAGTTGATTGCGCTGCTGGCGACTGCGGTCGCCCTCGTGCTCGCAATCAGCTGATGCCACTCTGGCGGGCCAGATCAATAGCCCGCCACACCCGCTCGGGTCGCAGCGGCAGATCGATATGGGTCACCCCGAGATGGGCGAGGGCATCGACGACTGCATTCTGCACCGCAGTGGGGGCTGCGATGGCCCCGTTCTCACCGATCCCCTTCGCCCCCGTGACCGAGTTGGGACTGGGGATCTCCATGGTGTCCGTGATGAACCACGGCAATTCGGCTGCTGACGGAATCAGGTAGTCGGCGAAGGTCGACGACAGGGGCGTCCCCATGTCGTCGAACACGATCTCCTCGAACAAGGCCTGGCCGATCCCCGCTGCCACTCCCCCGTGTTGCTGACCTTCGACCACGGGACGGTTGAGCACCGTCCCACAGTCGTCGACGGCCACATAGCTCGAGATCCGCACCCCTCCCGTGCCCGCATCCACTTCCACCACCGCTGCGTGGGTTCCCGAAGGATGGGCGGTTCCTGGTGGTTCGAACTCCGTGGTCGCAGAGAGCTCGAGTCCCCGACGAAGAGCCTCGGCACCCAGAACGTCCCATCCGAGACAGGATGCGGGAACCCCGAGAACGCCCAATCCAGGCGTCCCCTCCTCGGACACCATGGGCACGATGTCCCCGTGGTGGGCCTCGAGCAACTCGGCAGCCAACGAGCGAGCCGCTTCCACTACAGCCTCAGCGGCCATGCGCGCAGCACCGCCCGCCATCATGGCCGAGCGAGATCCGCCGGTGCCCCCGCCCCTGGGGAGTTCGTCGCTGTCCCCGTCGATGTACCGAAGAGCGCCGGCATCGACACCGAGTGTCGCCCCGACAACGGCGCCGACGGTGCTGTGGTGGGCCTGGCCATGGGAGAACGTGCCGCACCGCACCGTGACCACTCCATCTCCATCGACCGACACCCGAGCTGTTTCGGCCGAGCCGTCGACCACCGACACGTAGCTGGCGAAGCCCACCCCGATCAGTTCGGCCTGGCGGCGTTCCCGACGAGCGGCCTGCTCGTCCCGAATCCTGTCGTAACCGATCAGTTCCGCAGCACGAAGCAGGGCAGCTCGATAGTCACCACTCTCGAGGGTCGACCCCGATGGTGTCCGATGGGGAAGCTCGTCAGGCCTCAGCAGATTGCGTAGCCGAAGTTCGACGGGGTCGATGCCGAGGGATCTCGCTGCGTTGTCCATGACCCGTTCGAGCCCGTTGGTCACCTCGGGCTGCCCGGCACCCCGGTAGGGCCCGACAGGGTTCGTGTTGGTCGACACAGCGGTCCACGAGTAATCGACGGCCGGCACCCGGTAGGGACCACAGGCCAACTTCCGGCTCATGAACGGCATGAGCGGACCGAAGTGGGGATACGCCCCGCAGTCCGCCAAGTTGTGGACCCGCACGCCGACGATGCCGCCCTCGTCGTCGAACCCAATCTCCACAGTGTGGTCCTGGGCTCGCCCGTGGACCATCGACAACAGGTTCTCGGTCCGCGTCGCCTCCCAACAGACGGCTTCGCCCAGTGCCAGCGCCACAGCCCCCAACACCAGGATCTCGATCGGTGCCGAGTGGCGCCCGCCGAACCCGCCACCCACGGCTGGCGACCGAACCCGCAGCACATCGGCATCGATCCCGAGAAAGCGGGCCAATTCCGATCGAATCGTGTGAACACCCTGCCCGGTCGCCCACACGTCCAGACCCGATGCATCCGGACGGACCACGGCCCCGCACGGTTCGAGAGGGGCAGAGGCAAGTCGCTGATTGGGGAACGAACCCCGCTCGACGTGGGCGGCCAAGTCGAACAGATCAGCCACTCGACCACGGTCGTATGCCATCACCACGTTCCCACCGGCCCGCTCGAACACGGAGGGCGACGCAGCCGCCATCGCCTGCCGGGCACGAACGACAGGGTCATCGGGTTCGATGTCCACCTCCACCAACTCCGCCGCGTCGAGCGCCTGCTCCCGAGACCGGGCCACCACCACGGCTAGCAGCTCACCCACCATCCTGACCCGATCCCCAGCCAGCGGGGGTCGGGCCATATCTTCGGGGATCGGATCGAACCAGCGAAAGGGTGCTATGTCCAGATCAGCTGCGGTGAGCACAGCCACCACCCCCGGGGCCGCCACCGCAGCTCCGGTCCTGATGGAAGTGATGCGTCCAGCTGCGACGTGGCTGCGAACGAAGACAACGCGATGGCAGTCCTCGACCGGAAGATCACCCAGGAAGGGAACGGCACCACGCAGGAACCCGTCGTCCTCGACCCGAGGTGACATGCTCGCCCTCAGGCCAGATGGGTGGCGAAGTGGGCCATGGTTCGTTCGAGCGCGACTGCCGCAGCGCCCTCGTCGAAGCTGGCCCTCGCGTCACAGTTGAACCCGTGGCCGGCGCCGTCGTACACATGGACATCCACATGACCCCAACGCTGGGCAATAGCCTCGACATTCTCCAGGGGTATGCCGGCATCGAGTTCGCCGAAATGCAGCACTAGTGGAACGACCGGCTGCTCGTCGAGGTAGGGCATGATCTGCCCTCCGTAGTACCCCGAGGCGGCCGACAACTTCCCGGCCAGCCGGGCTGACGCCACGTAGCAGATCGATCCGCCCCAGCAATACCCGACGATGCCGACCTTGCCAGCATGGGCGACGGCATCGACCGCAGCCTCGACCCCCGCCATCACATCATCCATGTCCATGCCGAAGGCGATGTCCCGACCAACGTCGATGCCCTCCTGGTCGTACCCGAGTTCGACTCCCGGACGCACCCGGTCGAAGAGGGCCGGAGCGATCGCCAGATACCCCCTGGCCGCGTACCCATCCGCCACCGAGCGGATGTGATCGTTGACGCCGAAGATCTCCTGGACGACCACTACCGCACCGAGCGGCTCACCGGCCGGCTCGGCGAGATGGGCACTCAGTTCGGTTCCGTCAGCAGCTGTCAGTGTGATCGTGGACATAGCCAGATCTTCTCACGCCAAGCCCATGAAGCGCCGGGCGTTGGTGTACACGACATCGGTCCGCAACCCGCTTCGCCCCACCCGCTCGAGCGACTCGTCGAGTTCGGCAAGCGCTCCCGGGTAGGTGCAGTCGTAATGGGGGTAGTCGCTTCCCCAGACGACCGTGTGAGCCAGTCCCATGTCGGCCAACTGGGCTAGGGCCTCCCCCTCGCCCGCCTCCATGGTCACGAAGCACTGCTCACTCCAGATCTCGGTGGGCTCTCGCTGCAACCGGGGCACAAGGTGACCCATCGTCTCCTTGTGTTCGTCCAGTCGATCGAGCCAGTACGGCAGCCAGCCAAGCCCGCTCTCGAAAAAGCCGACCCGCAGACGAGGGTGGTCGTCGAGGATGCCCGACGCAACAACCTCCATCACGCAGGCCATCTGCTCGAAGGGATGACAGACCATGTGGACGAAGAACTGGTTGTCGTAGCGGGTTCGAGCGAAGCTCTTCATCTTCGACCCAAAGCTGCCGTGGATGGCCACCGTCAGATCGTGATCCTCGGCAGCGGACCAGACTCGATCCATGTCGGGGGCGAACAGCTCGAGTCCGTTGTAGCGCTCGGGTCGGAAGGTGATCCCGGTGAGTCCGCTGTTCGCAATGAACTCGATCTCGGCGACTGCAGCCTCGACCGACTGCAGTGGGCAGACGCCCATGCCGAAGAGCCGGGTCGGATCATGGGCCACGAAGTCGGCCATCCAGCGGTTGTAGGCCCGGGCATTGGCCGCAGCCACGTCCGACTCCCGAATGTCACCGCTGAGCAGGTGGAGCGACGGGAACATCAACGCCGCAGCCAAACCCTCGGCATCCATGACCTCGAGCCGAGCTGAAGGGTCGTAGCTCCCGGGCACGATGTCATCCCACGTCACCTCGGGATTGCCATAGGCCCCTGGGATACAGGCGGGAGCAGCTCCAGTGCCCGTGTCCTCCCCATTTGCATAGAGGGTGTCCCGCCCAGTCGCCGAACGACCCGCTCGCAGCACCCGGTCTCGGTACTGCGGGTCGCAGTACTCCTCCCACACCGACGTCGGCTCACAGATGTGAGCATCGGCGTCGTAGACGGGAACATGATTGGCGGTGATGGTCGGTGGTCCCATCCACCGATTCTTGCCGACCGCTCACTGTCCTGCTGCACGGTCCAGCACGTCGCTCAGTCGGCGAACAGCTCCCTCAGGCCTCGGTTCACGGCAGCCGCCACCACCGAGGTGTGAGCGTCTCCCTCGAAGAGCTGCCAATGCAGCCGCAGACCTGGGTGATTTCTGGATGCGAACTGTTCGTAGAACTCCTGGTGGGGAGAGAACTCGTCGGTTTCCAGGGAGCCTTTCGACATGAAGACTCGGGCAGGCACGCTCTGCACCCGGGCGGCGTGCTCGGCCTCGATCCGGAACATCACCTGGTCGTCCCACCACACGGAGGGGCTGGCCAGCAGGTACCGCTGGAAGGCCGTCGGTTCGTTGAACAGCACGTGCAGACCAAAGAGCGCGCTGAAGCTGTGGCCGACCAATACGACCTCCGACACCGGGTAGCGCTGTCGAGCATCGGCGACCACCTCGTCGACGAGCCAGCGGTGGAATCCGGCTGCCCCGCCCAACAGGTGACCGGGGGACCGGACCCCGGTGAGCTTGGGGGCGTCGGCCGCCGTGACGGTGAAGTCCATGGCCCGCAACTCCAGGACCTGACGCAGATCGGCTTCATCATGGGCCACGCCGAGGACGATCGATCTGGGTAGCACCCGGCCCAAACTCAGGATCCTGAAGGTGTCGACGGCGGTGCCATAGGTCCACAGCCCGTCGAGGCAGACGATGAGGGGGTACCCATCGGAGTCGTCTGGGTCGTAGCGAGACGGAAGTTCGGTCCACAGCTGGTAGGAGCGTCCCACATCGGCTCGCTCGACACGTCGCACCTCGGGAGTCCATGGGATCGCGGTCACGAGCCTCGTCTAGCACACGGGACCCGCTCACTGCCCTGGGCGTGATGCCCGTCAGCCGAGGAAATCCCAGCGAAGTCCTCAGATCGCTACCCCGACGTCCGATATCGCCCCCACGGGGAGCGACGCATCACTGCTCCCGACCAACCGGGCCGACGGCAAGAGGAGTAACCGTGACTGCATTGATCATCACCCTGGGATTGTTTGCCGGGTTGATGATCGTGGCGATGGCCCCCGGCGTCCTGTGGGGAGACGCCCCCGATCGACGAGGGGAGGTTCCATCTCATCGAGGGGGAACCCACCCGCCGGCCGAGTTCTGATCCGATGGAGGCAGGCCCAGGCGCTGACCTGCTTGCCAACCTCACCGGCACCGCCTAGCAATACGTCGGGTCGCCCCTCGGTGGGGCAGGCTGCGATGAGGTCAGGGGGTTCGCGTGCCAGTACTGAAGAGCCACGTCGACACGGGTGCCGACTGGTTCCACCAGAACCGGACCGACATGCTCGAGCAGTTGGCCATCATCGACGAGTTGCTCGACGAAGCAGCAGCCGGTGGAGGCCCTGCTGCCATGGAGCGGATGCGGAGCAGGGACAAGATGCCCGTCCGCGAGCGGATCTCGTACCTGATCGACCCCGACTCGCCCTTCTTCGAGATCTCCCCCTTGGCCGGCTACTGCACGGATTACGCACTCGGCGCGGGCCTAGTCATGGGTATCGGGGTGGTCAACGGAGTCGAGTGCGTGATCGAGGGCAATGACCCCACCGTGCTGGGCGGGGCCATCACCGCCTTCGCTGGCAAGAAACTCATGCGGGCCATCGAGATCGCCCGGGACAACCGGATGCCCTACATCCAGTTCGTCGAGTCGGCAGGGGGCGATCTGCGGGGCGACGACGACCCCGAACGTCAGATGCGGGAACAGCGTGACCACTTCGGGGAGTCGGGACGGCTGTTCTACGACGTGACCGAGCTGTCCAAGTTGGGGATCCCGTCCATCGCCGTGGTCTTCGGCTCGTCGACGGCGGGCGGCGCCTACCAACCAGGCATGTCGGACTACAACATCTTCGTCCGCAACCAGTCCAAGGTGTTCCTGGGCGGCCCGCCCCTGGTCAAGATGGCCACCGGCGAGGACAGCGACGACGAGACCCTGGGCGGTGCCCAGATGCACGCAGAGGTGTCGGGGTTGGCCGACTACCTCGCCGAGGACGAGATGGATGCCCTGCGCATCGCCCGCGAAGTGGTCGCCCACCTCAACTGGCGCAAGCTCGGACCTGGACCGACCATGCCGGCCGACCCGCCGGTGCACGACCCCGACGAGTTGCTGTCGATGATGCCCCGCGACCTGCAGTCGCTCATCGACTGCCGGGAGGTCATCGCCCGAGTGGTCGACGGCTCCCGCTTCGAAGAGTTCAAGGCTCGCTACGGCACGACGTTGATCTGCGGCTGGGCCTCCGTCCACGGATTTCCCGTCGGGATCCTGGGGAACAATGGGCCCCTGTTCTCCGAGAGCAGCGAGAAGGCGGCTCAGTTCATCCAGCTGTGCAACCAGCAGGACATCCCCCTGATCTTCCTGCAGAACATCACCGGGTACATGGTCGGGCGGGACTTCGAGCACTCGGGCATCGTCAAGAACGGCTCGAAGATGATCAACGCCGTATCGAACTCGATGGTGCCCCATATCACCGTCATCCTCGGCAACAGCTACGGGGCGGGGAACTACGGCATGTCGGGTCGGGCCTTCAACACCCGGTTCACCTACCTGTGGCCCACCGCCAAGATCGCCATCATGGGACCCAAGCAGATTGCCGGGGTGATGTCCCTGGTCCGGCGAGGCCAAGCTGCCCGTAAGGGGCTGGAGTTCGACGAGGAAGCCGACCGCAAGATCACCGAGGTGGTCGAGCACTACCACGAGCTGAAGTCCCTGGCCTTGTACTCGACGGGTCGGGTGGCCGACGACGGGGTCATCGATCCCCGTGACACCAGGGACGTGATCGGTATGTCCCTGTCGGCATGTCACAACAACAAGGTCGAAGGCGCCGCCGGGTTCGGCGTCTTCCGGATGTAGGCGGAGATCGACATGGCAATCAACCGAGTCCTGGTCGCAAACCGGGGCGAGATCGCCCGCCGGGTGTTTCGGACGGCAAGATCGATGGGCCTGAGCACGGTCGCCATCTATGCCGACGGAGACGCGGACGCTCCCTTCGTCACCGATGCCGACACCGCAATCGCCCTGGGCGGCTCTACCGCCGCCGAGTCCTACCTCGATGCTGCGAAGGTCCTCGAGGCGGCCCGGCGAACCGGCGCTGATGCCATCCATCCCGGCTACGGCTTCCTGTCGGAGAACGCCACCTTCGCCAGAACGGTGACCGATGCGGGGCTGACCTGGATCGGTCCACCTCCCGATGCCATCGCCGCAATGGGCGACAAGCTCTCGGCCAAACGCCTGATGGACCAGGCAGGGGTTCCGACCCTGCCATCGGTGGAGGTGACCTCGGACACCGACCTCGATCGGGCTGCGGCCGACATCGGGTTCCCCGTATTGGTCAAAGCTTCGGCTGGCGGTGGCGGCAAGGGGATGAGGATCGTCGCGGAGCCGGGGGATCTGGCCGAGGCGGTCGCCGGAGCCCAACGGGAGGCTGCCAGCTCGTTCGGCGACGGCACGGTATTTCTCGAGCGGTACCTGCCCGCTCCCCGCCATGTCGAGATCCAGGTGCTCGGCGACACCCACGGCAATCTGGTTCACCTCTTCGAGCGGGAGTGCTCGGTCCAACGGCGTCATCAGAAGGTGCTGGAGGAGGCCCCCTCGTCGGCCGTGACACCGGCGCTCCGTGAACGAATGGGAGCAGCCGCAGTCGCGGCAGTGTCGGCGATCGGGTACCACTCGGCGGGCACGGTGGAGTTCCTGCTCGACGGCCAGGGCGACGACGCTCCCTTCTACTTCCTCGAGGTCAACACCCGACTCCAGGTCGAGCATCCCGTGACGGAGGAAATCACCGGCCTCGACCTGGTACGGGAGATGATCCGGATCGCCGATGGTGAGGCGCTGGGCTACGCCCAGGACGACCTGACCATCGACGGTCACGCAGTCGAAGCCCGCCTGTATGCCGAGGACCCGGCCAACGATTTCCTGCCCGCCATCGGCACCCTCAGCGTGTGGGATCCCGCAGACGAGGGCGTGCGCTACGACAGTGGGGTCGAGCGAGGATCCGTCGTCGGCGTCCACTTCGACCCGATGCTGGCCAAGGTGGTGGCCCATGGACCAACCCGGCGGGAGGCATCACTCCGCCTGGCCCGGGCCCTGGAGCGGACCCGCCTGGGTGGGGTGACCACCAACCGGGACTTCCTGGTGGCCGCCCTTCGCAGCGAGATGTGGCTGACCGGCGACACCACGACCGCGTTCATCGAACGGGCCGGCCTGGCCGGGCAGTGGGTTCCGTCAGCCACCGACCTGGCCGGAGCAGCGGCCGCAGTCGCTCTCGCCTCCCAGCACACCCACAGGGCCGCGGCCCGGGTGCTCGGGTTCCTTCCGTCGGGGTATCGGAACAGCTCGATGCCCGACGAGGAGTTGCGCCTCGGTCAAGGCGCCGACGACCTGACCCTTTACTACCGACGGCAGCGCGACGGATCGTTCCACATGTCCATCGACGACGGACCGAGGTTCACCGTCGAACTACACGACATCGACGGGGACTTCGTCGATGCGTCCGTGGACGGGGTGCGGTCGACCACCTCCGTCTGCCGGATCGGTGACACCTGGTACACGTCCACCCCCAACGGCTCGGTGACCTTCGTGGAGCGCCCCCGGTTCTCCGACGGCGACGGCGACGCGGTAGCCGGCGCCCAGGTGGCACCCATGCCGGGCCGTATCGGGGTGATCCGGGTCCAACCGGGCGAGCGGGTGACCGCCGGCCAGGTGCTGGTGATCATGGAAGCCATGAAGATGGAGCACCAGATCACGGCGCCGTCGCCGGGAACGGTGGCCGAGGTGCGGGTCGCCGAAGGCCAGCAGGTCGACAACGGAGCCGTCCTGGTGGTCATCACCCCCGACGAGGACTGAACCTCACGAAGCAGCACCCACCGGGGGTCTGGCCGGGAAGACGAAGGCGAACAGGGCGGCCTGGCCGGCGAACAACACGGCCGACAGCAACCAGACGCGTTGTAGAGCCCCCACCGCAGCCGTCTCGTCAGCAGGGGAGCCGACGAGTGAGATGGCGACGGCCACCCCGACGGCGATCGACAGCTGGAACATCGTTGTGCGCCCCGCTCCCGCGATGCCGTAACGGCTGGGGCCGATGTCCCGCATGGACGCCCCGACGAGCATGGCGAAGCTGCAGCCACCGCTGATCCCGAGCAGCAGTCCCGGAAGCAGCACCCCCGTGAGGTAGGCGGGTTCTGCGCCGGTGAACACGAGATGCCCGAGCGCACCGAGGGCCCCGCTGCAGCCCCCCACCACCAGGATGGGCGCGTTCCCGATCCGGTCGGCCAGCCGTCCGGCCACCGGGCTGATCATGGCGGCCAGCATGGGTCCTGGGGCGATGGCGAAACCGGTCCGCAACACCGACCACCCCCAGGTCCGTTGCACGAACTCGGGGAAGGTGATCAGCCACCCGAAGAAGGCCACCACGAACAACACCGAGCCGAGGTTGGCGATCAGATACGAGGGCAGACGCAGGAGGGCGAGATCGAACAACGGCACCGGATGCGAGGAACTGCGCACCACGAAAATCGCAATGAGCAGCACGGCGAGGACGAACGAGCCCACCACCGAAGGCGAACCCCACCCCCAACTGCTGCCCTGCACGATGCCGAGGATGGCCGAGCCGACACCGAGAGAGGCCAGGGGCACGCTCAGGAGATCGACCCGTCCCGGCGCATGCTCGCCCGTGCTTTCCTGCAACCAGCGCGGCCCGATGACGAGGGCCCCGACTGCCACGGGCACGTTGATGAGGAACACGGCCCGCCAGCCGAACCCGTCGATGAGCAAGGCACCCAAGGAAGGCCCCAGTGCAGCGGCCAGGCCGCCCATGGCGCCCCATACCCCGATGGCCGTCTGGCGTTTGGCCAAGGGAAAGGCGGTGAGGAGCAAGGCGAGTCCGGTCGGGAACTGCAACGCTCCCCCCACCGATTGCAGGATCCTGAACGCGATGAGCGCTTCGGACGAGTTGGCCAACCCCGACGCAAACGACCCGACGGCGAAGATACCCAGGCCCCACAAGAACAGTCGTCGTCGCCCGTACCGATCAGCAGCCCAGCCGGCAGGCAACAGCAGCGAGGCGATCCCAATGTTGTACGCGGTGATCACCCACGACAGCTCCGAAGGGGACGCGTCGGGCAAGGCTCGGGCGATCTCGTCGCGGGCGAGGGAGATGACGGTGATCTCGAGGCTCACCATGAAACCCACCAGCGATGTCACGACCAGGGTCAGCCATGCGGTTCGGGGCACGACCACGGCCGCGGCATCCCCCGACGGTTCCTCTGTCACACCGGTGCGTCGCCCGTGATGACGATCTTGCCGAAGAAGCGGCGCTCCTCGAGGGCGCGGTGGGCGTCGATGCCGTCCTCGAGGGGGACCAGCGAATCGATCACCGGGACCAGGGACCGATCCTTCACCATGGCCAGCAGGGCGGTCAGGTCAGAGGTCTTCCAGCCGTTCGACCCTCGAATGTCCATCTCCGCTGTCCAGATGAAGCGGAGGTCGGTCGGAGGGTCGAAGCCGGCCGTCGCGCCGCAGGTCAGCAGGCGACCGCCGAGCTTCACGCACTTCAGCGACGGAGCCCAGGTATCCCCTCCGGTGAAGTTCACGACGACGTCGTACCCGCCACCCGAGAACAGCGAGCCCGTGTGCTCCCGGCAGTACCGCTGGAAGTCGACCTCGTTGTAGTTGAGGGTCTCGTCTGCTCCCAGGTCGGCCAGGCGCTGACACTTGTCGTCACTGCCCGCAGCGGCCACCACCCGGGCCCCCCGCTGCTTGGCGATCATCAGGGCACTGGTGCCCACACCACCTGACGCGCCCAGGATCAACACCGTGTCGTCGGCACTCACCTCGCCCCTGGTCACCATCATGCGGTGGGCGGTTCCGTAGGCAACGGGCAGGCAGGCTGCATCCTCGAAACTGATGTCGTCATCGAGGGGGATCAACTGCGAACCGTCGACCACCACGTAGTCGGCGTAGGCACCCCACCAGGTGTCCCCGATCATCCACATCTTGCCGTTGTCGAGGTCCCAGAACACCGGGTCGACCAGCACTCGGTCACCGACCGACCAGCCCTCGACGTCGCTGCCCACCTCGGCGACCAATCCGGCGGCGTCGCACCCGGGAATTCCCGGCAGGGGAACCTTGATGCCCGGCATGCCCCGTCGGGTGAAGACGTCGTGATAGTTGAGGGAACAGGCCCGGACTGCGATCCGGACCTGCCCTGCTTGGAGCGTCGGGGCCTCGATGTCCCGATGCTGCAGCACGTCGATATCGCCGTGCTGATCGAACACGATGGCTTTCACAGTCCAGCTGCCTCTCGATCTGCCGCTATCCCGGCGTCCATTGTGGCCAACACGTGACCTCTCAAGCTGCGCACCGTGGCCCGGTACGCCGCGGGGTCGAGTCGATCGGCCAAGTCGGCGGCCACCTCCACCGCTCGATCGACGACGCGATCGGCGGCCACTGCCTCGTCCAGGAACCCGGCACCCACCGCCGTCGCTCCGTCGAGCAATTCCGCGTCGACAACACAGCGCTGGAGAAAGCGACGCGAAAGTCGATCCTGGCTGATGGTGATTGCCCAACCGGGAAGGCTCAGGCCTATGGCCACCTCGTTGAGTCCGATCTTCACCGGTCCCTCGACGCCGATCCGATGATCGCAACCGAGCAGCAGCAGGGCCCCTGCCGCCACTGCGTGGCCGTTGGCTGCACCCACCACGGGAATCCCTGCGCCGTAACACATGCGGACAAAGGCACCACCGGCCGACACCAGTTCGGCAATCGCTGCGCGGTCACCCCCCCGGATCACGCCGAGGTCGAAGCCGGCGAAGAAGGCCGAACCATTCCCAGCGATCACCATCGAACCGATGGCCCGGTCGGTCTCGGCCTGGGCCAACAGACCCGCCAACTCGGTGAGGAGGGAGGTCGAGAAGGCGTTGGCCTTCCCGTCGTCGACGGTGACGACCAACACGCCACCCCGTTGCTCGGTGGTCAGGTGGGGATGCGGCATAGGGGCAAGTTAGCCAAGAGACGTCGATCAGGGGTGGGTAGAGGCCGGTCGAGGCGATACTACCCACCGGTAGGATGCCGCCATGCCTGCCACACCGGTGTCCGACGTCGATCTCGAGATGGTCGATCTCAACCCATTCGACAACGAGGAAGCCCGCCGGGCCGTGCTCCGTACCCTCAGCTCGGACCAGTGGCTGGTCCGTACGGAGATCGGCACCATGGTGACCCGCTACGAAGATGTCACCACCATCCTGCGTGATCGCCGCTGGCACAGCGCCCTGGCCCTGATCGCCCAGATGCAGGGGTACGACGACCCGGAGTGGTCGAGTCGCGACCGCAAGAGCATCCTGTCAACGGAAGGACCTGACCACACACGGCTCCGGCGCATCGTCAGCCCCGCCTTCACCCCCAAGTCGGCCGACAGGCTGCGGCCGTTCATGCGGTCCGTGATGAGCGAGCTCGTCGACCCGCTCGTCTCCGCAGGTCGCTGCGAGTTCGTCGGCGACGTCTGCGAGCCCTACCCGATTCCCATCATCTGCGAACTCCTCGGGGCCCCACGGGACAAGTGGAAGATGTTCAGCCGTCTGGCGGTGGACATCTTCAAGGTGTTCAACGGCAATCTGGCCGAGGACGCACCAGCCATCATCGCTGCCCAGGACGAGATGGACGCCTACATGGCGGGATTGATCGACGAGCGCAGGGCAGCCCCCCGCGACGACCTCCTCAGCGACCTGATCGCAGCCGAGGACGCCGGGGACCGTCTGGACAACCGCGAGCTCCAGAGCATGGCCCAAGCCGTGCTGCTAGCCGGGACCGACACGACGCGCAATCAGCTTGCCTGCGCCATGGCCCTGTTCGCCCGCCACCCCGAGCAGTGGCACCTCCTTCGCGAGAACCCCGATCTCGCTCCACAGGCAGTGGAAGAGGTCATGCGCTACCTGGGGGCCGTCCGAGGCACTGTGCGCGTGGCCAGCGAGGACATCGAATACCGGGACATTCTCTTTCCCCGGGGTTCGCTGATTGCAGCCAGCTTCGTGAGCGCCAACAACGACCCTGACAAGTACGAGGAAGCCAACGCGTTCGATATCACCAGGACGGCCTCATCTCCCCACATGACCTTCGGTAGTGGCATCCATTTCTGTCTCGGGGCGGCACTGGCCAGAGCCGAGCTGCAAGAGGCGTTCGTCGCCCTGGCCGAGCGCCTCCCCGACCTCCGACTCGATGGCGAGATCCAGTGGAAGCCCATCAACGTCGGGATCTGGGGCCCCGAGGTGCTCCCCATCGCCTGGTAAACGGGGCCGGGACACCCCGGTCTCCTGACGGTCAATGACCGCCGCATCCTCCACCGCAACAACCGTTGCTTCCCGTCCATGCGACCGGCTCGGCCGAGGCAGAGGAAGGCGCTCCTCCGGCAGTCGCGAACACGGAGAGCAGTCGACGTGCGCCCGGGTGCCCGGCAGGGCAGGTGGCCGGTTCGGAAGATTCGGACATCGGACGACGCTGGTCGAACGTGTCGTCACAGGTCGGACAGCGATACGCATAGGTCGGCATGGCCGCATGCTAGAGCCACCGCCTGCGTCTGCGACAGAACAACAGCGGCCATCCACCACTTCGGGACCCCCGTCTGGTGTCCTGGGATCTTCCACAGCGACACGAGGAGACTTCGCGACGTGGCTACCAAGGCAGAGACCATCCAGGCGGTTGCTGATCGCGCCGGCGTGAGCAAGAAGGACGCGGAGGGTGTTCTCGCCGCATTCTTCGATCACACAGCAGAGCAGGTGAAGGCCGGTGACAAGGTCGCCTGGCCGGGATTCGGCACCTTCTCCATGAACGAGCGGGGCCCTCGATCGGGTCGCAACCCCCAGACCGGGCAGAAGATCAAGATCAAGAAGTCGCGATCGATCAAACTGTCGACATCGGCCCCCATGAAGGAATGGCTGCTCGGCCGGGCCAAGCGCCGCTGATCGCCGTCCCGGCAACGTTCGGGACCTCCCATCGGAAAACCAAGCTTCATGTCGATGCCCGGGTTGTTCGGCCCGGGCATCGACGCGTCGCACCGCGATCCAGGCGGTCCGAGACCCCCGATTCGAGGAGGCCTTCGATCACCAGATCGACCTCGTCGGCCAGATCTACCGAGTCGATCATGGACACATCGAGCTGCTCGCCGACGACGGTGACCTCGTCATCGAAACGATCCCGTAGCGGCTGCAGAAAGCGGCTCAACTGGGCCAGATGGTGCCGATCGTCCATGCGGTTTCGATGGACGTGGTAGCGAAGCGGGTAGGTGATAGCAAGATGTTCCCGGGCCCGCGTCACGGCCACGTAGAGCAACCTCCGCTCCTCCTCGATGCCGTCGGGTTCAGACAACGACATGTCCGACGGAATGTTCCCATCAGCGGCGTGGAGCACGGTCACCGACCGCCACTCCCCTCCCTTGGCCGAGTGGACCGTCGAGATCGTCAGGTACTCGTCGTCGAGATGGGGCTCCGTCGCCAGATCCCCCGTCCGCTCGGGCGGATCGAGCACGAGCTCGGCCAGAAACCGGGAGCGCTCCGAATACCCCCCGGCAGTCGCCGCGAGCTGGTCGAGATCGGCAAGTCGAGGCACAGCATTGTCGTAGGAATGAGGAAACACCGCCGCACAGAACTCCCGCATACAGTCGATGTCGGCTGCGGGGTCCAGGTCGCCGAGCCGCTGCCGGCGGCGACACTCGCCCCAACCGGCTCGCAGCACGGCACCAGCGTCGGTAGCCGCTGACGGCAGCACCCCGGCTCCTGCGAGAAACCGTTCGAGCGCATCTCCGGCCCCGTCGACCTCGATCTCTGCCATCACCCTGGCGACCGTGGCAGGGCCCACGCCGGGAAGGCTGCGAAGCACTCGGCTCCATGCAAGTTCGTCTGCAGGGTTGTCGAGTACTCGCAGCAAGGCCATCAGATCCTTGACATGCGCCGCCTCGAGAAACTTCAGCCCGCCGAACTTGACGAAGGGAATCCTGCGCCGGGTGAGTTCGAGTTCGAGATGTTCACTGTGTCGTGCTGCTCGCACCAGGATCGCCTGCTCACCGAGCGGTACACCCTCCTCACGCATGGCCAATACCCGATCGGCTACCCATCCCGATTGGGCGGCCTCCGTGGCACAGGTGACCAACACGGGACGCGGCCCGCAGCCCAACGTGCTCCACAACTCCTTGTCGACGTGGCGCTCGGACTGAGCGAGAAGTCCGTTTGCCACGCCGAGCACGTTGGTCGTCGAGCGATAGTTCTGCTCGAGAACCACCGAATGACATCCGCCCACGACATCGGCGAACCGATGCAGGTTGTCGGCATCTGCGGATCGAAAGCCGTAGATGGCTTGCGCATCGTCCCCCACCACGGTCACCGTGGCACCCTCGGCCAGCGCCCTCACGATGTCTGCCTGCAGCGCGTTGGTGTCCTGATACTCGTCGACCAGCACATGGTCGAACCGGTGCCGCAGCCCGGCGCCAGCGTCGGGGGCAACGCAGAGGGCCCGCCAGTGCAGGAGCAGATCGTCGAAGTCCAGGACGCCGGTCGCTCGCTTACGGGCCTGGTATCGACGGAGCACGCCGCGAATCCGGTCGACGTGCTCCGAACACCACGGGTAGTGCGAGGTGACGACCTCAGCCAACTTCTCCTGACTGTTCACCATGCGGGAGTGCATCCCGGTCAGGGTCTCTGCCCGGGGAAAGCGTCGCCCCTTGACCAGGTCCGTCTCCTCGGCACGAACCAGGCCCATCAGATCCACCACGTCGGATCCATCGAGCACGGTGAACGACGGCGACAAGCCGATCGGCTCGGCGTTGACCCGTAGGAGTCGATTGGCAACGCTGTGGAAGGTCCCTCCCCACACCGCACCCGCCCAGCGCCTGTCCGTCATCGCGCCGACCCGATCGAGCATCTCGGCGGCCGCTCGCCGGGTGAAGGTGAGCAACAGGATTCGGTCCGGATCGACGCCACTGTCGATGAGCGATGCCACCCGAGCGGCCAGGGTCCCGGTCTTGCCCGTTCCGGCCCCTGCGATGATGCGTAGATGCCCGGTCCGGTCTGCGGCCGCCTCGAATTGCCGTTCGTTGAGCCCGGCTGCCCAGCGAGCGTCGGGGGACCCGCCTCGGGCAGGACCGTCTCCGGACGCTCCGACAGCGCCGTCGTGGGTTCCGGGATCTGTCGACTCTTCGAACACCTGTTCGAATGTAGCGCACCCCCGTGGCCTGGCAGCTCGCCGGGATCGCCATGCCCGTAGATGGCCCCATACACTCCGCCCCATGAGCACGGCCGTGTCTGACCACCCCGACCTGCCCACCGACGTTGTCGATCCAGACGGCTACCAACGGGCCATCGAACGGTTCCGAACTCAGGGAATCCGCCTTCCCACCTTCGCCGAACTCAGCGACCCGATCCAGATTCCCACCCCAATCAGGGACCAGGTCGCTGGCGTCGATCGCAATGCCGCTGACCCGGCAAATCTCTTCCGGGTCAATTGGTACAACGATCTCGATGGGGGCTTCGTCTCCGTCCCCGAGCATGTCGTGCTGCCGTCGGAGCTGACCGGGGTGCCGGCCCGCATCGTGGTCGCGTTCGGGAACCGCTTCCCCATGATCGGCGCTCACAAGGTCCTCGCTGCCTACTCCTGCCTGGTTCCTCGGGTGGTGAGCGGGCAATTCGACCCGACCCGCCACCGGGCCGTATGGCCGTCGACTGGCAACTACGCCCGGGGAGGGGTGGCCATCAGTCGGCTCATGGCCTGTCGGGGCGTTGCCGTGCTGCCCGAGAACATGAGCCGTGAGCGGTTCGAATGGCTCGACCGCTGGGTGCCCGATCCCGCCGACGTCATCAAGACGCCCGGCTCGGAGAGCAACGTCAAGGAGATCTACGACGCGTGCGCGGAACTGGAGCGAGATCCCGGCAACTTCATCCTCAATCAGTTCTCGGAGTTCTCGAACCACATCGGTCACTACGAGGTGACCGGCCGAGCCCTCGGGCACATCTTCGACACCATGGCGGCTCGCGAACCCGGACTTCGCTTGGCCGCGTTCGTGTCCGCATCGGGATCTGCGGGAACCCTTGGAGCCGGCGACCGCCTCAAGGACGACTACGGGGCTCAGATCGTTGCCGTGGAAGCCCTCGAGTGTCCGACGATGCTCTACAACGGCTTCGGCGAGCACAACATCCAAGGCATCGGCGACAAGCACATTCCCCTCATCCACAACGTCACGAACACCGACGTGGTGGTGGCAATCTCAGATGCGGCCACCGATGGTCTCGGCCTTGTGTTCAACACCGAGGCAGGCCGGACCGCCCTGCGCGAAGACCTCGGCGCAGCATCGTGGGTGATCGACGAACTCGGGCACTTCGGGTTCTCGGCCATCGCCAACACCCTGGCCGCCATCAAGACAGCCCGAGCTCTGGACCTGGGGGCAGACGACGTCATCGTCACCGTTGCCACCGACGGCTACGAGTTGTACCTGTCCGAGCGGGAACAGCAGTTGGCCAACCTGTACGGCGGGACCCTCGATGCCGGCGCAGCCCGGGGTCTCATCGACAGCCACCTGGCCGGCATCGATGACGACCACCTCGAGGTCCTCGACCAACGCGGCCGGGACAGGATCTTCAACCTGGGGTATTTCACCTGGGTCGAACAGCAGAACGTTCCCTTCGAGGACTTCGTCGCCCGGCGCGACCAGGCCTTCTGGCAGTCGCTCCGGAGATACCCAGCCCGCTGGGACGAGATGATCCACGACTTCAACGCGGCCACCGGACTCGGCTGAGTGAGCCTGCTCATCCCTCCCCCGGACGATCCCACCTGGCTGGGATTCGGTCGTCGGGGATGGGTCAGCCACGACCATCACAATCCCTTCCTCCGCTTTCGCTCGATGCTCACCAGCTACCAGCGAGCCGCCGAACTCGGGTGGTCAGACGATCAGTTCGTCGACCTGGTGAACTCCCTGGACGACGCCCTTGCGGAGGTCGCCGACCATGGGTTCTCGCTCACCCCGATGTACGAGGCTCCCGAACTGGCGACGGCGGTGGGTCACCGGGGTCGACTGTGGATCAAGGACGAGACAGGCAACGTGACGGGCTCCCACAAGTCGCGCCACCTCTTCGGTCTCGCCCTTCACCTGGCCGTCGAGGATGTGCCGCTCGATGTTCCACTGGCCATCGCCTCGTGCGGCAACGCAGCACTGGCCGCATCGGCCATCGCGCGTGCCGCATCAAGACCACTCGAGGTCTTCGTCCCCGATTGGGCCGAAGGATGGATTCTCGATCGACTCGATGCCAACGGGGCTCAGGTGTCGGTGTGCTCCCGTGACGAGGGCGAGCTCGGCGATCCATGCCATCGGAGGTTCCGAGAAGCCGTCGCGTCGGGGGCGCTGCCCTTCGGATGCCAGGGTCCCGACGAGCCCCGGACCCTCGACGGCGGACGGACCCTAGGGTGGGAAATCGTCGAGGAGATCCCCAGCTGCGATCGGGTCGTCATCCACGTTGGCGGTGGGGCGCTCGCATCGAGCGTGGCCCAGGCCCTCGCTGGAGCCGTGGCCTCGGAGCAATGGGTGTCACTCCCCACCTTCGACACGGTGCAGACCCAAGGCTGTGCCCCGTTGGCCGCAGCCATGGACCGACTCGCTCCGCAACTCCAGGCAGGAGTTGCCTTCAGCGAGCTCGACACCACCGGGGCGATGCAGCCCTGGCCCACCATCCCGACCTCCTTGGCCGACGGCATCCTCGACGATGTCACCTACGACTGGATCGTGTTGGCCTGGATGATGCTCGCAACAGGCGGACGAGCGATCGTGGCACCGGAACAGGACGTACGACGGGCCCACCACCTGGCTCAGCAGGGAGGCCATCGGGTCAGCGCCACCGGATCAGCCGGTCTGGCGGGGCTGCTCGCCCAGCCAGAACCCGATGCCGAGACGGTGGTGGTGTTCAGCGGCGTCGGGTGAGCCTCACCCCTGGGTGAACAGCAGTTGGAACTCGATCACCCCGTGGTCGTCCACCGACAGCACGATCGGGGCACTCGGGGCAACGACGTCGAAGTCGGCGAACACCACGTCGACCCGGCCGACCACCACGATCACATCCCCCACGACCTGCGCGTCGATGGCAAAAGTCGTTGGTCGGGTGATCCCCTTGATGGTCAACTCGCCGGCTGCGCTGATCGAGACGGCCGAGCCGTCCTCGACGGCACCCCCGAGATCCACCGCATCGCTCAGCACGAAAGAGGCCTCGGGGAAGGTCGCAGTGTCGAGGGCCCGCCGGGCAGGCCCGTTGCGTCCGGGATCGTTGGTGGTGAGCTCGGACAGGTCGGCAACGATGGTGGCACCAACGAGACGGGTCCCATCGATGTCCATCTCGCCTGACACGACGCCCGTGCGACCCACAGCGGTCACCGAGCCGATCCCGCTCAACTCCTCATCGACCCTGAAACCCACGAACGAACCGGTGGCCTGCTCGAAATCGAAGCTTCCGATGGTGGTGTCGACGGACCAACGGCCGGCCACGGGAAAGCTGATCGCCGGCACCGGTGCAGCGGTCTCCGCTTCGTCCTCGGGAGCCGAAGCCTCCGAGGTGGCCGGGGCCTGGGCAGGTTCGCCGTACCCACTGTCCTGTGGGGCGGCGGCCGGCGCAGTGGTGTCGGCGCTCTGCGACTGCTGCGTCTGCTCGAGGCTGGCCACGGCATCGGCCAGATCCACCTCGGCGGGAGCGTCATCACGCAGGTACCACCACAGACCACCAGCCACCAATGCCACCACGACAGCAACCAGACCGGCGATGATCACCACACGGCGACGGATCGACGAAGCCATTCGGAACCTCCACAGCAAGGCGTGATGGTCAGGACCCTACCGGCCCGTCTGCCGAACCCTGCCCCGATCGGACATCACCGATCTGGAGATCTGGGTCATGATGTCCGAGTGAAGGGTCTGTACATCGTCGCCGCAGTCACCATGGCCGGGGTGTCGTCGGTGTTCGCCCTGCTGGCCGAAATCGAGAAGGCCTACGACATTCCCCAGAGTCAGCTGGGCTGGATCGCCGGGTCGGCGTTCGTCGGGGCCCTCGTCACCCAGTTATGGCTGGCTCGATACGCGGATCGAGGTCATGCAACGAGACTGCTCCGGGCCGGGGTCATCGCCTCGGCCCTCGGCCTCGTGTGGTTCGGTCTGGCGACGGAACTCTGGCAGTTCGTCCTGGCCCGAACCCTCCTCGGGGCTGGGGTCGGCATGATCATTCCCCCGGCCCGCCGCTACATCGTCGTGACGTCACCCGAGCGACAGGGAGAGCTCCTCGGAACCTTCTACGGTGCCTACCTGGCCGGTTTCGTGTTCGGCCCTCCGGTGGCCGGTGCCCTGGTGGTCCTCGTCGACCTACGCGCGCCCTTCATCGTCCTCGGGGCCGCAACCGCGGCCACCATGTTCTCCCTTCGATCGGTGCACATTCCCGGTGCCGAACAGCGCGACAACAGCAGCGGCGTACTTCGCCGGCTCATCACGACGAAGCGCATGATCGCCGCCCTGTTGGTCGTCCTCTCCTTCCGTTACTCGGTCGGTGTGTTCGAGCCCCTGTGGTCACCGCACCTCGACCGGCTCGGCGCATCGACCCTGACCGTGACCCTTTCCCTCACCGTCTTCGCGCTTCCCATGCTCCTCGTGGCCCGAGCAGCCGGATCCCTGACCGACCGCTACGGCAGCCGCATCACATCACTCCTCTCGGCCCTGGCCACTGTGCCCTTGATGGCCAGTTACGGGTTCATCGGCGCAGTGCCAGTCCTGTTCGCGATGGCCATTCCGCACGGCCTCATGGAAGCCGTGCAATCACCGGGCAGCCAGGCAGCGGTGGGAGAAGCGGCCCCACCCGACGACGCAGCGGCCGCCCAAGGGCTGGGGGAAGCGGCGGGATCGGTGGCCGCCATGTTGGGGGCAATGACCGCACCGCCGCTGTACGTCTGGCTGGGCCCCGGCCCCGCATGGATGATCGCAGGGCTGGTGATGTTGATCCTGCTCGGCAC
>JAYPWI010000006.1:54737-97890 GCA_038135065.1 Acidimicrobiales bacterium
CCCACCCCTCGACCCTGCGCGGTCGGGTCCACGGCGAGCACCCGGAAGCCGGCCGAATCGACCAGTTCCGCCTCACCCGCCTCGCTGCTGTAGTCGTCGTAGTAGGCGACAGCCCCGACGACGACACCCCCATCATCGGCGACGATGACGTCGGCTACCTCGGCCCGGGCCGCCACATTGCGGAGCTCGCGGCCGTACCAGCCGAGCGAACCCGTGCCGAACAGGGGCAGGTAGGCGTCGTAGCTCAGGTCACCCACCCGCTCGTACTCGTCGACCCGGGCTTCTCGAATGTTCACCATCAGCCGCTTTCGTCCTGCCGAGGCCTCACGGTAGCGTTGCTGCTCGGTCCCATCGTCCGAGGCAGGGAGCCCGCCCATGGGTCTCGACAACATTCGTACCGGTCTGACATTCGACGACGTCCTCCTGGTACCTCGTCGCTCCACCATCCGATCCCGTCACGACGTCTCGGTCCGTACCCAACTATCTCGCAACATCTCACTCGAGATACCCGTGATCGCGGCGAACATGGACACCGTCTGTGAATGGGAGATGGCCACCACCATGGCCCGTCTCGGGGGCATCGGCATCCTTCACAGGTTCATGCCGATCGAGGCACAGGCCGACCAGGTGCGTCGGGTGAAGAACGAAGGCGATCTCCTGGTCGGTGGTGCAGTGGGGACCGATCACGACATGTTCGACCGGGCGCGCGCCATGGTGAACGCCGGAGCCGACTGCCTGGTGTTGGACATCGCCCACGGCCACGCCGAACATTCGATCGAGGGCGTCCGTCGTCTCAAGGAGACGTTCGGCGATGTCGACGTGATCGCCGGCAACGTGGCCACCCGTCAGGGAGCCGAGGACCTCGTGGCCGCTGGTGCCGACGCCGTCAAGGTAGGGGTCGGCCCCGGCGGCGTGTGCACCACCCGCCTGGTGGCCGGGGTGGGGGTCCCCCAGCTCACCGCCATCGACGACTGCGCCGGAGTCGGTGTGCCCCTCATCGCCGACGGAGGCATCCGGACCTCGGGTGACATGGCCAAGGCCTTGGCCGCCGGAGGGGACTCGGTGATGATCGGCAGCCTCCTGGCAGGAACCCAGGAGAGCCCCGGAGAAGTGGAGCAGGGTCCGCAGGGTCTGCGGAAGCGCATCCGAGGCATGGCCAGTTTCGAAGCTCTGGAAGCCCGGGCCGAGCGGCACGGGGAAGACGTCGACGACGAGTACTTCGAACAGCGGGCCCCCGAGGGGGTGGAGGGCACGGTGCCCTATCGGGGGGCTGCCAGCAGCGTCATCTTCCAGATGTTGGCCGGGGTACGCAGCGCGATGAGCTACAGCAACGCCCGAGACCTGACCGAGTTCCAACGGGTGTCCGAGTTCGTCAGGATCACCCCGCTCGGCCTCCGGGAGAACACACCCCACGCGACGAACCCGGGCTGGTGACATCCCGCCGATTCCTCAGTCGTCGAACCTGACCCACATACGCCCGTTGCGGATGGACACGGGGTACGTGCCGAGATCCCGTGTCACGGGCCGTCCCACGGCCCGGCCCGTGTCGGCATCGAATCGACCGTTGTGCTTCGGACACTCGAGGCAGCCATCGACCACGACCCCGTCCCGAAGCCGAACCTGCTGGTGGGTGCATTCGCCATCGGCCAGGCGAACAACGGGCTGGGTTCCGGAGCCTCGATCCAGCCGGTACAGGACATAGGGTCGGCCGTTCAGTTGCACCTCGGAGATCTGACCTGGGACGAGATCTCTCGATGGACCGAGATCGACCTCCCCGTCGGCGGCTCGATGCCACAGGTCGAGCCCCAGGTCGACAGGCCGGTCTCCCCCGAGCGGAGGGGGAAGATCCAGGGGAATCTCGTACGAGGGGTCTCGCCGTTGGCGCATCAAGGTGCTCCAGATCAGCCGGTAGGCGGAGAGGGTGCCGTGCACGGCGGGGGCCAACTGATCACTCACAGTCCGGTGCAGGGCAGGCAGATTGCGGTACGGCACCGTCGGAAAGATGTGGTGCTCCACGTGATAGTTCATGTTGAGGTAGAGAAAGCGGAAGACCGGGTTCATGTAGACGGTTCGAGTGTTGAGACGGTGATCGAGCACGTCCTCGCGCAAGCCAGCGTGCTGGGTCATCCCGAAGAACACCATCAGCCACGACCCGTAGACGGTGGGAAGCCCCACCAGCATGATGGGGAAGGGGGTCCACGCCAGGAGCGAACCCCCTGCGGCCAGCCCGAGAACGGCCAAGAAGGCACGGCTCTCCCACACGACCCGACGGTGCTCCTCAGCAGGCACCAGCTCAGCAGCGTCGGGATCGAGGCGAGCCATGCTGTGACGCACCAGCCGACCGACCATCAACGGGATCACCCACCAGCCGGTGAACCACAGGGCGTTGCGCCACAGGTTCGGTGGGCGTTGGAACGCGATCTCGGCGTCGCGCCCCACCACGATGGTGTCGGTGTGGTGGCGGTAGTGGGACCAGCGCCAGACGGTTGGCCCCCGCAGCACCATGAACGACGCCACGACGTAGACGATGTCGTTGAGCCGCCGGGATCGGAAGGCCGTCCCGTGCCCGCACTCGTGCCATCGACTGTCCGATGCTCCCCCGTACAGAGCGCCGTACAGAGCAAATGCAGGGATCGACCACCAGGACCACGCGGTCGCCACCGCCAACCATCCCGATCCCACCAACAGGGCCAGCCACGCAACGGTGTCGAGGGCGGCCCGGCCACTGCTGCGCTCACTGAGGCGCTGTAGTTCGCCGGCATCGATCTGGGGACGGAACCAGGGCGCGGCCACCAAGCTCCGATCGGCCGCCCGCTCGGTCTCGATCCCCGTCAGGCTGTAATCACGGCGGGCCACCGGTTGGGTCATGAGCCCACCGCCGGCCCATAGCGGGGAGCGGCGCCGGTGACGGCCGCCCACCGCCGGGTACCGAATTCGAAATGCCACCACTCGACGTCGAGCACCACGAACCCTTCGGCGCGCATGACCCAATACAACCATCGACGCAGGTCCCGAGCCGGGCCCGGTTCACATTCCAGGGCATCGGTCCGAGCACGGGGGGTGAAGTCGTCGAAGTCGGTGCCCAGGGCGAGGGGAGTTCCTTCCCATGTCAGGGTGCAGTCGATGGCGCCGCCGGTGAGGTGCGGAGGAGGGGTCGTAGGTGAAGAACTCGGTTCGGCCACGAAGCCAGACGGCAGCGCGGGATCGGCGTAGGCAGCTCGGAACAGTGCATCCTGCAGCGCCAAGGGTCGCCATCCGTCCAGCACGGCCAACCCCCACGGGTCGGGGATGTGCTCCACCGCAGCGCAGAGTCGCTCGAGCACGCCGGATCGCACCAGCACCTCGGAGGTGGCCTCGGACCAGCCCGCCTGCCGATAGCAGGGAACCACCGTCACCCGTGGGTGATCTACCGGCACCAGGGGCTCGAAGCCCGACTCCTGGGCCAATGGCATCTCAGCGGGCTCCGTCAGGCACGGCAGAGCGGCCGTCCGGGGAATGGCCGCGGTCCAGTCCTCCGTGAGCGGCAGAGGCATCAGCCAGGGGCCGTGGTCCGAGCCAGACATCGCCCACGAATCCTACGACAGCCGCACCGCCGGTAGCCTCCCCCCGATGGCAGATGTCGTGGTTGTCGGTGGCGGTCACAACGGTCTCGTGTGCGCTGCGTACCTGGCACGGGCCGGCATCGACACCGTTCTGATCGAGGCTCGGGAGACCGTGGGCGGATGCGCGTCCACGGTGAGCGACCTCGGCGCCCGCTTCAACATCTGCAATTGCGATCACACCATGATCCGGGCCACGCCCATCATCGACGACCTCGACCTGGCAGCACACGGCCTGCGCTACCTGGAAGCGAACCCGACCTTCGTCAACCTGTTCCACGACGGGTCGGAACCTTGGGTCGGTGTTCATGACGTCGACGGACAGCTCGATGCGTTGGCCGCCACCCATCCGGCACAGGTGGAGGCCTATCGGACCTATCTGGCAGACGCCCTCCCCGTCGCCGAGTTGATCGTGGCCATGGCCCGAACCCATCCGGGCCCTGTTCGCATCGCAGCCGGCGTTGCCGAGCGGCGAGCCCGGGGCCTCAGGACGTTGTGGAACTGGAGCAGGTCGTCGGCTTCGGAGGTGCTGGAGCGGTACTTCGACGATTGGCACATGGTGATGCCTGCCGTGTCGGTCGGGCCGACGGTGTGGGGTGTTCCCCCCGACGTCCCCGGAACCGGACTTGCCGCCGCGTCCTATGCCCTCCGCCACCTGGTCCGAACCGGCCGACCGCAAGGGGGTAGCGGGGCTCTCACCGACGCCTTGGCGGCCTCCTTCGTGGCCGCCGGCGGACAGGTCCGCACCGGGTCCGCGGTGACCAGCCTCATCCTTCACGACGGTGCCGTCGGCGGGGTACGGACGGCAGACGGCGACAGCGTGAGCGCCCCCGTCGTTGTGGCCGCCTGCGACCCCCAGCGGGTACTGCTGGACTGGGTCGAGCGGGTGCCAGCCCCGGCCCGCCGCCTCATCGGGCAGCGACGGTCCTTGCCCGAGATGGATGGGTACGAGTCCAAGATCGATGCCGTTCTGACCGGCCTGCCCACCTATTCCTTCGCCGGTGCTGTCGAGCACATCACCGGGTCGAACAGCCTGGAACCCACCCTCGTGGTGTCCCCATCGCCTGCACAGTTGGCCACCGCCCACGCGGCCCGAAGCGCCGGCACGGTGGCCGAGCAACCCACCATGCTCATCAACATCCCGTCGGTTCTCGATCCGGCCATGATCACCGCCGCCGGAGAGCACGTGCTCAGCCTCGAGGTGCTGTTCACCCCCTACGACACGCCGGGCGGCTGGCCCGGGTCACCAGAGCCGGCGCGATGGCTGGAACTGTGGGAGGGCCTGGCCGGCGACGGGGCAGCCGCGCTGGTCGACCGATACCGGGCCATGACCCCCGACCGCTACGAAGCAGAGTTTTCGATGCACCGGGGTCACACCCCGTCCTACGCGGAGGCGCCCCTGTCCGCCCTGGTCGGACGTCGCCCCGAGTTGACCCGCTATCGGACACCGATCGAAGGGCTCTATCTCAGTGGTGCCGCCACGTACCCCGGAGCCGGCGTGTTCGGTGCGGCCGGTCGCAATGCCGCTCATGCAGTGCGACGCGATCTCCAGTCGTTGCCGGCCCGAACCCTGGTGACCATGCGCCATCGCAGTGCGCGCATCATGGCGCAACTGCGGCGTTGATCAAGACCGACAGCGGCCCGGGCAGACTCAGTCCCCGTCCCGCCACCGACGGAGGCCTTCGATCTCGATGCCGAGCACCTCGAGGGCGCGACCGACCGAGTGGGTCACCAGATCGTCGATGTCCTTCGGTTGGTTGTAGAAGGCGGGGACCGGGGGGTAGATCACGCCACCCATCTCGGCCACTCGCTCCATCAGTCGGAGATGTCCGAGGTGGAACGGGGTCTCCCGCACCATCAACACCAGCGGCCGCCGTTCCTTGAGGGTGACATCGGCGGCCCGGGCCACGAGGTCGGCCGAGAAGGAATTGGCGATCGCCGAGAGCGACTTGATGGAGCAGGGAGCGATGATCATGCCATCGGTGCGAAACGATCCGCTGGCGATCGAGGCGCCAATGTCGCGCGACCCGTGCACCACATCGGCCAAGGCCTCGACCTCGTCGGCCGACCGGCCCGTTTCGACGTCGATGGTCATCCGACCCGGGCCCGTGGTGATGAGGTGGCTCTCCACGTCCAGGGGCCGGAGGAGCTCCAAGGCACGGATGCCATAGACGGCTCCGCTGGCCCCGGTTATGGCCACCACCACTCGCTTGGTCACGAGAGGTAGTTCCCCAGATCAACGGACGGGTAGGCAACCCGCGACCCGTATTCACGCCGCTCGCGCTTGTAGGTCGCGTCGATACCCACCTTGGTGCTGACCCCTCGCTGGGTGGCCGTCGGGTCCATCTCGTGCCCCTGGGCGTGGGGTACCGCAAAGACGTCGTCGGTCCAGTGCACCCGGTTGGTGAGGGCCCACTGGATCTCGGCCGGCTCGTACATGTCGACGTCGCGATCGACGACCACCACATTGCGGATGTTGATATGGGCGGCCATCGCGGCCATCGCCAGGTTGCGGGGCGTCCCCGGGTTGTCGCGGTCGATCTGGATGAGGGCCAGGAACCCGTTTCCGTACGGAGGAATGTGCACATCGGCAGTGGGGTCGAGATGACGGACGAACCGCCGCAGGAGGGGTTCCCGGGGGAGCACGTTGCCGATGTAGATGTGCTCATACCAGCCGGGAATGATCGTCTGGTAGATCGGATCGTTCCGCCACGAGATGCAGGTGACCTCGAAGGTGGGGCTGTTCCACTCCTCGCCGTGGTAGCCGTGGAACTCAGCGAGCGGACCCTCGGGCTCGCGCACCGCCGGGTGCAGCAGACCCTCGATGACCACCTCGGCCGACGCGGGGATGTCCACATCGACGGTCCGCCCGCGGCACACCTCGATGCCGGTGCCCCGGATGGCACCAGCGATGAAAAGTTCGTCGACCGGGGTCTTCACTCCGGCCGCGATCATCACCGCAGGATCCAGCCCGATGGCTAAGGCGATCGGGAACGGTGCGTCGGGATCCTCCCGCGATTTCCAAAAGGTGCCCACGTCACGCCATTCGTTGACGTTGAAGCCGAAACGACGCTCATCGAGGCGGAGCATGCGGTTGTACCCCAGGTTCCCCCGACCGGAGATCGGGTCCTTGGCGACGGTCACCGCTCCGGTGATGAACGCACCGCCGTCACCCCGGCTGTGCACGGGGATGGGCAACATCGACGTCGAGACGTCGTCCCCCATGACGTGGTTGTCGTGCCAGGCTGCTCGCTCGACCTGCACGGGAGCCACGCCATTGGCCGGGTCCAGCACCCGCTCCATGACATCGATCACCTCGTGGGGCTCGCATCCGAGTGCCAGGGCGGCCCGCCGATGGGACGTCACGCTGCCGCAGAAGATGGGCCAAGGGCTGTCGACGGCTGCGGTGAACAGTCCCGCGCCCACATCACCGCGAGCCAACGAAGCCGCCACATCGGCCAACTCGTGAGTCAGGGCGACCGGTCGATCGACCCGGGCCAGTTGATGGTTGGCCTCGAGCACCTCGATGTAGCTCCGTAGGTCCGTGATGATGGGCAACGCGACACTCCCCTCGTCGTGATGCATTCTGTCAGCTGGACCCGTGGAGTCCTCAGGCCGCAGGATGGTCGAGACACACCATGATCCCGGAGGGACATCACGTGACGGAATGGCTGACCGACGCCAAGCTGCCCGACGGACGTCGAGCGGACATCGGGATCGCCGACGGTGTCATCACGACGATCGAGGACCACCGAGCACGGGACGGCGTCGCAGCCGACCTCGGCGGGTGGCTGGTTCTCCCGGCCATGGCTGAACCCCATGCCCACCTCGACAAGGCCCTCACGGCTGATCTGGTCCCCAATCCAGCCGGGGATCTCGAAGGAGCCATCGATGCCTGGGTCGCCGCAGCGGCAGCCGGGCGCATCACCCACGAGGGCATCGTCGAGCGGGCGGTTGCCGCCATGGAACGGCTGCTGGTCCACGGGGTCACTGCAGTCCGCACCCACGTCAACGTCCTGGCCAGCATCGGGGCATCCGCCGTGGTGGCCGTTCGGGAGGCAGCCGACCAGTTCGAGGGGCTCCTCGACGTCCAGATCGTGGCCCTCTGTGGCAGCCCCATCACCGGCCCCGATGGCGCCCCCACCAGGGCTGCCCTGGCCGCGGCCCTCGAGGCGGGGGTTGACCTCGTCGGTGGCTGCCCCCATCTCGACCCCGATGGTCCCGGTCTCATCTCCATCGCCATCGACGCAGCACTGGAGGCAGGTATCGGCCTCGACCTGCACGTAGACGAGATGCTCGATCCCTCGGTGTTGACCCTGCGGGACTTCGCCCGTCAGGTCATGGATCGGGGATTCGAAGGACCCCGGGCGGCCAGCCACTGTGTCACCCTCGGCCTGCAGTCACCCGAGGTGCAGTCCGAGGTAGCCGCCGAAGTGGCCGCAGCCGGGATCGCCGTGTTCCCCCTGCCCCAGACGAACCTGTTCCTCCAGGGCCGCGATCACCCATCGGCCACCCCGCGGGGTCTCACCGCCGTGCGGGCCCTCCAAGACGCAGGGGCCCTGGTCGCCGCAGGAGCCGACAACGTCCAGGACCCATTCAACCTCGTGGGTCGGAGCGACCCCCTCGAGACAGCCGCCCTCATGGTCATGGCCGGTCATCAGTCACCGGAGACCGCGTACGAGATGGTGAGCGGCAACGTGCGAGCAGCCCTCGGTCTTCCCGGCGTCGGCCTGCAGCCCGGTGATCCCGCCGATCTGGTCGCCATCGACGCAGCAACGATTCGAGAAGCCATCGCAGACGCCCCCATGTCCCGCCGGGTGTTCCGAGCCGGGCGCCTGGTCGCGTCGAGCGATCAGCACACCGCCGTTCACCGCAGCTGAACACACCGCAGTGGGGTCCCTCGGTTCCGACGCTGGTCAGGATCAGCGCAGGCTGTCCGACAGCGGAACCGCGTCGAGATCGGTGTCGGCCCCGATGATGTAGTTCCCGGCGATGACAGATCTGAGCGCATCGGCCTCGTCGAAGCTCACCCCCACGGGGTCTCCTCCCTCGGCCACGATCCGGACTTGGTCGCGGAACTGGCGTCGGATCATGGACACACCCCGATCCGAAGCTGCCAACCGCTCCGTGGAATGCAGGGTGATGGCGCCCTGACCGACCTGGGTCTCGTAGTCGCCGGGGTAGCGCTGATGTTCCTCAGGACTCAGCTCGAACCAGTTCTTGCCATCGCCGTACATGGGCAGGCCCTGGGCCGGGCTGTCGACCGGCTTACGAACCATGGCGAAGACCCGGGTCGTGGTGTCGTCGATCGGTTGGGCCCACGACAGGTTGTTGGTCGGACCCAGGTAGCTGAGGGTCGGTGTCGGGATCACCCGGATGGTCGGCATGATGGTCTCCACCACCCGGTGCAGGGTCGTCCCGTCGCCCAGGTCACGATCCTGGGTTGACGCGACACCCATCGGGGTGGAGGCCCAGTCGATCCGCGGCCAGATCTCCAGCTTGGGATCGAACTGGGGTCCGCTGATTGCGTTGTGGAGGATGAACACGTGATAGGGGTCCATCACGTTCTCGTGGGTCTGGAACCAGTTGCACGGGGCAACCGCCGGCCCACCGAAGGCGAAGTGATCGATGATCACGATCTCCTCGTCGTCGCCCAGGTCCTCGAAGATGTCGTAGCGGGGGAACACCGGTTGGCGATCGGGTGGGCCCATGTAGGTGAAGAGCATCCCGTTGTATTCGACTACCGGGTACCAGGGCTGGCGGTAGCGGTCGCGGTTCCGTCCCCGATCTGGCTCGCAGGGTTGATCGAGACAGGTGCCGTCGGCCCCGAACAGCCACCCGTGATAGGGGCACCGGATGCCGTTGTCTTCGACGCGACCGAAATACAGGGTGGTTCCTCGGTGACAGCACCGGGGTTCGAGGAGGCCGGGGACGCCCGATGCGTCCCGATACAGGACGAGGTCCTCACCGAGCAGGCGGACCTCCCGTGGCCGGGTCGTCGCCTCCTCGGACCGGCCGAGCGGATGCCAGTACCGGCGCAGCAACTCACCCGAGGGCGTACCTGGTCCCGTCCGCACCAGTTCGTCGTCGATCTCTCCGGCCGGGCGACCATAGGCCCGACCATCGTCAGCGAGCATCCGTTCCTCCTGCTATCGGCTACGAGTACAGCAAACGACGAGGGCCGGCGCCCGTAGGCGCCGGCCCCTTCGTCGAATAGTGACCTCGGTCGGGCTAGAAGCCGATGCTCGAGTCGATGTACTCGTTGGTCACGATGTCGGCCGGGGTCAACCCTTCCTGGAACTCCAGGCCAGCCAGGGCGATGTTGTCGATCATCTCCTGGATGCGGTCGAGATCCATGTTGCCGACGGTCGAGTCGGGACCATTGCCGACCAGGCCGTAGTCCTTCATCGCCTGGGCTGCGAAGTCAGCGTTGCCCTCGGTGTAGACCCAGCCGTCATCGTAGATCTCGGTGGCATCGAGGATGATGGCCTTCGCGTGGGACGGATCAGTGTGGTAGTCGACCACCGACTGCTGGAAGATCGGCACCAACAGCTTCAGGCACGCGTCCATCTCCTCCTTGTCGGAGGGCTTGATGGCGATGGTCTGGCTGTAGATCGGGAAGCCGTTGTCATTCAGCAGGGAGATGGCGACGTCCTTGCCCCACTCTTCGTAGGTGTTCTTGTAGGCGTAGGGCTCCGACGAGGCGAATCCCTGCTGGGCGATGGCACCCTGCTCGGCAATGAATCGAGCCGGGGTGGCGTCGTAGGAGGGATCAATCTGGTCGGCAGTCCACACACCCAGTGCGACGAACACGTCAGCGTAGGTCTGGCCGGCGAAGATGTTGATGGTCACACCCAGCTCACCGAGATCGGAGAGGTTCTCGACATCGGGGTAGGTCTCGGGATCCCACATGATCATCTGCGGGTTCTTCTCGAGCGGAGCAACCACCGACAGCATCGGGGTGTCGTTGAAGTTCAGGATCTGGGAGTCGGTGTTGACGTAGGCCAGGTGCACCGAGTCGTCGCTGTAGATGATCGACGTGGGCGACGAGAAGCCGATGGCTGGGCCACCCTCGCGGATCTCGAAGTCGATTCCCAACGACTCACCGCCGAGCTCCATCGGACCGACCAGAGCGCTGCGGCCCGTGTCGACGGTGTAGCCCTCACCGATCAGGTTGTACAGGGCGCCGTGCTCGGACTCTGCGTGCCAGTCGGTCTGGATGACGAGCGGGCTCGGGCACACGTCTGCCAACACCCCGCCCGACGCCTCTTCGGACTCGCCGCCAGTTGCTTCTTCCGAGGACTCCTCGGACGCTGCATCGTCACTATCACCGCCACCACAGGCTGCGGCGACCAGCGAAAAAGCGAACAACAGCGCGAGCAATCGCACCAATTTCTTGTTCATTGACCCTCCAGGGAATATGAGCCAGTGCTCACAACAGAGAGCAACCTAGCGGACGCTGCGGTCTCAACCAGACCACGCAGGAGTCGATGTCGTTACGGCTCTGTTACCAGTTGGTAGCGCCGACAACACCGGGCCGTTCGAAATCAGGAGCCGCCCGTCGAGTCGTACCAACGTCCGATCGCCCGGTTCTGCAACCAGCCGAACAGCAGGAACACGGTGACCCCGAGGGCCGAGGACATGATCACCGCGGCCAACAGCTCCTCGCCTTCGAGACGACTCGAGTAACGCTTCAGTAGCTGGCCGATACCGACATCGCCCTGGCCGAAGAAGTAGTCGCCCACGATCGCGCCGATCACCGAGAGCCCGGCCGAGATCCGCAGGCCGGCGAAGATGGCCGGCATCGCCGCGGGGAACATGAGCTTGCGTAGACGGGTGACCCGGCTCGCCCCGTGCAGGGTGAAGAGGTCGTGTTTGCCGCGCTCGGCTGACTGCAGGCCGAAGAGGGTGTTCACGATGATCGGGAAGAGGGAGATGATCACGCAGACGGCGATGCGTGACTTGGTGCCGTAGCCCCACCAGAAGCCGATCAGGGGAACGATGGCCAGAATCGGGATGGCCTGCAACATCACCATGTACGGGAAAATGGCTCGCTCGATCAGCTTGGTCTGGCTCATCACGGTGGCCAAGAAGAAGCCGATGCAGATCGAGATCAACAGACCGATCAAGGCAACGCGGGTCGAACTCCACAGGGCACTCAGAATCTCCGAGAAATGGCTCCAATCAAGGAACCCCACCTGCAGGATCTGATGAGGCGGTCGCAGTAGGAAGCGGCGCTCCGGGGTCAGCAGGCCATACGAGACGTAGTACCAAGCCCCGATGAGGGCCGCGCCCAGCAGGAGCGGAGGGAGGAAGTTCTCGGCGAGTTCCCGCGGTCGGGACTTGATGCGATAAGCGCTGCCCGAGCGAGGGCCAGCGGGGGCCGACTCGTCGACTGCCGGGTTGGGATCGACCTCGGGCGAATTTTCCAGGGTGCTCATCAGTGGCTTCCCCTCAGGGCATGAGAGACCTCGCCGCACAGTGTCGCGAAGTCGGGATCGAAACGAAGATCTGGCTGACGCGGGTAGTCGAAGGGCACGTCGAACTCGGCGACGATACGTCCGGGTCGGGCCGACATCACCAGGACCCGGGTCGACATGAACACCGCCTCGCTGATCGAGTGAGTGATGAACAGCCCGGCGAAGCCCTCGCTCTGGAACAAGCGCTGAGTTTCGTCGTTGAGGTGTTCACGGGTGATCTCGTCGACCGCGCCGAACGGTTCGTCGAACAGAAACACGGGCGGCTTCAGGGTGAGGGTGCGGGCCAGGGACGCCCGCATCTTCATGCCACCCGACAGCGACTTGGGATAGTGGTGCTCGAAACCGGTGAGCCCCACCAACTCGATGGCCTCGCGAGCCAGGGCCTGACGCTCCGCCTTTCCGATGTCGTGGAGCTCGGCGAACAGTTCCACGTTGCGTTGCACGGTTCGCCAATCCAGCAGGGTTGCGTCCTGGAACACGTACCCGATCCGCTCACGGTCGACGGCCACCCAACCGCTGGTGTGCTCGAGCAGACCCGAGGCGATCTTCAGCAAGGTCGACTTTCCGCACCCCGATGGTCCGACGATCGTGACGAACTCGCCTCGATCGACCTCGAAGGAAACATTTCGCAGTGCCTCGGTGCCATCGGGGAACACCATCCCGATGTCGTCGAAGGACAACGTTGCCGTCGCAGTGGCCATGGGTCCGGGGATCTCCTCGGATTCAGCCCGGACCGGGGGCGTCCGGGTTACGGTCGGCCGCATGGTAATCGAAGTCCTGACGTTCTCCATCACCCCCGAGGACCGACCCCGGTGGCTGGCCCGCGAGGCCGAGGTGTGGAGCCGGTTTCTCGAGGAGCAGGACGGCTTCGTACGCAAAGAGGTGTGGTGCTCCGACGGGGACGCCACCGACGTCAAGGTGATCATCTGGTGGGAGTCGATGGAGCAATGGAAATCGATCGGACCCGACACGGTGGCCGAGGTCGACGAGGCGATGGGAGACCTGCTGGTCGAGCCGTCGTGCCAGGCCTTCCACCTGCTGCGGGAAGGGTGACACGGCCCGAAGGCGGTTCACCCGACAGCGACCAGCACTGCGGCCGCTCTGCTCACCAACTCGACGGGACGGGGATCCCCACCAGCTAGTTCCACGAGGTTGATCCCCACCGCGTCGGGCCTCCAGTCAGTGGCCAGCAACTCCAACTCCTCTCCCACCCGATCCCACGAAGCGGTGGATGAATCCCGCCCCGACCGGTCAGCCGAGTGATAGAGAGCGATGCCGATATCGGCCCGACGGGCCCTCACGTCGGACACGATCCGAGCCACCTGCTCAGGGGTGCAGCCCGACAGGAACACACCATCGGCTCGGCGGGCCGCCATGGCCGTCACCTGCGGACCCCGACCCCCGACCCAGATGGGCACATGGCGGGCCGGCGCAGCGTGAGGGGGTGGGTCGTAACCGGCACCGGGATGTCGCCCCAGCACGGCCCGGGCCATGTCGATGGCATCGGCCAGGACCCCGACCGGACGATCGGTGCCCAGCCCGAAGGGTCCCAGCGCTAGATGCCCCCCAACGCCGAGTCCCAGCACGGCCCTACCGTCCGACAGTTCGTCGAGGGTGTTGACGGTTGCCGCCAGCGAACCCGGATGACGGAGCAGTGGACTGGTGATCCCCACCCCGAGCCGAATCCTCGTCGTGGCCATGGCCGCAGCCGCCAACACGGGAACCGGCTCACGGGCCACCCCCTCGTCGGCAATCCACACCTCGTCGAGACCCAGTTCCTCCGCTGCCACCACGGCGTCGACGAGGGCGGGAGCCGCCACACCGGGGAACATCCAGATGCCTCGGCGAGGTCGGTCGATCAGTGGTTGGACGACGGGGTCGGTCATGGTCCTACAGTGACACGATGCGAACCGGGATCTTTCTCTTCGGTGGGGTCGAGATGGACGATGCGGGGGCCGGTCCTCCGGCGGCCACCGAGCGCCGCTACTCCAATGCCGATGTCTGGCGGGCCACCGAGCGCATCATCGACATGGGCGTGGCCGCCGAGCAGGGTGGCTTCGATTCGTACTGGCTGACCGAGCACCACTTCCAGTACGAGGGCTACGAGGTCATCCCCAACGGGATTCTCATCGGGGCGATCCTGGCCGAGCGCACCGAGCGCATCCGGATCGGCATGGCATTCAACATCGTCCCCCAGTGGCACCCCCTCAAGTTGGCCGAAGACTTCGCCACCCTGCACAACATCAGTGGAGGTCGGGGCATCCTCGGTGTCGGCCGAGGGACGGTTCCCCGGGAAGCCCAGTCGCTGGGTACGGCCATCGGGAGCTTCGACAACCCCGACCAGGCAGCCGCCGACGAAGTGAATCGGGCCCAGTTCGACGAGGCCATGCAGGTGATCCGCCTCGCGCTGGACAACGAGTCCTTCTCCTTCCACGGCGACGTCTACGACTTCCCGCCCCCCGGCATCCCCGACCGAGGCGGCTTCGTCGAGGAACTGAGCCTCGTGCCCCGCCCCCTGTACCCCTATGAAATCTGGCAGGCCATCACCTCACCGCCCACCCTCGAGCAAGTGCCCCGATACGGCTGGGGCGGGGTGTTCTGGAACAACCACCACAGCTTCGTCAAGATGCGCTGGGAGCGGTTCGCCGAGGTCTACGCCGAGGCCCATCACCGCGAACTGGCCCCGGGCGAACATCGGCAACTGGTGCTGTGCACCTGTGTGGAGGACTCCCACGAAGCCGCCGTCGACTCGGTGCGGAATGGTCACGACGAGTTCTGGAAGTTCCTCGGCCCCTACGGCTGGTCCAAGGGCTACATGGGTCCCGATGGCAAGCCAGCGCCTGCCGGCCTGATCCCGACCCTCGAAGAATCCATGGAGCAGAAGATCTGGATCGTGGGCACCGCCGACGAGGTAGCCGAACAGATCACCTGGTACGCCGATCAACTGGGTGGGGTCGAGAACCTCCTGCTGTTCCCCGCCATGCCCGGCGACCCCTACGGCAAGGTGGAGGAGCAACTCGGTCGACTGTCAGAAGGCGTGCTGCCTCACCTGTAGACCGGTCTGTGCCTGTAGGCCTGCCTGTCGTCGCGACGAGTCACCGGCAGTAACGTCGTTTCGATGGCACACCGCATGGCCCTGTACCTGCAGGACAAGCACGACATCCGCTACGAACTCGATATCGCCCGCTACGCCGAAGCGCGGGGGTTCGCCGAGATCTGGCAGGCGGACACCCGGTTGGCCCGGGACTGTGTGGTGATGATGAGCGCCCTGCTCACCGGCACCGAGCGCATCCGTATCGGGAGTGGGGTCCTCCCCATCTACACCCGGAATCCAGCCGTGATCGCTGCCACCTGGAGCACCATGTGGGAGCTCGGCGGCCTCACCCCCGACGGCGAGAGCCGGGTAATGCTCGGCCTCGGCGCATGGTGGGAGCCCATCGCGGGACGAGTCGGCGCAGACCGTCGCAAGCCCCTGACTGCCATGCGGGAGAACATCGAGGCCATCAACGCCCTGTTCTCGATGGAGGAGGTGTCCTACGAGGGGGAGTTTGTCCACCTCGACCGGGTGCGCCTCGACGTGGCCTACGGCGACAGCAGCCCCCGTGACATCCCGATCTACATCGGGGCAACGGGCCCGAAGATGTTGGAGCTGTCGGGGGAGATCTGCGACGGCCCGGTCCTCAACTACGTGGTGTCCACCGATTACATCCGCGACGCGGTCGAGCGAGTCGGGGTCGGCGCGGCGCGCGCGGGGCGCTCGCTCGACGAGATCGACCGCCCCGAACTGCTCGCCTGCGCCCTGTCCGACGACGACCCCGACGAAGCCATGCTGGTGGGCAAGTCGCTGGTTGCCTACTACCTGGGAACCGAACCCCACATCATGGAAGCCTCGGGGGCCGACCCCGAGTTGGTCGAACGGGTCCAGCAGGTCGTGGGGTGGCCGGCTACCGAGGAGGACTACCGGCGGGCCGCCCACCTCATCCCCGACGACCTGTGCCGAAGCCTGATGGCCGTCGGCACCTCGGCCCAATGTCGAGACAAGGTGGCCGAGTACATCGACGCCGGGGTCACCTGCCCCGTGCTGTATCCCCTGATGCCCGCCATCGAGCCGGTGGTCGACGCCTTCGCCGACTTCGCCCCGTGAACGCCGACACCGTGCTGTTGGCCGGTGGGCCGGTCGTCACGGTCGACGGTGACAACACGATCCACGATCCTGGCTGGGTCCTGGTCGAGGGCCGCGACATCGCAGCCGTTGGATCCGGGGAAGCACCACCACAAGTGCGGCAGCGGGCTGGTCGGACCATCGATACATCGGGGCGTGCCGTGATGCCGGGCATGACCAACGGCCACACCCACCTCTTCCAGACCTTCTTCCGGGGCCTCGCTGACGACAAACCTCTCTTGCAGTGGATCAAGGACTGCATCTGGCCCGGTGCCGTCCACCTCGATGCCCGAACTGCCGGTCTGGCTGCCACCCTCGGACTGGCCGAGAACCTCCGCACCGGGGCGACCACAGTGGTCGACCACCAGTACGTCCACGTCGACCCTGCCATCGACGACGCGGTGTGCGAGGCGGCCGATCGACTGGGCATCCGCTTCCTGTTGGCCCGGGGCTGGGCCGATCGCAACTACGAACCCCGGCTGATGGAGACGACCGAGCAGATCCTGGAGCGAGCCGACGAGGTGCGATCTCGCTGGCACGGCCAGCGAGGCGACCGCATCAGGGTCGGGCTCGCCCCCCTGATCCCGTGGGGATGCTCTGATGACGCCATGCACGCCACGGTGGGTGCTGCTCGCAGCTGGGGCGGCGGCACCCACATCCACTGTGCCGAAACGGCGGAGGAGATCGAGATCAGCCTCGAGGAGCGAGGTCTGCGCCACGTCGAGTGGTTGGACCACCTCGGGCTCCTGGGGCCCGATGTGCAGTTGGCCCACAGCGTGTGGCTCGACGACGACGAGCTCGACACGGTGGCAGCCCGGGGGGCCGTGGTCGTCCACTGCCCGGTGTCGAACATGTACCTCGCATCGGGCGTGCCCCGCATCGTCGAGATGCGGGAACGCGACATTCCCATCGCCCTGGCCTCGGACGGTCCGGGCAGCAACAACCGCCAGGACATGTTCGAGGTGCTCAAGCACACGGTGCTGCTGCAGAAGGTCAGCCGCCTCGATGCCATGGCCCTCCAACCAGAGGACGCGCTGGAGATGGCCTGCCGGGGCGGCCAGGCGGTGTGGGGTCCCGAAATCGGATCGATCACCGCGGGATCCAGGGCTGACCTGGTCGTCGTCGATCTCCGCAGCGTGTTCGTTGCGCCGGTCCATCGGGTGGCCAGCGCCCTGGTGTTCTGTGCGACCCCGGCCCAGGTCACCCATGTCATGGTCGATGGTGCCGTGGTGCTCGATGAGGGGCAGCTGCTCACCGTCGACGAATCAGCCCTCATCGAGGAGGTCGAACGGGCCGCCCGCGACCTGTGGGGTCGAGCCGCAGTCGACAGCCGGCTGCGCCGGTGACCACCGCAGGCTCGGCTCCGACATCTATCTGGTCGGGAGCCCTGCTACCCGTCACTGCAGCCAACCTCACCGTGGTGGCCCTGGCTGCCTTCGACGGGCTGGCCATCGTGGCGGCAGTGCCCGCCATCACCGAGGACCTCGGCGACGTCGCCCTCGTCCCCTGGGTGATCACCGCTTTTCTGGCCACCTCGGCGGTGGCCGGCGTCCTCGCCGGACCCGTCATCGACGCCAAGGGCGTCCGGGCGACCTTCCGGGTCACCGGGCTGTGGTTCCTGCTGACCAGCCTGGCGGTGGCCCTGGCCCCGTCGATGGGTCTCCTGATCGTGGCCCGGGCCCTTCAGGGCATCGGAGGGGGACTCGTCATCTCGGTCTCGTTGTCCTCTGTCGGCCTGGCCTACACCGAGGCGCTTCGCCCCCGCGCCTTCGCTGCGAACTCGATGGTGTGGGGGGTCATGGGCTTCGGCGGGCCGGCCCTTGTGGCCGCCATGTTGGCCGTGGGCAACTGGCGACTGGTCTTTTTCCTGCAACTGCCCCTCACCGCGCTCGCCCTGGTGGTCGGCTGGCGATCACTCCCCACCGCGGCGACACCGTCACGACGCATCGCCGTCGACTGGCCCGGGATCATCGCCCTGACCGGGCTCGTCGCAGGGTCTTTGGTCGCAGTCGGCGTGCTGGACCGTCGACCAGGCACGGCCCTGCTCACCGTCGGGGGAGCTGTCGCCGCGGCAGCGGTGGTGTGGCGCCGGGGCGCCCGGGACCACGCCGTGATCCGCAGGGATCATCTTCGTCGACATCCCCTCAGAGCCGTCCATCTGACCGCAGGGCTGTTGTTGGTCGCCGGGTTGGCCGCCGACAACTATCTGCCCATTTATGTCCAGACGGTGCGCGGATGGTCGCTGGCCAGTGCACCGTTCTCCATCCTGTTCCTGACCGTGGGGTGGACCGCCGGTGCGCTGCTGGCCAGTCGACTCCTGGCCCGCTACCGCCAGGATCAGTTGATCCTGGTCGGCGCCTCCATCGCCGTGCCCGCCCTGACCGCCGCCGCTGGGGCCGCCCGCTTCGGCTGGCCGAGCGCGGTGATCCTTACTGGCTACCTGGTGATCGGTGTGGCCATCGGCCTGGTCTCCACCAGCGGCCTCACCCTGCTGCAGTCGGTCAGCCAGCCAGGCGAGATGGGACGGACGAACAGCGCCCACCAGTTCATCAGGACCATCTGCATCACCTACGGGGTAGCCGTCGGCGGGGCCATCCTCCTGGCCATCGTCGACCGCCGAACCGGCGACGTGGAGACTGTCCGAGCCCTATTGGCCGGTGACGAGGGCACGGTCTCTGCCGAGACGGGCGACGCCATCTCAGCAGGCTTCGTGGCCATCCACTGGTTCAGCCTGGTCGCCGCAATCGGCTGCCTGGCTGCGGCCTGGTCCCTTGGATCTGCAACCCGTCGTCGGGTCAGGGAATCACCGGCAGCATGATGTGACTTCGGAACCGGCTGTTGTGATGGACCCGCTGATGGGCCGTCACGAAGGTGGTCCCCGTGGCCTGGTCACCACCGGTGTTGAGGTTCCGATCGAACCGGGGGAAGTTGCTGGAACTCACCTCCAGGCGGAGGCGGTGACCAGCCCCGAAGACATGGGAGGTGGCCCACAGGTCGATGCGCAGTTCGGTCACCTCACCAGGCACCATCGGTTCGGGGTGCTGGCGGGAGTTGCGGTAGCGGCACCGGATCATGCCGTCGATGATGTTCTGGGCGTAGCCGTCGGGGTGCACGTCCACCAGCTTGGCGGTGAAATCGGTGTCGAGAGCCGAGGTGTCGACGTACAGCACCACCTCGATGGGCCCGGTCACCTCGAGCTCGTCGGTGAGCACGTCGCCCGTGTACACGAGCACATCGGGTCGGGCTTCGACGTCCCGCTGGTCCTTGGCCCCGATCGGTAGGACCAACAGGTTGCCACCCTGGGTGGGCACCGGATCATCGGGGTCGTAGACGAAGCTGTCGGCCGGGGCGTCCCCTGCGGTGACGGGGGCCAAGCGCCCGTTGCCGTGCAGGGTGTTCGCGCCACCGTCACTGTCGAGGTACATGGGCGTCCAGCGAGTGGTGGCCAGTGGCCATTGATCCTCGTCCCGCCAGGTGTTGCGGCCCATGGTGAACAGGCGAATGGGTGGACGGTCGTCCCAGTCTCCAACCTGGCCCTTCAACCAGCGGTCGAGGAAACCCAGCTCGTAGTCGTGGAGATCGAGGAGCGACGCCTCACCGAAGTCGGCGTCACCGGCCCCCTTGGTGGTGGGCGAGGTGTACGGGAACAGGTGCCCCCACGGGCCGAGCAGGAGGCGCTGACCGCCCCGGGCCTCGGCGGTGGCCGCCCCGCCACGGAGCCGATTGAACATCAAGGCCCCGTCGCGGCTGAAGATGTCGTACCAGCTGCTGACGTGGAGCATGGGGGCCGTCACCTGGCCGGCCTGCCGCTCCCCGTTGATGGCCCACCAGTACTCGCCGTCCTCGGGATGGGTCAGGTAGTCCCTGACGTAGGGCGCGACCTCCTCCAGCAGGTCGGCCCAGTCCATGAGGGGGAGGTGGCGGTAGGCCTCGGGGGTGAACGGGTTGGCGAAGTTGATGGGCCGCTCCAGCTTGTCCTTGATACGGGGCCACACCTCGTCCCGCAGGCCGAGCCGGTCGATGGTGTTGCGGGCCAGGAAGACGGCGTAGGGCAGAGCCCAGCCATGAACGAGGGCGCCACCGACGTCGTACACCCAGCCGGAGTGGAAGTCGGCGGCCGCCGAGACGGGCACCTGGCAGCGCAGCGAGGGAGGAGCCGTCCACGACATGAGGTACTGGGTCGCGCCCAGATAGCTCTGGCCGATCGTTCCCACCTTGCCGTCCGACCACGGCAGTCGGGCCGCCCACTCGACCGTGTCGTACCCGTCGAGCGGTTCGTCGACCAACGGGGTGAACTCGCCCTCGGAGGTGAACCGACCACGGGTGTCCTGGATGACGACCACGTACCCCTTGGGGACGAAGTACTCGTGATCCCCGAAGTCGCTGATGAACTGCTTGCCGTAGGGCAGGCGCAGCAGCAGCACGGGGAACCGCCCCTCGGCATCGGGCCGGTAGACGTCTGCGTACAGGGTGGTCCCGTCCCGCATCGTTGCCGGGACGTTCTCCTCGACCACCATCCTGAAGCCGCTGTTCGATGTCATGTCCTACCCCCAAAGCCGAGGCTAGGCGGCAACGGTCGGCCCGTCTGCCCCTCGACCCGCTTGCAGACGACGTGACCTGCCCTAGTCGAAGACGATGACCAGGCGGCCCCGCGTCCCCCCCGCTTCGAGCCGAGCATGGGCCGCCGAGGCGTCCTGCGGCTGGTAGGTGCCCGCCACCCGCAGGGTGACCGATCCCTCCTCGACCTGGCGGCCCAGGCGGTCCAGCTTGGCCTGCTCGTGGCGGTAGTGGGTGACCAGGGTCGGCTTGAAGGAAATGGCCCGCTCGGGGGTACCCGAGAACCCGCGCACCGAGGTGAATACCCCTCCGTCGGACAGAGCGGGAATGACCTCTTCGTTCTGGACCGACCCATCGGCCAGACCGGGCACACCCTCAGGGAGGTGGGCCCGCACCGCGTCCGCAAAGCCGGGGCCCCTGGGAACCACGACATCGGCCCCCAGTCCCTCGACGAGGGCACGATCGGCATCTGACGCGTCAGCGATCACCTTGAGGCCATCCGCCTTGGCCAACTCGACCATGTACCCCCCGTAACAGCCGGCTGCCCCGGTGACCGCGACCCATTGGCCCGGCTGGAGGTCCAACAGGTCGAGGGAGAGCCGGGCCGTCAACCCGTTCATGGGCAGGGTCGAGGCCTCGACGTGGGTGCTACCCGCGGGGGCCAACGCCACCGACGCAGCGGGCAGGACCAGGCGTTCCCGGTATGCCCCGTGCGCACCTCTGGGGACGACGATGGCCATCACGTGATCACCGACGGCGAGCGAGGACACCCCCTCCCCTACCTCGTCGACCACACCGGCCGCGTCCATCCCGGGCACGTAGGGGGGTGGATCGACCTTCTGTGTCTCCACCCGATCACCGTTACGGACGTAGGTGTCGGTCGGATTGACGGTCGCCGCGTGGACCCGGATGCGGACCTGATCCGGACCGGCGTGTTCTTCGGGGAGATCGAGCACCTCGAGTGCCTCGGGACCCCCGTATCTCATGACCCCAACAGCTCGCATCCGGCGAGCCTAGAGCCCCGCCGCACCACCCGCCCCGCTGGTGGGGACCCGACCAGCGGCACGCTATCGTCGGGCCATCCACCCGGTGCCCCGGTACAAGCGGAACGGGGACCCCCGACCGAACGAGGAGCGGCCCGGTGCCGAGCGTGCTGGCCTACCACCGGCCCCAGGAACTCGACGAGGCGGCGGACCTTCTGGGCCGTCCCGACACTGCTGCCCTGGCCGGGGGCACCCTGATCGTGCCCACGGCCCGACAAGCCCGCGACCGTGGTATCGAGCTCGTCGATCTCCAGGACCTGGCCCTGGACGGAGTGACCGAGACGAACGGGCGTCTGCTGATCGGAGCCATGGCCCGTCTCGGCGACCTGGCCGACCAACCGGAAACTCCCTCACTCCTGCGGGAGTTGTGCCGGCGAGAGCTGCCCTCTGCGCTGCGTAACCAGGCAACGGTCGGGGGCACGGTGGCCGCCGCTGAGGCCGAGAGCCTCCTCCTCGCCGGCTTGTTGGTCCACGACGCCCGGGTGCATCTCCACCGAGGCGGCGTGATCGACCTCGAGGACTACCTCGACGAACGGACAGCGGACATCATCACTGTGATCGACGTCGACCCGAGCGGCCACGGCGCCGTGACCTCCACCGGCCGCACCCCCGCAGACACCCCGATCGTGGCTGCGATCGGACGGCAGAGCCCCGACCGCACCCTGGTGGCGCTCACCGGGGTAGCCCCCACCCCGGTGCTGGTGGATCCGACCTCCCCCACGACCGGCCTCGACCCGACCGCCGACTTCAGGGGATCGAGCCCCTACCGCCTCCATCTGGCCGAGGTGCTCACTGCGCGGGTCGTCGAGGAGGTGTCCCGATGACCATCACCGTCGACGTCCACCTCAACGGCACACCGGTGACCATCGAGTGTGAGCCATACGACACCCTGCTCGCCGTGCTCCGACAGCGGGGACTGGTCAGCGTTCGCTACGGCTCCGATACCGGGGAGACGGGGGCCGCAGCCGTCCTCGTCGACGGACGACTGGTCAACGCCGACTGCCTCCTGGCCGCCCAGGCCGGGGGGCACGAGGTCACCACCGTCGAGGCCCTCAACAAGCCGGAACTCGACCCCGTCCAGGCTGCCTTCGTTGCCACAGGGGCAATGCAGTCGGGGTACTCGGCCCCGGCCATGATCCTGGGCACGTGGGCCCTCCTGCACCGCCACCCGGACCCGACCGACGACCAGATCCGCGACATGTTGTCCGGCATCCTCGATCGCGAGACGGGCTACGTGAAGCCGGTCGAGGCCATCCGGCGAGCAGCCGCCGTGCTGCGAGGCGACGCAGTCGAGCCCTTCGGTCCCCTCGTCGTGCCCCCCATGACCGACGGAACCAACCCCGTCGAGGTCGACCCGGCCGACCCTGCACCCCAAGCGTCGGCGGCCGTGCCGCGCCTCGTTCCCTCCCGTGACGTGCCGGCCATGGCCGTGGTGGGCAAGCCGGAGGTGAAGGTCGATGCCCTCCGCCTCGTCAAGGGCAACGCCGCCTTCACCGACGATTACGAGGAGCGTGGCCAGTTGGTCGGCAAGATCCTGCGCAGCCCACACGCCCACGCCAACATCCTCGACATCGACGACAGCGCAGCCCTCGCCCTACCCGGCGTCCACGCAGTGCTCCACTACAAGAACGTTCCCCGGATCAAGTACGCGTCAGGCGGACAGAGCTGGCCCAATCCACATCCCCACGACCAGGTGAGCTTCGACACGAAGGTGCGCCACGTGGGCGACCGGGTCGCCGCGGTAGCCGCAGAGACCGATGCCATCGCCAGCGAGGCTCTGCGCCTGATCGAGGTGACCTACGAGGTATTGCCTGCCGTGTTCGACGAGCTCGAGGCGATGGAGCCCGGCGCTCCGGTGATCCACGACGAGGCCGACACCGAACACATCGAAGACCGAGAACGGAACATCGTCCATCACATCGAGGCGCAACGGGGCGACGTCGAGCGGGGCTTCGCCGAGGCCGACCACGTATTCGAGCAGACCTTCCGGGTACACCAGGTCCAGCAGGTGCCCATCGAGAACCACATCTCGGTGGCCTGGCTCGACGCTGACGAGCGGATGGTCGTGCGGACGGCGACCCAGGTGCCCTTCCACGCGCGCCGGATGCTCGCCCCCCTCATCGACCGGGAGATCAAGGACGTGCGGGTCATCAAGCCCCGCATCGGCGGCGGATTCGGCGCCAAGCAGGAGATGCTCATCGAGGACGTGGCCGCCCACCTGGCCCAAGCCACCCGCCGGCCCGTGAAGGTGGAGCTCAACCGGGAGGAGGAGTTCATGTCCTCCCGCACCCGACACCCCCAGACCCTCACCTACAAGACCGGTGTGAACAACGACGGCACCCTGGTCGCCCAATCCCTCCGCCTGGTCGGCAACACCGGCCCCTACGGCACCCACGCCTACACGGTGCAGACGGTGAGTGGGCTGCGGGGCCTCACCTCGTACAACTGCCCCAACAAGAAGTTCGACTGCGACGTCGTCTACACCAACATCCCGGTACCAGGGGCATACCGGGGCTATGGAGCACCCCAAGCCGAGTTCGCGCTCGAGGCCCACATGGAGGACATCGCCCATCAGCTGGGCATGGATCCCATCGAGTTCAAACGCAAGAACTGGGTCGTGGTGGGCAGCGAGCTCGACATCGCCCCCCACCTCGGTGAGCGGGGCGTCGCCGAGGACGAGCTGGACGAGTACCCCAAGGTGACCTCCTCGGGCATCGAGGAGTGCGTGGCGCAGGGCAAGCGTGCCATCGGCTGGCACCGCCTGACCGACCCCAGTTGGGTGAACCCACCGGACCGACCCCACATCCGCCGAGGGCTGGGCTTCGCCTTCTGCATGCACGGCACGGCCATTCCCTTCCTGGACATGGGCGGCTGCAGCATCAAGATCAACGACGACGGGTCGTTCAACATGCTGATCGGGGCCACCGACCTCGGCACCGGGGCCGACACGGTGATCGGGCAGATCGCAGCCGAGGTGCTCGGGGTGGAACTCTCCGACATCAAGGTCTATTCCTCGGACACCGACGTGACCCCCTTCGACACCGGTGCCTACGCCTCGTCGACCACCTATATCTCGGGCACCGCCGCCAAGCTGGCAGCCGAGAAGATCCGAGAACGACTCAAAGAACGCGCCGCCCGGATGCTGGGGGTCGAGGAGCCCTGCACCATCGAACTCCGGGACCGCCGGGCCCACGCCCCCGATGGCCGTTCGGTGTCGCTCGAGGAGATCGCCCTCGAGGCGTTCCATCTCGAGGACCACGAGCAGATCATGGGAACGGCTTCGTACGTCTCTCCAGAGTGTCCTGCACCCTTCGCGGCCCAGTTCGCCGAGATCGAGGTGGACATCGACACCGGTCAGGTGACGGTCACCCGCTTGATCATGGCCGTCGACTGTGGGGTCGCCATCAACCCCATCACAGCGTCGGGCCAGGTGGAGGGCGGCATGATCCAGGCCCTGGGCTACGCCCACTGCGAGGAGTACGCCTTCGACGACTCCGGTCGGATGACCAACGCCGCCCTCGGTCCGTACAAGATCTACCGGGCTGACGAGATGCCGGACACCGAGGTGTTTCTGGTTCAGACCATGGAGGACTCTGGACCGTTCGGAGCCAAGGCGGTGGCCGAGATCCCCAAGGACGGGGTGGCACCGGCCATCCGCAACGCCATCGTGGCCGCCACCGGGACGAGGATCGACAACCTTCCCTTCACCCCCGAGCGCGTGCACCGGGCCCTGCGAGGCGAGTCCTGACCGCCGGGCCCATCACCGGGTCCCTTAAGGGATCACCGTTGCCCAGGAGGACCTCATGACCCTGGTCATCGGGGACTGGGTCGTGCAAGCGGCCGACACAGCTCCCATCGCGCAAGGGGCGGTGCGCGTCGACGGCACCACCATCGACGCCGTCGGCACCGCCGACGAACTCCGACGACGCTTCCCCGACGACGACGTGATCGACGCGTCCGGCCATCTCGTCCTGTCCGGTTTCGTCAACGCCCATGTCCATCTCTACGGCGTCCTGGCCCATGGGATCGAAGTCGACGCCGCCCCCGACGGGTTCTGGAGCTTCCTCGACGACTACTGGTGGCCCAAGGTCGAAGACGCCCTCGACCACGACATGATCACCACAGCCACCGACTGGGTGTGCGCCGAGATGCTGCGCAGCGGCATTACCACCTTCTACGACATCCTCGAGGCGCCCAACGCCCTGCCCGGTGCCCTGCTGGCATGCAAAGAGATCGTGGAGGCACGGGGCATCCGGGGAGTCCTCAGCTTCGAGGCAACGGAACGAGCTGGCCCCGAGATCGCCGAGTTGGGCCTACAGGAAAACGTCGACCTGATCACCGCAGCCGCCGCCAGCGAGCTGGTCTCGGGCATGATGTGCTTCCACACGACGTTCACCTGCTCGGCCGAGTACATCACCAGGGCCTTCGGTCTGGCCAGCGACCTCGGGGTGCTCACCCACGCACACTGCAACGAGGGGGTCCACGAGGGTCTGTGGTGCGAGGAGCATCTGGGCATGCGCACCCTCGAGTTCTACGACCGTCTCGGGGTGACCGGGCCCGGCTTCCTGGCCAGCCAGTGCGTGCAGTTGAGCGAATCCGAACGGGCCATCCTCGCCGGTAGCGGGATGCGGGTGAGCCACATGCCCCTGGCCAACTGCGAGGTGGGCGGAGGGATCGCCCCCATCCCCGAACTCCACCAGGCCGGGGTCACCATCGGGCTGGGCAGCGACGGCTACGTCAACGACTTCTTCGAGGTGATGCGAGGAGCCTTCCTCCTCCACAAGGCCCGCCTCCTCGATCCCGGCGCCATGCCCGCGTCGACCGTGTTCGCCATGGCAACCGAGGGCGGGGCCCAGGCCCTGGGCATGGATCGGGTGGGCAGGCTCTCGCCGGGCTATGCCGCCGATCTCCAGATCGTGGACGCGTCGTTTCCCACACCGGTCAGCAGCCACAACCTCCTGGAGCAGGTCGTCCTGTGGCGCAACCACAGCCATGTGCGGGACGTGATGGTGAACGGCACCTGGCGTGTCCGTGACGGTCAGGTGCTCGATGCCGATCTCGACCGGATGCGGGCCCGAACCCACGAACAAGCACGCCGCCTGTGGGCTCGGTCGTGAGCGTCCTCAAGGAGTTGGTCGAGGCCCTCGAGGCTCGCACCCCCGTGGTCTCGGCCACCGTGATCGACACCTCCCGGTCCGTTCCCCGCCGCCCTGGATCCAAGATGCTGGTGTTCGGTGACGGGACCATCTCCGGGTCGATCGGTGGAGGGGAGATGGAAGCCCGGGTGATCGCCGAGGCCCTGAGCGCATTGGCCGATCGGCGCACCCGTCGCCTGTCCTACACCCTCCTCGAACCCGCCACGGGCGACCCCGGCGTGTGCGGAGGAGAGGTCGAGTTGTACTTGGAGCCACACATGCCACCCACCACCCTGTTCGTCATTGGTCTCGGGCACGTGGGACGAGCCGTGGTCGAGCTCGCGGCGTGGACCGGATTCGAGGTCGTGGCCTGGGACGACCGGCCGGAGCTGGCGACCGACCTTCCCGATGCCCGGCAACTGATGAGCGGCTCCTTCGCCGAGGCCGTCACTGCGTTCGCACCGGACGCCTTCACCCACGCGGTGATGGTGACCCGCAACGCAGCCCTCGATGCCGAACTGCTGCCCCTGCTGCTGAGCACTCCGGTGGCCAGTGTCGGCCTGATGGGGAGCCGACGCCGATGGGACACGACCCGGGCGTCGCTGGAGGCTGCCGGGGTGCCCGCTGAGCACATCGCTCGGGTGAGGACCCCGGTCGGCCTCGAAATCGCTGCCGAAACCCCGAGGGAGATCGCGGTGTCCATCCTGGCCGAGGTCGTCGGTCTCGAGCATGGGGCCTGAACCCGTCTGTCTCGTTCGCGGGGGCGGCGATCTGGCCACCGGAGTGGTCTGGCGCCTCCATCGACAGGGGTACCGGGTCGTGGTCACCGAACTCGCCACCCCGCTGACGGTCCGTCGCCTCGTCTCAGTCAGCACCGCCGTGCTCGAGGGAACGGCCGTGGTCGAGGGCATGACGGCACAGCGGGCGAATGCAGACGCCGGCGCCCTCGAGATCCTGCGCAACGGTGACGTGGCCGTTCTCGTGGACGACGGCCTGCCCGACGTCGGGGCATCGGTCGTGGTCGATGCCCGAGTGGCCAAGCGCAACATCGACACCTCGATCGGTGACGCAGAGCTGGTGATCGCCCTGGGCCCAGGCTTCGTCGCCGGCGTCGACGCCCATGCTGTGATCGAGACGGCCCGAGGACCCCGACTGGGCCGCTGCCTGTGGGAGGGGTCGGCGACCCCCGACACGGGGACTCCTGGGCTGATCGAGGGCTGGGGGGCAGAGCGGGTTGTTCGAGCCCCCGCCGACGGCACCGTCGAATGGCAGGTGGACATCGGCGCCTGGGTCGAGCACGGTGAGGTGTTCGGTTCGGTGGACGGCCAACTGATCCGGGCTCCGTTCCCGGGACGGGTTCGTGGGCTGATCCATCCGTCCACGCCCGTACGGGCCGGTCTCAAGATCGGGGACATCGACCCGCGTTCCGACGTTGCCGCAGACGAGATCTCCGACAAGGCCCTAGCCGTCGCCGGCGGTGTGATGGAGGCAGTTGGCACATGGCGCCGGTCCCACTGAATCTCCTCGCGACGGCCCTGGGGCTCGGCGACCACGAGCATGTGGCCGTCGTTGGCGGCGGCGGCAAGACGACCACCCTCCGGGCCTTGGCCAGCCAGCTGGCCGGATCGGTAGTCCTCACCACCACTACCAAGATGGGGGCCGACCAGGCCAACGGCTTCGCCCTCCGCGTCGATCCCAGCGACGCCGACCTCCAAGCCGCGACCCGTGACGGGCCGGTGATGGTCTGGAAGTCCATCGCCGGCCCCAAAGCCATCGGGGTGACTCCCGACGACTGCGACCGGTGGTTCGCCATGTTCGATCACGTGCTCGTCGAGGCAGACGGAGCGCGCCACGCGCCGTTCAAGGCGCCTGCCCCCTACGAGCCTGTGGTCCCGGGCTCCACGACCGTCCTGGGCTCGATGATCGGCATCGATGCCATCGGTCGGGTCATCGCAGACCGATGCCATCGGCCCCTGAGAGTCGCCGCCCTCGCCGGCTGCCAGCCCTACCAACGCCTCAGCACTAGCGGGGCCGCCCGGGTGCTCACCCACCCCGATGGACCTCGGCGGGCATGCCCAGAGTCGGCCCGTATGGTGGTCATCGTGACCAAGGTGGACCCCACGACGGCAGAAGTGGCCGACGACCTCGCCAGCCAGGTTCGAGCCCTGGATCCCACGGTCGAGGTCATCGAGGTGGCCCAGCAGTGAAGCTGTCCCTCAACCTCATTCCAGAATGTCCCACGGCCGAGATCGTCGCCCTGGCCGTTGAAGCCGAACGCCTGGGGTTCGACCGCTGTTGGGTCTACGACGAGGGTCTGGTGACACGCGATGTCTACGTCGTGCTGACCGCCATCGCCGCTGCGACCCAACGACTCGAACTGGGCCCGGGCATCACCAACCCCTACACCCGTCACCCTGCGCAAACGGCCTCGGCCATCGCCAGCCTCGACGAGATCAGTGGAGGTCGGGCCTTCCTGGGGGTCGGGGCCGGGGGGACCCTCACCTTGGATCCGATCGGCATGGCCCGCCGTCGGCCTCTGGCCGCAGTCGCCCAGACCATCGAGGTGGCCCGCCGTCTGTTCACCGGTTCCCCGGTGGACTATGCCGGAGATTCGGTCACCCTTTCGGGAGCCGCCATGGTCTACGGCCGTGCCAACACCGAGGTCTGGCTTGCCGGGCGAGGTCCGAAGATGCTGGCCCTCGGTGGACGACTGGCAGATGGGGTGATGCTCGACTTCATCCACAAGGCACGTCTCGGGGATGCGATTGCCCAGGTCCGAGCGGCCGGCGGTCGCCGAATCTGTTACTCCACGTCGATCATCACCACCCATGACGACCTCGAGGCCGTACGCCCCCACATGACCTACCGCCTCGTCGACGCCCCACCGGCCGTGCAGCAGCAGATCGGGCTCACCGAGCAGGATGCTGCGACCATCAGGGCTGCCATGGCCGGGGGCTTGGAGGCCGCAGCCGTCCACGTCCGCGACGAGTGGATCGAGCCGTTCGTCCTCCAGGGCTCAGCAGCAGAGTGGTCGGCCGAGTTGAGCGACCTGTGCGAACGCCACGACATCGAGGAATTCTTGCTCCCCGTCTTCGAGATGCCCGACCCTGCCGCCTACCTCACCAGGGTGGCATCGGCCCTTCGCTGACAGCTGTACGCCACAGCGTCAGCGAAGCACATCAGGGACCGAGCGAGCCTGGTAGCGGCCATGCCCGGCCCGCCCGACGAACACCCTGTCCCGGATGACGAACTCCCCGCGACTCAGCACCGAGCGAGCCTGCCCCGTCACCTCGACCCCTTCCCAGACCGAGTTGTCGATGTTCATGTGGTGGGTGGCTGTACCGAGGGTGTGACGGACCGTGGGGTCGTACAGGACGAGATCGGCATCTGCGCCCGGCGTCACTGCCCCCTTGCGAGCGGCCAATCCAAACAGTCGGGCCGGAGTGGTCGAGCAGACGTCGACCCACCGGGCCAGGGACATCTCACCATTCACCACCCCCTGGTGGAGCAGATCCATACGGTGCTCGATGGTTCCCAGACCGTTGGGAACCTGACGGAAATCGTCCACCCCCAGGCGCTTCTCCGCGTCGCAGAACGGGCAATGATCGGTCGACACCACGGACAGGTCATCGGTTCGCAGACCCTGCCAGAGGGTGTCCTGATGGCCCTCGGCGCGGGGGCGTAACGGCGGCGAGCAGATGTGGCGGGCCCCGTCGAGTCCGGGGCGATCCAGGTGTTCCTCGAGTGAGAGGTACAGGTACTGGGGGCAGGTCTCGGCGAACACGTTGCGCCCCCGGTCTCTGGCCCACACCACCTGCTCGAGGGCCGCGGCGGCCGACAAGTGCACGATGTACAGGGGCGCGCCGGCGACCACGGCCAACTGGATAGCCCGGTGGGTTGCCTCCCCCTCCAGTTCGGGGGGGCGGGTGCGGCCATGCCAGACCGACCCCGTCCGTCCACGGGACACCGCCTGGTCACGCAGCACGTCGATGGCAATGCCGTTCTCGGCATGCATCATGACCATGGCACCACCCTCGGCCGCCATCTGCATGGCCTCGAGGATCTGCCCGTCATCGCTGTACCAGGCGCCTGGATACGCCATGAAGAGCTTGAAGCTGGTGATCCCCTCACCGATGAGGGCGGCCATGTCCTTGAGTGACTGCTCGTGCACGTCGCCGACCGAGAGGTGAAGTCCGTAGTCGATGGCGCATTGACCCGCCGCCTCGGCCATACGTTCCTCTACTGCGTCGGGAACCGCCGATCCTTTGATCTGGCCGGCGAAGTCGATCACCGTGGTGGTTCCCCCCCAGGCCGCAGCCGCCGTACCCGTCTCGAAGGTGTCGCTCGATGTGGCCTGGGGCGACATGGGCAGCTGCAGATGGACGTGGGGGTCCACCCCGCCGGGCAGAACGTACAGGCCGCTGGCGTCGATGATCTCGACATCACCACGTAGTGCGCTCCGGGCGATCTCGGTGTCGGGCTCGAGCACCGCGCTGATCCGTTCGCCCTCCACCACCACGTCGGCTGTGCGAGCACCGCTGGCGTTCACCACGGTGCCTCCCATGATGAGGCGAATGGTCATGGGTTACCTCCCCGCCGAGACCGTACCCCTGGCAGGCTGACCAGGTACAGCTTCCGCCCGCCGGGGTCCTGGACGCTCCCCCCATTCGCCGGACCGACACAGGGGCGCCCAACTCTGCACCTACGATGCCGAGGTGCACGTCTTGGTCGTGGTCGCCGATCCCGGGGACGACCCACTGCTCGCCCCAATCCCGCCAGCGGTCCTGCGCGGGCTGGCGGGCGGCGGTCATACTGCCACCGTGCTCGACCTCCACGACGAGGGCTTCGACCCGGTGATGAGAGCGGAGCAACGCCGGTCGTACGAGGAAGCCGGAGCGGCCATCCCCGCTGATATCGCGGCCCACGCCGCGGCCGTGACGTCGGCTGATGGGCTGGTCCTCGTCTATCCGACCTGGACCTCGTCGACTCCGGCGATGCTCAAGGGCTGGTTGGACCGTGTCCTGGTCCCTGGTGTGGCGTTCCACCTCGACCGCCGCTCCAATCGGGTGCGATCGGACCTTCGCCGAATTCGGCGTCTGGGGGCGGTGACCGTATCCGAGCGACCGATGTCCCGTGGGCGTCGACGGCCCGATACGGGTCGCTGGACGGTGACTCGCACCCTGCGTCTCCTCGCCTCCTGGAGATGTCGCACGTTCTGGTTGTCGCTGGACGATGCAGGAAACCGTTCCGAAGCAGAGCGGAACCTGTTCGAGGCCCAGGTCGAGGTTGCAATGAGCAGGCTATGAACGACGCTGGTCGGTACCTGGTCGTCTATTGCCATCCGATCCCAGATTCGTTCTGCGCCGCCCTTCGCGATGCCGTAACCAGCGGCCTCGACCGAGCGAAGGCCGACTACGACCTCGTCGATCTCTACGCCTCGGGCTTCGACCCCGCACCGTCTGCCGACGAGCGCCAGGCCATCGCAGGGCCACTCGTGGACCTGATCCTCGACCATCGACGCATGCTCGACCGAGCGTCCCACCTGGTAGTGGTGTACCCCACCTGGTGGTCCGGGCCTCCCTCTCTGCTCAAGGGTTGGGTGGACCTGGTGCTGACGGGGGAGGGACTCCCGCCCAACCACCCCCTGGCCGGGCGCCAGCGACGTCGAGACCTGCACGCCATCTCCGTCGTCACCACCCACGGATCGGGGAGATGGCGCAACCGGCTACAGGGCCAGGTCGGGCGCTCCATCTTCCTGAAGGTGTTCGCCAGAAACTGTGCCCGCCGCTGTCGACGCTCGTGGATCGCCATGTACGACCTCGACAGAGCCGATGCAGTCGACCGAAGCGCCTTTGTCGAACAGGTGGAGCGGACCTTCGGCGGTCCAGGACCCGGCGGCCGCTAGGCGTCGACGACCAGGGTCTGACCGACCCCGGGGGCCACCACAGGGGGTTCGGTGGACCAGGGGAAGTTGATCCATTTGTCAGTGTGACGCCAGACGTACTCGCAGGTCACGACCGACGAGGGCTTCTCGTAGAGCACCGCACTGCGAACCTCGGCGACCCGCTCCAGACAGTGGTCACGCACCATGGCCAGGGTGTGGCCGGTGTCGGCCACATCGTCTGCAATCAGAATCTTGGCATCCTCGAGATCGACGAAGTCCACGTAGGGCGGCAACATGACCGGCACCTCGAGTCGCTCGTCGACCCCGGTGTAGTACTCGACATTCATCACGTAGAGGTTCTTCACCGACAACGCGTACCCCAACGAACCTGCGATGAAGAGCCCACCGCGGGCGATGGCCAGGATCATGTCGGGTTGGTATCCGTCGTCGGCCACCGCCTGGGCCAACTCTCGGGCCGCTCCGCCGTAGATGGCCCAGTCCAAGGTCTCTCGCTCGTCGGACAACATGCCTCCTTCGGCTCGAAGGGTCAACCTACACCTGGGGACTCAGTCGAGGGGGACGCTGTGGCTTCCCTCGGAAGGAGGGCCGCCCCTAGAGTATCGAGATGGCGTTGCTGGCCGCCCAAGACACACAGGCGCTCCGCCACCTGCTCGAGCGACCGGACGGCGCGACCCTCGCCGAGGTGCAGCTCGCCACCGGCATGGGTCGGGACGAGGCAACCGAGGCCCTCACCGTCCTGGAACGCACCGGGTTGGCAACCAGGGTCACCGGCACTCCGGGCTTGGGCTCGGGCCGCTGGGTACCGACGGCTCACGCTCATCAGGTGGGATGGTCCCTGGTCGAGAATCCCATGGTGGAGACACAGGTCGAGGCACCCGCCGAGCCCGCAGCCGGTTGGGGGTTCCCATGGAAACCATCTCAGGCCGAGGCGCCCGTGTATGCGACCGCACTTTCCCGGCGTGCTCGTCGCGACCTCCGCCGAACCCGCGAGCGATCCACATCGGTATCGCTCGACCACACATTCCGATCCTCGCGCTGGCGGTTGATGCTGCTGCTGGCCGTCGTCCTCACCCTTGCCGGCGCAGTAGCAGTCGTGCAGTCGATGCGACGCGTCGGGATCGATATATCAGGGATCGAGAACGGCACAGCCCTGCAACCTGACTCGATCATCGGAAGCCAGATCGAGTTCGCCATCGACGGTGTCAGCCTCAACTCGGCCCGGATGCTCCTCGACGGGTTCCCCGTCAGTGGGGTCCAACGCTACGGAAACCGGGTCGCCTGGCGGGTTCCTCCGCTCACCGAGGGACCACACGAGGTCTCGATCACCGTGGACCGCCCCCTGTTCGGCTCGACGACCCGCACGGTGTTCTTCGAGGTGGACGGCACTCCGCCGGAGATCGGACTACCCGAGGTGCACGAGCCCGTTCCCCTCGGCCAGCCCGTGATGCTCACCGGCCAGGCCGAGGACGGGGTGTCCCTGGTCATCGCCGGTGTAGCCGTGGAGATCGTCGACGGTGCGTTCGCCGTCGAGTTGTCCGAGCCCCCAGCCAGCCCGATACCGGTGCTGGCCATCGACCGGGCCGGTAACACCACGAGCTTCGACATGGTGTTTCCGATCGCCTACCCCACCACCACCGGGGTCCATATGAGCGCGGCGTCGTGGCGCAATGACCGGTTGCGGGGCGCAGTGCTGGAGTTGATCGACCAGGGAAAGATCACAGCGGTCGAGTTCAGCCTCAAGGACGAGAGCGGCATGATCGGCTACCGCTCCGACATCCCTCTGGCAAACGAAGCGGGTGCGGTCATCGGTTGGTACGACCTCGAGGACGTGGTTGCCGACCTACACAGCCGTGGGGTGAGGGTGATCGGTCGCTTGGTCGCCTTCCGTGATCCCGTGCTGGCCCAGCACGCCTGGAACCAAGGCAACAGCGACTGGGTCATCCAAGGGCTGAACGGCCTACCCCTGTCCCGCTATGGAGGTTTCACCAACTTCAACAACGAAGAGGTTCGTCGCTACAACCTCGACATCGCGACCGAGGCGGCCGCAGCCGGGGTCGATGACATCCTCTGGGACTACATCCGCCGACCGGAGGGGCGACTGGACAGCATGATCATTCCGGGAATGGGCGACGACGACCCGGCTCCGGTGATCGTCGACTTCCTCGCTCAGGCCCAGCGAGAACTCCGTCGCTACGACGTGTTCCAAGGGGTGTCGGTCTTCGGGATCAGCGCAACCCGGGGTGAATTCATCGCCCAGGACGTCGTGGGCATGGCCAAGCACGTCGACTTCATCGCCCCGATGCTCTACCCGTCCCACTGGGGAGCCGGCGAGTACGGCGTCGCTCACCCCGAGGGCCAGCCGTATGACATCATCAAGGCATCGTTGGCCGACTTCCAGCGGGTCCTCGAGGGCACCAACACAACCCTTGTGCCCTGGCTCCAGGACTTCACCATGCGGGTGGAGTACGGACCCGATGAGATCAGAGCCCAGATCGAGGCAGCTGCCGACCTCGGGATCGCCGACTGGTTGCTCTGGGACCCCGAGGTGACCTACACCAGCGATGGCATGGATCCCATGGAGATCTCCGCCGGCTCCTAGGGAGCGGAGATCGGTCAGGAGAAGGTCTGCCGAAGTTTGTACTTCTGCACCTTCCCGCTCGGAGTCATGGGGAACTCGTCGACGATGACCAATTCTTCTGGCCAGAACTGACGGGTGACGTTTCGTTCTGCGAGAAACCCGGTGAGATCCTCCAGGGTCGGAGGTTCTGCGGCGGGCAGCACGAAGACGCATCCGATCTCCCCCAAACGCTCATGGGGCTTCCCGACGATGGCCACTCCACTCACCGCCGGGTGGCGAAGCAGCAGGTCCTCGACCTCCTTGACGGGAATGTTCTCCCCTCCCCGGATCACCAGGTCCTTGGTTCGTCCCGAGATGCGGATGTAACCCTGCTCGTTCATCACTGCCCGGTCACCCGTGTCGAACCATCCGTTCGTCCAGCACGATTCGGTGAGCTCCCTACCCTGGGCGTAGCCAACGAACAGCAGGGAACCACGGCACTGCAGGTCACCCTCGACCCCGAGAACGGCGCGACCGTCGTCGTCGATGACCTGGACCTCGTTGCCGGCCACGGCAGCGCCATCGGTGAGTCGACGCTCGAAGGAATCCGATGGTCGTCCGACGGTGAACAACCCACACTCTGTCATCCCCCATCCGGGCATCACCGTGCACGGCAGCATGCGATCCGCTCGCTCCAGCACCGGCTCGGGAATAGCGGCGCCAGCACACACGAACCGCTGCCACGACGAAAGATCACGCTCCTGGACTCCGTCCACGGCCAGGACATCAGCCAGGAACGGGGTTGCCCCCATCGAGATCTCGATCCGATGTTCCTCGATGAGATCGAGGAACTCGGGCGGATCCCACACGTCCTGCAACACGACATGACCGCCGGTGGTCAGCGGAGCTCGAATGCCGTAGAGATAGCCCGTCTGGTGAGCAAGCGTCGATGCCATATGAAAGACAGGGCGTCCAGGGACGCCATCGGAGGCAGACAGGCCCTCTCCGACGGCGTCGAACCACAGATCAACAGCCACGTTGAGGGTGTTCTGGGTGTGCATGACCCCCTTGGGTTGCCCCGTGGTCCCCGAGGTGAACATGACCTCACACACCTCGTCAGCCGAGGGCCGAAGGAGAGCAACCGCAGCCCGATCGTAGGAGGAGAAGCGGCCCTGCTCGATGAGTTCATCCCAGCTGAGGGCTCCACTGGGCGCCTCCTCGCCGACCACCACCAACTCCTCGACCCAGTCGCAGCGCTCGCGCAACTCGGCATGCATGGACCCCAACTCGAAGCCCCTGAACTCAGCGGCCGTGATGACGGCGCATGGGCGAGCGAGCTCGCTCATGACGGTGACCTCGTTGGTGCGAAAAATGGGCGCCACCGGATTCACTACAGCGCCGATGCGCTCCACAGCGGCCACCGCAACGACGAAGTGCCGCCAGTTGGGGAGTTGAATCTGCACTACCGCCCCGGGTCGGACACCGATCTCGAGTAGCCCCTTCGAGGCAGCCTCGACCAGATCACCGAACTCGCCCCAGGTGAGGGTGCCGAAGCGATCCGTCACCACCGGCGCGTCGGCCTGTCGCTCGACCCACCGCTGCAGCACGTCATCGAGGAGACGACCCGGCCACGCGCCGGAGGTGGTGAGCCCCTCGATACCAGCCGCAGTCAGGGTCGTCTCGAAGAAGCGCCGGCCGCTCACGAGTCACTCCTGAAGCGGGGGAGGACCTGCTCGGCCATGAAGCGCTCGGCCTCCTCGACATAGTGCATCGGTGCAGCTGCACTCAGCACCACCGTCTGGGCTCCTACATCGGTGTACTCCCGCAAGCGAGCCACACAACGGTCGGGATCGCCGGCGATCGCGTACTTGTCGATGAGTTTGGTGAAGTCCTGGTTGTACTGCTTCGACAGCCGCTCGTTGGCGTACTGCCGGGCCACCTCGTCGTCTTCGTGGCAGCAGAAGAAGATGAACAAGCCGGGGGCAACGGGGGTGTCGTTGCCCTCCTCGCTCCGGTAGCGGGCGATCGTCTCGTAGCTGTCGGCCAGTTGGTCCGGCGAGTACATGTAGGGCAACCAGCCATCGCCGTATCGGGCCACCCTCCGCATCGCGGCATCGCGTCGACCCGAGACCCACACGGGCGGCCCGGGTTGTTGGATCGGTTTGGGGGCCAGGGTGACCCCCTCGAGGGTGGCGAACCGACCCTCGTAATGGACATCGTCCTCGGTGAAGAGTCGACGCATGATCTCCAGTGCCTCGTTGGTGCGCGCCCCCCGCTGGGACACGGGCACTCCGGCCGCGGCGAACTCCTTCTCGAATTCGCCTCCCACCCCGATACCGAGGTGAAAGCGCCCCCCCGAGGCCACATCGAGGGCGGCCGCCTGCTTGGCCGCCAGCACCGCCGGATACAGGGGCAGCAGGGTGATGGTCGACATCAACTTCAGGGTCGTGGTGGCTCCGGCGGCGACCGCCAGGCTGATGAACGCATTAGAGGTGGGCACGTGGAAAAAGATGTGCTCCCCCGTGGTCGCGTAGTCGTATCCCAGCGACTCGATCTGCCGGGCCTGGTCAGCGACGTCGTCGCTGCGCCTCATCGACAAACCGAACTCGACGTCGTTCATGTGGAGCCCCCTTCGACCACCCGCACGCTAGCGGGAGGGCACCACCAGTGGTGGTGCCGAGATCGCCACGTGCACCTGCCCCCGGCGCCCTCATGGACAACGCCGGAGCGGGGCACCCATTTCGGATGCCCCGCCCCTCGCTGTCCGTGCGTTGTGGGAGAACGTTTCCCCAGGAGCACATCCTGGAGTCCCCCTTGTGTTGATGCTGACACCATCCCCCGTGGAAGCCGGTGCCAACCGTCCCGCCTGAGCAGTTACTTGAGCCGCACCTGATGGACCGAGTAACTGATCGAGCGTTCGCTCATGACCCTAGCTTCGACCACCTACTGAACGCAAGTTAAGTTCTCGACGATTCGTTCTCCCTGCGCCGAAGGGCGAAAGCTGATAGATGAGGTCCGTGACCAGTTCCGCCATCGTCGATGCACGTATCAACGCCCTGCTGCAACGGTGCGCCCGAGAGGTGAACGAGGGCCTTCTCCCCAGCTGCCAGATCGCAATCGGCTTCGAGGGCGAACTGGTTGCCAACGAGGCGTTCGGCACTGCCGACGACGACACGACCTATTGCCTGTTCTCCGCCACGAAAGCCTTTGTCGCCGCGGCGTTCTGGCAGCTCATCTCCGAGGGCGTGGTCGATCCCACCTCACCGGTTGCCACCTATCTCGACGTGTTCGACGACGACGACAAGCGGTCCATCACGGTCGAACAGGTGATGCTCCACAGCTCGGGGTTTCCCCACGCCCCCCTCGGGCCGCCGGCATGGGACAGCAGCCCGACCCGACGCGAGGCCATGTCCCGGTGGCGCCTCAACTGGGAACCCGGCACTCGCTACGAATACCACCCCACGTCGGCCCACTGGGTCCTGGCCGAGATCATGATCGAGGTGACGGGCAACGACTACCGGGACGAAGTCGCAGCGCGGGTCACCAGCCCGTTGGGCCTGCCCCGCATCCTCGGCATCACCCCCAGCACACAGACGACGGCCGAGTTGGTCCTGACCGGCGAGGTGGCAGGGCCCGACGAACTCGAGGCCGTGTTCGGGGTCAGGGAACTCCCCGCCAACGAAGTGACCGACGACGTGCTGCTGCGGTTCAATTCCCCCGAAGTCATGGAACTCGGCGTCCCCGGAGGAGGTGGGTGGGGCCGGGCCAGCGACCTGGCTCTGTTCTATCAAGGGCTCCTCCACAATCCGGGTGAGTTGTGGGAGCCGAACCTTCTGGCCGATGTCACGGGGCGGGTCCGCAACCGCATGCCCGACCCCATGGGCGTGCCAGCGAACCGCTCCCTGGGCCTGGTGTTGGCTGGTTCGGACGGACACTCCCACCTCCGAGGCATGGGACGGACACTGTCCGCCGAGGCATTCGGGCACAACGGAGCGGGCGGACAGATCGCCTGGGCCGACCCTGCGACCGGGTTGTCGATCGGGTACACCACCAACGGACTCGACCGACATCAGATCCGTCAGCCCCGGCGAACCACCTCGATCGCCAGCCTCGCCGGCCTGTGCACCACACCCCTCGACTGACCATTCAGCACCTTCAGCCCACCAACCATCGCCGCAACAACCAGGAGTTTCTCGATGCGCTTCGGATTCACCGTTCCCAACAATTTCGGGGTCGACGACCCACACGAAGTGGTGCGCCTCGGCGTCAGAGCCGAGGAACTCGGCTTCGACTCGGTGTGGGTCAACCACCACGTCATCAACGTCGGGTACGTCCACGACCGCCTCGGCGAGCGGCCGTACCACGATGCCCTGATCATCCTCACGTGGCTGGCCACCCAGACGAAGCGGGTACGGCTCGGGACCAGTGTCCTCGTCATGCCCTACCTCCACCCGATGGTCCTGGCCAAGGAACTCGCCACCCTCGATCACTTGAGCGGAGGACGGCTCGAGGTGGGCCTGGGAGTGGGCAGCCTGCCCGAGGAGAACGAGATCCTCGGCGTCGATTACGACGGACGGGGCCAGTACAGCAACGAGTTCATCGAGGTGCTGGTAGCCCTGTGGACCGAGCGCTCTGCCTCCTACGCTGGGCAGCACTTCTCCTTCGACGGCGTCGTGACGAGTCCAAAGCCGCTGCAGCAACCCCACCCCCCGATCGTGGTAGGAGGCAACCGCGGTCCTGCGCTGCGGCGAGTCGCCCGCCTGGCCGACGGTTGGCACCCCCTGGCGATCAGCCCCGAGGGCGTCGCCTCCCGACTTGTCACCATCCGGGAGGAGGCGGCCAAGGCTGGGAGGGCCGACATCCCCGGTGCCGTGCAGGTGCGTCTCGATCTCGATCGGGTCGACGATGCTGCCGTTGCCGCCTACGAGGAAGTCGGAGCGACCGAACTCGTGGTCTCGTGCAACACCGGTGACGTGGCCGAGATCGAGGCCGCATTGGAGGGCTTCGCAGCAGCCCACATCGCCCGACGATGACCACCCCCCTGGCCGGCCTCCGGGTGGTCGACGACACAGACGACAGCGGACGGTTCGCCACCAAGCTGCTCACCGGGTTGGGGGCTGACGTGGTCAGGATCAGTCGGGTCGGCTCACCGGGCATCCCGCTACGGTCACAGGCTGACGGAGACCCCGACTGGGGCCTGTTGGACTGGTGGTACGACGGCGGCAAGCGTCGGGCGCCCGTGGACATCACCCAAGCAGAGGGTCGGGACGCCTACCGCCGCCTGGTGGCCGGAGCCGACCTGGTGATCGAGACCCGGACGCCGGGCGACCTGTCCACCCACGGCATCGACCATGGTGACCTCCTGGCCGACAACCCGGCCCTCGTCCAGGTGTCGATCACCCCATTCGGTCGCACCGGCCCCCGCGCCCACTGGCAGGGATCCGACCTGGTCGCGGCGGCGTTGGGCGGCTTCATGTCGGTCACCGGGCTGCCCGATCGACCGCTCAACGTCTGGGGCCGCCAGGCCTACAACTACGCCGGCTTCGTCGGAGCCCTCTCAGGGTTGGCTGCGGTGCGGGCCGCCCGACACGACGGCCGAGGTCGACACATCGACCTGTCGATCCACGAAACCGTGACCGGGTCGATCGAGAACATCTTCATGCAGTGGTTCTTCGACGACCTGCTGACTATCCCCAAGCGGGCAGCCCGCCAGGGCGCCCTCCACTGGTTGCGGGCCTACGACCTGGCCGAATGTCGTACCGGCTACACCATGATCACCCCGACCCCGACCCCTCAACTCCTCGTCGACTGGATGTTGGAGGAGGGCAATGCGGCAGCGGTGGCATGGGACGGGATGGACCCCGCCCAGGCGCTCGCCGAGATCGACGATCTCATGGACGGGGTCCGCTCCTGGGTCAAGGAGTACGACGCCATGGCGTTGTGGTGGACGGCACAAGAACGTCATGTCGCCTTCGGGGGGGTCCACGACATCCCGGCCGTGACGAGCATTCCGCAGTTCGAACACCGTGGGTTCTGGGTGGACGTGCCCGCCCCCGCCGACCAGGCCCATGTCCGCATGCCACAGGGGCTCGTCCGCTTCAGCGACGCAACCACGACAAACGCCCCACCCGAAGGCCCTGCGTCCATCGATGAACTCCTCGCTGAGTGGGGCAACCCCGCCCCAGCCGGGAACGGTCCACGGCTCGATCGACCCCTCGACGGGGTTCGGGTCGCGGATTTCACCTGGGTGCTGGCTGGTCCGTTCGCGACCCGGATGCTGGGCGACCTGGGGGCCGACGTCGTTCGAATCCAGAACGAGGAGCGGGCGACGATCGTCAACTCGCCCGACTTCCCGTACTACTTCGTGTGGAATCGATCCAAGCGAAGCGCGTCGATCGACATGAAGCACCCCGACGCCCTGGCTGCGGTCCGTCGCCTCATCGAGAACTGCGACATCCTGATCGAGAACTACAGCGCCGGTGTCCTCGACCGGTGGGGACTCGATTGGGAGACCGTTCACAGGTGGAACCCACGCCTGGTCTACGTGACCATGTCCGGTTGCGGCCACGACGGGCCCTGGCGTCATGTCATCTCCTATGCACCCACCGTCCATGCCGTCTGCGGCATCACCCATCTCACCAACTTCGAGGACCGGGGGGACGTGGGGTCGGGCTTCTCCCTCAACGACCACCTGGCCGGCTTCGCAGCCGCAGTCACTGCGATGGCCGCCCTGCACCAGCGTGACCGGACCGGAACCGGTCAGAAGGTGGACATGGCACAGCTCGAGGTCGGCACCTACTGCATCGGACCAGCCGTTGTGGAGTATCTCGCCACCGGCATCGCCCCCGAACCCCATGGCAATCGCGACGGCCTGGTCGACCACGTACCGAACGAGGTCTATCCCACTACCGACGGGTTCCTAGCCGTCACGATCACTCGCGACGAACAGTGGCCTGCCCTGATCGCCGAGGTGGGCGATCCGACCCTGAGCGACCCCGCGTACCTCACCGAGGAAGGTCGACGTGCGGGTCGAGAACACATCGACCTGAGCCTCGCCCGTTGGGCTGCCGGGCAGACGGCGCAGGGAGCCATGGAGGCCCTCCAGGAACGTGGGGTCCCCGCCGGCCGGGTGCAGGACGCAGCCGAACTGGCCACCGAGGACCCCCAGCATGAGGCCCGGGGATTCTGGATCGACCGCGACCACCCCGTGTTCGGCCCACGCCGGACCGATACCTTCCCGGCTCTGGTGGACGGGCAACGCCTCGAGGCTCGACTCCTGTCGCCCGCCTACATCGGCGAGCACAACTTCGAGGTGTGGACCGAGCTTGCGGGCTTCGACCCCGACGAAGTGGCCGAAGGGATGGGAGACGGCTTGTTCGCCTGAGGGATTCTCAGGTCTCGAGCCAGCCGGCCACCCGGGTGACGAGCACATCGACGAGAGCCTCGTCACCATCCTTGGCCGTGTCGAGCAGGTCGTCGCCGGCCACCATGCGGTGGACCAGGATCTCCTTGGTCAACCGCACGTCGGCATCGAGGTCGGCCCGGTCGTACCCCGTGACCCCGGCCTCGAGGAGCGCCTGGTGGTACGTCTCGAGCATCACCGCTTCCTCGGTGCGATGTTCGGGGGCCAACGCAGTCGTGATGAAGTAGGCGACGTCCCAGCCGGCGCGCCCGTAGCCCATCCCCTGCCAGTCCAACACGACCACCTCGCCGTC
>JAYPWI010000006.1:97900-125149 GCA_038135065.1 Acidimicrobiales bacterium
CCCCTGCAGCAGGGTCCAGGGCGGCTCGGCGAGGCGGGGGGCCAGGTCGCACAGCTCCGCCTGGATTCGGTCCATGTGGGCCACCATCGCAGGCCCGAGTGCGCTCGCGAAGCGGGCCATGAACGGCTCCCGGTTGCGGCGGTACGAAGCCTGCACCACCTTGGGAGTGCGGTCCACCCCCCACACGATCGGGTGCTGCGCGACCACCTCCTCGGCCATCCAATTCGCCGCATGGAACCGGGCCAGTACCCGAAGCCCCTCGAGCGCATCGTCGAGGCTTCCCCCCTGGGCCTGGGTAGGCGGCCGAGCATCGGCCACGTCCTCCATGACCAGCAGGTAGCGGCGCTTGCTGCGGGCCCCCAACCCCAAGAGCCGGTTGAGCACCCACGACACCCCGCCCACGGGCAATCGCTCGAAGAGCACGACGAGGACCCGCTCGAGCCAAGGTGCTGGATTCGGGTCGAGGTCGCTGTGGTGGTGGGTGGGCACGCTGACCCCCAGCCGATCGGCCAACTCGCGGTAGACGACGATCTCGCGCTCGTAGACCTGCAGCGCCTCCCCCAGGGATCGGTTCTTGACCACCTGGGACGGCATCTTCACCACCACGGCCTCGGGCCCGGCGTCGGACCCGTCGGACCAGGTGAGACGGCAGCGGTGCAGCTCACCCATGAAGCCGATCCCGTCACCGATCAGCTGACGGTCGACCGCGGTCACCGACCCGCCCAACACCTCACTGAACCAGGCCGGCGTGAGCTCCGAGCCGTCCTGGGGAATGTACGAACGCCGTCCCATGATCAGGGTCTAGTGGACGGGACGCTCACGGGAAACCCCCCGTCCACGCGGAGGACGGCTCCGTCAGTCCGGCGCCCGCCGCGATGCCGTCGAGAACGAGGTCGGCTACCAGACGATCCTGGGCGAGACGGTCGAGGTCGCCCTTGTCGAAGTGAAGGGTCCGCACCTGGGTCCCTGAAGGGAGGGCGACCGCGACATGGGCCCGGTCCTCACCCCGCCGCTCCCGATCGGTGACCAGCGCAGCCGTGCATCCAACTCCGGCCATCGGAGCATCGGGGGGCGCAAGGGCACGAGCCCGTCGCAGGGCAGCGGCCGCCATGGCCTCGGCGGTGGTCTCGGAGACGGCCTGATCAACCCTGGCGCCGATGAAGTCCTCCATGGCCGGGCCCGCATAGGGGACGACCACCTCGAGTACGGTGCGCGACGCGCCGGGGACACCGAGGAGATCCGTCACGACGGCCACCCCTCCCCCCGTCACGGCCACGACGACCATCAGGTCGGTGTCGTGAATGGCGGCGGCGAGGCCGGCTCGATCACGGGACGGGAGCGTCATCGGGCCAGGTGCTCAGCCGCCGCATCGAGGGCGCCAGAACCGATCGGCACACCGGCATGACGCAGCGACGCCTCGATGCCGCCCAGGGCACCGAGGACCATGGGAGTGTTGAGGTCCCCCAGGTGGCCGATCCGAAAGGACCGGCCGGCCAGCGAGCCGACCCCCGATCCGAGGGTGACATCGAAACGCTCGCGGGCAATGGTGACGACCCGGTCTGCGTCGATCCCCTCCCCGACCCGCACACAGGTCACCGAGTCGGCCCGTTGGTCGGGATCGAGCGCATTGAGTTCCAGCGCCCCCGACTTCGACCAGTGCTCCACGGCGATGCGCACCGCCTCGGCCAGACGGCGATGCCGGGCCACCACGGCCTCGAGCCCACCCTCGGCGGCGATCAGGTCGAGGGCGGCCCGGAGAGCGAAGAGATGATGGATCGGCGGTGTCCCACAGAACTTCCGGTAGCCCTCGGCCTCCAGCCGGCGGCGCCAGTCCCAGTAGAAACGATGACGCTCGTTGGCGTAGGACCGCTCGACGGCCCGGGGGCTGATCCCTGAGAACGACAATCCCACGGGCATCATGAGGCCCTTCTGGGAAGCGGCCAGGACGGCGTCGGCCCCTACCGCCGAAGCGTCGAGCGGGGTGGTGGCGAACGAGGCGATGGCGTCGACCACCAACAGGGCCGGGTGTCCCAGCCCATCGAGGACGCGGCGCACGGCGCCCAGGTCCGAGGTGATCCCCGTCGAGGTCTCCGTGTGACAGACCAGAACCCCGGCGATGCGGTGATCGGCGTCCGCGGCCAGCAGCTCCGCCAACACGGTGGGATCGACACCGTGCCGCTCGCCCGTGACCAGTCGTGTCACCTCGAGGCCCTGGGCCTCACACATCTCCCCCCACTTGGCACTGAACAGCCCGGTGTCGCACAGCAGCACCCGGTCACCGATGTCGAAGAGGTTGGTGACCGTCGCCTCCCACGCCCCGTGGCCGCTGCTCGTGTACCCGACGATCCGTCCAGTCCCGTTACCCATGAGGTCGTTGACCTCGCCGAGACAGCCATCGAGGAGATCGAGGAACGCCTCGGTGCCGAAATCGACGGCCGGCCTGGCCAGGGCAGCCAGGACCTGGTGGGGGATGTTGGTCGGCCCCGGGTTCTGGGTGAAGGTACGCCCGCTCACCGGCCGAACGGTACCAGCGCCCTCGGGCGAACATGACGGCGAGGGATCCGAACCATGGGCCTGGATCGCGCCGCCATGGGCAAGGATCAACGTCGTGCGTCTGACCACCTGGAACGTCAACTCCATCCGGACCCGCGTCGGGCGAGTCCGGCAGTGGATGGATCGCCACCAACCCGATGTGGTGATGCTGCAAGAGACCAAATGCGCCGACCGCGACATGCCCTACGCGGACCTGGACACCGAGAACTACGAATGGGCCCATTTCGGTGTCGATCACTACAACGGGGTGGCCATCGGTTCGCGGGTCGGGCTCGACGCCGTCACGCTGGGCTTCGGTGGTCGCAACCGCCCCCCGTACGACGAGGCACGACTGCTCTCCGCCACCTGCGGTGGTGTCCGACTCCACAACGTCTACGTGCCAAACGGTCGCGAGCTCGACGACCCGCACTATCTCTTCAAGTTGGTCTGGCTGGAGCGTCTTCGTTCGGTGATCGACACCACCACCCCGACGGTTGTGGCGGGTGACCTGAACGTGGCGCCAGCCGACATCGACATCTACGACCCGGTCCGGTGGCGGCGGCGAACCCACGCCAGCCCACCCGAACGGGCCGCCATCAACGCCCTGCTCGATCTCGGATTGCGCGATGTGACACGCGAGCACCATCCCGGCCCGGGGATCTACACGTGGTGGGGATACCGGCCCGGCATGTTCGCCTCGAACCGTGGTCTGCGCATCGACCTCGTCCTGTGCAGCGACCACCTGGCTGACGCAACGACCGAGGTCGTGATCGACATCGAGGAGCGCGGCGGCGAACGACCGTCAGACCACGCTCCGGTCACCGTGGTCTTCGAACCCCCGGAGTGAATCCTGCGGCCATCCTCTAGGCCGACCACCAGTCGATCTGGCAGAGTGAGCCGATGGAACTGGGTGTCTGCATGCGTGACCTACCGGCCAATGAGGTGGTTCGCCTCGGACAGTTCGCCGAAGGACACGGCTACCAAACCGTCTACCTCCCCGAATCGGGGAACCGGACCCCTGATGGTGGTCTGTCCGGACGGAGCCCCTACATCAGCTTGGCCGCCATGTTCGAGGCAACGACGACCATCGAAGGGGCGGTCGGCGTGGCAGCAGCCCCCTTCCGTTCACTCCCCCACCTGGCCCTCTCGGCGGCCACCCTCAACGAGCAGTCGGGCGGTCGCTTCACCCTCGGGGTCGGGGTCTCGCATCGAGAGGCAGCGGCCCGCCTCGGGGTTCCCTTCCCCACCTCCCCGCTGCGGTGGATGGAAGTGGCCCTCGACGAACTGGTCGGCCAGTCGATGTTCGGCGTGACCTTCGGTCAACGGTTCAAGGTGGTCGTCGGGGCCCTCGGCCCCAAGATGGTCGAACTCGGCGCAGCGAAGAGCGACGGGGTGGTCCTGAACTGGCTGACCCCCGAACATGCCAAAGAGACTGTCGACGTGGCCCGAGCAGCGGGACAAGCCAACGGGCGAACCCCGCTCACCGTGCTCTACATCCGGTTGTCACCGGCCGATGCCCTGCACACCGACGCCGTGAACTACGACGCGATGGCCAACTACCACCACCACTTCGTCCGCCAGGGATTGCACTCACCGGAGGAGATCGTGGCAGGTACCTGCTTCGACGCCTCGGATCCGGGTCGGGCAAGAGAGCGTCTCGCCGCGTACGACGAGGCGGGGATCGACGTGGTCTGCCTGTACCCACATGGCCTCGATCGCCCGGACTACGAGGCAGCCCTGGCCGCCATCACCGCCTGATCAGCGACCCCCCAGGCGGCGCATCACCAGCTCGTCCATCTCCTGCCCGACGTCGAGGGGGATGATGTACCCCTCGGGGTCGAGGATCTCGTCGATGCGGTCGGCAACTTCTTCCGCGGTGAGCTGGTCCGACACGATGCCCGGTGTCGCCCCCATGAAGACCCGACCCACCCGACCACCGGCAGTGGACAACACCTCCCCGGTGAGCTCACAGGATTCGTGGCACAGGTAGACGACGACGGGAGCCACCTGCTGGGGTCCCAGCTGGGCCACCAGGTCACCTCCCGACATCCCAAGGGCATCGGCGGTCGGACTGGAGTCGCCCATCACGTCACCGGTCATCCGGGTCAATGCTCCTGGGGCGATTGCATTCACCTTCACCCCGTAGCGGGCCCCTTCCAGGGCCAGGGTGCGGGTCATGCCGTACACGGCTGCCTTGGCTGCCGCGTAGGCACTCTGGCCGAACGATCCGAACAGACCCGAGCCCGAGCTGGTGTTGACGATCCGCCCGTAGCCCACCTCGCGCATGTGGTCGTATGCGGGCTGGGTGACGAAAAACGCACCCTTGACATGCACATCGAGGACGGGTTCGAGCTCGTACTCGCCGATGTTGGGGAAGGTCCGGTTCCGGATGATCCCCGCGTTGTTGACCACGATGTCCAGACGTCCCCAGGCCTCCAGCGCCGCAGCCACCATGGCCCGGCCACCGTCGCGACTGGCCACGCTGTCACTATTGGCCAGGGCGACACCCCCGAGGTCTGAGATCTCGGCAGCCACGGTCGCTGCCGGCCCCGGGTTGTGGTCCTGACCGCCCATGGTGGGCGAACCGAGGTCGTTGACCACCACCGACGCGCCTCTCGAAGCAAGGAGCAGGGCGTGCTCGCGACCGAGACCCCCACCTGCACCGGTGACCAGGGCCACCCTCCCATCGAAGCGGAGTTCGTCCACGACCCGGCCTCAGCTCTCGAATCCCCGGCAGTGCCAGCGACCCTGGGGAAGATCTGGGGTGATCACCAACAGGACCCTGCCGTCGCGCAGCATCTCGTCCCGCAGAGCGTCGACGTCATCGGCTGAACGGCCATGCTTGCGACGTAGGGCCTGGAAGTAGGGCAGGCCCTCCTCCACGTCCTCGCCCCACGTGACCATCCCGTCGACCATCACGTAGCGAAAGCCCGTGGCGTCGTCGACCGTGAGCTGTACGCGGGGGTTGGCGCTGAAGATGCGGTACTTGGCCCGGTCACGGGTCGTCGACACGTAGAACCTCTCCCGATCCCAGAGGAACCAGTTGGGTGTCATGTGGAGACGGCCGTCGGCGCGCACCCCTCCGACGATCCCGTTTCGGGCCTCGTCGAGGAACGCGTTCATGGCGTCGAGATCGATGCTGCTCATGGGCCGACGCTACTTCCCCGGGGACGACGGGCACCGCGAAACCATGTGGCAGGCTCCGGACATGGAGTTCGAGCACCACACCCTGCAGGGCAACGGCATCAACATCCACTACGTCAGTCAGGGCAGCGGCCCCTTGGTGGTCTTCTGCCACGGCTGGCCCGAGAGCTGGTACTCGTGGCGCCACCAACTGCCCGCCGTCGCCGCTGCGGGCTACCGGGCGGTGGCGATGTCGATGCGCGGCTACGGCGACACGGATGCGCCGAACGACGTCGGGGCCTACACCATCAACCACTTGGTGGGCGACGTGGTGGCCGTGGTCAACGGTCTCGGAGCTGACACTGCCGTCGTGGTCGGCCACGACTGGGGCGCCCCAGTGGCCTGGTACTCCGCCCTGATGCGGCCGGACATGTTCACCGCGGTCGCCGCGCTATCGGTCCCGTACATCCCCCCCATCGGCGCCCTTCCCGAGGGAGTCGACATGAACGCTCTCATGACAGCGGCGGCCGGCGAGGACCGGGACTACTACCGCCTGTACTTCCAGGAGCCTGGACGAGCCGAGGCCGACCTCGAGGCAGACATCGACCGGACGATGCGGGGCGTGCTGTACACCATCAGCGGCGACGCAGTGGCCGATGGTCATCTCGAGACGGGCTGGGACGGGTTCTTCCCCGCCGGCCAGTCAATGACCGAACAGTTGCTCCTGCCCGACACCCTGCCCCGATGGCTGACCGAGGACGATCTGGCCTTCTACTGCGCCGAGATCAGCCGGAGCGGCTTCCGGGGCGGGCTGAACTGGTACCGGAACATCAACGCCCTCCCTGCGGCCCTGGCTCCGTGGGTGGGATCGACCATCGAGCAGCCCTCCTGGTACATGGGGGGTTCCACCGACCTCATCGCGGGCAACACCCCCGAGAACCTCGAGCGCATGCGGAGCTCCCTGGGTGACCTACGCCATTGCGAGATCCTCGAGGGGGCCGGCCACTGGCTCCAGCAAGAGCGCCCACACGAGGTGAACGACGCCCTGCTGTCGTTCTTGTCATCGGTGCACTGAGCCCGCCGCTCGCGGTCCACCCCACCCTGATGCCGACCGACGTCCTCGACACCGTTCGCCGGCTGCTCGCCAAGGCGGCAGCCACCCCGTACGAGGCCGAGGCCATGGCCTTCGCCGCCAAGGCGCAAGCCCTGATGACCCGCCACGCCATCGACGACGCCCTGCTCGACGCGGGACCCCAGGACGACATCGGTGTCACCCAACTGGCTATGGCCGACCCCTACGCCTCGGCTCGCTTCTCGCTCCTGTCAGCCGTGGCGGCGGCCAATCGTTGTCGCGCCGTCTACGAACCTGGTCTCCGAGCAGCCACCCTCGTCGGCCGGGAACTCGACCGGCAGCACACCGAGCTGACCTTCACCTCATTGTTGCTCCAGGCCACTGGAGCCATGGTCCGTCATGGCTCGGTCACCGACCGACGCGGCGTCAACCGGACGAGGGCGTTCCGGCACTCGTTCCTGGTGGGTTACGCCAGCGAGGTGGGTCGACGTCTCGACGAGACGAACAACGACGTGGTGCAGGCCGCAGAACCCGGGGTCCTCCCGGTGCTGTCCAGCCTCGAGGACCGAGTGGACCTCGTGACCGACGACCACTTTCCCCACCTACGCCGGCGTCGGCCCTCGGTGTCATCGGGTCGGGGGCTCGACGCAGGCATCGACGCAGGCCGACGGGCCGACATCGGCGCCCAGGGGGTCAGCCAGCAGCCCGTGCTGCCCCGGAGTGAGGGAGCGGGTCCGCCCCGGTAGGGTGCTCGACCATGACCAAGCCAGACGTGACCCTCCCCGACGGTGAGCCCCGGGGAAAGCAGCTCCAGATCTCCGACCTGATCGTCGGCGACGGTGACCAGGCCCAGGCGGGTCACACCGCAGAGGTCCACTACGTCGGTGTGTCGTGGAACACCGGCCAGGAGTTCGATGCCTCATGGAACCGAGGCCAGACCTTCACCTTCCGACTCGGCGCGGGCCAGGTGATCTCCGGATGGGACCAGGGTGTGGTGGGCATGAAGGTCGGCGGCCGGCGCCAGCTGACCATCCCACCGGCCCTGGCCTACGGAGCCCAGGGGGCCGGCGGGGTCATTGGACCCAACGAGCACCTGGTGTTCGTGGTCGATCTGATCAGCGTTCGCTGACCGCCTGACCCGAACCGGGTGCCCGGGCCACCAGGCGGGCTTCGTGGCGATCCCCGAACCAGTCCTCGGCGAACGACATCGGCTCGAGCCCACTGCACAGGGTGACCAACTCACCTGGTTCCACCAGGAACGGGCGTCGCGGGTGCTCGTTCCGCTCCAGATTTGTCGTGGTGGCCACCAGACACAGCGCTACCCCGCCCGGAGCCAATAGGTCGACCAAGCGGGCCCACAGAGCTGGGTGGTGGTAGTTGGTGACCACCACCAGGTCCAGCTCACCGAGGGCGTCGACCACCTCGTCGAGACCGTCGTCGGCCTCGAGGTCACATGCCAAGGTCGTCAAGGGCACTCGGCGGCGGTCCGCCTCGGCTCCCGCGATGTCCAAGGCCCTGGGTGACACGTCGACCAGGGTGGTGTGCAGACCCCGTTCGGCGAGCCACAACGCTGTTCCACCCGTTCCTCCAGCCAGGTCGGCGGCTCGACCCCGGGACGGCAGCACCGCGGCCTGCTCCGTCACGAACGCCGACGGCTCGGCTGGACGAGTGACCTCGGCGTAGCGGGCGTCCCACCGCTCACGATCGTTCATCCGATCGCCCCCGCCAGGGCCACGGCTACCACCTTCTCGTCGTCGTACCCGAGGATCTCCCGCAACACCATGTCGTTGTGCTCACCCAGGGACGGGCCCGAGCGGCTGACCTCGGCTGTGCTGTCCGAAAGCAGGAATCTCGGCGCCTCGACCACCATCTCGTCGTGGACGGGGTGAGCGACCGTCATCCAATGACCACGGTGGACCAGCTGGGGATCGGTGAAGCATTCGTCACTGTTCTGCACCCGATGGGCGGGCACCCCCAGGTCCTGCAATGTGCCTTCCACCTCCTCGGCTGGTCGCTGCCGTGTCCAGCCGGCCACGACCTCGTCGAGATCCGCGGTCCGGGCCATGCGATCGGCGGGCGAGAGATCGGCCAGGTCCTCACGACCCAGCGCCACGGCCAGATCTCGCCACTGCCGGTCGGTCTCACAGGCCACCGCCACCCACCGGTCGTCGCCCTCGCACGGGTAGATCCCGTGGGGCGCCAGGAACCGGTCGGCATTGCCAACCCGCGACGGGCTCGCACCGTTGACGGTGTGTTCGAGCACGGCCGATCCCAGGAAGTGGATGGCGGCCTCAGCCTGGGCGAAGTCGAGATGCTGTCCCTGTCCGTCCCGGTCACGCTGTTCGAGGGCTGCGCACAACAAGGGCACCATGAAGGTGGGCACCACATAGTCGGTGTAGGCGAGGAAGGGTCCGGCCGGCGCTCGATCCGGCCAGCCCGTGACCTCGTAGTAGCCCGAGATGGCCCCCGCCAGGTTGCCGAAGCCAGCGAAGGTGGCCAACGGACCACTCCGTCCCATCAGGCTGGTCGACAGCATGATGAGACCAGGGTTGCGTGTACGGAGGTCGTCGTAGCCGATCCCCCAAGCCTCCATCGTGCCCGGCGTATAGGACTCGACGACGATGTCCGCCCATTCCGCCAGGTCCGCGAACACCTCCCGTCCCTCGGCGACATTGAGGTCCAGGGTCACGCCGAGCTTGCCCGCGTTGAGCGTTCCGAACTGGATCGAGCCGTCTGGACCCAGGTCGCCATTGAGCCCCCCACCACCCGACCTCGACGCGTCGTAGCGGGTCGGACCTTCCACCTTCACCACCGTCGCCCCGTAGTCGGCCAGCAACCTGGTGGTGAACGGACCGGCGTACACCCAGGTGCAATCGACCACCTTGAGTCCTTCCAGCGGGCGCGACCGTTCCCGGGCTGGTGGAGCCGGGGCCAGCGGCACCCGAGGGGCCCGGATCTCCTCGGTGTGCTCGCCGAGCGCAGGGGGTGGGCCAGGAGCAGGCAGAGGGCCCGAACTCGGCACCACCCATCTGCCAGGGGCTACCACCGAACCGAGTTCTGGGTCCGCGACGGTCTCCCAGAAGCCGCGTACGCCTAGGTGGTCGAGGCCGACCAGCTCACCAGGCGAGAGCACTGGCGCCAGTAACACCTCACGGCGCTGCGCTTCCTCGAAGAGCTCTTGGCGGGTTCGGGTCGAGGTGAAGTCACTGATGGCAGCCTTTGCCGCTTCGAGCTGGCCGGGCGCCGTGTCGGGCTGGGTGAACAGGGCCATGCCGAAATCAACCCAATCCAACCCGGCGAGCTCGGGACCACCGAACCCGGCTTCGCTGACCCATGCCATCAACCGGTTGGTGAACCGCCCGATTGTGTCGCCAAACAACAGGGTGATCGAGACATGGCCGTCGAGGGCGGGGTACACGAACTGGAGGTGATAGTTCAGGGCCAGGATCCCACCAGAGGTCCTGGCCACCATCGGGTAGCCGTTGGGCGCCATGACGATGCCTGGAAAGGCGACCTGCATCAGCGCTTGCTGGGCGCTGACGTCCACGTACTGGCCGAGTCCGGACCTGCGTCGTTCGGCGAGGGCCAGGGCGATACCCGACGCCGCCTGGCCACCCGCATGCGACCAGGCCTGGGGAACCGAGATGCGCACCGGAGCCCGATCGGCGTCGCCGGTGATAGCCGCCTGACACGATGCGGCGGCGAGCACCACGTCGCTTGCCGCCCAGCCGGCCTTCGGTCCTGTCGAGCCGAACCCCGTGATGCAGGCATGCACGAGGGACGGATTGATCGACGACAGCTCGCCACGATCGAGGCCCAGGCCTGGATCGGGACTCTCGATCAGCACATCGGCTCCGGCGACCAGCTCGAGCAGTTGGTCACGATCGGTAACAACGGCCGATTTTGCACCCCGGCGAAGACCCCACCATTCCAGCGATGTCCCGCTGTGCGCCAGGGGCGGGCGGTGGCGTCCCCGACCATCGGGGCCCTCCACCAACACCACCTCCGCACCCAGCGCACCGAGGATGGACCCCGCCATGGCGCCCCGGTGGTCAGTGAGGTCGAGAATCCGGTACGGCTCGAGCATGGGCCGACGGTAGCCGCCCTCGAGTGGCCCCTCGAACGGCGATCAGCAGGGCGAGGGCGACCATGGACAGGATGGTGATGGCCAGGGAGAAGTCGTCGTCGGCATCCCGGGCGATGCCGACCAGCCAGGGCCCACTCACGCCCCCGATCTCACCCGCCGTGAAGAACAGGCCACCGGCCGCACCCATCCGAGCCGGGGTGACCACCGGGGTCGACATCAGGATCAGCATGGCCATGGGAACGAGGAGGACCCGCGCCGTGCCGATGACCGGGGCGACCGCAGCATGAGCCAGGCGCGCCTCGCCCAGCAGGGGCCACAACACGACCGCCAACAACACCAGGAGCAGGCTCATGACCAGTCCCCGACGCTCCGGGGGGATCATGGCCGGCAAGAGGATCGATCCCACGATGCCGCACCCCACCCCGGCCGCCATCACCAGACCGGCTCCCGTCTCGGACCACCCTGACGTTCGCAACATCTCGGGCATCCACCCACCGATGGCATGCCCGAGGAAGAAGACACCGATGGCCATGACCATCACCCACCGGACCGAGTGGTCGGCCAGCAGTCCCAAGGCGGGACGGCTCTCGGGGATCGTCGTCGTGGTGGGAGCCCGCACCCGGGCGACCCACGCCCACCCGATCCCGGCGACAACGGCGACAACCCCGAACAGCACCAACACCCACCGCCAACTACCCAAGCCAGAGCGCAGCGGCCCGGCCACGGCCAGGGCGACCACGGCTCCCGACGAGGAAGCGGTGGAGTAGATACCGACCGCCCGACCGCGGGCCGACTCGTCGAACCATTCGGCGACGAGTTTGGGAGCCCCGACCGAGATGAAGGGACCTCCCAACCCGAACAGGGCGACGGCCAGCCACAGCGACAGGGGCCCCTGGGCCATGGCCCGCCCGAAGGCTGACCCGGCGATCCCCACGATCCCCAGAACGAGGCCCCACCGCAGCCCGACCCGGTCCAGCACCTTGCCTGCCCCGATGGCCACGAACAGATAGACGAAGGGCCACGCACCCAGAGCGGCCCCGATGGCCGATCTCGACATTCCCAGATCGACCCTGACCCGTTCGAGCAACGGGGCCAGCGAGCCGGCGACCAGACCGAACGAGGCATAGAGCGTCCACAGCGATCCGAGCATCCACCAGCGGTGGCGGTGAGGGTTCGGGGCCATCGGGGCCGCACGCTAGCCCGCTGACGGGTTAGGTTCGCCGGGTGACCATTCGCGGAGCAAGCCTCATCGCCGGGGCCTATGAGCATCCCGGTCGGGAACTGCCCGACCGCACCCTGCCCCAGATCCATTTCGATGTCGCCGCCGGAGCGCTGGCCGATGCCGGGCTCGATTGGAGCGACGTCGATGCCTACTACTCGGCAGGCGACGCGCCCGGTTTCGGCAACCTGTCGATGGCCGACTACCTGGGGCTCGACCTCACCTACGTGGACGACACCGAGACCGGGGGCAGCAGCTACCTGGTCCACATCCAGCATGCGGCGGCCGCCATCGCCGCCGGCCAGGTGAAGGTGGCCCTGATCACCCTGGCCGGCAAGCCCCGTACCGGAGGGGCAGCGCCGGGGGGCAGCGCACGAGCCGGCGGTGCCCCCGAGGCCGGGTTCGAGAACCAGTTCGGCATGTCGGTTCCCGGGGGCTACGCCCTGGCTGCAGCACGCCACATGTACGAGTTCGGCACGACGTCCGAGCAGTTGGCCGAGGTGAAAGTAGCGGCCTCGATCCATGCATCCCACAACCCCCACGCCTTCCTTCAAGATCAGGTCACCGTGGAGGAGGTGCTGGCCTCACCGGTCATCAGTGACCCCCTCCATCGCCTCGACTGCTGCGTGATCACCGACGGGGGAGGTGCCCTGGTCATGGTCGCCCCCGAGGTGGCAGCCGACCTCGACCGTCACTGCATCCCCGTCCTGGGCACGGGCACTGCGGTCAAACACACGGTGAACGGCCGGATCGACCTGACCCACACCGGAGCCAGCCGCTCGGGTCCCCTCGCCTTTGCCGAGGCCGGGTTGACGCCTTCGGACATCGATTACGTGTCCATCTACGACAGCTTCACCATCACCGTGGTCATCACCCTGGAAGACCTGGGCTTCTGCGACAAGGGGGCCGGTGGCCGCTTCGTGGCCGAGGGCAATCTGCGAGCCGATGGTGGCCGCCTGCCGTTCAACACCGACGGGGGTGGGTTGTGCAACAACCACCCGGCCAACCGGGGCGGTATGACCAAGGTCATCGAAGCGGTGCGGCAACTCCGTGGCGAAGCGAACCCGGCCGTGCAGGTCGCCGACTGTGAGCTCGCCTTGGCCCACGGCACCGGAGGGAGCCTGGCCACCAGGATGGGAAGTTCCACCGTGATCATGGGGAGGTCGTTGTGAGCCTGCCGAACCCGTCACCCCGCCCCAGCAGCGAGAACCAGCGGTTCTGGGACGCAACAACCGAGAACCGACTCGAACTGCCCCGTTGCAGATCCTGTGGCCTGGTCATCTGGTACCCGCGGGAGATCTGCCCCGATTGCCACGGCACCGACATCGAGTGGTTCGAGGCCTCGGGCCAAGGGACCATCTACAGCTGCACGACCACCCGTCGAATGCCCGGTCGCTGGGGCGGCGCCGCGCCCTTCGTCCTGGCATATGTGGAGCTCGACGAAGGGCCGCGGCTGATGACCAACATCGTGGACTGCGACCCCGACGAGATCGCCATCGGCGACCGGGTCGAGGCCGTGTTCCACCCGACTGAAGACGGACCCGCCCTCGTCCGCTTCCGCCCGGCCGGCTGATTCGCCGTGTCAGCAGGGAGTCCACCGGATTCCGACCCTGATCCGTACCGGATCGATACCCACGCACAGCTCGATGCCCTGTTCGAACCGCCCCGGGCGGCCCAGGTCACCAAGCAGTTGGACCGGCTCGACGCCCACTGCAGGCGTTGGATCGAGCGCAGCCCGTTCATCGTGATCGGAAGCGTCGGCGCCGATGGTCGGCTCGACCTGTCACCCAAGGGAGATCCCCCCGGCTTCGTCACCGTCCTCGACGACCGCACCCTGGTCATTCCCGACCGCCCGGGCAATCGCCGCTTCGACACGTTCCGCAACGTGATCGACAACCCGAGGGTCGCCCTGGCCTTTTTCGTGCCCGGTCGCGAAGAGATCGTGCGGGTCGGTGGCAGCGCGACGATCACCCGCCGGCCGGATCTGCTCGACACCCTGGCCGAACGTGGACGAGCCCCGCGAATGGCCCTGGTCGTCACCGTCGACGAGGCCATGTTCCACTGCGGCAAGTCCATGATCAGGTCGGGTCTGTGGTCCCCCGAACGCTGGCCCGACATCGACGGGTTGGCTACCTATGCCCAGTGTCTGGCTGATCAGGCGGCACCCGACGAGACCCTCGAGGACATGGAAATCCGCTTCGCGTCGTGGGCCGGGGGCAACGAGCTGTACTGAGTCGTCCCGACTTCCATTGGCCGACCCCGAGCCTGCGGGGCAAGCTGGTGTCGTGCAGCGAACCACCTTCAAGGTCGACGAACTCGACCACGTCGACCGATACAAGCTCATGACGGGCCTCGTCGTTCCCCGACCCATCGGGTGGATCGGCACCTACGGCGCGGACCGAGTCCCCAACCTGGCCCCGTATTCGTTCTTCAACGCCGTTGCCAGCAATCCCCCCGTCGTGCTCTTTTCCACCGGAGTGAACGGCGGCTACGTCAAGGACAGCCTGTCCAATGCTCGCTCCAGCGGGGTGTTCACCACCAACCTCGTCGATCACGACCTGTCGGTGGCCATGAACGAGACCGCAGCCGAGGTTCCTCCCGATGTGGACGAGTTCCAACGAGCCGGCCTGACCGTCGAGGAGTTCGGGACCGTCGACGCCCCCGGAGTGGCCGAGGCCAAGGCCGTGCTGGAGTGCCGAGTCATCAACGAGGTCACACTCGGCGAGTCCGATCCGTATCACGTAGTGATCTTCGGGGAGGTGGTAGCCCTCCACGTGGCCGACGACGTCCTGGACGGCACCCGAATCGACCCGGTGGCCCTCGATGCCCTGGGTCGGTTGGCTGGCATGGGCTACACCACGACCCGCGAGCAGTTCACCCTCGACCGGCCCTGACCGACGCCTCGAAACCTCGCCCCATCACGTCTACATCGGGGTGCCGTCGGGTGTCAGGTACGCCGTGTGCAGGTGACCGTCGGCGCCGAGGGCGTCGTATTCATCATCGGACATGCCGACGAGGTCGACGAACACCTCCCGGTTGTGCTGACCCAGGGTCGGCAACCGGTCGAACCGCAGGGGCGGTCCATCCCAGCGCCACACGTGGGTGGGGTGGTCGTAGGTACCCGTGTCATCGTTCCCGTTGGGGCCGAACAGACCCCGAGCCCGAAGGTGCGGATCGATCAGCGACTCCAGTTCGTGCAGGACGGGGGCTGCCGGGACCCCGGCGGCCTGCAACAATTCAGCCGCCTCACGGGCCGTGCGCCCCGATGTCCAGGCCGCCACGCCCTGGTCGATCTGATCATGGGCCGCTCGCCGGCCTTCCACCGTGCCGAGGGCGTCCTCTGACGCCCACTCGGGGTTGCCCAGGACTCGGCCCAGGGCCGACCACTCCTCGTCGTTCGTCACCGAGACAACGACCCATTGGTCGTCGCCTTGGCACGGATAACAGCCCTGCGGGGCGTGGACCCGGTGGCGGTTGCCCAACGGTCCGTGCACGGCACCCGTACGGCCCGCGTCGATCAACAACTCGCCGATGTGGTTGAGCATGTTCTCCGACTGCGAGAGCTCGATCAGCTCCCCGACCCCGGTTCGCTCGCGCCGTCGAAGGGCAGCCAGTACTGCGAATGCTCCCGCCGACCCCGACGCGGCATCCATGTGGAACACCGCCTCGTTCTCACTCAGGTCAGCGTCGAGGTAGCCGCGCAGCGACCCCAGCCCGCACAGCGCCTCGAAGTTCACCCCGAACCCCAGGAAGCCCCGGTACGGGCCCGTGAGACCGACCGACGGCATGCGCACCAGAATCAGCCGGGGGTTGACCGCGTGGAGGTCCTCCCAACCGACGCCCAGCTTGTCGACCAGGTCGACCGAGTTGTTCTCCACCATGACATCGCAGGTGGCCGCCAACCGAAGGAACGCCTCCCGTCCCGATTCCTTCCGCAGGTCGAGGGTGACCGACCGCTTGTTACGGGCATGGGCGTTGAACAAGGCCATCCGATTCCACGGACGCTCACCGGGATCAGCGTCGGGGTAGCCCCCGAAAATGCCCCCGATCTCAGCGATCAGCTCCTTGGGCGGCCGGGCCATCACCCCTCGGGTGGCCGACGGGAAGATCCAGGGATTGTCGACCCTGACGATGTCGGCACCCAGGTCGCCGAGCAGTTGGGTTGCGTAGGGACCTGCCCACACCACGGTCATGTCCAGCACCCGCACCCCCTGCAGGGGCAGATCGGTGGGCGACGAGACGGCTGCGGGAACGTCGGGGGTGCGTTCCTCCTCCCCCACCACCTCTGCGGTGTGCTGTCCCAGCAGGGGGGCGGGCCGGGTCAGGGCCCAGCCGTCGTTCATCCGAATCGGGCTGCCCGCTTGGCGGACCCGGCCGGCAGCAGGGTGTTCGACGTCGACGAAGAACCCTCGCTCCACGAAGTGCTGGTCCTCGAGAAGGTCGATCGGGCGGTTGACGGCGGTCACCGGCCAGCCCTTGGCTTGGGCCTCCTCCATGGCCGCCTGACGACTGCGGGTGAGAGTCCACTGCAACAACTGGCCGTCGGCGAGGTCGGGGTGGGTCTCGCTGAACAGCCACATGGGATCGTCGAACAGGGCCGACATGTCGGGATCCTGCATGGTGTCGAGCATCCGGGGAATCCAGTTCAACAGGGTGCTGACCTGCACATGGCCGTCCCCACAGGGGCGGCAGCCGTTGGGCAGTGCCGACACCGTGCCACCGCCCTGACGGGGAGCGTTCTCCCCCCGGTAGGCCCCGTACAGCAGGTAGGTCATCCGGCGATCGATCGATGCCACCTGGGTGTCCACGTTGCTGAGGTCGACGTGGGTGCCCACTCCGGAGCGGTCCCGCCGGGCCAGAGCGGCCAGAACGGCGACGGCACCGATGGTTCCGCACTGGTAGTGACCGAGGTCGCCCCCCATCTTCACCGGCTCACGATCGGGGTTGCCCGTGGCCGACATCGGTCCGCCGTAGGCGTAGTGGACGATCTCTTCGCCCCTCCATCCAGCCAGCGGCCCCTCGAGACCGAAGGCAGTCACCGTCACGACCACCAGGTGGGGATGATCGGCCCGCAGTTGGGCCGGAGCGGGGATCGGCTCGGACTGCAGCACGACGTCGGCTCCCCTGATCAGTCGCGAAACGACCGCATCCGAAGCCCCCCCGACGACGGATCGCTTGTTGGTGTTCAGGTGCAGGTGCAGGGCACCCGTCTCGGGATCGGGACCCGAATCGGGGAACGGTCCCAGACCACGAACCCGGTCGCCCTCGGGGGGCTCGACCTTGATGACGTCGGCCCCGTAGTCGGCCAGCAACTTGCCCGTGTAGGACCCGGCGATCCCCGCGGCAAGCTCGACGACCCTGATTCCTTCGAGCGGTTGTGCCATGAGGCCGAACGGTAGTGCCCTCGCCCTCGAGGTCAGAACCGATCGCTGCGTCTCACGACAGGATGGTCGACCCGATGTGGTCGATGAAGGCAAGGATCTCGTCGACCGTCGAACCGTTGGGGAGCAGCACCAGACGGTCGACGCCGAGCGCCTCGTACTGTTCGACCATCTCGGGGGAGGGTCGCATGCGGGGGGTCACCGAGATCTCCAGTCGGCCCAGCTCGGGCGCCCGTTCATGGCGACTCGCCTCCTCCTCGAGGCCTGTGAGGCACCGCTGGGTGGCCTCGAGGTCGAGAGCGAAGCCGTACCACCCCTCGCAGAGGGTGACCGAACGCCGGAAGGCAGGAGGGCTGTGGCCGCCCATCACCACCGGGGGGCCCGGCTGCTGGACCGGTCGAGGGTGAGCCTGCACACCCGAGAAGGACACATAGGTGCCCTCGTAGTGGGGGTCATCCATGCTCCAGATGGCCCGCATCGCCTCGATGTACTCGACCGAACGCCTGGCCCGATCCTCCATGGGGATGCCCAACGCATCGAACTCGGGACCCAGGTAGCCGACGCCGACGCCGAAGATGAGTCGACCCTTGGACAGCACGTCGACGCTGGCCAACTCCTTGGCCAGGACCAGGGGGTTGCGCTGCGGGAGGATGATGATGCCCGTGCCCAGCTTGATGTCGGTGGTGTGGGCCGCGGCGAAGGCCAGGGCCACGGCTGGGTCGAGCAGCCGGCCATCAGGGGGCATCGGGGACGGCGGCACCTGGGGATCGGGCAACACCACGTGCTCGGCCGTCCACAACGACTCGAACCCGGCCGCTTCGGCGGCGACGGCAGCCCGGGCCATGGCGTCAGGTTCAGCCAGGGCATTGGTGTTGATGTGGAACAGCCCGATCTTCATGGGACCGCACACTACTGTTCGGGGCCATGACACCTCTCGAAGTGGTCCAGCAGACCTCAGCCACCGTCGGCTCCGTGGGAGCGGCCTTCTACTTCCACCCCGACACCCTGGCCCGGGGTAAGGCGGCCGGGCTAGATGGATTCCGCATGTACATGCTCGGGCGAGGCGGCCCGCTGGGTGACGTGGAGTCGGACGTCATCGTCTCGGCGTTCGGCTACTTCAGCCCCGGTCTGGTGTCCAAGATCTGGACATCCGCCAAAGAGGTCATGTCACCTCGAGATGCCGGCGCCCTCCACATGGAGTGCGCAGCCGCGTTGGGCGCCGCCAAGCTGTCGGGAATCGACGACCTCGACGCCTTCAACGCAGCTGCCGAAAAGGTGATCGCAGCCGTCGATCGGTCGGCCCTCGCTCTGTTCGCTGCGGTCGCCGCCGAACCCAAGACCGACGACCCAGCGGGTCGGGCGTACCAGAACATCGTCGTCCTCCGCGAACTTCGGGGCAGTGTGCACCTCCTCGCGTTGGCCGCCCAAGGCCTGCGGGCCGAGGCCGCCCACCGCATCAAGCGGCCCGACGACGTCGAGACCTTCGGATGGCCCGCTGGTGTCGAGCCGACGTCCGAAGAGCGGGCTCAGTGGGACGCAGCCGAGGCCCTCACTGATCAGCTACTCGTCGCCCCCTACTCGGTGCTCGACGACAACGAGGCAGCTGTCCTTGTTGCCGTCATCGATGCAGCAGGCACCGCGTTCGGCTGATGAACGGGCCCCGTCACCGGGCGGGGCTGGCCCCCCGCCAACCCTGCGGCCTGCCATCGCCCGCCCGACGCAGCGCTCGGCGGCGTGCATGGTGGGGTCCGCTCGCCCTGGTGGCTGTACTGGTAGTTGCCGGCTGTCGTAGCGACGAACCATCCGTATCACCGATCACCAGCTCCACCCTGCCTCCGCCGACGACATCTACTCCGGGGGCCTCGGGCAACGTTGTGGATCGGTTCTTCGCCGGCCTCGCCGCGCAGAGCGAAGCCGGTGGAACTGCCATGGTCGCCGCTGCCAGCCCTGGGTCTCCCGCTGACCTCTACGCCCGTCACCTCATGGCCATGCGATCTGTCCTCGGGGACGGCACCCCCGCTCAGGTGACGAGGTCCAGCAGCCAGACCCGTCTCTGCCACACTCCGGCAGGTCCCGAACAGAACGTCGACTGTGTCGTGTACGACGACGTCGACACCGATGACGAGGGACGGGTCAGCGACTTCTCGATCGCTGGCACAGCGATCACCGATCGGGTTGCCGGCCGAGGGACAGTGGTGACCAGTGAGCGGATCACCGTCGAGCAGGTTTCTGCGTACCGTTCACCAGCCAGCGCCACATTGATCGTGACAATCGAGATCGACAATGGCGGTCAGGGTGAGGTCGAAGTGTTTCCATTCGCTGCGACCTACCGGCCATCCAATGGCGGACCTGCCCTGGAGGCCGACGGCGCATGGGGGTCATCTCGGGTGGCCGCCGGTTCGGCGCAGCACGTGGCCATGCAATTTGCCGACGAAGATTTCGGTGGGCTCCTGCTGCTGACGGGTTGGACCGAGGGGGGGATCGGCGTCTCGTTCCCCCTGCGAATCTCCGCGCAGCCCTGAGGTGATGCCACCCTCTATTCGACGAGGGGAACCAGCAGTGGGTCCGGGAGAGGCTCGAGCGACGACAGGGGAACCGCTCTCACGTCGACACCTGCCCCATCTCCGAGGTCACGCCGAACGAGACGATCGAGCACATCGAGACCCCGCGGTGAACCGTCGACTGCGAGATCGATCACGGCCACTCCCCCTCGGACATGTACCGACAGAATCCGCACCGAGCTTCGAGCGCCCGCCCAGGATTCGACGAGTCGCCCGATGCGTTGCTGGTCCGACTCACCTTGCCCGGCGATGGCCAACTGCTGGACCCATCTCACCGTGAGGCTGATCTCGCCGCCGAGTTCCACCGCCACCTCGTCGGCCAGGGTGGCCGACGGCGGTGGTGGCTGGGAGCCCCCGACCACTACCTCCACCTGACCGTCCTGACCGACAGACAGATCGAGGAGTTCATAGAGCACCCCGTCGGCCCCCGCGCGATCCAGCCAGGCCCGTACCGGGCCCTCCGCAGCAGCAACCGGGTCGCCTTGAAAGGCCGGGGGGGAATCTGCCCTGGCCCGTCCCTGCGCCCGCTGAGCCCACCGCACGACCACCTCCACATCGGGGCCGATCTCCTCGACGAGTCCCTGGGCGAGGACGAATGCCTCCGGTGGGGCATCGGATCCGACGAGGGCCACGGTGACCACATCACCGAGCACTGACAGATCCTCGACCTCGAGATCGGTGCCCATCGTCCAGCGGTCCACCTCGGCCCGGATGTCGTCGCGGACCTGGGCGTCACGCGCAGCGGCAACCGACCTGGCGGTGAGAGGAATCGAAAGGGCCAGCATGGCGACGAACCCAGCGACGACGGTGAGGGACAGCCGTGGGCTGCGCAGACACAGACGTATCGTCGGCACCACACCGGTCAAGAAAAAGACGCCCACCGCGCTGGCGAAGATCGCAAAGAGATTCACAGAAAAGAGCAGCAGAGCCCCCTCGGCCAGATCGGTCCGACCCTGCTCGAGCACCACGCCGACCGTGGCCAACGGCGGCACAAGGGCCACTGCGACAGCAACCCCGGGCAGGGCTGCGCTGATGTCTTCCCGGGCAGTCGCGTACGCCCCCGCCGCGCCAGCCGCAACCGCAACGACGAGGTCTCTGACATCAGGACTCGTCCGACCCAGGATCTCCAGACCGATGTCGACCTCGGGCAACATCGAGGCAAGTAGCCAGGCGAAGCCCACCGAACCGACCGAACCGACCCCCAAGAGGAAGCCTGCCTGCACGGCCCGCTGGGGTAGACCGAGGCCGACCGCTGCAGCAAGGGTGAGGATCGGGGTCATCAAGGGAGCGATCAGCATTGCGCCGATCACCACCGCAGCAGAGTTCGCCGTCAGACCCATCACAGCGACGGCAACCGACAACGCCAGCATGATGAAGAACCGGGTGACCAGTTGACGGGTCTGCGGAGGCAGCAGAATGCCAAGGATGCGGCGACGTTCTTCCAGGGTGAAGCGCCCCTGTGACGCCATCAAGTGGGCAATCTCCCTGGCCGTGTGGTCGTGTGCGTCCCCTGCTCCCACGTCTGGTTCCGAAGGCCAGGGATCAAGGCGGTCGTTCATCGGCAAAACCTCGTCTGCGCAGGAAAGCAGCCGACACAGAGTGGAGCCAGAGGGTACTCCTCCGGCGGAAGCGAGCCTTGGAGAGGAACCACGGTGGATACCCCGCGGCCACGACTGAAACACTGGAACTCTTCTCTCACTCGCCTCGCCGTTGCCATGTGCATGGTCGTCGGGGCCAGCGCCTGCTCGTCCGGTGCAGATGCCCCGAACTTCGGGGGCGCGGGCGAGCAGGGCACCCGGGCTGAGTCTTCGAACGCCGGCCAAACCATCGCGCTGCCGGCCAGCCGGCCAGCAAGCCCACCCGCTGGTCATCGATCCGGATCCAGCAATCCACCGGCATGGTCGGCCACCGACTGCGACGGGGTTGATCTGCATGACCGTTTTCTCGGCATTCCCTCTGACACCAGTACATGGGTGCTGGTCAACGGAGGGGCCCAGGGCCTCCTCGCAGACGGTGGGCCACATCCCGGCGGCTGGCGCTTCCTCGCTCTCCCTGACAACAGCCTCCAGAGGACGGTCGCAGGACCCAGCGCAGAGACTCCCGAGTGGTTCGAGGCCGAGGTCGATCGACCGCTGTTCACCTTCGTGGAAGTGGTCGAGCGTTGGATGGGATACAACCAAGCTGGCCTCCAAGCTGTTGCCCTGCCCCTGACCGAGGACGGCTACTACGGAATGTGGTTCACCCCTGTGCTTCTCCTCGAACGAACCGACGGCACCCTCGACGTCATCGGGCGGTGCCCAGCCGAGCTCGGCGACGCGCTCAATGGATTGGTCGCCGACGCCCGCTCGGACGGTCGACAGGGAACAAGCCTCGACATCGCCATCAGCGAGCTCGACGCACTGCGCGTCGAGGACTGATCCCGAACCTGATCTCGCCGCCATTCCTCAGCCCGACCAGGTCAGTGGTCGATAGGAGGGTGTGACTGCCACCGCTGCGGAGAGTTCGGCCTCGACGAACGCTGCCGACTTCGAAGGCCAGGAGTGGCAGGCCCGACGCCTGTCGGCATTCTCGCTGCGAGCTCTCATTGCCATCGGCCCGCTGATCCTCGGCACCCTCGTTGCCCGCTTCTACGGTGCCCTCATCGCGTTTCCAGCACTGTGGCTGGCCCGCCTGCCCTGGCTGGTGGGTCTGTTTCTGGCCTCGTGGATCGGATTCCACTCTGCGTCCCGCTGGCTCCGGCGTCTCACCCCGCTGGCTTCCCTGCTGAACATGCGACTCGTCTTCCCCGACGCAGCGCCGTCGAGGTTCTCGGCAGCCCTCCGCAGCCACAGCGTGCGTGATCTCGAGCGACGCCTGGAAGACCCCGAACAGGCGGGCGAACTCCCCATGCCCGGGGAACAGGCGCGTGAGCTCGTAGGTCTCATCGCACAACTCAGCTCCCATGACCGACGTACCCGGGGACACAGCGAGCGGGTCAGGGCCTACAGCGACGTGATCGGTGAGGCGCTCGAATTGTCCGACGACGAGCGCAACAAACTGCACTGGGGCGCCCTGCTCCACGACGTGGGCAAGCTCTATGTCGACCCAGCCGTGCTCAACGCCCCTGGGCGACCAGATGAGGACGGTTGGCAGCAGATCCGTCAGCACCCGGCGAAGGCAGAGCCATTGCTGGTCGGTTTCGGGGCTTGGTTAGGCCCCTGGGTGCGCGCTGCCACCGATCATCACGAGCGTTGGGATGGGAACGGGTACCCGCAGGGTCTCGCAGGGAACGACATTTCTCTCGCAGGCCGCATTGTCGCGGTGGCCGACGCGTACGACGTGATGACCTCCTCCCGTTCATACAAGAAACCCCTGTCGGAGGAAGCCGCTCGGCAAGAGCTGGCTCGTAATGCAGGATCGCAATTCGATCCAACGGTGGTGCGAGCCTTCCTCGAGGCCGGCTTGGCCCGCCGACGTCGGCTCCCCGGCTTCTTGGGGGTCATCAGTGAGTTCCCGATGATGATCTCCAATCTCGGCTCGACGGTAACCACGGCAACGGCAACGGTCGCCATCGCAGCGGCAGGATCCGTGGCCCCGAATCTGCCCATTGTCGACCCCCTGCTCCGACAGATGGCACTTCCAGGCGCCCCGGGATCCCCCGTTGTCGAGAACATCTCCTACGGATCCACCGGTGTCGGTGTCATCGAAAGCCTCGGGCTCGCCTTCACCAGTGAGGATTCCGGTGGCGGTGGGCAGAGCGGATCGGCAACGGCCCGCGAACCGGCAACCCCCGCCCCCGTGGCACTTGCCACGACGACGACCTCGACACCCACCACCACGACACCCTCCACCACCACGACACCCCAGCCCACGACGACAGTGGCCCCGCCGCCCACCGGTGCTCCCGTGGACCCACCGCCTGCGACGACCACCACGACTACCACGACCACCGCAGCTCCCTTGCCAACGTCATCAGTTGCCCTCACCCTGTACTGCGTCACCTCGCTCTCTTCCGGTGGCCAAGTCAACTCGAGCACCCACAATGACAATCACGGTGGCGGCAACGGGAACGGCAACGGCAACGGCAACGGCAACGGCAACGGGGCGAACGATCCGGCCGACGGCGTCCCCGGTGACGCAAGCTGCACGACCACGAACTCGGTCCGGGTGAAAATCGACCCTGGCCAGTCCCCGAGTCCGCAGGCGACATCGCTGGCATGTGGGGGAGGAACCCTCGGGGTCACGGTGTCCCACACAGGGAAGAACTCCACCTTCGTCGCAACGATCGCTGGGGCGACAGCTACGTGCTCGAAGGTCGTCACCTACGCGTACTCGTGCGACGGATCGGTCTGCCACATGGTCTCGCTGACCGTCGGTGTCGTCTTCTCCTGACCCGGCTCCCCCGGGACCGTTCACCGTTTTTGGCTAGGGTCCGTCGTGTGAGCGACACCACGGATCCCTGGCTGGCATCGACGGAATTCATCGACCACGAACACCCTGACGTGCAGTCCTACGCAGCCGAGGTGGTGGGCACGACCACCGACCCTCGCGAGCAGGCGGTCAAGCTGTTCTACGCGATTCGAGACGGCTTTTGGTACGACCCCTACGCCGACGACGGGGAGCGGGCATCGTTCAAAGCCAGTCAGGTGGTGGCCACCGACCGGAACTGGTGTGTCCCGAAATCGATCCTTCTCACGGCGTGCGCCAGAGCCGTGGGTATCCAGGCCCGCCTGGGTTTCGCCGATGTCCGCAACCATCTCCAGAGCGAAAAGCTTCGCGAGAAGATGGGAACCGACCTCTTCGTGTTCCACGGCTTCAGCGAGTTCCTGCTCGACGGCACATGGGTCAAGGCATCGCCGGCATTCAACCTCGAGATGTGCGAGCGATTCGACACCAAGCCACTCGAATTCGACGGTTACAACGATGCCCTGTTCCATGAATTCGACAAGAAGGGCAATCGGCACATGGAGTACGTGCATCAGCGGGGCTCGTACGACGAGTTCCCCTACGACGAGATGAAGGCCGTCTTCGCTGAGGTATACCCCGCCGATCTCGCCGACGACGGGTCCGATGCCGCGTTCGCCAAACCCTGACGCAGGCATTGGGGCCCTAGGTTGGGACTGACCCTCGATCGGCTCGGAGCTAGCGATGTCCGCCCAACCCCTCAGCAAGTCCTTCCTCGACGTGAACGGCCATTCGATGGCCTACCACGAAGCGGGAACGGGAGATCCCGTGGTCTTCCTCCACGGCAACCCGACCTCGTCGTATCTCTGGCGCAATGTCATCCCGCACGTATCACCCCGGGCCCGCTGTATCGCCCCGGACCTGCTCGGTCATGGTGACTCGGCGAAACTCACGGACCCCGCGCCGGATCGCTACACCTTCGTCGAACACCGGGAGTACCTCGACGGTCTGCTCGACGCGTTGGACCTCGGCGACCGCATCACCCTCGTGGTGCATGACTGGGGTTCCGCCCTGGGATTCGACTGGGCCAACCGTCATCGGGACCGGGTCGCCGGCATCTGCTACATGGAGGCCATCGTTCGACCGTTCACCTGGGACGAGTTCCCACCGGCAGCCCGACCCATCTTCGAGGGTTTTCGCAGCCCCGCTGGTGAAGCGATGGTCATCGATCGGAACCTTTTCGTCGAAGCCGTCCTGCCAGGTTCCATCCTCCGCGACCTGACAGAAGCGGAGATGAACGAGTACCGCCGCCCCTTCGTCGAACCTCGGCATCGCCGCCCCACCCTGACATGGCCACGCCAGATCCCCATCGATGGAGAGCCGGACGATGTGACGGCCATCGTCACCGACTACGCCTCTTGGCTCAGCACTTCCCCCGTTCCCAAATTGCTGATCACGGCCGAGCCGGGGGCTCTGCTGTGGGGTTCGGTCCTGGAGTACTGCCGTGAGTGGCCGGAACAGACCGAGGTGGTCGTTCCGGGCAACCACTTCCTGCAGGAGGACAGTCCTGACGAGATCGGGGCGGCCATCGCCGCGTGGATGGACACCTTCTGACCGGCCGATCGAGTAGCCGATCGAGTAGCCGATCCGCCGTTCGACCCACGCCGTAGCAACCCTCTCGCGCTGATCAGCGGTGCTGGGAACCTGCCCGCCGCCCCAAGCCGGACGCCACGACGAGGACCACCGCCAACAGGCCGACTCCCGCACTACCGAGGAAGGCCGCCACCGCCGATACGCCGAACACGGGCATCCAGACCACGGCTCCCACCGCTTGCCCCAGGAACCGATGGGCGAGCACGAAGGAGATCACCCCTGCCCGATGGGTCGTCTGCACGCCACTAGCCAAGGACTGGATGCTCACGACGACGAGATTTGTGCCACAGCCAGCCAAGAACCAGGTCACGGTGAGCAGAAGAGCCGTCCGAGCCCCAGCCATGACGGCAACCAGCCCGGCCGCGATCAACAGCGCGGTGACGCCAGCCCGTCGTCCTCCGATCCGGTCGAGCACATGACCCCATGGGCGCCCGGCAGCGGTGGCCCCAGCTGGACCGGCGAGCAACAACATGCCAGCCACCGACCCAGAGAGTCCCAGACCGTCACGGGCCATGAGCCCCACCACCACGGCGACCCCGAGAGGTCCGAGAGCAGCCGCGAAAGAGGCGCCGGCGAGCAACATCGTTGGCCGGGCGAGGAGCGGTCGCAGGCGCAGCTGGGTGAGCCGATCGGCATCTCCGGGCACCGGAACGGTGGCCATGGCACACGAGACAACGGCTACGACAACGAAGGCCAGACGCCAATCCACATCGGCCGCCAACCCCCCGACCAGCGGGGCCAGCAGGGCGCCCAACGACTGGAACGACGAATAGGCGCCAACGGCGGCACCAAGACGGTCGGGTGGCGTGATATCCGCCAGGGCGGCCAACAGGATCGGGGTGAAGAAGGCGTTCAGGGAGCCAGCTACTGCGCGAGCCAAGCAAAAGACGAACAGGTTGGGCGACAACACAGTGAGCAGGGTCACGGCGCCGTAGGCCGCGAAGGTGATCCGCGCGGTTCGCTGACGTCCCCACCGCTCGCTCAGGCTGCCCGAGACCGTCATCAGGACGGCGAAGGGCACCAGGTACAGGGTGAACCCCCAGGCAAGTGCCGTCGTCGTCGAGTCGAAGTGATCCCTGAGTTCGGGAATCATGGGGGTAAGGATCCCGGTACCAAACGGACCCATCAGGCCGCCCACGAGCAGGGGAATGCGCGTCGATCGTGTAGCAGAGGACCCCTGTGATGCCATGACGGGGCGACAGTAGCTGCGCGATGGCTAACTTGGCCGATGTGCGTGG
>JAYPWI010000007.1:0-10666 GCA_038135065.1 Acidimicrobiales bacterium
GGTTCGTCTGGCCGCCTCGCTCGATCTGGATTGATCGCGCTCTGACCGTGGGGCGGGAGGACCCGCCAACTCGTAATCTTCGACCATGGATGCTGCGGGAACTGGACGGGCCGTCAACGGTGAGATCGAGCTGTACTACGAGACATTCGGCGAACCGGTCCAAGGCACCCTGGTGCTGGTCAACGGCCTGGGTAGCCAGCTGATCAGCTTCCCACCGGAGTTCTGTCGGCTGTTCGTCGACCAGGGTTTCCAGGTGATCCGCTTCGACAATCGCGACGTCGGCCTGTCGACGAAGACGCCTGGCAAGCCGCCCTCGATTCCCGCGATCATCGGGGCCGACCGTCAGGATCGGGAGGCCATGGTGCCCTACACCCTGTCGGACATGGCCTCCGACGTGGTGGCGGTGCTCGATGCGGTGGCCGCATCCGAGGCCCATCTGTGGGGCATGTCGATGGGTGGGATGATCGTTCAGACTGTGGCCTCCGAGCACCCCCAGAGGGTCGCATCGCTCACATCGGTCATGTCGAGCACCGGGAACCCGAAGGTCGGCGGCGCCACACCGGAGGCAATGAAGGTCTTGACGACTCCACCTCCCACGGACCGGGACGGAGCCATCGCCCATGGGGTGCACAGCCGTGAGGTGATCTCTGGTTCGTACTACGACCCTGTAGCCAGCCAGGCGTTCGGGGAAGCCGCCCACGACCGCTGCTTCCACCCCGTGGGAACGGCCTTCCAGTTGGCGGCCATTACAGCGGCGGGCAACCGGACCCCCGCTCTGGCCAACGTGGTGGCACCGACCATGGTGATCCACGGTCGGCTCGACCCTCTCATCGACCTCAGTGGCGGTGCAGCGACCGCAGAAGCAATCGCAGGAGCCGAACTCGTGATCCTCGACGACATGGGGCACGACATCCCTGAACCGCTGTGGGGGTCCTACGCCGAATTGTTCGCCCGCCTGGTCGGAGCCAAGGGGTGACCGACCACGCGATCCGAACGGTCGCTCAGCTGGAGGCCCTCTACGACGAGCCCCGACCGACCTCGGTGCTCAAGGAACTCGACCACCTCTCGGAGGATTACCAGCGGTTCGTCTCGGCGGCATCGTTCATGGTGTTGGCGACGGTTGGGGAAGGGGGACTCGACTGCTCTCCCCGGGGCGAAGCGGCCGGGGTGGTGACGGTGCTCGATGCCCGCCATCTCCGCTTGGCCGATCGCAAGGGCAACAATCGTCTGGACAGTCTGCGCAACATCGTCGCGGATCCCCGCGTCGCCCTGCTGTTCTTGATTCCGGGCATCAACGAGTCGATGCGGGTCAACGGACGGGCCCGGATCTCCGTGGAGCCTGATGTCTTGGCGGCCCTTGCCGTGGAGGGCAACGTGCCCCGCTGCGTGGTGGAGATCGAAGTGGACGCCGCCTACTTTCAGTGCTCACGTGCCGTGCTCCGGTCGCGCTTGTGGGATCCCGACAGCCGAGCTGACCGGGAGGCACTCCCCAGTTGCGGTCAGATGCTGGAGCAGATCACGAAGGGCGAGATCGCAGCCGACGACTACGACGATGACCTGCGTGTACGGGTGGAGGGCACCCTGTGGTGAGCTGACATCGCGTCGGCGGCTGGCGGGCAGGTCGGTGACGGTGTCATTGGGGTGCGAGACGGCTCAGCCTTACCGTTGACCGCCCTGGCAGCTAGCGTTGGGCCCGTCGAGGAGGAGGGCACGCATGGGGCCACTTGAGGGAATCCGGATCATCGAGTTCCAGGGGATCGGCCCGGGACCGTTCTGCGGGATGATGCTGTCGGACATGGGAGCTGAGGTCATCCGCATCGACCGGGCTGCCAACGTGGTGGGCGGTGACCCGGCGACCCCGCCGGTGGATGTCCTGGCCAGGGGCCGTAAGTCGATCGGTGTCGATCTGAAGAACCCCGATGGGGTGGAAACCGTGCTTCGCCTGATCGAAACTGCTGACGGGCTGATCGAAGGCTTTCGGCCGGGGGTGATGGAGCGACTGGGACTCGGTCCCGAGGAGTGCCTGGCCCGCAACCCACGCCTGGTCTACGGACGGATGACGGGCTGGGGCCAGGAGGGCCCCTATGCCCTCGCCGCAGGACACGACATCAATTACATCGCGCTGGCCGGGGCCCTCGAGCCGATCGGACGACACGGCGAGGCGCCGGTTCCGCCGCTCAATCTGGTCGGCGACTTCGGCGGGGGTGGCATGTTGCTTGCCTTCGGGATGGCCTGCGGCCTCATCGAGGCTGCGCGTTCGGGGAAAGGTCAGGTGGTGGATGCAGCCATGGTCGATGGCGCAGCAACCCTGATGGCTATGTTCCACAGCATGCGGGCCATGGGGGTGTGGAACGACGAGAGAGGGACGAACCTCCTCGACACCGGCAGCCACTTCTACGACGTGTACGAGTGTGCCGATGGGCGCTATATCTCCATCGGCTCGATCGAGCCGCAGTTCTACGCCGAGCTCTTGCGCTTGACCGGCCTCGACAGCGACGAGGAATTCGCACGGCAGTTGGTGCGGGAGGACTGGCCTCATCTCAAGGCCCGCATCACCGAGGTGTTCGCCACCAAGACCCGGGACGAGTGGTGCGAGATCATGGATGCGACCGATGTGTGTTTTGCGCCGGTACTGACCCTCGAAGAGGCGCCAGCACACCCACACAATGTGCATCGCGATCTTTTCACCGAACTCGCCGGCGTCGTCCAGCCGAATCCGTCTCCCCGGTTCGATCGGACCGTCCCCCAAATCCAGGGGCCGCCCTCACATGCCGGTGCGGACACCGACGGGGTGCTGGCTGCGGCGGGTTTCGATGCCGACGACATCGCGAAGCTGCGGGACATCGGTGCGGTCAAGTAGTTGCCGATTGACCGGCCCGGCCCGGTGAGCACCTTCACACCGCCCCCGAGTGAGCACCTTCCCGCGAATCTGGTGCCGCTCTACAACGAGGCAGCAGCTGTGTCCGACGCGTCGCCGGCCAGCGCCTGTGCGCTGTTGCGGATCGTCATACGCTCGTTGCTCCAACAGCGAGGAATGCGCGGTCGTCACCTGACCCGAGATATCGAGGCCTTGGTCGATCAGGGGGCACCCGTCGGCTTGCTGCGGGCCATGGATGTGATCGCCATGTCTGACGAGGAGGCAAGGCGGCCTGCAGAGTTGAGCTTGGCCAACGGGTATGCCGATGCCCAGAACCTCGTCATGTTCGTGAACCTGTTGGCCGACCAGGCGCGCTGAGGTGTACACGCTCCACGTCGTAGTGGCATGGATCGTGGTGGTCGGCAACGCTCTGGCCGGTGGCTGGGCATTGCTGGCCCACCGTCGTCGTCACCTCGCAGGACGCCCGCTGTGGTGGTTCACCGGCGTGGTTCAGGTGGCGGTCAGCCTGCAGGTGCTGGTCGGGGTTCTGCTCATGCAGAACACTGACCGTGAGCCGGGAGACCGCCATGTGTTGTATGGGGCCGTTGCCGCCATCACGGTGGCGATCCTGTTCAGCTATCGGTCGCAGCTACGCGACCGGGTGCTGCTGCTGTACGGGTTCGGCGGGCTGTTCATCGCCGGACTGGCCGTCAGGGCCATGGTGCTGACGCCGAGTTGACCGAGCCAGGCGCAGCTCGACGGTTGTCACTCGAGCGGTGGTGTCGCTGCAGCATGGCCCTCCGTGGGGCTGGGCGCGCAACGAGTGGCTCGGATTGCTCCGGCGCCAACTGGCGCCGGAGCAGCCCTTGTCCTGCTGGGGGAGGCCACCGTCGACTCGTGAGCGCAGCTGTGGCCGGATGGCACGGCGTGAGACAGGCCGGTGCAGGGCCGGCTGGCTCACGCAGCGAGCGACGTGGCCTCGGCTTCCACGGGAATCCGTCGGGGCTGGTCTACTGCGGCGTGGGGGATGCGCACGGTGAGCACTCCTGCAGCGTAGGAAGATGCCAGCTGCTCCGTGTCCACGCCCTTGGCGAGGCGGAAGCTGCGGCTGTACTCCCCGTGCCAGCGCTCCTGGGCGACCAGGTTTGCCTGGTCGACCTCGACATCACGTCGAACGGCCAACCGGAGGACGCCGTCCTCGACGGTCAGATCGATGTCCTCGATGGCGACGCCGGGGAGGTCGAAGCGGAGTTCGATCCCGTCATCAGTACGAACTGCGTCGACCGGCAGGTTGTGTGGCCGCCGATGTGAGGGGCCGGTCATCCATCGATCGATGGTGGACAGGAACGGATCGTGGACCAACATTGTTGCCTTCCTTGCGTTGCTTCGGCGCCGGCTGGTGCCGGTTACCACCCCCAACGCTCGGTACCAGGCCCGCTATTCCCTCGGCGGCGATCTCCGAACCCGTCGGTTTGTGAACCCTGTTCAGCGCCGGGGCGGTTGCACCGTGCAGGTGCCCTGCGCAGCAGCGACCAAGCGGCCCTCGTTCTCTACATCGATCCGCACCACGGCCGTCCGCCGGGTCATGTTCATGATGGTGGCTGTCGCTCGACAGACGCCGGTCGACACGGGGGCGAGCAGGTTGACCTTGAATTCAGTCGTAGCTGCCCAATAGCCCCGAGGCATGTGGGGGTACAGCACGACACCGAGGCAGTGGTCGATGAGGGCCGAGATACATCCGCCGTGGATGTTGCCGATCATGGTGACCAGATGGTCGGCAATGGGCATGTCGCAGACGAACACGCCGGGCTCGAAGCTGACGTGAGCGAGACCCAGATATCCGGCGATCCCATCCAACTTGCCATCGCTGTCGAGAAAGCGATCGGCCGTGCTGCGCCGGAAATGGTCGATCCCGATGCCGTCATCGGGGACTCCATCGTCGCTCATCGAAGTGACAGTAGTCGCAGGGTGCCGCCGCGACGCTGCCCGGGCTGAATCTTGGGTCGCCGTGGCGGGCGACCTAACGTTGAGTGCGTGACATCCCCGCCCCGCCGTCATGACGAGCTCGTTGGCGCGATGACCGGGGGGATGAGTCCCGACGTCGTCGAGTTTCCCGGTTCGGAGCGCCTCCGCCCCGATGGCCGGCCCCGAGGTCACCTGCGGGCGGAGCTGCGACGCATTCCCGATCGTCGGAATGCCTTGAGCTGCGTCGTGTCGATCGCCCTTCCCGTACTGGTGGTGGCGGCCGTGGCGCGCGTCGGTCACTGGTCTGGCGTGGTGGTCGCCGTCCCTGTGATGGGGGTGCTGCAGAATCGGATGTTCATCCTGCATCACGAGGGCGCCCATCGGCTGCTGTTCTCCAACCGGCGATGGAACGACCTCATCGGGATCAACCTCTTCGGCTGGCTGGCATTCGGGACGGGAACCCATGCGTACCGCCGAGCACACAGCCAGCATCATCGGGACGAGTTCGGGCCGAAAGAGCCTGATTTCCTCCTCTATGCGCTGTACCCCATCACGAGGCGTTCCCTCCGACGCAAGCTGGTGCGCGACGCCACTGGTGTCTCCGCCTATCGGATCCTGCGACCACGGCTCACCGGACTCTTCCGGCGGCGCTATCTGCCTAACAGTGCCCGGTTCTACGGAGGACAGGTGGCCGTGTTCGCACTGTTCGCCCTGGGGTCTGCCCCCTGGTTGTACCTGTGGCTATGGGTGCTTCCGTACGTCGCCGTCTACCAGGTGCTCAATCGTCTTCGGGCCATCGCCGAACATGGCGGCATGACCCGTTCGACGGACCGGCGACGGACAGCTCACCACGTGCGTCAAGGGCGGTTGGCCAGGGCCATCCTGGTTCCCTACGGCGTCGGATACCACCTGGCACACCACGTCGACTCAGGGGTTCCCTTCCGAAACCTTCCTGCCCTGCAGGACATCCTCGAGGCCGAGGGCTATTGCACGCCGGAGCTGGCATGGCCCAATTACCGGACGTTGTGGAAGGCCCTGGCCTCCGGCTGACAACTGGTGGGCGAGGCCCGGCGCTCAGACGCTCAGACGCTCGCTGAGCCGGGCCAGTTGATTGCGCATCTCACCGGGAAGACGCTCACCGATCTCGTCGTAATGGGCTTCGATGAGGGCGACTTCGTCTCGCCAGGCAATGGTGTCCACCTCGATTAGGTCACGGAGCTCTTGATCGGTGAGTTCGAGACCTGTGACGTCCAACGAGCCGGGCGACGGCACGAGGCCGATCGCCGTCTCGTCGGCATCGCCGCCCCCGTCGATCCGCTCGAGCACCCACTTGAGCACGCGGGCATTGTCGCCGAAGCCGGGCCAGATGAAGCGGCCGTTCTCGTCCTTGCGGAACCAGTTGACGTAGAACAGCTTCGGCAGGCGGGCTCCCTCACGTCGCCCGATGTCGAGCCAGTGCTGGAAGTAGTCGCCGAAGTTGTAGCCGCAGAAGGGGAGCATCGCGAAGGGGTCGCGGCGGACCTGGCCGATGGCTCCGGCTGCTGCTGCGGTCTTCTCCGAGCTCATGACCGATCCGAGAAACACGCCGTGTTCCCAATCGAGGGCCTCGGTGACGAGGGGAACCGTTGTCGCTCGGCGGCCGCCGAAGAGGATGGCCGAGATGGGCACGCCGCGAGGGTCCTCCCACGAGGGGGCAATCGAGGGACACTGGCTGGCTGGCACGGTGAACCGGGCGTTGGGGTGGGCGGCCGGCGTGTCGGACTCGGGCGTCCAGGTATTGCCCTTCCAGTCCAGCAGGCGGGCGGGCGGCTCTTCGGTCAGGCCTTCCCACCAGATGTCACCGTCGTCGGTCTGTGCGACATTGGTGAACACGCAGTTGCCGGACAGAGTGGCAAGAGCGTTCGGGTTGGTGTCCTCGCCGGTGCCAGGCGCAACGCCGAAGAAACCCGCTTCGGGGTTGATCGCGTAGAGCTGGCCGTCGTCGCCGAACTTCATCCAGGCGATGTCGTCGCCGACCGTCTCGACCTTCCACCCGGGCAGGCTCGGGATCATCATTGCCATGTTGGTCTTACCGCAGGCCGAGGGGAAGGCGGCAGCCACGTAGCGCGTCTCGCCACCCGGAGGGGTCACGCCGATGATCAGCATGTGCTCGGCCAGCCAGCCTTCGTCGCGGGCCATGGTGCTGGCGATCCGCAGGGCGAAGCACTTCTTCCCCAGCAGGGCGTTGCCCCCGTAGCCCGAGCCGTAGGACCAGATGTCCCGGCTCTCTGGAAAGTGGACGATGAACTTGTTCTCTGCGTCGCAGGGCCACGCCACGTCGGCTTCGCCGTCGGCCAGCGGAGCGCCGAGTGAGTGGACACAAGGGACCCATTCGCCGTCGCCGAGCACGTCGAGGGCGCCCTGGCCCATGCGGGTCATGATCCGCATGGAGGCTGCGACATAGGGCGAGTCGGTGAGTTGCACGCCGATGTGGGCGATGGGTGAGCCCAGCGGACCCATGGAGAAGGGCACCACGTACATGGTCCGACCGGCCATCGAGCCGGCGAACAGGGCCCGCATCTCGGCTTTCATCTCGTCGGGGTCGCGCCAGTTGTTGTTCGAGCCTGCATCGGCCGGATCGGAGGTGCAGATGAACGTGCGGTCTTCGACGCGGGCGACGTCGCCGGGGTCGGAGCGGGCCAGGAAGCTGTTCGGCCGACGAGCATCGTCGAGGGGGATGAGGGTGCCTTGGTCCACCATTAGTCTGGTCAGGTGCTCGGCTTCGTCGTCGCTACCGTCGCACCAGTGGACCTCCTGTGGCTTCAGCACAGCCACCCATTCCTCGACCCAGTCGAGGAGTTTCGAGTTCGTGGTCGTCCCAGGCATGTTGACCTCCGAAGGCAGAGAGGGGAAGAGGGGCTGTTGCCCCGGTGTGGGCTAGCCGCCCGATGCATCACCCGTGGTGATCCAGTCGGGAGTGCCGAGATCGACTTCCGAACCCAGCCGAAGCCGAGTCGCCAGTCCCCCTGCGTCGAGATCGAACACCACCCGTTGCCCCTGGCGCAGCATGCGAAACACTGATCCATCGAGCGCATCTGGTGCCAGCTCGTGCTCGTTGCGATCGACGTCATCGACCACGACACCCGCTTTGGAATGTGGGTCGTACGACTTGATCACGCCTTGCACGGGGCCTCCAGTTGCGACATCGACCATCCCTGAGGATCAGTGATCGACATAGTGCTACGCACCCGCAGTCGGAACCTCCGCCAAACGGGTTCGGGTCAATCTAGCAACATCGGCGACGCGATCACCGCACCGGGCTCGAAGCCTCTTCGGTGTCCCAGCGGGGGTCGGGCATGATCGGCCAGCGGGTAGCATCGCCGAGCGTGTCGGGCCACCGGGTCATCACCACTCCCCAGATTGTCGATCTGATCGCCGTGTTCCGCGATCTGTTGTCTACTCATCGGGAATCGATCAATGCTCTCAACGTGTATCCGGTCCCCGACGGAGATACCGGTACCAACATGACGCTCACCGTCACGTCGGTGCTCGAAGAACTCGACGGGGTCGACCGTGACGACCGAGCAGCCGTGTGCCAGGCCATCTCCCACGGTTCGCTCATGGGGGCGCGGGGAAACTCCGGCGTGATCCTGAGTCAGATCCTGCGAGGACTCGCTGCGGGTTTCGCCGATGCGGGCGACATCGACGGGCCGGTGGTAGCAGCCGCCCTAGGCGCAGCGAGCGCAGCGGCCGACAGTGCGGTGATGCGCCCGGTGGAGGGGACGATTCTGACCGTGGTGCGTGAAGCATCCCGCAGCGCTCCCTCGGGTGGAGATTCGCTCGAGGGAGTTCTCGAGGCGGCGCTGCAGGCTGGTCGAATCGCCCTCGACAACACTCCCACCCAACTTCCCGTGCTGGCCGAGGCGGGCGTGGTCGATGCGGGCGGTGCCGGTTTCCTGCTGCTGCTCGATGCTGCCCTGCACGTCGTGGCCGACCGACCATTGCCTGAGGCCCCCGCTCCGACAGGGCCGTCGGATCGGCCCGACGACCATGGCGTCGGGCACGACCCGACCTCCGACCAGCGCTACGAGGTGATGTTCCTCCTTGACGCCCCCGATGACGACATCGGGCGGTTCACCGCCGCGTGGGCAGAACTCGGCGACTCGATCGTCGTGGTCGGCGGCGACGGTCTGTGGAACTGCCATATCCACACCGACGAGATCGGCCCCTCGATCGAAGCGGCCATCGAGGTCGGTCGTCCTCACCGGATCAGGGTCACTGATCTCGCCGAGGAGGTGGAGGAGCTGCGACGGGGTCGTGGCGGGAGCCCCGCATCGGCACCCGCGCCTGAGCTGGTGCCATGCGCTGTCGTTGCGGTGTCCCCGGCGCAGGGAATCGCAGAGATCTTCACCTCCCTCGGAGTGCAGGGACTGGTCACGGGCGGGCAGACCATGAACCCCTCGACTGCCCAGCTCCTCGAGGCTGTCGAGCGCGCCCCGTCCGAACAGGTGGTGATCCTGCCCAACAACGGGAACATCATTCCCGTCGCCCAGCAGGTGGATGCTCATACAACCAAGACCGTGATCGTCGTGCCGACCCGCGCGGTTCCCGAGGGGTTCGCAGCCATGTTGGGCTACGACGCCGCACGGACTGCCGAGGAGAACGGGGCGGCCATGACCGAAGTGGCTGGCTCAGTGGTGGTCGGCGAGGTGACCCAGGCCGTGCGCGGCACGGGTTCGCCGGCGGGGGATGTCCGCGAGGGCGACTGGATCGGACTGGACCGGTCCGGCATCCGGTCGATCGCTTCGGACCCGACGAGTGCGGCGACCGGTCTCCTGGCAGAGCTTGTCACCAACGAGCACGAGATCCTGACCGTCGTGGTGGGTCGAGATGCGTCCCATGCCGATACATCGAATCTCGAGACGTGGGTGGGTGCGAACCTCGATCATCTCGAGGTCGAGGTTCACCATGGTGGTCAGGAGCACTATCCGTTCCTGTTCGGTATCGAGTAGTGGTTCCACGGCCGCCCCTCACCCTGGCCGATCTCGATGCCCTCGGTGTCGACAACATCTCGGGGATCGGCGAGCAGCGGCGGGCGGGTCTCGAGGAAATGAGCATCGCATCGGTCCTGGACCTGCTGACCCATTACCCACGCCGGTACATCGACCGGACCCGAGAGGCTCGGATCTCCGATGTCGTGGTGGGAGAGGAGGTCATGGTGGTCGGGGAGGTCCATCGGGTGGACGAACGCCGCCTGGGCAACCGACGGCACCTGACCACCGTCGAGGTGACCGACGCGAGCGGCCGACTCCGTCTCTCGTTCTTCAACCAGCGCTGGCGGGCCAAGCAACTCCAGCCCGGACTGGTGGTCGCCCTGTTCGGCAAGGTCGAGGAGTACCGGGGATGGCCGCAGATGACCAATCCGGTGGTGGATCTGGTGGGCGACCGCACCGGGATGATCGTGCCGGTGTACCCACAGTCGGCAAAGGCGGGTCTCATGACCTGGGACTTCGCACGCTGGACGGCCGAGGCCCTGCGCCGCTGCCGGGATCGCGGCCTCGCTGACCCGCTGCCCACCGAGGTGCTCGACGAACTGGGCTTGAGCGATCGCGAGTTTGCTCTGAATGGCATCCACCAGCCGGAGTCGATGGCCCATGCGCAGGCTGCCCGCAACCGCCTCGTCTTCGACGAATTGCTCAGGGTGCAGTTGGTGCTGCGCTGCCGAAAGCTCGAGTTGGAGGCGGCGGCCGTCGGCCTGGCCCACGAGGTCGACGGACCCCTCGTGGGCCCCCGCGGTGGGGGGCTGGCGGTGGACGTAAACCCAGCCCCAACCCCGCCCCACGGCCCGCAACACCACCACCACCC
>JAYPWI010000007.1:10676-15049 GCA_038135065.1 Acidimicrobiales bacterium
GCGCTGCCGTTCGACTTCACCGCTGCCCAACGCCGGACCATGGCCGAGATCGACCACGACCTCGCCGAGACCCGGCCGATGCATCGCCTGCTGCAGGGTGACGTCGGGGCAGGCAAGACCCTGGTTGCGTTGCACGCACTTCTCGTTGCCGTCCAGAACGGACACCAAGGTGCTCTGATGGCCCCCACCGAGGTGCTGGCCGAACAACATCATCTGTCGCTCATGGACCTGGTCAGCGCTCTGCAGGTTCCCGACGAGCGGACCCTCACGGGAGTTCGCCCCCTGACCGTGGAGCTGTTGACCAATCGCGTCGGGGCGGCCGGTCGGCGCCGCATCCTGGCGGGCCTCGCCGACGGGTCGATCGACATCGCCGTCGGCACCCACGCCCTGATCCAAGAGGGAGTGGACTTCGCGTCGCTGTCCTTGGTGGTGGTCGACGAGCAACATCGCTTCGGTGTGGAGCAGCGATCGATCCTGCGCGAGCGAGGTCGACGAGACGGGGCGATGCCGCACCTGCTCGTCATGACGGCCACCCCCATCCCCCGTACGGCTGCCATGACGGTCTACGGCGATCTCGATGTCTCCGTCCTCGACGAGTTGCCCCCGGGTCGTACTCCCATCGTCACGTCATGGGTGCGATCCCAAGAGCAGGTCGAGCGCATGTGGGAGGGGATCCGCGCCGAGGTGGCCGCTGGCCGCCAGGCCTATGTGGTCTGTCCCCTGATCGAGGAGAGCGAGAAGCTCGACGCCCGCTCCGCCGAGCAGACCTTGGAGGAACTGGCAGCAGGGGAACTGGCCGACTGCCGGCTCGGGCTGTTGCACGGACGACTCGGCGGCGCGGACAAAGCTGCGACGATGGAGGGGTTCCGCCGGGGCGACGTGGACGTGCTGGTGGCAACCACGGTCGTCGAGGTGGGTGTCGATGTCCCGAACGCCACGACCATGGTCATCCTCTCGGCCGATCGCTTCGGGATCGCCCAACTCCATCAGTTGCGGGGTCGGGTAGGCCGGGGGAGCCACGCCTCACGTTGCTTCCTGGTCTCGGGCGAAGAGGTGTCGGGCGACGGGCAGGCCCGACTCGAGGCCCTCGAAGCCAGCACCGATGGTTTCGCCCTGGCCGAGGTCGATCTCGACCTTCGGGGGGAGGGGACGATCTTCGACCAACATCAATCGGGCCGTAACGATCTGAAGCTGGCATCGCTCGCCCGCGATCGTCACTGGGTGGAGCGGGCGCGCAGGGTTGCCCAGCGCCTCGTGGGTCCGGGCGGGGACCTCTCGGCTCACGAGGCACTGCGCGACGAGGTGGTCTGGTTCGCTCAGCGCTACGACGAAGGAGCCGACTACCTCCTTCGAGGTTGAGCCACGAGGCCGTGCCGCAGGGGTCGCCCCCTCAGACCAGGTCGTCGTCGGTGAGAACGATGTCCCACCTGTCGTTGCAGTCGCGACACCGGTAGGCGACCACATCTCCGGGGACGAAGCCCTCGTCGGGATCGGGGTACGAGAGCAGATGGCACTCGCCCCCGCAATCGACGCAGGTGATGGTGGTCGGCGCGTCCATCTCCCCAGTGTGCCGTGACCGCTACCGTCGGTGCTATGCGCATCGTCGGGGGCACCCACCGTGGCCGGGTGATCGCCAGTCCCGTCGGCTCGCAGATCCGACCGACCAGCGACCGGGCTCGTGAGGCCATCTTCAACAGCCTGTTCAGCATCGGGCTCCCAGCGGGAGCCGTGGTTGTCGACGCATTCGCAGGCACGGGGGCAATGGGCCTGGAGGCGGCCAGTCGGGGAGCCGCCGATGTCGTATTCCTGGAGTCGGACCCGGGGGCCTGCAGAGCCATCGAACGCAACCTCGCCGAACTCGGCCTACGCGGCACGGTGGTGGTGGGGGACGCGGTGGCCGGTGTCGCTCGCATTGCCAACGCCGATCTGGTGCTTGCCGACCCACCGTACGACTTCGACGAATGGGACCGGTTCGTGGGCAACTGCCCGCCGTGCGTGTTGGTCCTGGAGTCTGATCGGGCGGTCAGCGTCGATCACCTCCCAGGGTGGCGGGTCCTGCGTGAACGTCGCTACGGAGTTGCCGTCGTGACGATGCTGTCGCCCGAGCTCGAGCCCTGAGCCCGAGATGACGGCTGGAGTGCACTCCTCGTGCTGGGTACCGTTTGATGCAGACACGCGGTGAAGGAGACAACGTGGTCAAGGCGCTCTACCCCGGCTCGTTCGATCCTGTGCACAACGGCCATGTCGACATCCTGACCACGGCGTCGGCCTTGTTCGACGAGGTGATCATCGCGGCGATGCGCAACCCGTCCAAGACCGTGCCGTTCTTCAGCGACGAGGAGAGGGTGGCCATGCTCACCGAGTCGACCGCCCATCTCGACAACGTCTCGGTCGTGGAGTTCGGAGAACTGGTCATCGATCTCGCCCGCCGCTTGGAGGTGGACGTCATCGTCAAGGGCCTTCGAAGTGTCGCCGATTTCGACACGGAGATGCAGATGGCACAGATGAATCGATCGGTCGGTGGGGTCGACACCATGTTCCTACCGGCTCGCAGTGGGATCGACTTCATTGCCTCGAAGTACATACGGGAGATCACCCGTTTCGGAGGGGATTGCTCCCACCTGGTGCCCGAACCCGTTGCTCGACGGCTCGTCGGAAAGCAGGCGTCATGAGCGAACAGCCGCTGTCGCAGCCGAGTCGGTCCGGTTTGTCCAGCCCGGGTGCCGAGGCCCTGCTCGGTCGGGCGATCAGCGTGATCGGGGCGGCTCGTCCGATGCCGCTCTCGACGTCGGTGATGATCAGTCGGGACGAGATTCTGGAGTTGCTCCAGGCCGCTCTCGACGGGCTTCCCGAGGAGTGTCGGGAGGCTCGGTTCCTTCTCCGCGAGCGGGAGGAGTACCTGGCCCGTGCCCGTGCTGACGCAGAATTGGTGATCGACGAGGCGAGGGCCCGGGTGGCCCAGATGGTGCAAAAGACCGAGGTCTCCAGGGCTGCCGAACGGCGGGCACGGGAAGTGGTCGAGCAGGCCGAGGCTCGGGCTCGGCGTCGTCAGCACGAGGTCGACGAATACTGCGATCGACACCTCGCCCAGTTCGATGCGGTCCTCGAACAGTTGCATCAGACGGTGGCGTCGGCACGCGCGAAGCTCCAGCCGCCCCCCGCCCAGATCGCAGACGAGTCGTCCGGGACGGCGGACGAGGGCGCCTCGAGCGCCTTCTTCGACCAGGACCTGGCGTGAGCGGACCCGGAGCTTCCGGGCTGCACGTTCCCATCGAGCGCATCCAGCGGCGCGACCCCGAGCGCAGGTGGAAGGTGGCGGTTCCCATCGAGGCGTTGGCGGACGATGGCCCCATGAGGGTGGCCGACGTCACCGTGCAGTCGGGCACCTCCGTAGGCCTCGATCTGGTCATCGACCGGGTGAGCGAGGGAGTCGAGGTGACGGGTCAGGTGACCTGCCGGTGGGTAGGTCCGTGCTCCCGTTGTCTCGAGCCCGTCCAAGGCGAAGTCACAGCTGTCGTTGAAGAACTGTTCACCCCTGTTCCCATCGAGGGGGAGAGTTACCGGCTCGACGAGGATCGGATCGATTTGGGGCCCATGGTCCGTGATGCCGTCCTGTTGGAACTGCCGATCAGCACGGTGCCCTGCCCCCACGGTGATGGGTGTTCGAACCTACCTCCTCAACTGGCCGTGGTGACCGAGACAGGGGGCGACGAGCGAGATGTCGAGGACTCCGACCTTGGTGACCCTCGATGGGCCGTGCTCGATCGTCTGCGCGGTGACCTACCCCCCGCAGAGCCCTGACGCGTACCGACGAGCCGGGCTCGGGTTTCGTAACGGCCACCGGGACCGCTAGCATCTCTCCACTGTGCCGACGTGTCCGGCACGTCCTGCCGCCGTCGGTACCCGGGATCCCGTGCTGGGTCTCGGTACCGGCGCCGGCCACCGTCTCGAGCCTTCCGGCTCCGTGATTGCCCGAGGACCCTGATGGCTGTCCCCAAGAAGAAGACCTCCAAGTCGAAGACCCGCAGCCGTAGAGCCGCGGCGTGGAAGCTTCGCCCTGCGCCGCGCAGCACCTGCCCGCGCTGTAGTGCGACCAAGCTCCCTCATCGGGTGTGCGGCAACTGCGGTTGGTACGCAGGCCGTCAGGCCGTCGAGCTGGACTGAGGGTCCGGCACCCCCGACAGAGGAGATGGGCATGCTCCCGGTGATCGTCGATGCCATGGGCGGCGACAATGCTCCTGGCGACATCGTCGTGGGCGCCCTCGAGGCCGCCGAGCGGGGGATCCCTGTGGGGGGCGGGGGGGGGCCCCCCCCGCAGCGGGGCACCGGCGCGCGCCCGGTGGTTCCCGCCACCCCGGGGGAGAACAATGGCG
>JAYPWI010000007.1:15059-120255 GCA_038135065.1 Acidimicrobiales bacterium
CATCCGAGGTCATCTCAATGGCCGAGGAACCCGGCCGAGCGGTCCGCACCAAGAAAGATTCGTCCATCGTCCGGGCTGCGGAACTGGTCCGCGACGGCCACGGATCTGCCATGGTGAGTGCTGGTAACACCGGCGCTGTCGCCGCCGCAGCCTTGCTCCGCATGAAGCGCATCTCCGGGGTGAGTCGGCCTGCCATCGCCACGACGCTTCCTGTTCCCGGCGGCAGGCCCAGGGTGCTGCTCGACTCGGGAGCGATGGCCGATTGCCAACCGGAGTGGTTGCATGCTTATGCCAGGCTGGGCTCGACCTTCGCCCGGGTTCGTTACGGAATCGACCGCCCGACTGTGGGACTCATGTCGATCGGCGAGGAGCCTGAGAAGGGCAACCAACTCGTCAAGGACACGCATGGGCTCCTGGCTGCGGACCCGTCGATCGACTTCGTCGGCAACATCGAGGGCCGCGACGTGCTGTCCGGGCCCGCCGACGTGGTGGTCACCGATGGGTTCACGGGCAATGTGGTGCTCAAGACCCTGGAGGGGACCGTCTCGTTCCTGGTCCAGCAGATCATCGGTGCGCTGACCGCTCCGGGTGCCGGTGACGCTGGGACCACGGCCCTCGGTTTGTTGGCCCCGCTGGCTGCCGAGATGGACCCGGACGCCATCGGTGGGGCGATGCTGCTGGGCGTGAACGGGGTGTGCATCATCGGTCACGGCTCCTCGGGGCCCACTGCGATTGCCAATGCGGTGTCGGTGGCTCACGACATGGTGGAAGGTCGCCTCGTATCCCATCTTGCTGTTGCGATGTCCGCATGAACCACGGATTGTGGTCAGGACCAGGGTTTTCGCGCTTCCAGTAGCCGGGGGACGGGGCTCGGCAACGCTACGATGAAGGCTCGACCCGTCTGTTGGAGGTGTGGTGCCCGCAGAAACCCACATGGAACAGGGACAGCCCGACCGAGCTGCCGTTCTGGCCCTGATCCGCGAGCAACTCGCCGACATCCTCGAGATCGAGCCGGGCGCCGTGAGTGAGTCGGCCTCGTTCGTCGACGATCTGGAGGCCGACTCCCTGGCCATCATCGAGTTGGTGGAGGGTCTCGAAGAGGAGTTGTCCGAGCGCACGGTCGGGTTCCGCATCGCCGACGACGACCTCGAGGATCTCAAGACGGTTCGAGACGCGGTCGACTACATCATGTCCCGACTCGGCTGACGTGGAACTGGCGGCCACCGATCTCGACGCCCTGCAGGGCCGTCTGCATCACCGGTTCGACGACCCCTCGCTGCTCGAGAGGGCAATGGCCCACCGAAGCTGGTGTGCCGAGCATGGCGGTCAGCCCTCCAATGAACGGCTGGAGTTTCTCGGGGACGCCGTTCTCGGCCTGTGCGTCACTGAGCACATCTTCGGTGAGTGCCCCGACTTCGCCGAGGGACAGCTCGCGAAGATCCGGTCGTCGACGGTGAGCGGGGCCTCCCTGGCTGCTGCGGCTAGGGATCTCGGTTTGGGCGATCATCTCCTGTTAGGGCGCGGTGAACAGCGCTCGGGTGGTCGCGACAAGCAGTCGATCCTCGGGGACGCCTTCGAGGCCGTGGTCGGGGCCGTGTATCTCGATGGCGGGATGGATGCGGCGCGCCGAGTAGTGCTCGACACGCTCGGGGACACCATCGACCGGGCTGCGTTGGCCCCTGGGGTCGAGGATTACAAGACGAGATTGCAGGAGTTGGTGGCTCGAGGCGGCAGGGGTGCTCCTTCGTACCGGGTGCAAGGGCGGGGCCCCGATCACGGGAGGGAATTCACTGCCGTTGTGCTGGTGGATGGAGATGAGCGTGGTCGCGGGAGCGGGACCACCAAAAAACAAGCGGAACAGGAGGCGGCCCGGGCCGCATGCCAGGGTTTCGGTGGTCGGTCCACCGCGACGGCAGCAGCGAATCCGGCGAGCCTCCGCAGGAAGGGCCAGGTAACCCATGGCTGAACTACCGGAGATCGAGATCATGCGACGTGACCTCGACAAGGACATCGGTGGGCGAAAGATCAAGACCGTCGAGGTCCTCGGACCCAAGCGGGTGGTGGAGTCCGCGGCAACAAAAAAGGCGTTCGGGACAGCGCTGGAGGGTCGCAAACTGGCCGCCGTCCAGCGCAGGGGCCTGTTGCTGACCTTCGACGTCGGCGACGACGAACTCCTCGTGGCCGATCTCGGGCCGAACGGTCGGTTCCGGCGAGCGGCCGCCCGTGAGGAGATGGGGTCCGACACCCAGGTGGTGATCACCTTCACCCAGGGAGGGCAGCTCCGTCTCATCGACGGCGGACAGTCGGCCGTGTTGGCCATCGTGCCAGCCGACGAGGTGGCAGAGCGCTACCCGACGCTCGGCAGTCTCGGCTTCGATCCGGTGGACGAGCCCATGTCCTGGACGGAGTTCGGCCAGCGCCTGATGCGGGAGGACCGGACCCTGCGCGAACTGCTGCTCGATCCGGGCTTCGTGGTTGGTATCGGACCCGTCTACTGCGACGAGATTCTTCACGCGGCACTCCTGCGTCACGATCGCCCGGCCCACACCCTCATCACTCAAGAGATTCGCCGCCTCTACCGGGCGATCGTGGAGACAGTCCACAACGCGGTGAAGCACCGTGGGGTCAGCTTCGACAATGAAACCGATGTGTTCGGCGAACCCGGTAACTACAACGAATACCTCGAGGTGTTCGGCCGAGCCGGGGAGCGCAGCCGTAACGGGCGAGGCGACGTGTTGACGATGCGGGTGGGGGGGATAACCCACTACTTCTGCGACTACCAGGTGTGAAACCGGGGGGTATTCCCCCACGGCGAGCGTTCGCGGGTAAAGATGACTCCGATCAATCCCCGTGTCCGGGTGCCTGACAGAGGCGGAGCAAGGCGTGTTTCTGAAGTCGCTGACGATGAAGGGGTTCAAGTCCTTCGCTGATACGACCGTGCTCGACTTCGAGCCCGGGGTCACGGTGGTTGTCGGCCCCAACGGGAGTGGGAAGTCGAACGTGGTGGATGCCGTGGCCTGGGTGCTCGGTGCCCAGGGCCCGCGCACCGTGCGTTCCCAGAAGATGGACGATGTGGTGTTCGCCGGAACGACCAAGCGGCCGGCGCTGGGTCGGGCCGAAGTCTCGCTGGTGATCGACAATTCTGCCGGGTTGCTTCCGGTGGAGTTCAGCGAGATCACCATCACGCGAACCCTTTACCGCAGTGGCGACAGCGAGTACGCACTGAACGGCGTCCCCTGCAGGTTGCTGGACATCCAGGATCTGCTCTCCGAGGCCGGGGTCGGGCGTCAGCAGCACATCATCGTCGCCCAGGGGCAGATCGACCAGGTGCTCAACGCGCGTCCGGAGGATCGCCGCACCATCATCGAAGAGGCCGCAGGCATCTTGAAATATCGGCGACGCAAGGAGCGTGCCGAACGACGACTCGCTTCCACCGAGGCGAACCTCACCAGGCTGCAGGATCTGCAGCGGGAGGTGCGCCGACAGCTGCGCCCGCTCGAGCAGCAGGCTTCGGCTGCCCGCCGGCACGGTGACCTGGTCACCGAGCTTCGGCTGCTCCGCCTTCACTTGAGCGGTAGGGAGATCTCGACCCTCGAGCGTGCCCAGGGGGCCGCCAATGTGCGGCGTGCCGAACTGGCCGAGGAGGACGTCCACCTTCGTGCGACGCTCGCGGAACTCGACGTGTCGATCACCTCCCTCGAGTCGCAACTTGCCGTCTCGGGTTCCGATGGCCTCGAAACCCTGCCCCGGGTGGAGAGTCTCAGAGAACGTTGTCGTGGTCTCGCGGCGTTGGTCGGGGAGCGGATGCGGGCAGTCGAACGTGACCGTGGAGCACTCCTGGCTGATGACGTCGTGGCAACCCTCGACGGGGAGCTCACCCGCGTCCGCAACGAGATCGACGATGTGAACCGCCAGGTTTCCATGCTCGAACCCGAGGCGGACGAGCTCACCACGGCCGAAGAGGAGTTGGCGCGCGACCAGGCGTCGTTCGCGACGCTGAGATCGGAGTTGGTGGTCGGCGAGGCATCGGGTCGGGCCGCCGAGATACGCGGAGAGCTCGCTGCGCTGAAGGCGACCGTGGGGCGCGGTGCGGCCGAAGAGGGTCGTCTCTCGGCGCGTATCGCCGACCTGAACGGGCAGTTGACTGAATCCGGCGTTCGAGTGACCGATCTCCAGGGCAGCATCGCCGCCGCCGCAGAAGCCGAGGCGAGCCTGGTGGCCGTCGTCGACGCTGCAGCAGCTGCCGTTGCCGCTGCCGAGGCAGAGCTCGCAACGGCCGACACCGACCGCAACGACGTGCGGAGCTCGCTCCAGGAGTGGCAGGCGCGCGCCGATGCTCTCCGCCTCGCCATCGACGATGCCCGGTCGCGATCGGGCCTGGAGCAGGTCACCGGGATCAGCGGTGTTCTGGGGCTGCTCGCAGAGTTGGTCGAGATCGAACCTGGCTGGGAGCAGGCCGTCGAGGCGGCGGCCGGCGAGGTTTTGGCCAGTGTCGTCGTGCGCGACCTCGATGCGGCACGGGCCGTCATGGATCGCCTTTCCGACCGCAATGCGCGGGGCACGGTGCTGGCCCTTCGTCGTGCGCGCCAGCCCGTCACCCCGTCCTTGCTCGGAGAGCCCGTTCGCAACCACGTGAGCGGGACCGGGACCGAGATCGAGGAGCTACTGGATCTGTTGCTCGGCCAGGCTGTCTGCGTGGACGGCGGATGGGCAGCCGCTGTCGACGCGTGGATCAGCGATCCTGACGCAGTGGTGGTCACCCGCCGAGGAGATCGACTCGGGCCGGCGGGATGGCGCCTCGGTGCAGGCGGTCCGGGGGCAACGGCGGCCGCCCTCGACGAGGCCGAGCGGGCTATTGCGGATGCCACCGACCAGCTCGCCGTGGCCGAGCGGGTGCGCTCGACGGCTCTGGCCAACCGGGAGCGAGCGCTGGAAGAGCAAGCGGCCGCAGCCAGCGAACTCGACGCCAACGATGATGTCCTGAGCAGGGCCGAGGATGCACTGGATCGGCTCCAGCGGGAGCGACGCGACGCCGAGACCGAGTTGGGAGCCATCGGGTCGCGCGCTACGGAACTCGAACTGGCTCTGAGTCGTGATCGGGCTCGGATGCAGCAGTTGGAGCAACAGTTGCCCGAACTGGAGGCGGCCGAGACGCAGGAGCGAACGGCAGCCCAGGAAGCCGCTCGGCGTCGAGAGGCGCTCGACGAACGGGCACTCGCCGTCTCGGCACTGCGGGCCGAGCTCGGGGTGCGGGCCGCGTCGCTCGAGGAGCGGCGCGAGCTGCTCCACCAGCGCGAAGCCGACATCGCCGGGCGCTTGACTGATCACGAGGAACAGCGGGTGCGGTCCGCGGCTCGGCGTGACCACATCGAGGGGGTCCTCGCTGGCTTGTCCCGGCTCAAGGAGTTCCTGGCCGACCAGGGGGCCGTTGTGGAAGAGGAGCTCGTGCGCCTCCGCGCCCAACGTCGTGAGATGTCGGAATCTGTGCGATCGGTGACATTTCAACTGGATGCCCGGCGACGCGAACGGACCGAAGCGGAAAAGCGGCTGGCCGAGGTGCGGGAGCTCACCAGCCGGGTCGACCTCGACGACGTAGAGCGCCGGATAAAGCTCGAGAACCTCGTACAGCTCGTGCGGAGCGAGCTTTCGGCTGAACCCGAGGAGGCCATCGCTACCGAGGCTCCGCCCCTGGCTGAGGGCGTCACCGCCGCAGCCAGGGTCCGGGAACTCGATGCCGAGTTGCGCCGAATGGGGCCGATCAATCCGCTCGCGTTGCAGGAGTACGAGGCCCTCGGAGAGCGCCACGAGTTCGTTGCCGGTCAATTGGAAGACGTCAAGCAGGGCCGGCGAGAGCTCAATAAGGTCATCCGGGCGATCGACGAGGAGATCGTGCGGGTCTTCTCTGCTGCCTACAGCGATGTTGCAGCGAACTTCGAGGAGCTCTTCGTCACCCTGTTCCCGGGAGGGACCGGCCGCTTGCGACTGACCTCGCCCGAGGACGTGCTCAACACGGGGGTCGAACTCGAGGCCCGACCGTCGGGCAAGAACGTCCGGAAGCTGTCCCTGCTGTCTGGCGGTGAGCGCTCGCTCACTGCGCTGGCCTTCCTCTTCGCCATCTTCCGCTCCCGGCCATCGCCCTTCTACGTGATGGACGAGGTCGAGGCAGCCCTGGACGACATCAACCTCCACCGCTTCTTGGACCTCGTGGCAGAGTTCCGCCGGGAAGCCCAGCTGGTGATCGTGAGCCACCAGCGGCGAACCATGGAGGCGGCTGACGTCCTGTATGGGGTGACGATGGCGCCTGGCGAGTCCTCCAAGGTGGTGAGTGAGAAGGTGGCCTGACGAGGCTGGCGGCCGGTCGGGCGGCCAGGGAAGACCTGGGTAGCATGCTGAAGCTGTGACCTGGTACTGGATCGTCCTGCTCGTCGTGGTGAGTGCGCTCGCCCTGCTGCCCTTCGCCCACCGGGCGTGGACCCGGCGCCGAGATGCCGGTGAGCCACACCAGGTTCGGGGACCGGTGGCGTCTCCTGGGCCTGCCGTGGGCCCGGTCTCCGATCATGCTGCCTCGGCCGATGGCGGCCGAGGGGCCGATGATGAGGCCGAGGGTGGTGAGGGTGACGGTGGTGTCGATGGCGCCGGAACGGCCACCGAGGAATTGTCTGCCCCAGATAGCCAACAGCTGGAGCCCGATGTCGAGGTCGAGTCCTCAGCCCCCGACGAGCCTGTGGTCGAGGTTGCAGCGGATCACGCCGTCGCCGACGTGCCGGAGCCCGAGCAGGATCCTCCGTCGTTCCGCCGTCGTCTCGGCAAGGCCCGTCGGGCGATGGCCGGGTTCGTCGACGGGCTCCGATCCCGTGTCGTGGACGACGAGACTTGGGATGCTCTCGAGGAAGCCCTCATCGGAGCAGACGTCGGAGTGCGCGCCACCCTCGACGCAGTGGAGCGTCTGCGCCGAACGGCGACCGAACGAGGGATCCGTGATGGGACCGAGCTACTCGATGCGCTGAAGGAGCAGATGATCTCCGATCTCGCTGCCGACCGGTCCTTGCGGCGGGAGGAAGGACAGGGCGTTCCCGTGTGGCTGTTCGTGGGCGTGAACGGGGTCGGCAAGACGACGACCATCGGGAAGGTCGGTCAGCGTCTCGCCAACGAGGGCGTGTCTTCGTTGATGGCAGCCGGTGACACCTTCCGGGCGGCCGCCGCCGAGCAGCTCACCACCTGGGCCGACCGGTGTGGTGCCGAGATCGTACGCGGGAGCGAGGGTGCCGATCCGAGCTCGGTCATCTTCGACGGCATCCAGGCCGCCAGTGCCAGGAACATCGACGTTGTCCTCGCCGATACAGCCGGGCGGCTACAGAACAAGGTCAATCTGATGGAGGAACTCGCCAAGGTGCGGCGGGTCGCCGATCGCGAGCCGGGTGCCGTGCAAGAGGTGTTGCTCGTCATCGATGCGACGACAGGGCAGAACGGTCTGAGCCAGGCACAGCAATTCGCTCAGGCAGTCGACGTCAGCGGTGTGGTGCTGACCAAACTCGACGGTTCGGCAAAGGGTGGCATCGTCTTCGCCATCGAGCGGGAACTGGGGATTCCCGTGAAGTTGGTCGGCCTGGGCGAATCAGCTGCGGACCTCGTCGACTTCGATCCGCAGGAGTTCGTCGAGGCGCTTTTTGCAAAGGATGCATCATGACGATGACCGACTTCGACGGCCGAACCGCCGTGATCACAGGGGGAGCATCGGGAATCGGCCTGGCCTTGGCCCATCGGCTTGGTCGTGACGGGGCCAACCTGGTGATCGCCGACATCGAAGAGGCGGCGCTCGAGCGAGCTGTAGACCAGCTGGCGGCTGCCGGAGCCGAGGTCATAGGCGTGCGTACCGACGTCGGCAGTCAGTCCGACCTCGGGGAGTTGGCTGACGCCGCCGAGGATCGATTCGGTCCCGTTCACTTCCTGCACAACAACGCAGGGGTGTGCACGACGGGACTGGTCGAAGAACAGAGCGATGCCCAGTGGGAGTGGGTGATCGATGTCAATCTTCGATCGGTGATCTGGGGCTGTCGGGAGTTCCTGCCCCGCATGAAACAGCACGGTGAACCCGCTCACATCGTCAACACAGCGTCGATGGCCGGTCTCAACGGCGGTCCGTACATGGCGCCCTACTACACCACGAAATTTGCGGTGGTCGGCCTCAGTGAGGCCATGTGGCACGAGGGTCGAGCCGAGCACTCCAATGTGGGTGTCTCCGTCTTGTGCCCCGGTTTCGTACGTACCGGCATTGCGCGGTCGGATCGGAATCAGCCCGATGGGCTCGGCGGATGGGTGGCCGAAGGATCGGCTGGTGGGGCCCGGTTTGGTGAGTTGTTGAGCGCTGGGGTGGACGGGGGAGTAGAGCCTGCCGACATCGCCGATGCAGTCGTTGCGGCGGTCGCAGCAGGAACCCTGTGGATCCTCTCCCATCCGGCATCCCACGATCCCATCCGGCAGCGGACCGCTGCGATGTTGAGCGGCGGACTACCCGACGAACGGATCATGGTTCGGTGATCCCAACCCGGGCCGCGCGCGGCGGCCGGTAGCCTTCCCCCCGTATGTTCGAATCTCTCTCAGATCGTTTCGAGGGCATCGTCGGCCGACTTCGCAGCAAGGGCAGACTCAGCGAGGCAGACGTTGCGGACGTCACGCGGGACATTCGCCTGGCCCTGCTCGAGGCCGACGTCAACTTCAAGGTCGTCCGGGACTTCATTGCACGGGTCACTGAGCGGTGCCTGTCAGCTGACGTTTCGCAGAGCCTCACCCCTGGTCAACAGGTGGTCAAGATCGTCAACGAGGAGCTGACAGGGATCCTTGGCGGCGAGGCCCTCCACATCGCATTTGCGTCCCAGCCGCCGACGGTAGTGCTGATGGCGGGCCTCCAGGGCTCCGGTAAGACCACGGCCTCGGCCAAGCTGGCGCGCTGGTTCAAGAGCCAGGGACGGCAGCCCCTCCTCGTCGGGGCCGATCTGCAGCGGCCGGCTGCTGTCGAGCAGCTGAGGACCTTGGGCGGACGGATCGACGTTCCGGTGTTCAGTCATCCCGAGGACCCCGTCGCCACCGCGCGACGCGGGCTCGAAGAGGCTCGCCGAACCGGTCGCGACGTGTTGATCGTCGACACGGCCGGCCGCCTCGCGGTCGATGTCGACCTGATGGATGAAATTGCGGCGATCTCCGACGCGGTCGACCCTCACTTCACCTTCCTGGTCATCGATGCAATGACAGGCCAGGACGCGGTGAACACGGCCGAGTCGTTCCATGCCACCTTGGAACTCGACGGCATCATCCTCACCAAGCTCGACGGTGATGCCCGCGGTGGCGCTGCGTTGTCGGTGAAGGAGGTGGTCGGGCGGCCGATCGCCTTCGCCTCGACCGGGGAAAAGCTCGAGGACTTCGATCAGTTCCACCCGGACCGGATGGCCAATCGGATCCTGGGCATGGGCGACATGCTCACCCTCATCGAGAAGGCCGAGCAGGTCTTCGAGCAGGAGCAGGCGGAAGAGACCGCCCAGCGCTTGCTCGACGGAACCTTCACGCTCGACGACTTCGTCGAGCAACTGCGGCAGATCCGCAAGATGGGCAACCTGGGCAGCTTGATGTCGATGATGCCCGGTGTGCCCAAGGAACTGAAGAACGCAGAGATCGACGAGCGAGATCTGTCCCGTGTCGAGGCCATCGTGCTCTCGATGACGACAGAAGAACGGATCAACCCCGACATCATCGATGGTTCGCGCCGCACGCGGATCGCTCAGGGCAGCGGGACCAGCCCGGCTCAGGTGAGCGACCTCCTCAAGAAGTTCAAGGAGATGCGCAAGATGATGAAGGGCTTCGCCGGCATGGGTTCCAAGCGCAAGGCGGCCTCGCGCAAGGGTAAGAAGGGGCGCAAGGGATCGGGGCCCAAGGCCGGCCGGGTCAGTCCGAAGGGCACCGCAGCCCTGCCCAAGGTCGACTTCGGTGACCTGGACTTCACACTGCCCGGCCGTTGAACGTGTTGTCGGTGCCTGTCACGGGTTAGGCTGTCGTGTCGGCGTTTGGCCGACCCCCTCGACCGCACCGACGTCCAGCTCCAACGATTGGGGCCCCGGTCGGTCCTCGACACCACTACGACACCCGGAGAATCATGGCCGTACGACTCCGCCTCATGCGGATGGGCAAGAAGAAGCAGCCGACATACCGCGTTGTTGCGGCCGACAGCCGCTCGCCTCGAGATGGCCGCTTCATCGAGATCATCGGCACCTACCAGCCGCGGCTGGAACCCTCGGGCGTCAAGATCGACAACGGCCGTGCCGTGCACTGGCTCAACAACGGCGCGCAGCCAAGCGACACCGTTGAGAAGCTGCTGAAGATCTCTGGAGCCTGGGCCGTGTTCAAGGGTGAGGCCGAGCTGGAGCCCGCGGGTGATGGAAGCGAAGGGGACGGCGAATGAGCGATGACGTCGAGGGCGGTGCCAGTGGTGATGAGGCTGAGTTCACCACCGCCGAAGAGGTGCTTGTCTACCTGATCGAGCGTCTGGTGGACGGTCCGGCAGACCTGGAAGTCGATCCGTCGGAGTCCAAGATCAGCTTCACGGCCAAGGTCAGCTCAGAGGACATCGGCCGGGTGATCGGAAAGCGTGGGCGGGTTGCCAACTCGATCCGCACCCTCGTCCGGGCTGCTGCGGTGAAAGATGGTGTCGAGGTAGAGGTCGAGTTCAGCGACCAGGTGGAACTCGACGACTGAGACAGGACTGCTGAGAGAGCCGCTGAAAGAGATGGTCTCCTCGGAACCCCTGCTCGAGATCGGGTCGGTCCGCAAGGCACACGGTCTGCGCGGGGATGTCATCGTCCGTCTGGTGACGAACCGCCTCGAGCGCTTGGCTCCTCGAAGTGTGCTCGAGACTGACGGCGGCCCACTCACCGTTGCCGCCAGTCGCCCCTATCAGGGTGATCACCTCGTGCGTTTCGAGGGCGTCGGGGACCGGTCCCAGGCCGAAGCACTCCGGGGGGTCGTGCTCCGGGCCGCGGCCATCGATGATGCCGACGAGCTGTGGATTCATCAGGTCATCGGATGCCTCGTGGTGGACCAGGCCGGCGTCGAGCGTGGACGCGTGACCTCGGTACTGGCGAACCCGGCGAGCGATCTGCTGGTTCTGGAGTCGGGTGCCCTGGTACCGATGAACTTCGTCGAACGGGCCGAGGCCGGGCGGGTGGTCGTCGACGTGCCTGACGGATTGTTCGAACTCGGTACCTGACGTGCGTATCGACGTCTTCAGCATCTTCCCCGACGAGGTCGCCGCGATGTGCCGGCTCAGCATCTTGGGCAGGGCCCACGACGCCGGTGTGCTCGACATCCGGGTCCACGATCTGCGCATGGCTGCCACCGATCGGCACAGGACGGTGGATGATGCACCCTTCGGTGGGGGTGCGGGAATGATCCTCAAGTGTGAGCCCATCTTCGATGCTGTGGAAACGGTCGATCCGCCGCGGCCCCTCCTGCTCCTCGGCCCCGGGGGCCGTCGCTTCGATCAGGGCATGGCTGCCGAGCTGGCCGGCGGTGGAGGGTTCAGCCTTCTGTGTGGCCGGTACGAGGGCGTCGACGAACGCATCAGGACGGACCTGGTCGATGGGGAGGTGTCGATCGGCGACGTGGTTCTGGCGGGCGGCGAGTTCGGCGCGATGGTCGTCGTGGAAGCTGTGGCTCGCCTGGTTCCCGGCGTCCTCGGTAACGCTGCGTCGACAACCGACGAGAGCTTTGCCGATGGCCTGCTGGAGTACCCCCACTGGACGCGGCCGGCTGACTTCCGCTCGATGGCGGTGCCCGAGGTACTGCGCAGCGGTGACCACGATCGAGTGGCCCGGTGGCGGCGGGCCATGGCCATCGCACGCACGGCGGACGCTCGTCCCGACCTGCTGGCGGCGAGGGGAATCACTGGCGAAGAGGCCGCTTGGCTCGCGGAATTCGGCCTGACCATCGACCCGAGCTTCCTGATCGGGCCGAGTTCCGGGTAGCATCACTCTTCGGCTCGCACCGGCCATGCTTCCCAGGCCTACATGCGATGTCTCACCGTTCGTTGCTCCCCGATGGAGCCCACTGCAGGAGTCAGTGCGATATGCACAGCACCGACCAGATCGATCAGGCCCAACTTCGAGACGACATCCCGGAGTTCGGCCCCGGGGACACCGTGAAGGTGCATGTTCGGGTCGTCGAGGGCAACCGCGAGCGGACACAGGTGTTCGAGGGCTATGTCATCGCCCGGCGCGGCGACGGCGTCCGCGAGAGCTTCACCGTCCGTAAGTTGAGCTTTGGCGTCGGTGTCGAGCGAACCTTCCCCGTCCACGCCCCATCGATCGCTCGCATCGAGCGGGTCGCCGTGGGAGATGTCCGGCGGGCGAAGCTGTACTACCTGCGAGACCGCATCGGGAAGGCTGCCCGGGTCAAGGAAAAGCGCTACTGAATCTCCGCTCGGCGGAGTCGTGGTGCAGCGACCCGTGGGTCACACACCGTTGGTGAATGAGAGCGCCCATGTCGCATGACGATCTCGAGGCCTACGAGGCTGATCTCGAGTACGCGTTGTTGCGGGAGTATCGCGACGTCTGCCGTCTCTTCACCTTCGCAGTCGAGACCGAGCGCCGCTTCTACCTCGCCAACGGCGTGGAACGAGAGGTGATCGAGGTCGACGGGCGCCGCCATATCGAGGTCCGGCTCACCGACGGCTGGGTCTGGGACATGTACCGGCCCAGCAGGTTCGTGCCCGAGGTCACGATCGTGACGTTCAAGGACGTGAACATCGAGCGACTTCCGGAGACCGAACTCGGCGAGCCGTGATGCTGATGGTCGGGGGCTCGAGGAGATGACCCGAGCCCGACAGTCCTTGGGACGTGCAGGCGAGGCGGCCGTGGCCCGCTGGTACCTCGACCGGGGCTATCGGATCATCGAGCAGAACTGGCGGACGAGCCGCGGCGAGCTGGATCTGCTCGTTTCTGATGGTCGAGTCCTCGTCGTGTGCGAGGTCAAGACCCGGACCTCGGACCGCTTCGGCTCGGGATTCGAGGCCGTGACCCTGGCCAAGCAGGATCGGATCCGGATGTTGACCGGGCGGTATCTCGCCGAGCATCGCTGGCCGGGCCCTGTCCGATTCGACGTTGCTTCTGTAGTGTCGGGTCGCATCGATGTGCTGCTGGACGCTTTTTGACCGAGACGTGCAGGTCAACTGAGCCGACGGCGACGGTGGCGGGCATGCCAGCAGCCGTAGTGCCAGTGGCGCCGTAGGTCCGCGGCGTCGAGGGGTACCGCCACCATGTGACCGACGCCAGGCAGAATCTCCCGGTCACAGCCAGGACATCGGTACGGCTTCGTCGCCTCGTAGGGTTGGACGCGGCGCACCTCGTAGCCCTCTTCTGGCTCGAGCGGCTGGATCATGACGATCCAGGCCGTCCAGGGGCCACTCTCATCCCAGGAAGCCCCAGACCACCAAGGCACCTGCCACGACGGCGGCGGCTCCGAGCAGGACGTAGTCCAGCATCGATGCCTCGTGCTTTCGGTACGGGTTGTAGCCCATTTGGTCAACCTAGCCCGATCGTGCTCCATGTCCGACCCGCGCCGTTCGCCCGAGGGAGCTAGCGCCAGCGCCGCTAGGGTGTCGTGGATCGTGACCTGCGCTAGGTCGCCTCCCTGTCGTCTCTGGCGACTTCCCGGAGGTAGCTCCGTGCCCATCACGACCGTGACCTCTGCCACCTTGGTTGGCATCGAGGGTCACCCCATCATCGTCGAGGTACACCTGTCGAACGGCCTGCCGTCGTTCACCCTTGTCGGCCTGGCTGACGGCGCAGCCCGTGAGGCGCGCGACCGGGTCCGCTCTGCCATTCTGAGCTCGGGTTTCGAGTGGCCGCAGCGGCGTTTGACGGTCAACCTGGCTCCCTCGGACCTCCGTAAGGGAGGGTCGGCCCTCGATCTGGCGGTCGCAGTCGGTGTCCTCGCAGTGACCGAGCAGGTCCCCGCCGACGCAGCCGGGAGCTGGGCGTACCTGGGCGAGCTAGGGCTCGACGGCAGGATCCGCACGGTCGGTGGCCTCGTGCCCCTGGCCCATTGCCTGGCCGACGTCGACCTGGTGGTGCCCGCTGCTGGTCGGCAGGTTGCGGCCCTGGTGCATGGTGCAGCGCAGATCGAAGGGGCTGGTCACCTCGCCGAGGTGGTGGCCGCGCTCGACGGGCGTACTGCATGGCCCGCTCCGCCGGCACCTCGACCATCGTCCCCGCGAGTCGCCGAACCCGATATGGCCGACGTAACCGGTCAGCCCCTGGCCCGCCTGGCCTGTGAGGTTGCTGCAGCAGGCGGTCACCACCTGCTGATGCTCGGCCCCCCGGGTGCGGGGAAGACCATGCTGGCCCGCCGAGTGCCGGGCCTGCTTCCTGATCTGGACGCCACCGCTGCTCTCGAGACCTCTCTAGTCCACTCGGCGTTCGGTCGGGACCTCGAGGACGGGCTGGTACGGCGCCCACCCTTGCGGTCACCCCACCACAGCTCGTCGCTGGTGTCGCTGGTCGGGGGTGGCACTGCAGGTCTGCGACCCGGCGAAATCTCCATGGCCCACAATGGCGTGCTGTTTCTCGACGAGATGGGGGAGTTCGCTCCCCAGGTGCTGGAGGCCCTGCGCCAGCCGCTCGAGGACGGGGTGATCAGTGTCAGTCGGGTCGCCGGCACCTGCCAGTATCCAGCCCGGTTCCTGCTGGTCGCAGCCATGAACCCCTGTCCGTGTGGGGAGGCAGGGAAGCCCGGAGGGTGCAGGTGCTCCTCAGCGGCTCGGGCCAGGTACGGCCGTCGGCTGTCGGGCCCGCTGTTGGATCGCTTCGATCTCCGGGTGATGGTCGCCCGCCCTGAACCCGATCAACTGCTGGGCGCGGCATCAGGGGAGTCCACTGCGTCGGTGGCAGCGCGGGTGCGGATGGCCCGGGACCGGTGCCGCGACCGGGGTGTCGCCTGCACTGCGGCGCTCGACGACCGCTCTCTCGATCAGGTCAGCCGCTTGACTGACGGAGCCCGAGCACTGCTACGGGATGGTTTGCAGTCTGGGGTGCTGTCGGCCCGGGGGGTGTCCCGCATCCGGCGAGTCGCCCTGACCCTGGCGGACCTCGACGACGACGAGCCAGTCGTCGACGCGGAGCGAGTAGCCGTGGCCATGACCCTGCGGGTCGACCCGGCCCGGCTCCTGGACGCGGTGGGGTGACAGGCTGATGTCCGACGCCGAACTGGCGGCTTTGGTGGTCCTCGTGGGCCTTCCTGAACTCGGTCCACGACGCCTCCGGCGTCTCCTCGCACACCTGACACCCGTCGACGCCCTTGCCGCGATTGGAACTGGGCGGGTGGGCGCACTGCCGGCCACCCTGATGGACGGCCGCCGGATCGATGATGCGACCATCGCGGCGTGGGCCAGCGCAGTGACCGGGGTCGACCCGGCGGCCGTGCTCGAACGTCACCGCCGCGCCGGTGTCTCTGTGATGGGTCCGGCCGAGCTGCGCCTCATGCCGCCATGGGAACACGACCCTGAACCCCCCGTCGTGCTGTTCTGCTCGGGCCGTTTCCTGGATCCGTATCAGCCGACTGTCGGCATCGTGGGAACGAGGCGGTGTACTGCCTACGGGCGGGGGGTGGCCCGCAGCCTGGGTGCGGCTCTGGCCAGGGCCGGCGTCACCGTCGTGTCCGGGGTTGCTCTCGGCATCGATGGGGCTGCCCAGACCGCGGCGCTCGACGCAGGAGGTGTGGTAGTCGGGGTCGTTGCCAGCGGGCTCGATCGCCCGTATCCACCTGGCAACACCGGGCTGTGGAAGTCGCTCGCCGAGGTGGGCTCACTGATCTCGGAGTACCCATTGGGGGCGGAGCCCCGACCGTGGCGGTTTCCCGCTCGCAACCGACTCATCGCCGCCATCGCCGATGTGCTCGTGGTGGTCGAGAGCCCGGCCGAGGGTGGGAGTATGTACACGGTTGAGGCCGCGCTCGAGCGAGGTCGGACGGTGATGGCCGTCCCTGGACCGGTGACCTCGCGGGCATCGTCGGGGACCAACCAACTCGTGGCCGATGGGGCGTTGATGGTTCGGTCCGCCGACGATGTCATCGCAGCCTTGGGGGTCCTCGGTCCCCCTCCGACTGGCTTGGCGCCAGTCGATCACCACGAAGAACCTGAGGCCGACGAAGAACTCCTGCACGCCTTCGGTTGGGAGCCGTGCACCGTGGATGGCCTTGTCGAACGGTCGGGTCGTGAGCCCGCCTGGGTGGCGGCGGCCCTGACCCGCCTCGCCCTCCGAGGTGTGGTCGGGTCGACCTCTGGATGGTGGGAGCGGTTGCGGTGAGGGTGCTCCCCGACGGCGCTCGGTACCGTTGATTGCATGGCCGTCGACCCCTGGCACCGTGAGGCCTTCCTGGAGAGTCTCACGGCTGCTGCGCCAGCCACCGTCGATGCCTATCGGCGGGACCTCGCGCAGTTCTGCGAGTGGGCAGCGCGCGGTGCCGTGCGCGAGCCCAACGACATCGACCGCCGCGTCCTGCGTCGGTATCTGGCGTATCTGACCACTCGACGCTTCGCTCGCCGCTCCATCGCCCGTAAGGCGTCGAGCCTCCGACGCTATTGCCGGTGGCTGCATCGGAGGGGCATCATCGAGCAGGATCCCTCCGTCGGGCTCAGCGCGCCGGGAGCCGACGGCCGCTTGCCACGGGTGCTCACCAGCAAAGAGCTCGCCCCGCTGCTCGGTGAAGGCGAGCCGGTCGACGTCGTGGAACTTCGAGACCGCCTCATCGTGGAGTTGTTGTACGGCAGCGGACTCCGGGTGGCCGAGTTGTGTGGGCTCGATCGTCTTGATCCCGACGTGGACCATTCCCATGTCGTCGTGCTGGGCAAGGGATCGGTGCACCGTCGGGTTCCCCTCTCGGCGCCGAGCCGTCGGCTGCTGCAGGCCTGGTTGGTCGGGGGCCTGGAGGCATTCGCCCTCGAACATGCCGGCGGGCACGCCGATCGCCAGGCCTTGTTTGTGAACCGCCGCGGTAATCGGCTGACCTCACGAGACGTGCGGAGGGTTCTCGATGCTCGGTCGGTGTCCCCAACCCACCCCCACGCTCTACGTCACACCTTTGCCACCCATCTCCTCGATGGGGGAGCCGATCTTCGTTCGGTTCAAGAACTGCTCGGTCATGCCGATCTTGGAACTACCCAGCTGTACACCCATGTCAGTCGTGAACGTCTGCGCCAGGTGTACGAAGGATCCCACCCGAGAGCATGATCGAGGACAACCCGTGGGCCGCAAGGACATCGACATCGAGGAGCTGTGGCAGCGCTACCGGTCCGACCCCCAGAGCGGGGATCGCGATCGGCTGGTGCTCAACTACGCCCCGTTGGTGAAGTTCGTGGCCAATCGGGTGGGCGCAGGCCTGCCCCAGTCCGTCGAAGTCAGCGAGTTGGTGTCCTCGGGCATGTTCGGTCTGCTCGATGCCATCGAGAAGTTCGAACCCGAGCGCGGGTTCAAGTTCGAGACGTATGCGATGGCCCGTATCAAGGGGGCCATCCTCGACCATCTTCGGTCGACCGACTGGGTGCCCCGATCGGTGCGGAGCAAGGCCCGTCAGCTCGAACGGGCCTACAGCCGGTTCGAGACCGCCCACCACCGTGCACCGACGAACCAGGAACTGGCCATCGAACTCGGCCTTCCGCTCGATCGACTCGAGGAGATGCTGCAACAGGTCGCCAACACCGGGCTCGTCGCCCTCGACGACACGGTCGGTGTGGAAGGTGGCGGACCAGTCACCTTCGGCGACACCGTGGCGGACCGGGCATCGGGACCGGCTGAGGTGTTCGACGGGGAGGAACTGCGGATGCGACTCGGGGGCCTCATCAACCAGCTCCCCGAACGCGAGAAGATGGTGCTGGCCCTCTACTACTACGCAGGAATGACCCTGGCCGATATCGGCAAGGTTCTCGGCGTCACCGAGAGTCGCATCTGCCAGGTGCACACCAAGGCGGTGCTGCATCTCAAGGCCAGGATGGAGGCATCCGAGCGTGATGGGCAGGCCCTGACGGCAGCGACGGACCGGTGAGCGCCCGCCGCCGATAGCCTGGTCCGCTCGGCATGCTTCCCCAACGCCAATGACTCCGTGGGAGGCGAGCATGGACACCGTGCTCAGGATCGGCAGGGCCGCTGCGGTCGTGATGGTGGTGACCGTCGTGGCATGTCTTGGGGGGGAGGCTCGGCCGGTCGCAGCGCTCCCCGACGACCCCTGGCCGTACCAGTGGCCGGTCGATTCGGCTGTGGCGGACTGGTTCCGGCCACCGGCAACTCCGTGGGGTCGCGGGAACCGGGGCCTGGAATTCGCGACCGTACCCGGGGAGCCGGTCCGTTCGGCGGGCTCGGGGCGCGTGGTCTTCGCCGGTCGCATCGGACTGTCGTGGTACGTGACGGTGGCCCATCCCGATCGCCTGCGAGTGTCCTACAGCCATCTCGAGGGCCTGCAGGTCATCGCAGGTGAGATGGTGGCTGCCGGGCAGGTCGTCGGGGCCGCAGGCCCGCGGCTCCATGTCGGGGTACGGGCGGGCGAGGCCTACCTTGACCCAGCTGTGGTCTTCGGAGGCAGGCGGCGAGTCCATCTGATCCCGACCGGTGACGGGAGCCGATGAGGGGCCGGTTGGGTGGTTGGAGGTTGCAGGTGGCTACACTCCGACGTTGGTCTCCCGCCAGAAGGGCCGGTGACCTCCCTGGAAACGATCAGCCGGATCGACCCCACGGTCGCCGTTCTTCGAGCGGTGTCGGTCCCGGTGCAGCACCTCAACCGTGGGGAGGAGCAACATGGCAGTCGTCACCATGTCCGACCTGCTCAAGGCAGGCGTGCACTTCGGTCACCAGACCCGTCGTTGGAACCCCAAGATGAAGCGTTACCTGTGGGGTGAGCGCAACGGCATTTACATCATCGATCTCGAACAGACGATCGAACTCATCGGCGAGGCCTACGAGTACGTCAGGGACACGGTGGCCAGCGGCGGTTCGATCCTCTTCGTGGGCACCAAGCGTCAGGCCCAGGATCCCATCGAACGCTACGCCCGTGCCTGTGGGATGCCGTACGTCAACCAGCGCTGGCTCGGTGGCATGCTCACCAACTTCAAGACCATTCGGGGTCGTGTCGACAAGATGCTCGAGTTCGAGCGGATGCAGCGTGCCGGTGACTTCGACAACATGCCGAAGAAGGAAGCCCTCCTCCTGTCGCGGGAGCTCGCGAAGCTGCAGCTGAACCTCGACGGTCTGCGTGGAATGGACAAACTGCCCCAGGCCGTATTCGTCTTGGACACCCCCAAGGAACACATTGCGGTGGCCGAGGCGAACCGTCTCAAGCTTCCCGTTGTCGCTGTCGCCGACTCCAACAGCGACCCGGATTTCATCGACTACGTGATCCCTGGCAACGACGATGCCATTCGCAGCACCGATCTGATGTGCAAGGTGATCGCGGAGGCCGTCCGGGAGGGACGCTTCATTGCCGAAGCCAAGGGCATCGTGGCCCCTGCTCCGGCCGAGCGGACTCCCGAACAGGAGGCGAGGGTTGCGGCTCAGCAGGCCGAAGCAGCTCAAGCAGCCATGGCTCAGGCGGCTGCGCGCGAGGCGCGGATCGCGGCTGAGCAGGCGGCAGCCGCCACTGCGGCACTGTCGAGCGCCGCTCCCGCCACTGAAGATCTCGCCGAGAACTCAGACGATGCCAGCGAAACCGGCGATGCCGGCGATGCCGGCGACGCCTGACAGTCGATTCACTCAAGCCTCAACACCCCCACTCACAAGGACCCCCGCAACCGATGGCCAACTTCACCGCGAAGGACGTACAAGCTCTCCGTCAGGCAACTGGCGCCGGCATGATGGATGCAAAGAATGCGCTCGTCGAAAATGACGGCGACAGCGAAGCGGCTGCACAGTGGCTTCGCGAACGTGGCATCGCCAAGTCGGCGAGCCGGGCGGACCGCGACAACAGTGAGGGTGTGGTCCTCGGGCGGGTCGACGGGGGCGTGGCGGCCATCGTCGAACTCAAGTGCGAAACAGACTTCGTGGCGAAATCCGATCAGTTCGGAGCCCTTGCTGAGGGTCTGCTTTCCCTGGTGATTTCCGACGGCGAGGAAGCGGTCGGGGCGAAGCAGGCCGAGTTGGAGGATCTCAAGATCACCCTCAAGGAGAACATCGACCTCGGCCGGGTCGTTCGTTATGAGGCCGGAGCCGATGGGGTGCTCGACGTCTACGTGCACCAGCAGAATGGCCGCGGGGTGAACGCCGTCATGATCGAAGTGGCAGGCAGTTCGGCCGAGGTCGCTCATGACGTGGCACTGCACATCGCCAGCAACCGGCCCCGCTACCTCGGCCGCGATGACATTCCAGCCGAGGTGGTGCAGGCCGAGCGGGCGACGTTGGAAGCGCTGAGCCGCAACGAGGGTAAGCCCGAGCAGGCCATCGCCAAGATCGTTGAAGGCCGGATGGACGGCTTCTTCCGGGATAATGCGCTGCTCGAGCAGAAGTTCATCAAGGACGAGAAGATGAGCATCACGGATCTGCTCGGGGGCGGGACGGTCACCCGCTTCGTCCAGGTGGAAATCGGGTCCTGATGACGGAGCGGCGCTGGGAGGGGGCCAGTCCCTGGCGACGAGTGGTCCTCAAGCTGTCCGGCGAGGCGTTGGCCGACCCGGGCAAAGACAGCGTCAGTGCTTCGATGGTGCGCCAGCTGGCCGGCGAGGTCGCCGAGGTGCGCACCTCGTTGGATATCGACATTGCCGTCGTGGTGGGCGGCGGGAACATCTGGCGAGGCATGGCCGGGTCCGATGGCGGGATGGACCGGGCCCAGTCCGATTACATGGGCATGTTGGCCACGGTGATCAATGCACTCGCCCTCCAGGATGCCCTCGAACAGGCCGGCGTCCCGACCCGGGTGATGACGGCGATCGACATGGCCCAGATCGCCGAGCCCTACATTCGCCGGCGGGCAGTTCGGCACCTCGAAAAGGGGCGCGTCGTCATCTTCGCTGCCGGTACGGGGAATCCGTTCTTCACTACCGACACGGCTGCTGCGCTGCGCGCCGCCGAGATCGACGCCGACGTCGTCCTGAAGGGAACGCATTCGGGCGTCGACGGGGTCTACACAGCCGACCCCAAGCAGGACCCCACGGCCGAATTACTCACCGAGGTCAGCTTCCTCGACGTGTTGTCCAACGAGCTCGCAGTCATGGACAGCGCAGCCATCGCAGTCTGCAAGGACAATGACACTCCCATCGTTGTGTTCGACCTGATGACCCCCGGAAACTTCAGGTGCATCGTCGAGGGTCAGGCGCTCGGTACGCTGGTGAAGTGAGCGAATTCGCAGAGGAAGTGTGCAACGACGCTCGGGAGCGTATGGGCAAGGCTGTCGAGCACACGCAGTCGGATTTCGCCACCGTGCGTACCGGCCGGGCGACGCCAGCCCGGGTGGAGAAGCTGAAGGTCGACTACTACGGGGCTGACGTGCCGTTGCAACAGCTGGCGGGCTTCTCGGTTCCGGAGGCCAGGGTGCTCGTCATCCAGCCGTTCGACAAGGGAGCCATGGACGGCATCTATCGAGCCATCATGGAATCGGACCTTGGGATCAACCCCTCGAGCGACGGTGAGGTCCTGCGGCTTGTTTTCCCGCCGCTGACCGAGGAGCGGCGCCGCGATCTGGTCCGAGTCGTCAAACAGATGGCCGAGGACGGCCGGATTGCGGTGCGAAATCTGCGCCGGTCGGCACGGCAGGACCTGGACGCGTTGGAGAAGGACAAGGAGATCTCCTCCGACGACAAGGAGAGGTTCGAAAAGGACCTCGAGCGCCACACGCAGACATCGGTCGATGACATCGACAGGGCGTTGGCCGCCAAGGAACAGGAACTACTCGAGGTCTGATCGGCGGGCCGACCGGTCAAGGAGAGGGCATGGTCGACAACGGGACAGAGGGCGACGGCGAGCAGGACGCGGGGGAGGGTGAACCCACGCGCCCGTTGCTGTCCTTCGACAGCGACACGGTGGCGCTCCCGCACTGGGCCGACGCGCCTACGGGGGAGATCCCCGTGGTTGGGACCGAGGGGCCGACCTCAGACCCAGCGGCGCGTGGCGGATCTCGCTTGTTCCCCCAACTACCGGATGATCCGAATCTCGTGGACGCTTCGGCCTTGTCGCCCGTCCCGGGGACCGATGATCAGGGTTCGGGGGGTGGACGCGACGATGCCTTCGCCCCTCCGGGGGGTGGAACCCTCGATCCCCTGGCCACCGGGCCGATCGATCTGTCGGAGTCTGGGTTGGGCTCGACCGAACCACCGCAGGGGCCGGGGATTGCGGCCGATACCTCGGTGATCAGAGGAATCGGCGAGCCCGAGCCCGGTGCGGATTTCGACCGGGATCCCGAGAGTGATGCCCGGGAGGAAGAGTTGCGGGCGGCGGCCGCTCTGGCCGGAGGGAGGCAGCCCGACTTCGAGGCATCCCCCCCGGCCGGTCCCGGTGCTACCAATATCTCTGGTAGTGCAGCGCTGGGAGAACCCGGCGATTCCCCCGATGAGGAGGCGGCTGCCATGAGCGAACCCCCTGATGCTGACGAGGAGTCGGGCAGCGAACTCTTCGCCGACCAGGATCCCTGGGCTCGCCTCGAGGCCCTGCCCTCACTCGACGACGACGTCGACGGCGGCTTTCCGGCAGCGCCCGACGTCGGAGCTTTGTTCGACGAGGACACCGCCTCGGTGGTAGCTCCGCTCGGTTCGGGCGCTGGGACGTCGCCCGAAGCACCGGCACATGCCTCCGTTGATGCTCCTGCATGGGGTGGGGACGACGACGCTGCTCCGCATTGGCGCGAAGGCAGCAACGACTACGAGGAGCGGGATGCGGTGACCGAGGACGATCGAGCCGTCCTGCATCTCGACGATGACACGGCCGGTCGACCCCCGGGCAGTGGGCGCAACATGCCCGCCGCCGTCCTGGTGGGCGCAGGACTCGCCGGGGCCTTCTTCGGTTTGTTGTACCTGGGGCCCGGGCCTGCCCTCGGCATGGCCGTCGTGGCCCTCTTGTTGGCTGCCGCGGAGTTCTTCCAGTCGGTTCGCCACGTGGGGTACCGACCGGCGACCCTGTTGGGGCTCACGGCGGTCGCCGCCCTCCCACTGGCCGTGTACTGGAAGGGGGTCGCCGCCTACCCGCTGGTCATTGCCTTGACTGTGGTCGTCGGTCTGTTGTGGTTCCTGTTGGGAATCGAGAGAGACCACGCGACCGCCAACCTGGCCATCACCTTGCTCGGGGTGGGCTGGGTCGGTGTCTTGGGCTCCTTCGCCGCCCTCATTCTGGCTATGCCCGACGGGGAGGCCGTGTTGATCGGTGCGGTCATCGGAACGGTGGCCTACGACGTGTTCGGGTTGCTCATCGGGACGATGACCGGTCAGAGTCGTCTTGCCCCTCACATCAGCCCGAACAAGACCTACGAAGGCTTGATCGGGGGAATGCTCTGCTCGGTGCTGGCCACCACCTTGGTGCTGTTCAAGTTCCCGGGGATCCACCCGTGGCAGACCGAGATGATGGATGCGCTGTCGCTGGCCGTTGTGGTCGCCGTGATGGCGCCGATCGGGGATCTTGCTCAGTCGCTGATCAAGCGAGATCTCGGGGTGAAGGACATGGGCTCGCTCCTTCCGGGGCATGGGGGAGTATTCGACCGGTTCGATGGCCTCCTTCTGGTGCTGCCGGCGGCGTATTACGTGTCCGACCTGGTGCTTGCCTGATCTCGGCGAGCACACAATGACCACCGTCGCTCTCCTGGGTTCGACCGGCTCGATCGGTACGCAGACCGTCGATGTCGTTCGGGCCGAGGCCGACCGCTTCGAGATCACTGTGCTCGGCGCCCATTCTTCGGTGGAACTACTGGCTGCCCAAGCCAGGGAGTTCCGCCCCGAAGTAGTCGCCATCGGGCGCGAGGATCTGGCCGCCGATCTGCTCAGGGAGGTTCCGTCGGGGGTGGAGGTCGTGGCGGGTCCCGATGCCTTCGCTCAGGTGGCTCCCGCAGCTGAGGTCGTGGTCAACGGAGTGGTCGGGTTCGCCGGCCTCGGCGTCACACTTGCCGCGTTGTCGGCCGGACGCCGCCTGGCCCTGGCGAACAAGGAAAGCCTCATCGCCGGTGGCCCCGTGGTGCAACCCCTGCGCTCGACTCCGGGTGCCGAATTGGTTCCGGTCGACAGCGAGCATTGTGCCTTGCACCAGTGCCTCAGAGCCGACCTGGGCGCGGGTCACGGATCGGTACACCTCGCCCAGCTCGTGCTGACCGCAAGTGGAGGTCCGTTCAGGGGCCGCAGCGCCGCAGACCTCGCTGGGGTCACCGTCGACGATGCCCTCGCACATCCGACGTGGTCGATGGGTCCCAAGATCACCGTCGATTCGTCCACCCTCATGAACAAGGGCCTCGAAGTGATCGAGGCCCACGAGCTCTTCGGGGTCGACTACGACGACATCGAGGTCGTCGTCCATCCGCAGTCGGTGGTCCACTCCATGGCCACCTTCACTGACGGCACGACCATCGCCCAGCTGTCCATGCCCGACATGCGCCTTCCTATCGGCTACGCCCTCGCCTTCCCCGATCGGATCGGGACACCATTCGGGGCCATTGATTGGACGACACTCGGCTCCCTCGACTTCGAGGCGCCTGATCGGACTACCTTCCCGTGTCTGGACCTCGCGTATCGCGCTGGCCGCTGTGGCGGAACCGCCCCTGCGTGGCTCAATGGAGCAAATGAAGCTGCGGTAGCTGCGTTCCTCGACGGCATGCTCGCCTGGAGCGACATCGCCGCCCTGCTGGCGTCGGCCCTGGACCTCCACGATGGGGCGCCCGCTGACTGCGTGGAGGCCGTTGTCAGAGCAGATCAACGGGGCAGGGAGTGCGTTGCCGCCGCCCTTGCAGCACGGGGGTGACACCGACCGCCGCTCTGGTGGCTTGCCCCCTAGCCTGATGGTGTCCGCTTCGTCGGAGGTCCGATGAGTTCGTTCGATCAGGAGTCGCAGTGAGTCGAGCCGAAGGCACGTCCGGCGAGACCGATCCGGCGAGCGAGCGTGAGGAGTCTGCGTCCTGGTCGAGTTGGGTGGGGGCGATCGTCGTGCTGGGTCTGCTGGGCCTGCTGGCGTGGCGGAACATCGGCATGGCCACCGTGGTCCTCATCATCGCCTTCGTCGTGTTCATGCACGAGTTGGGCCACTTCCTGACTGCCCGTTTGACGGGCATGAAGGCCACCGAGTTCTTCCTGGGATTCGGACCACGGATCTTTTCGTTCCGGCGCGGGGAAACCGAGTTCGGCCTGAAGCCCTTCATGGTCGGTGCCTACGTTCGCATCGTGGGGATGCACAACCTGGAGGAAGTGCCCGCAGGCGACGAGGCGCGGACCTACCGACAGCAGTCCTATCCACGCCGGGTGCTCGTCGCCTCGGCTGGATCGCTGATGCACTTCCTCATGGCCCTGATCGGACTGGTCGCAATGTTCTGGTTGCTGGGCGATCCGATGATCGACGACGACGACGGCTGGCAGGTCCGGGATGCCCCCGCCCTCTTGAACCGAGATCTGGTCGGTCCCGCCCACGCGGCAGGCATCGTCGCAGGAGATCGAATCCTGACGGTCGACGGGCAGTCTGCGGTGAGATGGGACGAGTTCGTCCGGGTGGTCCGCGACAGACCCGGACAATCAGTCACCGTGGTACTCGAACGGGACGGAACCCAGGTGACCACCGAGGTGGCCATCGCCGAGGACGCCAGTGGGGTCGGCGTGGTCGGTGTGCAGTTCGGTTACCCCGACTACGAGACGCGGGGGTTCCTGGCGTCGATGTGGGAGGCGCTGACCCGTTTCGTGACGATGGTCGGACAGTCGCTCGTCGGGATCTGGGACATCTTCTCCAACATCGGTCAGGTCGTGGATCGGGTGATCTCCCCGCCCAACGACCCATCGGCCAATGCCGACCTCGAGACCCGTCCCCTGTCGCTCGTCGGTGCTGTGCAGATCGGGTCGAGTGACAGTTTCGATGGGGCTCAGCGGATGCTCATGTTCGTGGGCTTCAACATTTTCGTCGGGGTCTTCAACCTGCTGCCCCTGCTGCCGCTCGATGGTGGACACATCGCCGTGGCGACCTACGAGCGGGTCCGTGAGGGTCGGTCGGGGCGGCGGTACATGGTCGATATCGCCCGACTGATGCCCGTGACCTATGCAGTGGTCACCCTCTTGGTGGCGTTCGGGTTGGGCACTCTCTACCTCGACATCGCGAACCCACTGCGCTTCTGACCAGCGCCGTCTATATCGGCCGACCGATCCTCGTCCGGGGCAGGCATACTGCGGAGGTGAGCGGTGACACCTACCCCCGACGTGCGACACGGCAGGTGATGGTCGGCGACGTGGCCGTCGGTGGAGGGGCACCGATCAGCGTGCAGTCCATGACCACCACCAAGACGGCGGACGTGGACGCAACGCTGGAGCAGATCTACGCCCTGGCCGGAGCGGGAGCCGACATCGTCCGCTGTACCTGCAACGAGATCGAAGCAGCCGAGGGGCTGGCCAGGATGGTTCCCCGCTCCCCGGTTCCGCTCGTGGCCGATATCCACTTCCAGTACCGCCTCGCCCTGGCCGCCCTCGACGCCGGGGTGCACTGCTTGCGGCTGAATCCGGGAAACATCCGCAAGCCCGAACACATCAAGGCCGTCGCCGTCGAGGCTCGGGACAGAGGGGTGCCCATCCGCATCGGGGTGAACGGTGGTTCCTTGGATCCCGACATCGAATCCCGCTACGGCATGACCCCGGAGGCCCTGGTCGAGTCCGCCAAGCGGGAACTCGGCTACTTCGAGGACGTCGGTTTCGACGACGTCAAGATCTCGGTGAAGGCCTCGGACGTCCGTCTGATGGTCGACTCGTACCGTCTGCTGGCTGACGCTGTCCCCTATCCCCTCCATCTCGGGGTCACCGAGGCGGGCCCGCCCCCGGCCGGCATTGTGAAGGCCACGGCAGGAATCGCCACACTGCTCAACGAGGGCATCGGTGACACGATCCGCTACAGCCTCACCGCTGACCCGGTGGAGGAGGCTCGGGTAGGGCGCCAACTGCTCGAGGCGCTCGGCCTGCGGGAGCGAACTGGTGTCGACCTCATCGCATGCCCCTCGTGTGGTCGGGCTGAGGTCGATGTGATCGACATCGCGGCACGGGCCCAGGCTGCTCTGGGTGACCGGGAACTGCCGATCCAGATCGCCGTGATGGGTTGTGTGGTCAATGGCCCTGGTGAGGCCAAAGGAGCCGATCTCGGTATCGCTGCCGGGCGACGTCGGGGGCACCTCTTCGTGCGTGGCGAGGTGGTCAAGGTCGTCCCGGAGGATCAGATGGTGGAGGCCCTCGTCGAGTGGGCAGAACGCATCGTCGCCGAGGGGGTGGACGCAGCCTTGCGTCGAGCCGATGCAGGAGCGGCTGCCGAAGCGGAGGCCGATCGGCAGGCGCTGATCGCCGATCAGGGCGAGGACGCCAATGATCGCGAGCAGGTCGTGGAGTTGATCCGGCGGCGGTAGCGATCCCCGCAGTGGACCGTCCGCGGTGCGCTGGTATCCTGAAGCCTTCGTACGGACAGCAGCCTGGCTGGACGTGGGCTCCGCCCACGTCCATCGTTCGTTCAGGGGCAGGTCCCGCAGCGTTGGATTCGATGTGATGAAGGAGGAGGCGTTCGATGAGTGATGTCGATGACATTGCCGCGCTGATCGCTCCCATCGTCGAGTCGGCGGGGTACGCGGTGTACGACGTGCAGCGCAATGGAGGCACCCTGTCGGTCCTGGTCCAGGGCCCGGAGGGCATCGACATCGACGACCTGTCGAGTCTGAGTCGGCAGGTGTCCGTCCTGCTCGACGAGCACGATCCGATCCCGGGCCGCTACACCTTGGAACTGTCGTCACCTGGTGTCGAACGCCGACTGCGTCGACTCGACCACTTTCAAGGCGCGGTCGGGGAGCAGGTGAACATTCGTACCGTTCCCGGCGAGCAGGGGCGCCGCCGCGTCGTCGGCCAACTCCTGTCGGTCGAGAACGGGTGCATCGTTGTTGACGACTCCGAGACCGGTGAGGTCTCGGTGTCCCTCGATGAGATCGACAAGGCCCGTACCGTGTTCGAGTGGGGACCCACTCCCCGGCCCGGACGTGGCCCGCAGACCAAGGCCGGTTCGTCCGGCCGACAAGCAGGAGGGCGTGGTCGATGACGACCCCCGACATGATGGAAGCGCTCCAGGCTCTGGCCGCAGAGCGGGGTATGAGTACCGAGGTGCTGCTCGAAGCGGTGGCCAACGGCCTCGAATCTGCCTACAAGCGGATGCCTGATGCCTCGCAGGATGCATATGTCGTCATCGACGAGGTGTTCAACATCCGGGTGGTCGCCCAGGAGATCGACGAGGAGGGCAATGTCGTCCGCGAGTGGGACGACACACCCGAGAACTTTGGTCGAATCGCCGCCCAGACAGCCCGACAGGTGCTGACCCAGCGGATCCGCGAGGTCGAGCGCGACATGAAGTACGAGGAGTACGCGGGCCGCGAGGGCGACATCGTCACCGGGATCATCCAACAGCACGATGCCCGGTACACGCTGCTCGATCTCGGGCGTGTCGAGGCCCTACTCCCTCAGTCCGAGCAGGTGCCCTACGAGCGTCCCGAGGCCAACAGTCGGCTCAAGGCCTACATCGTCGAGGTGCGCAAGACACCGAAGGGTCCGCAGATCGTCGTGTCCAGAACGCACCCGGGACTGATCCGCGAGTTGTTCAAACTCGAGGTGCCCGAGATCACCGACGGGATCGTCGAGATGCGGGCGTGCGCGCGGGAGCCAGGACATCGCACCAAGATCGCCGTGTGGTCGAACGATGCCAACGTGGATCCTGTCGGGGCCTGTGTTGGTGCCCGCGGCGCCCGGGTTCGCCAGGTGGTCAACGAGCTCCGCGGTGAGAAGATCGACATCGTTCCCTTTTCCGATGACCAGCACGACTTCGTGGCTCGAGCGCTGTCACCCGCGAAGGTGCGCGAGGTCCGCTTCCACGAGATGGAGGGGGTGGCCGAGGTGATCGTTCCTGACCATCAGTTGTCGCTTGCCATCGGTCGTGAGGGCCAGAACGCTCGGCTGGCAGCTCGGCTCACGGGTTGGCGGATCGATATCAAGAGCGAGACCCAGCTGGCCGAGGAAGAAGCTGCCTATGGGGAGCAGGATTGGGCCGAAGGTGAGTGGGTGACCGATCCTGACACCGGGGAGCAGACGTGGGTGCCTGCCGACGGTAGTGACGCCATGACGGCCGGTGAGTGGAGCGAGGCAGCAGTGGAGGAGGGGGCTTCGCAGTCCCTCGAGAGCGAAGGTTCGGAGGCCTCAGAGGCCCAGGACAAGGTCGATGGCGAGCCGATCGCATAGGCTCGGAACTCGTTCATCGACGTGGACCATGTAGCGTGGTTGACGGCCATGGGTCACAAGTCGCCCTGACGCCAAGATGATCACCGTCGTTCGTCGACGTTCGTCGGTCACCAGCCTCGACCGAGCAACCAACCCAACAGACACAAGGAAGGCGCTTGCCCAAGAACAGCCGGGTTTACGAACTAGCACGAGAGTTGGGGATGACCAACAAGGAGGTCCTCGACGCGTGCGACGCGCTCGGAATTGGCGCCAAGAGTCACTCCTCGAGCCTGGTCGAGGCCCAGGCCGACCGGGTCCGCCGTCATGCCGAGCGCGAAGGGCTCGTGCGCGACGAGCAGCCGGAGGAACCGAAGCCGGCGAAGAAGAAGGCCGCCAAAAAGGCAGCTGCACCGAAAGCTGCAGTCGAGGCTCCGCCCGCCGAACCAGAGGCGCCCGAACCTCCGGCGCCTGTTCCGTCGCCGCCGGAGGTTGCTGAGGTCCAACCAGCGGAGACCGAGGCCGAGGAATCGTCGAGCTCGGCATCGACTGAGGCCGATCAGCCCGACAGCGATCCATCTCCGATCGCGCCGTCGTCGGCTCCCCTTCCGCCACCTCCTCCGAATCTTCCACCGCCACCGCGGCGATTGGTGACATCGAGCGGTCAAGAGGCACCTCGTCCGCGGCCGGCACCCGAGGTGGAGACACCACGGGCTGCGCCCGCACCTGCACCGCCATCGGCTCCCGAGGTTCCCCCGGCTCCGGCGGCACCAGCGGCACCAGCGGCGCGCGATGGGTCAGAAGGCCCTCGGCCCTCGCCTGCGCGTGACATCGGTGCTCCACCGCCGCGCCTCCCAGCTCCACCCCGCTCGTCGAGCGGCAAACCGATTCCCCCACCGCCAATTCCGCCCCGCTCGTCGAGTGGAAAGCCGATTCCTCCGCCTCCGGGTCCGCCTCGCTCGAGTCCCGTCGGCCGTCCGGGCGGCGGGCCTCGGCCAGGCGGGCCGCGTCCCGGTGGTCCTCCACCGGGCGGCTTCGGCGGTCCCGGCGGTCCCGGCGGTGGCCCTCCGGGTGGCCGTCCTGGCGGTCCGGGTGGTCGCCCGGGAGGCCCTCGTGGCGGCCCTCAGCGGCGAGGTCGACGAGGAAAGCGCTCGCGGAGCCAGCGTGAGGAACTTCAGCCTCAGGAACTCCCCTCCTACACCCCGGTCAATGCACCGGTGCCGGAGGGCGAGGTCATCATCGAGCGGGGGTCGACAGCCAAGGAAGTCGCTGCGAAGGTGAACAGGTCTGCCGCCGATGTGGTGCGCTTCCTGCTGCAGCAGGGTGAGATGGTCACCGCGACCCAGTCCCTCACCGACGAGATGGTTGAGCTCTTCGCAGCCGAGGTCGGTGCCGAGGTCCGGTTGGTCGACCCGGGTGCGGAGCAGGAAGAGGAGATCCTCAAGGTCCTCGATATCGAGCTTGCTGCGTCCGGCGGAGCAGCCCGTCCGCCGGTCATCACCGTGATGGGTCACGTCGACCATGGCAAGACCCTCCTGCTCGATCGCATCCGATCTTCCAACGTCGTCGAAGGTGAGGCGGGTGGTATCACCCAGCACATCGGTGCCTACCGCGTCGAACGGAACGGGCAGTCGATGACCTTCATCGACACCCCGGGCCACGAAGCGTTCACGGCGATGCGAGCCCGTGGTGCGCAGGCTACGGACATCGTCATCCTCGTCGTCGCCGCCGACGACGGAGTGATGCCCCAGACACTCGAGGCGATCGATCATGCGCGGGCTGCTGAGGTTCCGATCGTGGTCGCTGTCAACAAGATGGATCGAGAGGGGGCGGACATGAATCGTGTGCTCGCCCAGCTCGCAGAGCGGAACCTCATCCCCGAGTCCTACGGTGGCGACGTGATCACTGTGCCCGTGTCTGCCATGACCCGGGAAGGCATTGACGACCTGCTGGACCAGATCCTCCTCGTCGCCGAGGTGGAGGAGCTCACCGCTGTCTCAGACGGTCGGGCGACCGGAACCGTGTTGGAGGCGAATCTCGATCGCGGGCGCGGTCCGGTCGCCACCATCCTCGTCCAGCAGGGGACCCTCAAGGTCGGTGATCCCCTCGTGGCTGGTGCGGCATGGGGTCGCGTGCGGGCAATGCTCGACGATCGCGGCCAGGCGCTCAAGGAGGCCGGCCCATCGACCCCGGTCGAGGTCCTTGGTCTCTCCGAGGTGGCTCGCGCTGGGGACCTCTTCGTGGTGGCTCCCGACGAACGTACGGCCAGCCGGGTGGCTGACACCCGTGAACAATGGCAGCGCCAGGCGACGATGGCCACCACAGCGGGTGCAGCCACCGGCGGCGCCAAGCTCGAGGACATCTTCAAGCAGATCCAGGCCGGCGAGGCTGCCACCCTGAACCTCGTGCTGAAGGCAGATGTGCACGGATCTCTCGAAGCAGTGACCGAATCCCTGCGGAAGCTGGAACGTAACGACGTGAAGCTGTCGTTCGTCAGTCGCGGGGTTGGCGGTATCAACGAGAACGACGTGCAGCTGGCTGTGGCGTCGAACGCCACGATCATCGGGTTCAACGTGCGTCCCGACCGCAAGGCCCGAGAGGCAGCCGAGGCAGAGAGCGTCGAAGTCCGCTTGTACGAGATCATCTACAAGCTGCTCGAGGATGTCGAGAACGCCATGATCGGCATGCTCGAGCCCGAGTTCGAGGAGATCGTCACCGGCGAGGCCGAGGTCCGGCAGGTCTTCCGGATCTCGGGCGTAGGCCCGGTCGCCGGCTGTTTCGTGCAGCACGGGACGATCCGCGACAAGGCCAAGGTCCGTTTCCTGCGCGAGGGCACGGTGATCTGGAAGGGTTCCGTCTCTTCGCTGCGCCACTTCCAAGACGCGGTTGCTGAGGTGAGCAGCGGTATGGAGTGCGGCATCGGCCTCACCGACTTCACCGACCTGAAGGAAGGTGACGTCATCGAGACCTACGATGAGCGGGAGATCCCCCGGACCTGATCGGATCCGAGATGCATGTCCTGGCCCTGTCAGTGGAATTGCGGCTGCCCTCGTGTCGGTCGCTGAAGGACAAGCGGCAGATCCTTCGACCCGTCGTCGACGGCCTGCGCCACCGGCATCGGGTGTCGGTGGCTGAGGTCGATGCCCAGGAGCAGTGGCAGCGAGCGTGTATCGGGGTGTCGGTGGTTGCGGCATCGGCGGCAGGTGCGCAGGAATGGATGGATCAGATCGAACGGTTCATGTGGTCACGACCCGACGTCGAGGTCGTTGACATCCAGCGACATTGGATGGAGGTCGAGCGGTGAACGGTCGTGCGGGGCGTGGGCGCTATCAGCGGGTCGACCGAGTGGGTGAACTGGTTCGGGAGATCGTGGCGGGCGGTATTGGGCGTCTCGATGACCTCCGCCTCGTGCCAGTGGCGATCACTGGGGTTGAAGTGGACAACGAGCTCAGTCGGGCGGTTGTGTTCTACGACGTCCTCGACGAGGCGGACCGAGCCGAGGCGGCTGAGGCGCTCGAGGAGCACCGCCACCGGTTGCAACAGTCACTGGGTCGGCAAAGTCGTCTGCGGCGTACCCCGACCCTGTCCTTCGAACTCGACCCTTCGATCGGCGCTGCTCGGCGGATCGAGGAGATCCTCGATGCTCTCGACGTCGGCCCGGACCATCCAGCGGACGATGGCGCGCCGTAAGCCGGCAACCGTGCACGGCATGCTGGTCGTGGACAAGCCCGCCGGGATGACCAGCCACGACGTGGTCGGACTGCTTCGGCGCCGCCTGGGCGAGCGGCGTATCGGCCATGCGGGCACGCTCGATCCCGACGCAACGGGTGTTCTGGTGGTGGGCGTCGGCAATGCCACCCGGCTGATGCGCTATGCCACCGCCGGCGAAAAGACGTACGAGTGCGAGGTCGTCTTCGGTAGCGAGACCTCCACCCTGGACAGCTCGGGGGAGGTGACCGCTCGACACCAGATGGTCCTCGAGCCGGACCAGGTCCGCGAGGCCTCGAAGGCCTTCCTGGGTGAGATCCAACAGGTTCCGCCGATGGTGTCTGCGGTGCGGGTTGGTGGGCGCCGTCTTCATGAACTCGCCCGGGAAGGCGTTGAGGTCGAGAGAGCCCCTCGCCATGTCACTGTGAGCAGCTTCGATCTGGAGCCCACTTCCGATCCCGGGGTCTATCGAGCCGTCATCACCTGTTCGGCCGGCACCTACGTCAGAACCCTGGGTGCCGACTTGGGTTCAGCCTTGGGTGGTGGAGCTCATATCCGGGCTCTGCGACGCACGGCCAGTGGCTCGTTCGGGGAGGATCAGGCTGCAGCGCCGGACGAAGCAAGGCTTCGGCCGGTCGTGGACATGGTGGGGTCGATGACCCGGATGTTGGTCAGCTTCTCCGACCACCCCCTAATTCGCAATGGGGGTGTGCTCCCGTTCGATCGCTATCAGGGGGCGGGGCCATGGGCCGTTGTGGCCGCTCATCCCGACACAGGTGGGCCCGACGAACTTCTAGCTGTGCACGAACTCGTCGGCGATCGGATCCGGGTCGGCGTGGTGATTCCCCTGCCGAGCTGAAGCGCCTGGGTGAGGGGACTCGGTCGATTCGGTCCGAGCACGGTAGATTCGTCCCTCGTGGAAATCATTCGTGACATGGCCTGGTGTCCGGTTCTGGAGCACGGCAGCGTCATCACCGTCGGTGAGTACGACGGGGTCCACCGTGGCCATCGGACCGTCATTTCCGAGATGCATCGAATGGCGGCCGAGCGGGGATGCGCAACGGCGGTGGTGACCTTCGACCGACACCCGGCCAGCGTCGTGCGACCGGAGTCGGCCCCCCTCCTGCTGTGTGACCTCGATCACAAGCTCGAACTCCTCGCCGAAACCGGGGTCGACTACACCCTCGTCATCGAGTTCGACGAGGCGCAGGCCCAAGTGCCAGCCGAGCGATTCGCCCTCGACGTGCTTGTCGGCTGCCTTTCGGCACGGGCCGTGGTGGTGGGTGCCGACTTCCATTTCGGTCAGGGCCGCAGGGGAAATGTCGACACGCTGCGAGCCGTCGGTACGGATAACGGCTACGAGGTCGTAGGCCTTCCGCTCGTGAAACAGCTCACTGGCGAGGGCGATGTGATCAGTTCGACGTCCATTCGGGCGGCCCTCAGTGTCGGTGATGTCGAGAAGGCGCATCGACTGCTCGGGCGCCCGTTCGAGGTGAGGGGAGCGGTGGCCCCGGGCGACCGGAGGGGTCGCAGCATCGGCTTTCCGACGGCGAACATCCCCACAGCGCCCGAACTCCAAGTTCCCGCCGACGGGGTGTACGCGGCCTGGTACGTGCGCCCCGATGGTTCTCAGTACCCGGCTGCCGTGAACGTCGGGCGTCGGCCCACCTTTTACGAGTTCGCAGAGCGGTCGCTCATCGAGGCCCACGTGATCGGCTTCCGTGGAGACCTGTACGAAGAACCGGCCCGCCTGCGCTTTGTCAAGCGCCTGCGCGGCGAGCAGCGCTTCGACGGGGTCGAGGCGTTGACAGCACAACTACGACGGGACACCGAGGCTGCGGCGTCTGCCTTGCTCGAGTAGGGAGCGGACGCTTCCTGCTGCTACGATGTCAGACGGCCCGTGTACGTGCGCTGGCCACTGCCGTCACTCATCACCACGACGGCGCCACGACGCCCAAACGCATTCGAAGGAAACCATGCCCGACAAGGCCGACACGATCGCCGAGCACCGCCACCACGAGACCGACACCGGGTCTCCTGAAGTGCAGGTTGCGTTGCTCACCGCACGGATCAATCACCTCACCGAACACTTCAAGACCCACAAGAAGGACAACCACAGTCGTCAGGGGCTCCTCAAGCTCGTCGGTCGACGTCGACGTCTACTGCGGTATCTGCAGGACAACGACGTCGAGCGCTACCGGGCCCTGATCGCAAAACTCGGCCTCCGGCGCTGATCATCGACACAGAGCGGCCTTCGGGCCGCTCGTGCGCGTTGAGCACTTCATCGCGTCAATCCCTTGCTGCGGGTTGGCGGTCGCCGGTCCCTCTGGCCCAACCGTTCGCCGCGTCGGTGGCTCGGTTACGTGGAGCACCAGGGTGATCGACGTCCTCCAACGTCCAGCAACCATGCAGGCGGGAAGGCCCCGCCGAAGGAGAAACAACAATGGCTGAAGCCATCTCAGTATCGGGCCCCATCTCGGGAACCGACAAGACCATGTCGTTCGAGACAGGCAAGCTTGCCGGTCTGGCGAACGGAGCGGTCACCGCCCGGATCGGTAACACCCAGGTCCTGGTTACGGCGACTGCGTCGAGCCGACCACGGGACGGGGCAGACTTCTTCCCTCTCACCGTGGACATCGAAGAGCGGATGTACGCCGCAGGGAGGATTCCCGGCTCGTTCTTCCGTCGGGAGGGCCGGGCCTCCGACGACGCGATCCTGGCGTGTCGCCTGATCGATCGACCGCTGCGGCCCAACTTCCCGAAGGAGTACCGCCACGAGACCCACGTCGTCGGCACGATCCTCGGGGTCGATGGCGAGAACCCCTACGACGTGGTGGCCCTCAACGGGGCGTCGGCCGCCTTGTGGGTCAGCGGGATCCCCTTCGAGTCGCCCGTGGCAGCAGTACGCATCGCATACAGCCAGGACGGCACCTGGATCCCCTTCCCCACATATCAAGAGGGTGAGGATTCCACGTTCGAGATGGTGGTGGCCGGTCGGCAACTCGACAATGGCGACATCGCCATCATGATGGTCGAGGCCGGCGGCACAGAGCGGTCGTTCGACTACTACGACAATGGGGCCCCCAAGGTCGACGAGGCAGCCCTCGCCGGCGGTCTCGAGGCATCCAAGCAATGGATCGACGACGTCATCGAACTCCAGAAGGCCCTGCGCCAGCAGGTCGGCGACGTCCAGATGATCGATTGGGTGCGTAGCGTCGACTACACCGATGAGGTGCTCGCCCGGGTTCGGGAGGTGGCGGTCGAACGTCTCACCGATGTGATGGCCATCGCCGACAAGGCACAGCGGGAGGCGACCCAGAACGAGGTCACCGCGACGATCCGGGCAGAACTCGAGTCCGAGTTCGCCGACCTCGACAACGCCTCCAAGCAGATTGGTGAGGCCGTTCGGTCGGTCACCAAGGAGATCGTGCGGCGCCGCATCGTCGAAGACGGCTTCCGGATCGACGGGCGTGCGGTGAACGAGGTCCGGCCCTTGTCGGCCGAAGTCGGATACGTGGGCGACACGGCTCATGGCTCGGGGCTCTTCCAGCGGGGTGAGACCCAGGTGCTCAACGTCACCACCCTGGGGATGAGCCGCATGGAACAGCTCATCGACACCCTCAATCCGAACGACCGCAAGCGCTACATGCATCACTACAACTTCCCGCCTTTCTCCACCGGTGAGGCTGGCTTCATGCGAGGACCGAAGCGGCGCGAGATCGGACATGGCGCGCTGGCCGAGCGGGCGCTCGTGCCCGTGATCCCGTCCAAGGAGAAGTTCCCGTACGCACTGCGGCTCGTGTCCGATGTGCTCTCCTCGAACGGTTCCACGTCGATGGGGTCGGTCTGTGCGTCGTCGTTGTCGCTCATGGACGCCGGGGTGCCGATCCGGGACCATGTCTCGGGCATTGCCATGGGCCTCGTCTATGCAGAAGGCAAGTACGTCGCGCTGACCGACATCCTCGGCGCCGAGGATGCCTTCGGTGACATGGACTTCAAAGTGGCAGGCACCCAAGACGCCATCACCGCCCTGCAGCTCGACACCAAGATCGACGGGATCCCCGCTGAGGTGCTGGCGCAGGCGCTGTCGCAGGCCCGCGACGCCCGGATGCAGATCCTCGAGGTGATGCGGGCAGCCATCCCGGCGCCACGTGACGATGTCGGGGCCACAGCTCCCAAGATCGTGAGCTTCGAGATCCCCATCGACAAGATCGGTGAGGTGATCGGCCCCCGTGGCAAGGTCATCAACACCATTCAGGAAGAAACCGGCGCTGACATCAACGTCGATGACGACGGCACGGTCGGCGTGGTGAGCATCGGTTCGTCCGATCGGGCCAAGGTCATCGAGGCCGAGCGTCAAATTCGCCTCATCGTGAACCCGCCTACCGCCGACGTCGGTGCGGAGTACGACGGCCGAGTGGTGAACATCACCAAGTTCGGTGCCTTCGTGAACATCCTTCCCGGAACCGACGGCCTGCTGCACATCAGCAAGCTCGGCGGGAAGCGCCGCCTCGAGAAGGTCGAAGAGGTCCTCAATGTCGGTGATGTGGTGAAGGTGATCGTCGACGACATCGACCCCAACGGCAAGCTGTCATTGTCGCTGGCAGGCGCACTGGAGGCGGTCGAAGCCGCTGCCCCGGCCGCTCCCGCACGTGATGGCGGTGCCGAAGCGACTCCTGCCGCCGAGCCTGTCGCTGCAGCCCCCGAGGCTGCGGACGACGCTGCTACCGCGCGGGAGTTCGTCTCGTTCGAGGACCATTTCGAGGCCGTTGCCCGGGACACCTACGGCGACCTCGGACCTGCTGTTGAGGACGATGGGCGTTCGAATCGTCGCCGTCGCCGTCGTCGCTGACCGGACGACAATCGAGTAGTGCGACACCGGCCTCCCTCCTTCGTGGGGGAGGCCGGTGCCGTTGTGCTGCACTACGCTCATTTCCCGGGTCGGCGACGAAGGCGGAGGTCGGGGTGACCAGGGTGGCGGTGTTCGGGGCTGGAGGCAGGATGGGGGCCACCGTGTGCCAGACCGTGGTAGCTGATCCCGACCTGACCCTTGCTGGCGCCGTCGACCCCGCCGGGCAAGGACAGTTGGACGTTACGGGCACCGTGACGGTTGTCGGGTCTCCCGAAGCGATCGACGCAGCCGCAATCGACGTCGCCGTTGACTTCTCCGTTGCCGAGGCGGCGCGCCGGAACCTCATGTGGTGCGCATCGAACGGCATCCACGCTGTCGTGGGTACCACTGGTTTCGACGATGCCGACATCGAGTCATTCACCCGGTGGTTCGACCGGTCCAACTGTCTCATCGCCCCGAACTTCGCTATCGGAGCGGTGCTGATGATGCGCTTCTCCGAGATGGCGGCGCCCTTCTTTCCGACAGCCGAGATCATCGAGATGCACCACGACAACAAGATCGATGCTCCATCGGGAACGGCGATGCGAACGCTCGAGCGTATGGCCGCCGCCTCGAGTGATTGGGGGCCTGACCCGACCGAGCATGAGGTGGTGCCTGGAGCCCGCGGGGGAACGGGCCCCGGAGGGATCACCGTGCACTCGGTGCGCTTGCGTGGGCTGGTAGCCCATCAGCAGGTGATGTTGGGCACCGACGGGGAGACCCTCACCCTCCGTCATGACAGCATGGACCGATCGTCGTTCATGGGGGGCGTCGTGCACGCTGTGAAGGTCATCGATCAGCATCGGGGGCTGACGGTCGGCCTGGACGCGTACCTGGGGCTCTGAGTGCCTGTCACGGTCGTGGTGGTTGGCAGTCTCAACCATGACATCACTGTGTGGGTGCCCCACCGGCCCGCCCCCGACGAGACACTCCACGGGAGTCGAGTCGAAGAGTTCCGCGGTGGCAAGGGGGCCAATCAGGCGGTTGCCGCGGCCCGCCTCGGAGCGGCCGTTTCGATGATCGGAAGCGTCGGCAACGATGCACGGGCTGGATTTCTTCTCCAGGGCCTGGACGAAGAGGGGGTGGATCGGCGTCATGTCCAGCAGGTCGATCTGCCCACCGGCGTGGCCCTGATCACCGTCGATCCCGACGATGTGTCGATCGTCGTGGTGGCCGGCGCCAACGAGGCGACTGACGCAGCTCTGGTGGGTCGGGCTCGGGAGGTGGTCGAGAAGGCTGACGTGCTGCTCCTCCAGGGAGAGGTCGGGGTCGGGGCCGCGGTCGCAGCGGCCCAGTGGGCCCGGGGAGCGGGAACTCGGGTGGTGGTCAATCCGGCCCCGTTCAATGAGGTGGCAGCTGCTGTGATGTCGTTGGCCGACGTCGCCGTCGTCAACCGTCAAGAAGCAGCGTGTCTGGCGGGAGATCTCCCTCCCCTCGTGGTCACCACCGTCGGGGCGGGGGGCTGTGAGCTCGTCGCCGATGGAGGAGACGTGCTGCGGATTCCTGCACCGTTTGTGGACGTGGTGGATCCGACCGGTGCAGGTGATGCCTTCGTGGCGGCCTTCGCTGTGCGGTGGCTGGAAACCGACGACCCGGTCGAGGCAGCTCGCTTCGCGGTCCGAGCCGGGGCATTCGCAGTCGGTCAGGGGGGAGCGCAGGTGGGACTGCCGCTGCGGGCAGATGTAGAGGCCATGTCCGTGCCGGGCACGTCCTAATCGGCTGGCGGTGTGCCGGGGCTCGACCCTCGACTGGGTCGACCGCCCTGGGTCCTGCGGGTCTGACCGATGACCAGTACCACCATGAGGACGGTGAAGGGCAGGGAGTACCGGTTGATGGCGCCGACGACGGTTCCTACCGGACCCTCGAACAGCGAACTCACCCAGTAGATCAGCGAGACTCGGGTGATGGTCCCTGCCAGGTTCACCACAACGAACCACACGCGGTTCATGGCAACGATTCCCGAGAGCAGGCACATCGGGTAGCCGGGCAAGGCGAACAGGAGCAGCCATCCCACCCTTGGGAACCAACGTTCGAGCCAGTTGATGGCCCGGTTCACCCGGTTGCCCGGTCCCAGTTCGGCGTCGAGGAGTTGCTGGGTCTGGGGGCCGAATTCGCGTCCGATCTGATGCAGCAGCAAGTCCGGGGCAAACAGACGAACGGTTCCCACGAGCAGGAACCCCAAGAAGGGAGCGTCGTGGGCAACGAGCAGGAGTACCGGGTCGGTGGCGTTGAGAGAGAGCAGGACGAGGGGTGCGGTGTCGAGAAGGGCGCCGGCCAGGATCTGACCGACGTACACGAGCAGGGCGAGTCCGACTGGAATTGCGGCCAGCTTGCGAAGGCGTCGGCGCTGGGGGTCGCTGAGGGCGGGGGGTGGCCGGTCGCTCATCGGTCCGAGGGTACGGGGTGCGGCACCGTTGCCACTTTCTCCTAGCGTGGGCCCATGCAGTCGACGATGATGGACACCCCCCTGACCCTGGACTTCTTGTTTCGGCGGGCCGAACGTCTTCATCCCCACAAGGAGATCGTGACCTCGACACCGGCAGGTCTTCGCCGAGTCACCTACGGCGATTGGGCGGACCGCACCCGCCGTCTCGGTGGGGCCCTCGACATGCTTGGTGTGTCGGCCGACGGTCGGGTGGGAACCTTCGCTTGGAACACCGACCGACACCTTGAGCTGTACTTCGCGGCGCCGTGCACCGGGCGGGTGCTGCACACCCTCAACATCAGGCTCTTCGGGGAGCAGATCGCGTACATCGCCGCCCACGCCGGTGACGAGATCATCTTCGCCGACCGGTCACTGCTCGGATCGCTCTGGGACATCATCGACCCGATCCCGACCGTCCGGCAGGTCGTCGTCATGGATGACGGGGCGGGTGAGATTCCTGATGATCCCCGGATTCTCGACTACGAGGAGGTCCTGGCTGCGGCTGCTCCTGCCGAGTTCACGGTGGCCGACGAGCGTCAGGCTGCCTCGATGTGTTACACGAGCGGCACGACGGGTAATCCGAAGGGGGTCGTGTACAGCCACCGATCGACCTTCCTTCACACCATCTCCGCTATGACGGCAGATGGCTTGGGGATCCACGAGGCCGACGTCATCATGCCGGTCGTTCCCATGTTCCACGTCAACAGTTGGGGCCTCTGTCACGCTGCGGTGGCATCGGGAGCCACCCTGGTGCAGCCGGGGGCCGATCTTCGGCCGGCGCCGCTGGCCGAACTGCTCGAGTCGGAGCGAGTCACGGTGGCAGCCGGGGTCCCCACGATCTGGATGGGGGTACTTCCCGAACTGGAAGGCCGCGACGTCAGCGCGTTACGGGCGATCCCTTGCGGTGGATCGGCGGTGCCCCGGTCGCTCTCGGAGGCATACCGGGAACGCATCGGGCTGCCCATCCTGCAGGCCTGGGGGATGACCGAGACGAGTCCCCTGTGCGCGATGGCCCACGTGAAGTCGGGGCAATCGGATCTCCCAGAGGAGGAGCAGGCCGACTATCGAGCCACGGTGGGCACCATCATGCCCATCGTCGAGTTCCGTATCTGCGTTCCCGACACCACCGACGAGGTGCCCTGGGATGGGGCGTCGACAGGGGAGCTGCAGGTCCGGGGCCCCTACATCACGGCCGAGTACTACAACAGACCCGATGCCGGCGATTCCTTCACCGAGGATGGTTGGTTACGGACCGGGGATGTCGCTTCGTGCGACCAGCACGGATACATCCGCCTGGTGGATCGAACGAAAGACCTCATCAAATCGGGCGGTGAGTGGGTGAGTTCGGTCGAGGTGGAGAACGAGATCATGGCGCACCCCAAGGTTGCGGAGGCGGCCGTGATCGCCGTGGCCAGCGAGAAGTGGATGGAACGGCCCATGGCGTGTGTGGTGCTCCACGACGGTGAGAGCCTGTCCCACGACGAACTCATCGAGTTCCTCGAGCCGCGGATGGTCCGGTGGTGGTTGCCCAGCCGCACCGAGGTGGTCGATGAGATACCCAAGACCTCGACCGGGAAATTCTCCAAGCGGACGCTGCGGGACCGCTTCGCCGACGTGGTCGTCGACTAGCCGCTCTGGCGATTCGGCGGGACCTCTTCTACCTTCGCGGGAGTGACCCTTTCCAGGATTCTCGGCGTGATCTCACTCGCCGTGATGGCCGTAGCCGTCGGCTCGGTCGTGACGTCATGGGACAGCGGGGGTGCCGGCGGCTCGGCGGCCGGGTCGGTGACGCCACCCGTCGCTGTCGGAGGCGCTGTCGCGCGTCAGCCCGCGATGCCTGCAGTGGTGGTGGCGACAGTGCCCGAGTCCGGTGACAGTGACTCCGATGAACCCACTCCCATGAGCCCGCCCGCCACCGCCCCCGTAGCGGACACCGCCGAGGACGACGGAACCGATTCCGACGACGATGGTGTTGGCGACCAGTCCACCGAGACCACGGCGCCCCCGGTCGCCGAGGCAGCAGGGCCGCCACGGTCGGGCTCGTTGGTCATCACAGGGGTGATCGTGCCCGACCGCACCGTGGGATCGGTTGCCGCCAACTACGGTCGCAATCAGGGGGGCTACGACTTCGGGCCGTTCTTCGCGTCGATCTCCGACGAGATCGCTGCCGCTGACCTTTCCTTGTGCCACCTCGACGGGACGATCGGGCCTGGACTGCCCCCGGCAGGCGCTCCGGCTTACCGGGCGCCCGAGCAACTTCTGCTCGCTTTGGCCGAGGCGGGTTGGGACGGCTGTTCGATCTCCGGAGGCAACCTCCTCGGCGGGGGCGATGCAGGGGTGACGAATACGGTCGAGGCCTTCGGCGAGGCTGGGCTGGGTGCAGCCGGGGCAGCCGTTGCGACCGATGGTCGGATACCTGCGGTCATGTACGACGTGAACGGCATCGCAGTCGCCCATCTGTCCTACGGCATGTACCCCGGCGATGGCGATCGGCTCGATGGCCCGGCCGTCGCCGTGTTCGACAGCGCCAGGGTTGCCGCCGACGCAGCCGAGGCCCGCTCGGGCGGGGCCGAGTTCGTCATCGTCTCTGTGCAGTGGGATTCCGTCGGTGTCGCGCTGCCATCGACCGATCAGGTGGACGCGGCCAGGGCCATCGCTGTGGGAGGGGGTGTCGACCTGGTGGTCGGCGTTTCCTCGGGCGTGATGCAACATGTCGAGCGGGTCGAGGAGACCTGGGTCTTGTACGGACTCGGCAACTTCGTCACCAGCCAGTCACCGTCGTGCTGTGGAACCACGGCCGAGGACGGGGTGATCTTCCACCTGGAGATCGGTGACGTGGCCGGAGCGGTGCGAGTCACGTCGATGGCGATGACCCCGACCTGGCTGGACCGGACCTACATGGAAGTTGTTCCGATCGCGACCCGCCTCACCGAATCGGGGTTGCCGAGCTGGTACCGGGCGTTGTCCGAGCGGGCCTTCGACCGCACGGTGGCCGTTCTGCGCGGCGCTGGTGCAGAGATCGGTCTGACCGTCGAGCGGCCGTGAGCCGTCCCCGCGCCGCCCTGGTGAGTGGGGCAAGCACCGGTATCGGTGCCGCAACTGCACAGCGGCTGACCGCAGCCGGCTGGGCCGTGTGGGCCGGGGTCCGTGACGACGCTGCCGTCGAACGATTGGGGTCGTTGGAGGGTGTTCGGCCCGTCTACCTCGACGTGACCGACCAGGATTCGGTGCTGACCGCCATGGCCGAGGTGCAGGCTTGTCGGGGGGACGACGGCCTGGACCTGTTGGTCAACAACGCAGGCATCGTGTGCGGGGGACCGCTCGAGTTCCTCGACATGGCCGAGTGGGAGCATCAGTTCGATGTGAACTTCTTCGGCACCATTCGCCTGACCCGTGCAGCATTGCCACTGTTGCGGCGGGCGGTGGATCCCCGCATCATCCTCGTCGGGTCGATCGCCGGTCGGATCGCAGGGCCGTTGGTCGGTCCCTATGCGGCGAGCAAGCATGCGTTAGCCGGTCTGGCTGGATCGCTGCGGCGAGAACTGGGTCGGGGCGGGCCGCACGTGACGCTGCTCGAACCGGGCGCAGTCGTCACCCCGTTGTGGAGCAAGGCGGCGATGACAGCTGCCCAGATCGATGCGCAGCTACCGGCCGAGGGCCGAGCCCTCTACGGCGGCCTCGTCGACCGGCAGCGACGCCTGCTCGGGGACGGTGATCACCGAGGCATCGAAGCTGACCGGGTTGCCCGCGTCATCGAGTCCTGTGTGGATCGCCGCTACCCCCCGGCTCGCCGCCTGGTGGGTCTCGATGCTCGGATCGGCGGGCTGGCCGCTCGCTTCCTGCCGGAATCGGTGCTCGATGCTGTGCTGTCCCGCGGCGGGTCCCCGAGTGACTCCGCATCATGACGCCGAACGGCTCGGAGGTCAGGCTCCGCATCCTTGCTGCCGCCGCTCGTTGCATGACTCGCTGGTCGGTGTCAAAGACGACCATGGCCGACGTGGCGGTGGAGGCGGGGATCTCCCGAGCGACCCTGTATCGGCACTTCTCGACCAGGGACGACCTCTTGGCCGGTTTGGTGGAGCACGAGTTCGCCGTCTTCTTCGGCGATCTGGCGGCGTTCATCGATGGGAGTCCGGATCTCGAACAGCTGTTGGTCGACGGGCTGATCCAAGCGAACCGGGCCCTCGAGGGGCACGAGCTGTACCAGCGGGTGATGGCCACGGAGCCCCATCTGGTGTTGCCGCACCTCATGGTGGCCTCGGCGGGGATTCGGTCGCTGATCATCGACTATCTCAGGCCATGGCTACTCGACCGTGCTGGTGGTCGATCCCCGGCCGAACCGGCTGACGTCGAGGCTGTGTTGGACTACCTCTCTCGGATGGTGCTGTCCTTCATCGAGAGTCCCGGAGGATGGGATTTCGGTGATCGCTCGGCGGTGGCCCACCTCGTTCGGTCGCGCTTCATCGGGGCCGTGGATCGTGTCATGTCGGGTGGCACCCATTGACAATGAGACAATAAGACCCTTAATGTCTCAACATGTCCGCAGGTCACCTGATGCTCAGCCTCAGTGAGCCCGGCTCGGCCGAGCGGCAGATCATCGACGGGGCCCTTCGTCACTGTGCTCGGTTCGGAGTGGCCAAGACCACGGTGGCCGACATCGCCCGCGAAGCCGGGGTGTCAAGGGCCACCGTGTATCGGGTCTTTCCCAGCGGTCGCGATGGCATCCTCGAAGCAGTTCGCCGTCATCGGGTCCTCAGCTTCTTCGCCGATCTCGACGCTGAACTCAGGGGCCGGGGTGACCTGGCAGACATCATCGGCTGTGGTCTGCATCGGGCGGCGATCATGTTGGCCTCCGATGAGGAGTTCCAGGGGCTGTTGACCCATGAGCCCGGGCCGCTGCTCGAGACCCTGTCGGGTCGCGGTCTGCAGCGCATCTTCGCCGCTGCCAGAGTCTTCGTCGCCCCCCACCTCGAAGCGCTGGTCGGCTCGTCAGAAGCCGATCGCTTGTCCGAGTGGATGGTGAGGATCGTGTTGTCCTACACCCTCGATCCCAGCCAGCACGTCGATCTGAGATCGCGACCACAGGTCGACGAGTTCGTAGCTGCGCATGTTCTCCCGGGCGTCGTTGTGATCGACGCTGCCCCACCCACATCTCCCACCCTGCAGGAGGCAGGCTCATGAGCACCATCGACGAGATCATCGGACGAACCGATCCGAACGACATCGACGCCATCCTGGCGATGACCAACACCGACCAGGACGAGGTCATCCACGCAGTGGAGGACAACGCCGACGCCATCTACACCTGGGACTACGAGAAGGGCGCCCGCCCGCAGCTCAGCAAGCTGTACGAGAAGGCGAAGGTGGGGCAGTGGAACGGTGAAACCGATCTTCCCTGGGAGGTCTCGGTCGATCAACAACAGCTGGCGACCGAGGCCTACGAGCTCATGGGTGGGATGGACACCATGATCGACTTCACCGGCACTGGCATCGAACACTGGGGTCGTGACGAGTGGATCGAGTTCAACATGGAGAGCCAGAACTGGAGCCTGAGCCAGTTCATGCATGGTGAACAGGGGGCGCTCGTCTGCACTGCCAAGATCGTGGAGACCGTGCCCTGGATCGATGCCAAGTACTACGCAGCCACCCAGGTAGTCGACGAAGCGCGCCATGTCGAGGTGTTCTCGAAGTATCTCGACACGAAGCTGACCGGGGCGTACCCCATCAACGTGCACCTGCGGATGCTGCTCGACGACATCATCCAGGACGCTCGTTGGGACATGACCTATCTGGGGATGCAGATCATGGTCGAGGGTCTCGCCCTAGCCGCCTTCGGCCTGACCTACCAGCAGACGACGGATCCACTGCTCAAGCAACTGCTCCGGTACGTCATGAGCGACGAAGCCCGTCACGTGGCGTTCGGCGTGCTGTCCCTGAAGGAGGCATACGCAGACATGACCCAGGCGGAACTGCTCGAGCGTCAGGAGTTCGCCTTCGAGGCGGCCGTTCGCATGCGAGATCGGTTTCTCCAGCAGGAGGTCTGGGAGCGCATGGGTGCTGATGTCGCACGGGTGATCCCGGCCGTGTTCCACAATCCCCAGCGGCAGGAGTTCCAGCACCTGCTGTTTACCAAGATCGTTCCCAACTGCAAGAAGCTGGGGTTGCTCGACGCGGGCGACGGATGGCTGCGACGGAAGTTCGGCGAAATCGGTGTCATCCAGTACGAGGACTGGGTGGACACCCTGGCCGAGGTCGACTCGTTTGCTCTCACGAACGAACTGGAAGCCGAGGCCGCCGGGGTCTGACGGACCTCGCGCAGCGGTACTTCGACCGGTTATCGATGGCGGCCTAACCTCCCTAGATGGCCCACGATTCTGACCCCGAACTGCTCGTCGCCCTTGCCCTTCGATTGAAGGGCTTCGGCGAGGTCGAGGCAGTGGCCGCAGTCCATGGTCTCGAGGTCGAGCATGTGAACGCCGCGCTGGCCTCTCTTGTCGAGCGAGGGCACTGCATGGCCCGCGAGGTCGAAGGGGTCGAGAAGTTCATCCTGACTCCGACCGGGAGGGAAGCGGGCGAGGCTGCGTTACGAGCCGATCTGGACAGCTCGGGATCTCGTGACGCGGTGCGGTCGGCCTACGACGAGTTCCTCGTGCTGAATGGATCGATGCTCCAGCTCTGCACGGACTGGCAGGTCAGGTCCGCTGACGGTGACGGGCAGCAGTTGAACGACCACACCGACGAGGACTACGACCAAGAAGTGCTGGCCCGGCTGGTCGACCTCGACGGTGAACTGCGTCGGGTGTTGGCGGGGCTCTCGGTGGCGATGTCCAGGTACGGGGCCTATCAGCGTCGATTTCGGGATGCCCTCGACCGCCTACTGGGCGGCGACCTGGACTACTTCACGAAACCTCTGATTCCCAGCTATCACACCGTGTGGTTCGAGCTTCACGAAGACCTGCTGGCCACCCTCGGCATCAACCGGGCGGACGAGGGCAGTACCTGAGCCACCGCTCGAGTGGCCGGGGCTAGCCTGGTCAATATGAGTGCACGATTCGGTCGGGTCATTCCGGCGATGGTCACCCCGTTCGCACAAGACGGGTCTCTCGATGTCGACGCTGCCGTTGCGCTGGCTCGCTGGCTCGTCGATCAGGGCTCCGAGGGTCTGGTCGTCACGGGTACGACGGGTGAGGGGCCGACGATCAGCGATGCCGAGGACTGGGAACTCTGGCGAGCGGTGGCCGAGGCAGTAACTGTCCCCGTAGTCGCTGGGACGACGACCAACGACACCCAGCACTCCGTCGAGCAGACGGCCAAGGCGGAAGAGTTGGGCTGCGACGGGATCCTGGCAGTCACCCCCTATTACAACCGACCATCCCAGGCTGGGATCTACGCACATTTCGCAGCGGTGGCAGCGGCAACCAGCCTGCCGGTGATCCTCTACGACATCCCGGTGCGCACGGGGCGCAAGATCGCCAACGACACCATGCTGGCTCTTGCCCGCGAGTGTCCGAACGTCCTGGCCGTGAAGGATGCTGCGGGAAATCCGGGTGAGACGGCCAAGATCATCCGCGATGCTCCTGCCGGCTTCGAGGTCTACAGCGGGGACGACGGGCTCACCCTTCCGCTCCTCGCCGTCGGCGCGGTCGGCGTGATCAGCGTGGCCGCCCACTGGTCGGCCCCCGAGCATGTGGCCATGATGGACGCGTGGGACAAGGGCGATACCGAGGAGGCGAGGCGGATCAACGCCCGGCTCCTCGAAAGCTTCGACTACGAGACCGGAGATCTCGCCCCCAATCCGGTTCCCACCAAGGCCATGCTCCGCACCCTGGGACTTGCTGTCGGGGAACCGAGACTCCCCATGGGTCCGACGCCACCAGGGCTGGAAGAAACTGCACGTGAGGTGTACGCCAGGCTGAAGGCTTGATGTCCGAGGCGGTCGAGGTCACGTTCCTCGGTGGGTTGGGGGAGGTCGGTCGCAACTGCACCGTCATCGAAGTCGGTGGGAAGCTGCTGCTCGTCGACTTCGGGGTCATGTTTCCCGACGGTTCGATGCCCGGTGTGGATGTCATCCTGCCGGACACCTCGTGGTTGAGGAGTCGGGCCGATGACGTGGTAGGCCTGATCGTCACTCATGCCCACGAGGACCACGTCGGGGGCATCACCTACCTGTTGAGGGAGATCGAAGTACCCGTGTACGGGTCGCCTCTGTCGATCGCCGTCGCCCGTCACAAGGCGGCCGAGGCCGGACTCGACCGGAGGGCCTCCTTTCACCCGCTGTCCGACGGGCAGCGGGTACTGATCGGCCCGTTCGATGTCGAGGTGCTGCCCATCACCCACTCGGTTCCGCAGAGCTTGTGCGTGGTCATTCACACGCCGCAAGGGGTGCTCGTGCACACCGGGGATTTCAAGCTGGATGCCAGCCCGGTGGACGGCCGTGTCACCGACTGCGACCGGCTAGCGGAACTCGCTACCAGCGAGGGCATCCGGTTGCTGATGGCCGACTCGACGAACGCAGATGTGCCGGGTGAGAGTCTGTCCGAATCGGCGATCGGCGACACCTTCCGTCGCTTGTTTCCGACAGCGAGCGGGCGACGGCTGGTCGTCAGTTGCTTCGCCAGTCATCTGCACCGGGTGCAGCAGATCGTCGATGAGGCGATCGCCCAGGGCCGGTTGATTTTTCCCCTGGGTCGATCGATGGTCACCAACATCCGCCTCGCCCGTGAACTCGGGGTGCTCGATCTCCCCGATCGCCATGTCCGCTCCATCGATGAGGTGGCGGCCCACCCACCCGAGCGGGTCTGCGTGGTCTGTACAGGTTCACAGGGGGAGTCGGTTGCTGCGCTGGCCCTCTTGGCGCGAGGCGAACATGCCGATCTGTCCCTCGGTCAGGGAGACGTCGTGATCCTGTCGTCCCATCCCATTCCTGGCAACGAGCGAGCCGTTTACCGAGTCATCGATGAACTGACTCGGCGCGGTTGCGAGGTCATTCACGACGGCATGGAAGTGGTCCACACCACCGGCCACGCCAAGCGAGAGGAACTGAGGGCTCTTCAGCGACTCACCCGGCCCGAGTGGTTCGTTCCCATCGAGGGTGAGTACCGCATGCTCGAACGCCACGCCGGCTTGGCGGTCGAGGAAGGGGCTGATCCCGATCGGGTCCTGCTTGCCCTCGATGGTGACCGGCTCGTCATCACCGAGGATGGGGTGCGCCTCGGTGACAGAATTCCCGCCCCGTACCACTACCTCGACGGGCCGATCGACGACCTAGGTCCCGGTGTGCTGGCGGAGCGGCGAGCCCTCGCCGCGTCCGGCTTCGTTCATGTCACGATCGTCCTGTCAGGCTCTGGCGTTCGTTGTGCACCGCCAGCCATCGCCACCCGCGGGTGGATCGATGCCGACCTCAGCGCAGAGACCCTGGCTCGGCTGGAGATCGAGATCCGAGACGCCGTCGACCGTGCGGTCGCCGCAGGAGCTCGGAGCGCGGAACTCGAGCGCGTCGTCCGGCGGACCACGGGCCGATATGTGGGTACCACCACCCAACGAAGGCCGCCGGTCTCCGCTGAAGTGATCGTCATCGACTGATCGAGCTGCAGCGTCGGGTATACGAGGTCGTGCTTGGAGGGAGCCGGCTTGGAGGGGATGACCTGGCGGGCCCGCTGTGGTTCGGTACTCTCGCCGACGTGGCCTCGTCATCGCGCAGCAGCGCGTCTCGCAACGGCACCGGGAACGGCAAGGGCCGTCGAGCCGGCGCGTCGGGCGGAGGGAAGAAGGCTGCACGACCTGGCGCAGTGAGGAAGATGGCAGAAGCCGGCCTCGAGAACCGTGGGCCCGATCTCCTCGGTCTGGCGCTCGTGGTGCTGGCCGTCTTGAGTGCGCTCGCCCTGTTCGGCGATTGGGCGGGGCCCGCTGGTCGCATGCTGGGTGATGGCATCGGCGCCTTCGTCGGCGTCTACCGGTATCTGGTTCCGTTTGCGCTGGCCTTCTGGGCTGTCAGCATTTTCCGGGACCGCCTGGCGGAACGCAGCTGGCGGATCGGTTTCGGCATCGTGGTGATCGGGGTGACCACGAGCGGTATCGCCCACCTGGTGGGGGGTGCGGAGGGTGTCCGAGTCGCAACAGAGGAATTGCGATCTGGCGGCGGTCTCTTGGGGGCGGTGGTGGCCGAGCCGCTCCGGAAATTGGTCGACGACCCCGGTGCGTGGCTGATCCTCGTCACCACGCTGATGTTCGGCTGCCTCGTTGCACTGGACCTCACCGTCCACCAGGTGCTGGGGGCAGCGGGACGCGTGGTCCGATGGTTGCGTCACGTGCTGTCGATGAGTGGCAACGCCCTGCAGCAGTTGAGCTCTGATCGCGACCAACCGCTTGATTTCGAGCCGGGTCACGAACCCGGCCTGGGGGACAACGAGTCAGCCGGGCTCGACGACGGTGAGCTGGAACCTGCCCCCGTCGCCCTCGATGCGGACGTCGACGCCGTCATCGATCTCGTTACTCCCGGTGCGGAGTCCACAGCGGAACCCGCTGGCACCGAGGCCTCCCTCCCACGCGGTTCTTCCCGGGGTTCCCGCGGTTCCTGGAAGCTTCCCGCCTTGAAGCTCCTGGAGCGGAGTGGTCGCCAGGAGATCGACGAACGTTTGCTGCATGCCGGGGCTCGGGCGCTCGAGGCTGCCCTGGCCAGTCACGGCGTGGTGACGAGGGTGACGGGGATGGAGGTCGGCCCGACGGTCACTCGCTACGAATTGTCCCTGGGTCGGGGGGTCAAGGTGTCGCGGGTCACCACCCTGCACAAAGACATCGCATATGCGATGGCGTCGGCCGACGTCCGCATCCTCGCCCCGATTCCCGGTCGTTCGGCGATCGGCATCGAGGTGCCCAACGCAGACCGACATCTCGTAGCCCTCGGTGACATCCTGTCGACCCGTCGAGCACGGGAAGCAACCCACCCGCTCGAGGTCGCTCTGGGTCAGGACATCTCGGGTCGGGCCGTGATGGCAAACCTGGCGACCATGCCGCACGTGCTGATCGCCGGAGCAACGGGAGCCGGCAAGTCGTCGTGCATCAACTCCATCATCACGTCGTTGTTGATGCGGGCCACACCGGATCAGGTCCGCATGATCCTCGTCGATCCGAAGCGGGTCGAGCTCGGCCAGTACGACCGTCTGCCCCACCTGCTCACCCAGGTAGTCACCGATCCGAAGAAGGCGGCCAATGCCCTGGCCTGGGCGGTGAAGGAGATGGAGCGCCGCTACGACGTGCTCTCCGAGGTGGGGTTCCGTGACATCACCGGCTACAACGAGGCGATCGATCGTGGCCAGCTGGCATCGGACCTGGTGGAGGATCGGGTCTTCGAGCGGATGCCGTTCGTAGTCGTCGTGGTCGACGAGCTGAACGACCTGATGATGGTGGCTGCCCGCGATGTGGAGGAGTCGATCACCCGCCTGGCGCAGATGGCCCGCGCAGTCGGCATCCACCTGGTCATCGCCACCCAGCGGCCGTCGGTCAACGTCATCACCGGTGTCATCAAGGCGAACATCCCCAGCCGCATGGCGTTCGCGGTGTCGAGTCTGGCCGACAGTCGGGTGATCCTCGATCAACCAGGTGCCGAGCGGCTGGTCGGCAAGGGCGACATGCTGGTGCTGAGCGCCAACAGTTCGACCCCGACCCGGGTGCAGGGGTGTTGGGTGGGTGAGCCGGAGATCCACCAGGTGGTGGCCCACTGGCGTCGACAGGCCCCCGACGTGGTCTACAGCGACGACGTCGAGCGAGCCGCCGACTCGAGCGTGCCCGTGCCCGGAGGTTCCTCGGGCGACGAGGACGACGACGATCTCATGCTCCAGGCAATGGTCCTGGTGGTGGAGAGCCAGCTCGGCTCGACCTCGATGCTCCAGCGGAAGCTGAAAGTCGGCTTTGCCCGAGCGGGCCGGATCATGGACCTCCTCGAGCAGCGAGGGGTGGTCGGACCCTCGGTCGGGTCCAAGGCCCGTGAGGTCCTGATGACCAGCGAGGAGCTCGAGGCCCTCATGGCCAATTCCGGCGGGACCTGATCCCGTTTGCTCAGCTGGGTGGCTCGACCCAGAAGAAGACGAAGTCGTCCCGTTTCGTCTCACCGACGACGGCCACTGCCATGCCGAGCTCAAGCTGTTCGGCGTCGATCCCCCGCAGGGCGCCGAGGAGGCGGGGACCTTCCTCGAGTTGCACCACGACGTTGACGTAGGGCACTTCGTCCACCCAGCCGCGGTCGACTGTGTAGTGGGTGGTCACCCACGACGAGACGGTGCCAGCGCCGCTCACCGGCTCCCAGTGCCACTGATCCGAGAAGCAGGTGGGGCAGTAGTAGCGGGGTGGGTGGCGGTAGGCCCCGCACTCGCCGCAGCGTTGGAGATGCAGGGTGCCCGTTGCGTTGATCTCGAAGAATTCCTTGTTGAGTCCTTCGGTGGCCGGGATGTACTTCCGGGCCGGGGTCGGTGAGGATCGATCTGCCATCAGCGGTCCCTCCCCAGGATGGCCAGGCTGCCGTCACCCAGGTCGCCGTAGCCAGTGACGACGGCCAACTCGCAGTCCGCGACCTGGGCGCGCCCGGCCTCGTGGCGGAGCTGGCGGGTCGCCTCCACGAGATGGTTGAGGCCCCAACAGTGTCCCTGGGAGAGCAGGCCCCCGTGGGTGTTCATGGGGTACCGGCCGCCCAGGCGGATGTTCCCGTCCTTGACGAAGTCCTTGGCGCCGCCCGGCTCGCACAGGCCGAGGGCCTCGAGCTCCATCATGACCACGTAGGTGAAGCAGTCGTAGATCTCGAGGACGTCCATGTCGAGGGGCGACACCCCGGCCATGGAGAAGGCTCGAGGAGCAGCGAAGTCGAGACCGAGGCGCAAGAGCTCGGGCCGGTTGGTGATCTCGTCGGCCGGGTAGGGGTGCCCTTCGGCCCCTCCGAGGTACAACACCGGGGTGTGAGGGAGGTCACGGGCCCGTTCGGCGGAGGTCAGCACCACGGCGGCCGCGCAATCCGTCTCCAGGCAGCAGTCGAGCTTACGGAGGGGGCCGGCGATCATCGGGGAGGCCAGGTAGTCGTCGAGGGTCATCTCCCGACCACCCATCAGGGCCCGGTCGTTGAGGTGGGCGTGCTCACGGCACGCCAGGGCGATCTCTGCCGCGTCCTCGGGCTGCACGTCGTAGAGGTCCACGTAGCGCTGGAGGTACAGCGAGTACCACTGTGCCGCTGCGTACATGCCGTAGGGGGCGTAGAAGTTACGCGAGGTCTCGAGCACTGGACCCAGGTCGAGCTTGTGCCGGGATGGCTTGACCCCGGCCCGGGGGCGCATGGCCGAGTAGCCGTTCCACCCGAGGGTCACCAGCACGCATTCGGCGAACCCGCCGCTGATGGCCATGGCTGCGCTCTGCAGGGCCGCCGTCGGACTGGCACCGCCCATGTGGACGGTGACCGAGTAGGTCACCTCCGGCATCCCGAGATGGGCGGCGATCTGCTCGGTGGAGACGAACCCGGGGGGTGGGATCACCCCGTCGATGTCCGAGGGGCGGAGGCCAGCGTCACGAATGGCATCGACGCTGGCCTGCAGGATCAGTTCGGCGATCGTGCAGTCGGCGCCGCGCAGGTAGTCGGTTTCTGCGACCCCCACGATGGCGGCATCGCCCGAAATGTTGGTTGGCATGCTGTTCTTCTAGCGCACCGATCAGTCGTCGGGCAGGGAATCCACGTGCTGGCCGACCTTCGGCCCCACCTGCTCGGCCAGGTAGTGCATGGAACGAGGCCAGCGTCCGCTGTCGTCCCAGTCGTGGCCGACCATGATCAGGGTCCCGAATCGGCCGAGGGTGTCGGCCATGGCGACGAGCCGTTCGGTGACGTGGTCGACGGTGCCGGCGATGACGCAGCTGTCGAGGGCCCGGTCCACTCCGAGAACACCGTTGAGCTCGTGGTTGTCGAGGTTCTGGTCGAAGCTGGTGACCTTGCCCACCCCCCGCAGGTACCGGAAGTAGTGGGCGAACACCCCGTCGGGATCGGCCACCACCTCGTCCGCTTCGGCCTGACTCTCGGTGATGAGGATGTTGCGACACACCCGCCAGATCGATCGGTCGACGTCGAGCCCGAGATCACGTCGGGTCTGGGAATACGAGGCCCATTGGCCGACCAGGAAGTCGACGGGCACGAAATTGGCCGAGATGGGGATGAAGCTGCGGCTGGCGATCATCTCGGCCGTGGCGCCCCCGGGCGAGACCATGGCCATGGCCATGGGTGGGTGGGGGTCCTGGAGGGGACGAGGAAGCTCACCCACTCCGTGCGACGGCCAGATCTCCCGGGCCAGGGAGGCCGACCAGAACTCCCCCTGGAGGTCGAAGGGTGGCTGGGCCGACCACAACTGCTGGATCATGTCGATCGACTCAGCGGCCAGCCGCTGCCGTTCTACGGGATCGGGCCGGCCGAACAGTTCGGCATCGCTGTTGAGGCCCCCGGGTCCCACCCCGAGTATCAGACGACCGCCGCTGAGTTGGTCGAACTGGGCGGCCTCGGCCGCGACGACCACCGGGTGGCGGTGGCCCAGGTTCACCACCCCGGTCCCGAAGCGGATGTGCTCGGTCGCGTCGATGAGGCTGGCGAAGAACATGAGGGGTGCGGGCACCCGCTCGGCGCTGGTCGAGAAGTGCTCACCCATCCACGCCTCGCTGAACCCCAACCGGTCGGCGAGGATCACCGCCTCACGGTCTTCGGCCAGGGCCTGGGCCCATGGCTTGGCGTGGTCATGAACCGGCATGAAGAAAAGTCCCAGTTGCATCCGGGCAGCATGGCCCAGTCGCGGGCTACGTTCCAGGAATGGTTGAGATGCGCGAGATCACCGACGGCCTGCAGTTCCCGGAAGGACCCGTCGTGCTCCCGGACGGCTCGGTGCTCGTCGTCGAGATCCGTCGGGGCACCATCACCCGGATCGACCCCACCGACGGGGCCCGGGACATCGTGGCTACTCCTGGGGGTGGTCCCAACGGCGCCGCCGTGGGACCCGACGGAGCCCTGTACGTGTGCAACAACGGCGGGTTCGAATGGCACGACGTCCGAGGACTGACCCTTCCCGGAGAGACGCCGGAGGGGTACTCGACCGGGCGTATCGAGCGCATCGATCTCGGTTCGGGCGAGGTCGAGGTGCTCTACGACTCCTGCGACGGGATTCCCCTCAAGGGTCCGAACGACCTGATGTTCGACAGCGCAGGCGGGTTCTGGTTCACCGACCACGGCAAGACCTACGCCCGTCACCGGGACCGGGGCGGGTTGTACTACGCCAAGGCCGACGGGTCCGAGATCAAGGAGATGGCCTTCCCCCTCGACGGTCCGAACGGGGTCGGCCTGTCCCCGGCCGGCGACCGGGTGTACGTGGCCGAGACCCACCAGGGGTCTGTCCTGTACTGGGATCTGGCCGGGCCAGGCACCTTCGCCCCTGGCACCCCCAGCCGGGGTGCCTTCCTGGCCCGCCCCGCCGGCCGCAAGCTGTTCGACTCGCTGGCCATGGACGCAGAGGGCAACGTGTCGGTGGCCACCATCTCCACCGGCGGGATCAGCACCTTCACCCCCGATGGTGAGGAACTCGAGTTCGTGCCGGTGGACGATCCGCTGTGCACCAACATCGCATTCGGCGGCCCCGACATGCGGACCGCGTACATCACCCTGTCGGGTACGGGACGTCTGGTCAGTTGCGAGTGGCCCCGCCCCGGGCTGGTGCTGCCCTACTGATTCGCCGGCCGGTCAGGCCACGCAGCGGGGTAGCTGGCCCCCGTTGAAGGCGACCATGTCGCCGATGGCCACTGCGGTGCCCGGCCACTGGTAGCCGGGTGCTTCGGCTTCCCGGTACGCCACGTGGAGATTGCCGGCCAGCCGCTCGGTGTCGGTCAGGCCTCCGAAGTCGCCGAGTTCTGTCGCAACCGCTTGTTCGAGGGGAGAGCGCCCGGCCTCGATCCCCTCGCTCGCCGTCGCCTGGACGAAGCGGAGATAGGTGCGCTGCTCGTCGAGAACTCGTTGGACCTCGTCCCGGGCAAAGGCTGGTCCGTGCCCGGGCACGATGACGTCGGCGTCGTAGGACCCGATCTCGTCGAGGGCGTCGAGGGTTCCCGAGATCGACCCGAACAGGGCGAAGGGGGTGCCGCCGTGGAAGATGAGGTCCCCGGTGAACAGCACCTTGCGCTGGGGGATCCAGGCCAGCAGATCGCCCTCGGTGTGGGCCACGTAGCCCAGATCGCGAAGCTCGACGGTGAGGTCGTCGAGGTGCAGGGTCAGGGCACCAGTAAAGGTGGCATCGGGGGCCCGGAACTGCAGATCACCCCACTGCACACCTGGGAACACTGCGCTGTAGTCGGGAATGCCTGCGGCCATCATCACCTCACGGCAGGCGGCGTGGGCGACCACGGTGGCGGCGGGGAACAGATAGTTGCCGTGGGTGTGATCGGCGTGGTGGTGGGTGTTGACCACGGTGGTGACCGGCTGGTCGGTGACGGAGGCGATGGCATCGATGTAGGCCCGGTTGCGACGCTCGGTCGACGTGGTGTCGATGCTGATGACCCCCGTGTCCCCCACCACGAACCCGGTGTTGTTGATGAACCAGGTCCCATCGGGCTGGACGTAGCTGTAGACGTCCGAAGCGACCTCGGTGAGCAGGGCGGGACCCAGTTCGTGGTCGTGATCGTGTGCAACTGCCATGGCCGGAGCGTAGTGGAGGGTCCGACCGACTCACCGAAGCCCGTCGTAGACGGCCGCCTCTGCTGCGTCGGCGACCGACAGTACGTCGGCATCGGCGAAGGGCAGGGTCTGGGTGAGAAAGACCCCACCGATACCCCGGATGGGATCGATCCAGAAAAAGGTGTTGTCGAGCCCGGCCCACGACAGGGACCCCGCACTGCGACCGGTCGGTGCGTCCTCGAGGTTGATCTGGAAGGAGAGGCCCCAGCCCTTGGGTACCCCGGGGAAGAACTCGGCATCGGCGCTCGCGGCCTGCACGTTGGAGGGCAGCATGGTGACCCGCAGGTCGCCCATCTGGTTGACCGATGCGGTGGCCACCATCTCCGGCGACAGGATTCGCGCCCCGTCGAGTTCTCCCCCGTTGAGGATCATCCGCACGAAACGCCCGTAGTCGTCGAGGGTCGAAAAGAGACCACCCCCGCCACCGTTGAACTCGCGATCCTTGCCGATGGGGTCGGCGGTCGAGGCCCGGAACCGGCCTTCCTTGTTGCGGGTGTGCAGGGTGGCCCGGCGGGCGGCCATGGCATCGCTCAGGCGATACGAGGTGTCCACCATGCCCAGGGGTTCGAAAATGCGGCCGGCCATGAGGTCTTCCAGGGCGATCCCGGTGACCGCTTCGGCCATCATCCCTGCCCAGTCGATGCCGATCCCGTACTCCCAGCGGGCACCAGGGTCGAAGGCCAAGGGTTGGTGGTAGTCGGCCCGGGTGCCCCCCGACACCCCCGACCCACCGGTCACCGAGAGGTAGCGGGCCTGGTTGGCATTCCAGATTTCGTACACGAACCCCGATGAGTGGGTCAGGAGGTTGCGCAGGGTGATCTCGGTCCGTGGCGCCCGCAGCATGGGCTGGTCGCCGTCGAAACCCTCGAGGACGGACACGTCACCCAGTTCAGGAAGGATCTCCCTGGCCGGCTGATCCAGGTCCAGCTGCCCGGCTTCGACCAGTTGCAGGCAGGCCACCCCGGCCAGTGGCTTGGTCATGGACATGATGGCCACCACCGAATCGAGGGCCATCGGCGTACCCGTCGACAGGTCGGCCGACCCGAAGGCACCCTGATACTGGACCCCAGCACGGTCGAAGACGCCGAAGGTGACCCCGGGCAACCGTCCCGATCCGGTGGCCTCGGTCAGGATGGCGTCGATCCGGTCGGCCGTGTCGGTGGTCAGCATGTCAGGCATCTCCATGGTTCAGGGCGTCGCGCCACGGGGTGACGTCGAGGCCGGGATAGCGATCTGCAAGGCGATCGACGAGGTCGGCTGTCCAGTAGTCGTGGCCCGGCAGGGGTGCCCCGAACAGGGACAACTCGTCGGGCGAACACGACGCTGCGAAGGTGACCCAGTCGGGGCGAACGGTGACGGGTTGGACCGTGTCGTAGCCGATCCAGTCGTGGCCGGCTCGCTTGAACGCGATGTTCATGAGGAAGCGGTAGCCGCCGGGCCGGGTGAGGTTGACCCCTCGATGCCAGACGTCGGGCCGGTAGGCCAGGTAGGAACCCCGGCGACCGGCGGCACTGGTCGGGGTGATATCGGGAGGGGTTGCTCCCGCCCCCAGTACCTCAGTGGGAGCCACTCCTTCGTCCACGTCGGTCAGGTATAGGAACCCCTCGAGATTCCACCAGTCGGGTTCGGGCCGGTCGGGCACCACGCTGTGGTTGCGGTCCTGGTGGAAGGGCTGCTCGTAGTTCACCACCCCCGTGTACTTGCCCCAGATCCGGGCCTGGTAGAGCCGAAGGTCGTGGTGGCCCATGGCCTGGCGGGCGAAGTCGACCACCCTGGGGTGTACCTGGAGGCGGTTGAGACGGGCCGACCGGTAGGGGAACATGACATGGCCGACGAACTGGCCGGTGCGGAACTTCGGGCCGGGGTCGGGGTCGTCTCCGAAGTCGAACCCCGGGTACGAGGTGGCCCCGAACGCACTGCGCACGTCGGGGTCGGTGTGGAACAGCTCGGGGCGGGGGTACAGGTCCCAGAGTTCTTCCACTGCGTGGTCGATGTCCTCGGTGGGAACCAGGTCGTGGACGACGACCCACCCGTGGGTGCGCCAGTGCTCGACGGCTGCCTCGATGTCGACCATGGGCGGCACGCTACCGTCGCGGGCGGGACAGCGTCAGCCAAGGGCCGGAAGGGGATCGGACATCGTGCAGCTCGAGGCCGAGGTGGTGATCGCCGGCGGTGGGCCCGTCGGGCTGACCCTGGCCATGTGGCTGGCCGACGCTGGGGTGTCGGTCGTCGTTGTCGAACAGCGGGCTCCTCGCGACGTGCCACCACCCAAGTGCAATCACCTCGCCGCTCGGTCGATGGAGATCTTCCGCCGGCTCGGGGTGGCCGCTGACCTGCGGGCGGCCGGTCTACCCGACGAGCACGATCACGACATCGCGTTCCGGACCACGATGGTTGGTGAGGACTTCGGCCGGATCCCCATCCCGGGGCGGGCGGGGCGACGGCGCGGTGACGGGGGCCCCGATACCTGGTGGCCGACGCCTGAACCGCCGCATCGGGTGAACCAGATCTACATGGAACCCATCCTGTTCGATCACGCCGTGCGGCGGGACCAGGTCCGGGTGGTGAACGAGGCGGTGGTCACCGGGGTGAGCCAGAACGAGGACGGGGTGCTGCTCGAGGCCCGCCGGCCCGATGGGGAGGAGTGCCAGGTATCGGGTTCCTACCTGGTCGGTTGCGACGGGGGACGGTCGACCGTGCGACGCTGTATCGGGATCGACATGGTCGGTGACCCCGTCGTCCAGCGGGTGCAGTCAACCCTCATCGAGGCTCCCGATCTGTCGAACCAGCTGCGCTCCCGCCCTGCGTGGGCCACCGTGGTGCTCAATCCTCGACGCAGCGGGACGGCGTATGCCATCGACGGGGAACACCGCTGGTTGGTCCACAACTACCTGCGTCCCGACGAGGCCGACTTCGATGCCGTGGACCGACATGGTGCGCTGTCCACCATCCTCGGGGGGGATGTCGGCTACCAGATCCTCTCTCGGGAGGATTGGTTCGGGCGGCGCCTCATCGCTGAGCGGTTCCGGGACAGGCGCATCTTCCTGTGCGGTGACGCGGCCCATATCTGGGTGCCCTACGGGGGGTACGGGCTCAATGCAGGGGTGGCTGACGCCGAGAACCTGGGCTGGCTCCTCGCAGCCGTCTGTACCGGGTGGGGGTCCGAGGCCATGCTCGATGCCTACGAGGCGGAGCGTTTGCCCATCACCGACCAGGTGTCGCGCCACGCGATGGATCACGCCGAGAAGATGATCCGCAACCGAGAAGCCATCCCCGCCGACCTCGAGGCCCCCGGGGCGTCGGGACAGGCGACCCGAGCTCGCTACGGGCGAGCCATGGAGGAACTGAACGTCGCCCAGTACTGCTGCGCCGGGTTGAACTTCGGGTATTACTACGACCGATCCCCCCTCATCGAAGCCGACGGCGTTGCACCGGCGTACACCATGGCTGACTACACCCCTTCGACGGTGCCCGGATGCCGCACACCGCATCGGTGGCTGGCCGACGGCACCTCCCTGTATGACCATCTGGGGACGGGCTACCTGATGGTGGGATCCCCTGATGCCCTGGGGCGTGCCGATGTGGACGCCGTCGTCGGGGTCGCCGAGCGGCGGGGGATACCGCTGGACCGGATCGGTGTCCAGGACTGGGGAGACGAGCCCCTCCTGATCACCCGCGCCGATGGCCACACGGCCTGGCGCGGCGCCGTCGTTGAGCAACCGGAGGTCCTGCTCGACCGCCTCAGCGGTCGGGGGCGCTGAGCGCGATCAGGCCTGGAGACCCTGCGCGTCCATCACCTTCACGCAGGTGCCGGTCACGAACTCCGAGGCGGGTGACACCAGGAACAACAGGGCGCTGTCCATCTGGTCGGGGGTGCCAAGGCGGCCACGCGGGAACTGCTGGGTGATGTCGCCCATCCGTTCCAGCATCCCGTCCATCATCTCGGACTCGAAGGCCCCCGGGGCGATGGCGTTGACGTTGACGTTGAACCGGGCGAACTCGAGGGCCAGCATTTCGGTCATCCGGACCACGGCTGCCTTGGTGATGGCGTACATCGAGGTGCCCATGCCGGCCCGGTAGGCGGCCATCGAGGAGATGTTCACGATGCGCCCGGGCAGGTCGTGGTCCTTGAGGCGGCGGGCAACCTCGCACGACAGGTGGAACAGGGACGAGAAGTTGGTGGCCAGCATCTCGTCGACGAAGGCGGGCGACATCTTCATGGCCAGCTGGGCGTCGGGCTTCCCGGCGTTGTTGACGAGGATCTGGATCGGACCCAGCGCTTCCTCGATGTGGGCAACCGCAGCGAAGATGGCCTCGGTGTCGGTCACGTCGAGGGGGACGGGCAACACCTCACCCCCGTCCTCGCGGATCACCGCGGCCAACTCTTCGAGCCGCTCCACCCGCCGGCCGGCGATGGCCACCCTCGCCCCGCACGCGGCCAGTACCTGGGCGAACCGCCACCCCAGACCGGAGGTCGTGCCGGTGACGAGGGCGGTCTGGCCGGTCAGGTCGTGTGAGAGGTGTGGGGTGACGGGCACGTTGGCTCCTCGTGGTCGGGTGCCACATTGTCTCGCACGGGCGGGGCCGTGTCCCGCGTGCCGTGATTCAGCGGGTCCAGGCCGCTCCGAAGCTGTCGTCGAAGGCCAGAGCGGACGGGGGTTGACGGGTGATGGGGCCGTGGCCGGCTCCCATCGGGTAGCCGAGGGGCACCATGGCCAGGGTGGCCCATCTGTCAGGGATGTCGAGCGCGGCTTTGACCTCGTCTTCCCGCAGACAGTGCAGGGTGGTGAGGGTGCACCCGAGGCCCTCGGTCCGGGCGGCCAGCATGGCGTTCTGCACGGCGGTGTAGACCGACCCTCCACCCACCATCGAGATGCGATCCAGCTTGGCGTCGGTGATGGCCATGTTGCGGGGGTCGGCGACGAACATGAGGATCACGGGGGCGTCCTGGAGGTGGTCGGCCAGGTAGTTCCCGGCCAGCATGGTCCGTCGCCACATCGGTTGCTGGTCTTCGTCCATGGCCTCGATGCGGGTTTCGAACCCTTTCAGGTAGGCGTACCACTCGGGTCGGTACACGTCGGCGAGCGCCTGTTTCCGTTCGGGGCTACGGACCACGATGACCCGCCAGGGCTGCACGTTGCCGCCGGTGGGGGCCCAGCAGGCTGCCTGGAGCACCCTGTCCAGCACGTCGTCGGGGATGGGATCCGGCCGAAGCCGGCGTACCGCCCTCAGGGTGCTCATCATGTCGTAGATGTCGTTCACAGACTGCTCCTTGGGTGGTTGGCTCGTTCAGGGTTCGACGATGGTGAACGGAGTCATCTCCGTCATCGCGCCGAACAGGGTGATTAGCAGCGCAGGGTCGCCGTCGATGGTGATCTCACCGGCCTCGACAGCGGCTCGCACAGCGCCCGGGATCCCCAGCGCTGCGGCCAGGGCCTGCCGGGTGAGGGTGAGGGTCACCTCGGCGGCAGGGTCGAGATGACCCGGGACGTGGTGAATGGTGCAGTTCTCGACCCCGACCACATGGTGTTCGTCGCCTGCCTCGAGATCGGTGAAGACCCAATTCACGGTGCCCGCCACGCCTTCGAGCTGTGCCCCATCGAGGCGAACGCCGATGGCGTCGAAGATCTGAGCCGGTGACATGGCCGACAGCAACTGCCTGCCCTGACCCGAGCGGATCTCTCCCATGCCCTCGCGCAGCTCTTGAGCGCCGAGCAGGTAGGCGTTGCGCCAGGTGGCCGATTCGGACTGGTAGCCCAACTGTTCGAGGGCCGCAGCCTGGAGTTCCCGGGCTGCGGTGTTGGCCGGATCGGCGAACACCAAGTGGTTGACCAGTTCAGCCACCCAGCGGTAGTCGCCCTCGTCGAAGGCGGCTTGGGCGTGGGTCAGCAACTGGTCGGGTCCCCCGGCCACCTCCACGTAGCGGCGTCCGGCTTCGGTCGGGGGGTGGGGGTGGAGGTGGGCGGGGTTGCCGTCGTACCAGCCGAGGTACCGGGTGTAGACCGATTTCGCGTTGTGGGCCACGGTGCCGTAGTAGCCCTGGACGTGTGACTGCTCCGAGAAACAGGGGGGCAGTACCAGCAGGTCGGCGATTTCGTTGGGGGTATGGCCGGTGTTGGCCAGGCGCATCGTCTGGTCGTGGATCCACCGGTAGAGGTCGCGCTGTAGGCGCAGGAAGGCGGTGACGTCAGCGTTGCCTACCCGGGGCCAGTGATGGGTGGAGATCATCACCTCGGTGTCGGCACCCCACATGTGGAGGGCCTCCCCGATGTACTTCGACCAGGCCAATGCGTCGCGGGTCGGCGCTCCCCGGATCGGGTACACGTTGTGCAGGGTGTGGGTGCAGTTCTCGGCCATGCACAGCAACCCGAGGGTCGGGAAGAAGAAGTTCATCTCGGCCGGAGCTTCGGCATCGGGGGTGTTCTGGAAGACCACGTCGATGCCGTCGACCTCGAGGCGGGTGCCGGTCCCGATCACCGTCTCGGTCGGGGCGAGGAGTCCTGAGGGGGCCGTCGGTGTGGCCTTGCCCAGCCCGCTGTCCACATGGCCCAGCTCGTCGAAGGGCAGGGAGCGACCGAACTGGTACATGGCCCGCCGGGCCATGGCGGGCCCGGCGATGACGTTCTCGTTGATCGCCTCGGCCATGAAACCGTCGGGGGCGATGATCCGCACCTCACCGGCCGCGACCTGCTCGGCATCGACGACCCCGTGGATCCCCCCGAAATGGTCGATGTGGGAGTGGGTGTAGATGACGGCCCGCACCGGTCGCTCGCCCAGGACCCGGTTGGCCAACTCCAGACAGGCGCGCGCTGTGGGGGCCGTGGTCAGGACGTCGATGATCACCCAGCCCGTGGCCCCTTCGATGAACGTGATGTTGCTGAGGTCGTAACCGCGGGCCTGCCAGACCCCGGGCACCACCTCGAACAGGCCGTGGTGGGCGTTGAGGCCAGCCTGCCGCCACAGGCCGGGGTGGACCGTGTCGGGAGCCGGTCGGTCTCCCCGGGTGAAGTCGTGGAGGTTGACGTCCCACACCACCCGACCGTCGTCGATGATGCGTCCACCGTCGATGGTGGCGATGAGTCCTCGGGTGGCCAGGGACGCATCGGTGGGGTCGTCGAAGGTGATGGCGGCTGCGGCGGCCCGGTTGGCGGCCACGGTGGCTTCGGTCGCCGGACGCCGTTCGGTCATCGGGCCACCGTAGCGGCCGGGCAGACCTCGGATAGTCTGCAAGGCCCGGGCCTCAGAGGACGGGGGAGTCAATGGGGGGAACACGTCGTCGCAAGGTGTTGGTCGTGGGGTCCAGTGGGTTGGTGGGGTTCGCTGCCCTGCAGCGGTTCGCTGCAGATCCCGACTTCGACGTCGTGGGGATGGCTCGCCGCAGGCCCGAAGGTCTCGACCCCCGGGTGGTCTTGTTGTCGGTCGACCTGCAGGCCGGAGCGCTTCCTCCCGCCGTGGTGGCGGAACTGTCCGACGTCACCCATGTGGTGTACGCCGCCCTGTACGAGGAGCCGGGCTTGATCGCTGGCTGGAGGAGTCAGGCCCAGATGCAGACGAACCTGGACATGCTGCAGACCGTGCTCGATGGGCTCGAGGGCGCAGCGAAGCTGGAGCACGTCACGATCCTGCAGGGCACCAAGGCGTACGGCGCTCATGTGGAACCCATGGCGGTGCCCGGGCGGGAACGGAACCCACGGCACCAACACGAGAACTTCTACTGGTTGCAGGAGGACGAGCTGCGGGCCCGGGCACAAGGGATGGGGTTCACCTGGACCGTGCTCCGCCCCGTCGTCATCTTCGGTGAGGCCATCGGGGGGAACATGAACCCCGTCCCCGCGCTGGGGACCTATGCCGCCGTGCTGCGGGCCCGAGGTGAGCCCCTGCACTGGCCGGGTGGGGTGGCGGGGATCACCGAGGCGGTTGACGCCGACCTGGTGGCCGACGTGGCGCATTGGGCTGCGCTCACCCCCCACGCACACGATGAGATCTTCAACGTCACGAATGGCGACGTGTTCACGATGCACAACCTCTGGCCTGCGTTGGCTGATGCGTTGGGCATGGAAGTGGGGGAGCCCCGCCCCCTTCGTCTGGCCGATGCAATGCCGTCGGCCCAGACGACGTGGGCCGAGGTGCATCGGCGCTTCGGGTTGCGGTCGCCGGTCGATCTCGTCGAGTTCGTCGGGCAGTCGTTCGTGTACGCCGACATGCTCTGTGGGTTCGGGAACGATCGGTTGCGGCCACCCTCGTTGGTGTCGACCATCAAACTGCGCCAGGCCGGTTACGGGGCATGTATGGACACTGAGGACATGATCGGCAAATGGATCACCCATCACCAGGACACGGGCCTGTTGCCGCCGAGGCGCTGGTGAGCTCGGCCCCGGTGCGGTTCACCACCTGGCTGGTCCCCGGGATCGAGCTGTCGGTCTTCGAGTTGGCCGCCGGGGTGGTGGAGAACGCCCTCGGGCGGAATGTCGAGCTGTCGGTGGTCAGCTCGTGCTCGGGTCCGCAGAACGACGACAACCCCTTGGCCGATGGGCGGGCCGACCTGGGGTGGATGTGTGCGACCGCCTACGTCGGGCTCGACGGGGTGGAACTGGTCGGGGTGGCGTGGAATCCCGACGATCCAGATGCGGTCACTCGCCCCTGGTACTTCTCGGATCTGGTGACTGCCCCAGCGCTCGAACTCGACGGCCTGCGCGGGCTGCAGGGCCGGCGCGTCGCCTGCAACGACCCGCTCAGCCTCAGCGGGCATCTCGGGTTGCGGTGGGCCCTCGAGGACGAAGGGATGTCCCTCGACGGCGATGTGGACGTCGTGTTCACCGGCGGCCACCTGCAGTCCCTGGAGCAGTTCGACGAAGGCCAGGTCGATGCCGCCGTGATCGACTCGGTCACCCTGCGGGTCCATCGACCCGACCTGGCGCCGACCATCCGGCTGGGGCCGTGGCCGACCCAGCCCCTGGTCGCCGGTTCGGGGCTGACCGCCGCTGAGCGGCACACGGTGCGTGACGCCCTGGTCGCGGTGGAAGGTGACGACCGAGTGCTCCGTGCAGCCGGTCTCGCCGCCTTCGTGCCCGTCGAGGAGTCGGACTATCGAGTGGTTCGAGCCCGGGTGACGGCCGGAGGACTTCGAGGTCGGCCATGATCAACGGTCCTGATCATCTCGAAACCGTCCTCGACGAAGGGTTCGTGGCCCCCGGTCCCGGACCGTCGGCGGCCGTTGCCGCCGTGCTGCGAGCGGGCAGCGGGGGCACCGAGATGTTGTTCATCGAGCGAGCAGCCCGCACCGGGGATCCCTGGTCGGGCCAGATCGCCTTCCCCGGGGGACGGACCGACCCTGGCGACCCGCACAGTCATGGCACAGCAGCGAGGGAGACGCTCGAGGAGATCGGGCTCGACCTCGCCCGGTTGCGGCATCTGGGGCGGCTGAGTGGGCAGGAAGGGGGTCCTCGAGGATCCCGACAACGGCTGGCGGTCACCCCTCATGTGTGCTGGTTGGAGGGCCCACCTCCCGAACTGACCCTCAACTACGAGGTGGCAGACGCCCTGTGGGTGCCCGTGGATCGGATCGCCGACCGTCGCCACCACATCGACTACGAGTACCCGCCGCTGGGGTCACAGCTGTGGCCCGGGATCCGTCTCGACGAGCGGCGGGTCCTGTGGGGGCTGACCCTGCGGATGACCGAGGATCTCTTCACCCGGCTGGGCCGACCCCTCGGGCTGTACTCGCCAGGGCGCTGACCTCGGGCGGAGCGGTAGGCCGACCACTACAGTCCGCCCATGGCAGAACTGGAACTTCTCTCCTCGGGCTGGGGCCTCATCGAGGGCCCTCGGGTCGACCCCGACGACAACCTCTACTTCTCCGACGTCCCCAACGGCGGTGTCTACCGGCGCACCCCGGCCGGTGAGATCGAGACGGTCATCCCCAAGCGTCGCGGGGTGGGTGGGATGGTGTTCCACGCGGACGGCGGCCTGATCGTGGGGGGCCGCAACGTGCAGCACGTGCGCGACGGCGACGTGAGGGTCGTCTTCGACCCTGGGCTGCCCGGATTCAACGACCTGCACACCGACGCCCTGGGCCGTGTGTACGTGGGGTCGCTCGGGGGGAGCCCCTTCGCCGATCAACCACCAGCTCCGGGGAGCCTGTACCGGCTCGAGCTGGACGGGTCGGCGAGCGAGCTGTACGGAGAGGTCCGGCTGACGAACGGCATCGGGTTCTCGCCCGACGGCACCCGGCTCTACCACTCCGACTCGATCCCCGGCCGGATCTGGGTGTCCGATGTCGACGGCGACGAGGTGACGGGTCGGCGGGAGTTCGTGGCCCAGCGAGCGGTTCCCGATGGTCTGGCTGTCGATGTCGACGGCGGGGTGTGGGTCGCTCTCGCCGAGGGCGGTTGTGTGCAGCGTTACACGGCCGATGGGGAACCGGATCTGACGGTGGAGGTCCCCGACCACATGGTCACCAGCGTGTGCTTCGGTGGGGCCGACGGGCGTGATCTGTACATCGTGACCGGCGGTCACGACCCCGAGGTCGGCGGTTGTATCTATCGCACCCGCTCCGAGGTGGCCGGGGTGGCTACCCCGCTCGCCCGAATCTGAGCGCCGTCAGTCCACGGCGGCGAGGGCCTGGCCGATGTCGGCCAGGAGATCCTCCGTGTCCTCCAAGCCCACCGAGAGGCGGATCATGCCGTCCCCGATACCCACGGCCGCGCGCTGTTCGGGTGTCAACGCAGCATGGGTCATCGATGCGGGGTGGTTGACCAGGGTGTCTGGGCCCCCCAGGGAGGGGGCCAGGGCAGCAAGGCGAAGGTGTCCGACGAAGGCGCTGGCCGCGTCGAAGCCCCCGGCGAACTCGAAGGTCACACACGGTCCGCCGCCCGTCATCTGGCGGAGGGCCAGCTCGTGGTTCGGGTGGTCGGGGTGCATCGGGTAGGCCACCGAACCGACCGTCGGGCAGTGGGCCAGCAACTGGGCGATGCGCAGGGCGCTGTGGTTCTGACGCTCGACCCGTACTCCCAGGGTCTTGAGGCCTCGAAGTCCATTCCACCCGTCGAAGGGGGACGCGTTGCTGCCTTGAATGACTGCATACCCCCACAGCTCGTTGACGATGGTTTTGTCGCCGACGATCACTCCGATGGTCGCGTCGTTGTGCCCGCTGAGGCCTTTGGTGGCCGAGTGCACCACCAGGTCGACCCCGTGGTCGATGGGACGCTGGACCAGGGGTGTGGCCAGGGTGGAGTCGACCACGGTGACCGGCCCTCGGATGGCGCCGATCGCGGACAGGTCTGCCAGGGCGAGCCCGGGGTTGCAGGGGGTCTCGGCGAACACCAGTGCAGTACGCCCGGGTTCCACCGCAGCCTCCCAGGCCGTGGAGTCGTCGACGTCCACGAAGGTGACATCGATGCCGAAGCGGGGACAGACCTGGGTGAACAGTTGCGACGTGCCCGAGAACAACTGGCGCTGGGTGACCACATGGCTTCCGTGGGAACACAGGCCCAACACGATGGTGGAGATGGCCCCCATGCCGCTCGAGCTGCACAACCCTGCTTCGGCGCCCTCGAGCTCGGCGACTGCATCGGCGAAGGCCTGCACTGTTGGTGATCCGTAGCGACCGTAGAAGTCGGTCGAGCGAGGCCGCCGGGCTCGCCGGGCAGCATCTGTTGGGTCGCTGGCCCCGAATGCGCTGGCCGCCACCAGGCTCGGCGCGAGCTCGCCACCCGATGCCACAGCCTTGATGGCTCGGGTCCCCGGTGAGAGGTGGTGGTCGTCGGGCATGAAGGGCTCCTCGGGTGAAAAGACCGGAACCGGGGCGGGAGGACCCTTGGACACATGGTTGCCGGTACGCCGGCCACATCTCCGTCGAAACGGATAAAGCACCTTGGGTGTCCGCCCAGGTTGCCGGACGACGGGTGCACGCACCCTCGCCACTCGCGATGTCAACGACAGAATGCTACCGGTAGTGATCGACGAGGCGCCAACGGCGTCTGGCCGGACCATGGCGCCAAGGTGGGTGGCGTTAGGGTGCTCGGGATGAGCAGTCTGGTTCCCGTCCCCGCTCGGGTCGATGCCGTGGTCGTCGGGGCGGGTTTCGCCGGGATGTACGCCGTCCATCGTCTCGGGACCATGGGCCTGTCGGTGCAGTGCTTCGAGGCGGGCACCGAGGTGGGGGGAACCTGGTACTGGAATCGGTACCCGGGGGCCCGTTGCGACGTGGAGAGCTTGGAGTACAGCTACAGCTTCGACGAGGACCTCCAGCAGGAGTGGGTGTGGACCGAGCGATATGCCGCCCAGCCCGAGATCCTGGCGTATGCCAGTCATGTGGCCGACCGGTTCGATCTGCGTCGACACATCGCCTTCCAGACCCGGGTCACCGAGGCCACCTGGGCAGAGGACGCTGGGGAGTGGTTGGTGTCCACCGATGCAGGGCAGCACCTCTCTGCGACCTTCCTGGTCGCCGCAGTGGGCTGCCTGTCCACTGCGTCCGTGCCCGACATCGAGGGGGTCGAGCACTTCGGTGGACAGGTCCATCACACGGGGCGTTGGCCCAAGGAGGGTGTCGACGTCAGCGGGCTGCGGGTGGGTGTCATCGGCACCGGCTCGTCGGCCGTGCAGGCCATTCCCGTGCTCGCCGAACGATGCGAGCACCTGACTGTGTTCCAGCGGACGGCCCAGTACACGATCCCGGCCCGCAACCGCCCACTGGACCCCGCAGACATGGACGCCGTGAAGGCCCGCTACCCGGCGTTCCGGGCCGAGAACAGGACCACGGCCAACGCCCTGTCGGCCCGCCATCCCCCTCATCGGGAGCGGGCAGTGGATTCCACCGACCAGCGGCGCCTGGAGGAGTTCGAGGAGCGGTGGGACCGGGGCGGCACCAACTTCCTCGCTGCGTTCCGGGATCTCATGTTCGACGAGAGGGCCAACGAGTACGCCGCAGCCTTCGTCCGGGACAAGATCGCGGCGATCGTGGAGGACCCGGAGGTGGCCCGCCGACTGACCCCGCAGCACCGCATCGGCTGCAAGCGGCTGGTCATCGACTCGGGCTACTACGAGACCTTCAACCGGCCGAACGTGACCCTGGTCGATGTGAGCGCCGATCCGATCGAGGCCATCACCCCCACCGGGGTCAAGACCGCAGCCGACCATGTCGACGTCGATGTGCTCGTATTCGCCACGGGCTTCGATGCCATGACGGGCTCGTTGCTGAGGATGGGGATCACCGGCGTCGGGGGCCGGTCGCTGGCCGAGGTGTGGGCAGCGGGGCCCGTCAACTACCTCGGGTTGATGGTTCCCGGCTTCCCGAACCTCTTCACCGTCACCGGTCCCGGGAGTCCGTCGGTGTTGGCCAACATGGTCGTGGCCATCGAGCACCACGTGGAATGGATCGCCGAGTGCATCGATCATGTCCGCGCTGGGAGTCGCAGCAGGATCGAGGCGACCGATGGGGCGGCCGAGCAGTGGGTGGCTCACGTGAACGCAGTGGCCGACCGCACGATCTACCCCTCGTGCAACTCGTGGTACCTGGGAGCCAACGTGCCGGGTAAGCCGAGGGTGTTCATGCCCCTGCTCGGGTTTCCCGACTACGTGTCCCGTTGCGCCGCCGTCGTGCAGGACGGTTACCGGGGCTTCGAGATCGGGTGAGCACCCTGCGGGGCTGCTTGACTGGACGCCTGGCGGGGCCAGGAATCGTTCGAAGAGGGGTTGCCCGATGACCATCGCCCATCACTGGACCCACGGGAACGCCACAGATCCCGTGCTGCTGTGCCTGCACGGGATCGGTTCCTGCGCCGATGCCTTCATCCCGCAGCACGAGTTGGCCGCGACCTGTGGTCGGCGGGTCGTCGCATGGGATGCCCCGGGCTACCGCCACTCCGTGGACCCGCCCGCCGACCCCGGTCTCGATGGATGGGCCGACGCTGTTGCCGATCTGATCGATGCCCTGGGCGCGGATCGAGTGGACCTGCTCGGCGTGTCGTGGGGCGGGGTCACCGCCACCCGGGTAGCCCTCCGCCACCCCGATCGGGTCGCCTCGCTCGTGCTGGCCGACTCGAGCGTCGGTTCGGGCACGGCAGCGGATCGCGCCGAGGCCATGCGGGGTCGAGCGGGAGCCCTCGACGAGTTGGGCATCGAGGAGTTCTCGAGGACCCGATCGCCGGTGCTGTTCGCTCCCACCGCCCCCGACGATCTCATTGCCCACACTGCGCAGCTCATGATCGACTCGGTGCGGATGCCCGTCTACCAATGGGCGTGCAACTCGATGGCCGACACCGACCACCGGGCTGATCTCGGGCTGATCACCGCGCCGACTCTCGTCATCTATGGCGACCAGGATGCGGTCACCCCGCCGTCGCTGTCTCGGCAGCTGGCTGCGGGTATCGCGGGCGCCGACCTCGTCGAGATCGCTGATGCTGGCCATCTGGCGAACCAGGAACAACCGGCCGCCTTCAACGGGGCCGTGGCCTCCTTCCTGGCTACCCGATCCCCTCTCGGGAGTCACTGAAGAACGCCGAGTGGCCGGACGCGACGAAGGCCGCCACCTGGTGGTGGCGGCCTCCGGCGACTGTTGGTTCAGCCGTGATCGCTCAGCTACGCGGGGGCAGGCGGATGCCACCGTCGCAGCGGATCGTCTCGCCGTTCATGTAGGGGTTGGTGATGCAGTCCATGACGGCAAAGGCCAACTCCTCGCCGATGCCGAGCCGCTTGGGGAACACGACACCCTGACCAAGGCGAGCTTTGAACTGCTCGCTGGCCTCGCCCTCTCCGTAGATCGGGGTATCGATCAGGCCCGGAGCGATGGTGTTCACCCGAATCCCCACCGAGGCGAGGTCGCGGGCGATGGGCAGGGTCATCCCCACCACGCCACCCTTCGATGCCGAGTAGGCAGCCTGGCCGATCTGGCCGTCGAATGCGGCGGCCGACGCCATGTTGACCACGGCGCCCCGGCTGCCGTCGTCGTCGACGGGCTCGGTCTGGGCCATGGCTGCGGCAGCCTGGGCCAGCATGTTGAACGACCCGATCAGGTTGACGTTGATCACGAAGGCGAAGCGGTCGAGGGGAAACGGGTTGTTGTCCCGGTCGACTGTCCGGCCGGCGAATCCCAGACCGGCCGAGTTGACCAGGGCCCGTAGGGGCCCCATGTCCGATGCGGCGGCCACCGCCTCCTGGGCGTTCTCGACACTGGTCACGTCGCACTTCACGAACAGGCCGTTGAGCTCGGCGGCCAGGGCCTGGCCGCGCTCTTCCTGCAGGTCGGCGATGACCACCCGCGATCCGGCGGCGGTGAGCTGGCGGGCCGATGCCTCACCGATGCCCGACGCACCGCCGGTGACGATGGAGGAGCTTCCCTCGAGGTTCATACGGGGCATCAGGCATCAATCCTTTCGATGATGGTGGCGTTGGCCATACCGCCACCCTCGCACATGGTCTGCAGACCGTAGCGTCCTCCGGTCCGTTCGAGTTCGTTGAGCAGGGTGGCCATCAGCTTCGTACCCGAACTGCCCAGTGGGTGGCCCAAGGCGATGGCCCCGCCATTCACGTTGGTCTTGGACAGGTCGGTGCCATGCTCACGCTGCCAGGCCAGGACCACGCTGGCGAATGCCTCGTTGACTTCGAACAGGTCGATGTCCTCGAGCTGCAGACCCGAACGGGCCATGACCTTTTCGGTGGCCGGGATGGGGCCCTTGAGCATGGTGACTGGGTCGGCTCCGGCCAGGGCGAAGGTATGGAAGCGGGCCCTGGGGGTCAGCCCCAGCTCCTCGGCCTTCTGGCGGCTCATGACCAGCACGGCCGACGCCCCGTCGGTGATCTGGCTCGAGTTGCCCGCTGTCACCTTGCCGTCCTCCTTGAAGGCCGGCTTGAGGTTGCCCAGGGTCTCGGTGGTGGTGCCGTCCCGGATGCCCTCGTCCCGGGTCATCATCACCGTCTCGCCGTCGATCTCGACCGGCACGGGAACGATCTCGTTCTCGAAGCGGCCCTCGGCCGTCGCTACCGCAGCCCGGCGCTGGCTCTCCGCCCCGAAGGCGTCGAGATCCTCGCGGCTGAAGCCGTACTCGTCGGCGATCATCTCCGCCCCGATGCCCTGGGGGGGCAGTCCGGTGTCCTCGTAGCGGTTCTGCATGGTCTCGCTGAAAGGGAAGCCCATGCCCTGAACGACAGAGGCTCCCATCGGGGTGCGGGTCATGACCTCCACCCCGGCGGCGATGACCACGTCGTATGCCCCAGCGATCACTCCCTGGGCCGCGAAGTGCAGGGCCTGCTGGCTCGAGCCGCACTGCCGGTCGACGGTGGTGGCTGGCACCGACTCGGGCCAACCGGCGGCTAGGACGGCGTTGCGGCCGATGTTGAGCGACTGCTCGCCGACCTGCATCACGCAGCCCATGATCACGTCGTCGACGATGGCCGGATCGAACCCGTTGCGTTCTTGCAGCGCACGCAGCACGTGGGCTGCGAGGTCGGTGGGATGCCAGTCCTTGAGCATGCCGTTGCGCCTGCCACCCGGGGTGCGCACGGCGTCGATGATGACCGCTTCTCTCATTTCCATGAGCAGCGAGTCTATTGGTCCCGCCGGGCCCGCCACCGGCCCCGGCGCTGTCCCGCTACTGGTTGCGGGGAAGTTCCTTGAACGGGGTGGAGCGGTCGGGGCCCGGTTCCTTGGGAAGCCCCAGCACCCGTTCACCGAGGATGTTGTGCTGAATCTCGTCCGAGCCGCCGTAGATCGAGGGCGCAGATGCGTACAGGGCGACCTCGGCGATCGAGGAGTCGACCTGGCTCGATCGGTAGCCCAGCATGCCGTCGGCACCCGCAGTGGCCAGCCCGTACTCGCGGAAGCGGCGGTGGATCTCCGCATCGAGGAGCTTGGCGATGTTCGGCTCGCCCCCCGTGCGTTGCCGTCGGTCCTTGGCTCGTTGGATGTTCCAGCGGTTCAGTTGGAGCAGGGTGAACAGGGATACCGACTGCTGACGGAAGACCGGGTCGTCGAGGCGACCGAGGTCGCGGGCGGCCTCGGTGTAGCGATCCCACAGCTTCTGCCCGACGCCGGGAGCATGACCGGCGTTGGAACCGGCCCGGGCGGCCGCGACCACGTCACCGACCCGACGCCCCAGGTTGTCGGCGATCGAGCCCGGGTTGACGAGCACGAACCCGGCTGAACCGCCGCCGATGGAGGCCCGCTCGTGGCTGAGGGTGGTGTTGGCCACCCTCCACCCGTCGCCGAGGTCGCCGATGCGCGCCGCGTCCTCGACTCGGGCATCGCTCATGAACACCTCGTTGAACATCGACCGTCCTGTCATCTCCCGCAAGGGGCGAACGTCGACCTCGTCCTGGTGCATGTCGATGGCGAAGTAGGTGATGCCTGCGTGCTTGGGGGAGTCGGCGTCGGTGCGGGCGATGAGCATGCCCATGTCGGCGATGCGACCTCCCGAGGTCCACACCTTCTGGCCGTTGACCACCCACTCGTCGCCGTCTCGGTCGGCCCTGGTCTGTAGTCCGGCGAGATCCGAGCCGGCCCCGGGCTCGGAGAACAGCTGGCACCAGGCGTCGGTGCCGTTGAGGATGCGAGGGACGAACCGGTCGATCTGCTCTGGTGACCCGTGATCGGCGATGGTCGGGGCAGCGAGCATGTGCCCGAGCCCGGGCGGCGGCCCGATGACGTCCAGTCGGCCCATGGTGCGCATGGCGGCCAGGGCCTGGCCCTGGCCCAGGCCTCGCCCATAAGCGTGTTCGGGGAGAGACGGGTGGCTCCAACGCTCGTCGAGCATGGCCTGCCACCACTCGCCGACCGTCATGTCGGGGTCCCAGTGGCGGCGGACGAAGTCCTCGACCTCGGCGGAAATCGCTTCGGGGGTGCTCTCAGCCATGGCCACAGGCTACGGGCCCGGGCGGGCGACCCCCATGTCACCGTAGGATTGGGCTTCGCATGTCCGAACATTCCCCTCGGTCGGGTGGGCGGCCTCCAGGCCCGCCGGCCTCCGCCGGAGCCACCGCCAAGGTCAGCACCTTCGCCTCCCTGGCCATTCCCTCGTATCGAGTCCTGTGGTGGAGCGGGTTGTTCTCGTTCATGGGGATCCAGATGCAGATGCTCCTGCGGGGCCTGCTGGCGTGGGATCTCACCGAGCGTGAGGGTGCGCTCGGCGTGGTGTTCCTGGTCTTCGGGCTGGCCATGCTGATCACCACCCCCTTGGGTGGCGTGGCCGCGGACCGATTTCCGAAGCGGTGGCTGTTGTTCGCCGGTCAGGCCATGATCACCGTCGGCGCGGTCGGTATGGGTGTGGCCGTACTGGCCGGGGTCGAGCAGTTCTGGATGCTGCTGGTGGTCAGCGTCATCCAGGGCGCCATGTTCGGCCTCATCGGGCCGGCTCGGGTGTCGTTCAGCCGGGAGTTGGTCGGTCCCGAACTGCTGGGCAATGCCATCACCCTGTCGGTGTTGTCGATGAGTTCGACCAGGGTGTTCGCCCCGTCGTTGGCCGGGGCGTTGGCGGGGTGGGCCCTGTTCGGGATCGGCGGGGCCTACGTGGTAGCCGCCGTGTTCAGCCTCTTCAGCGCCTGGCTGACCTTCTTTCTCCCCGACACGGGATCGACGCCGACGGCGAGGAACCCGTTCGCCGAGATCGTCGACGGGGTTCGCTACGTGGCCCAGCGCCCACCCCTGCGGCGGATGGTGGTCACATCCACCATCGTCATCATGTTCGGGTTCAACTACATCTCGTTCATGCCCGCCCTGGTGGAGGGGGTCTACGAACTGGGCGATGGCTCGGTGGGCTTCATGAGCACGGCCAGCTCCATCGGCGCGGTGGCCGTGTCGATCCCCCTCGCATCCCGGTCGGGCTCCCCTCGGGCCCGGACGATGATCGCCTGGTTCGGGCTCGCCTTCGGGGGGTTCGTGGCCCTGCTGTCCCTGGCTCCCCAGTACTGGGTGGCGGTGCCCATCGTGGTGCTCGTCGGAGGGGCCACCACCGGGTTCCAATCGCTGAGCAGCGCGGTGGCCCTCGGGGACACCGACCCGTCCCATCAGGGCCGGGTCCAGTCGCTCATGCAACTTGCCTTCGCCGGGTTCGGCCTGGCCGCCCTGCCCCTCGGACTGCTGGCCGAGGCGATCGGGCTGAAGCGAGCCATCGCCCTGATGGGGGTGATCCCGATGGTGGCCGTCGTTGCGTACGCGATGGGGGAGGGGCTCCTGGGTCGGTCACGGAAGATCCTTGCCACGGGTCCCGGTGGGGCCGAGCAGCCAGCCGGGTAGTCGCCCTCTGGTAGACCAGAGCGATGCAGGACCGTCAGCGCCCGGGAGTCACCGCTGAGGAGCGTCAGCCCTCGTGGGAGGCTCGACCACGTCCCCCAGCTGATGCCCCCAACGTGGTGCTGGTGGTGTTCGACGACCTGGGCTTCTCCCACCTGGGCTGCTTCGGGAGTGACATCGACACCCCGCACATCGATCGGCTGGCCGCCGGGGGCCTGAGGTACACCAACTTCCACACCACGGCCTTGTGCTCGCCGACCCGGGCCTGTCTGCTCAGCGGTCGGAACCACCACGCGGTCGGGATGCGGTTCCTGTCCAATGTGGACACGGGCTTCTCCAACTGCCGGGGGGTGATCAGCCCCCGAGCCGCGACCCTGGCCGAGGTGCTGTCCGACAATGGGTATGCCACCTTCGCCCTCGGGAAATGGCACCTGGCCAACCTCGAGGACTGCGGCCCGGCTGGCCCGTTCGATCACTGGCCGCTCCAGCGGGGCTTCGACCGGTTCCACGGGTTCCTGGGCGGGGCGACCGATCAGTTCTCACCCGAGTTGGTGGTCGACAACCACCCGGTCGACCCCCCGAGCGAACAGGGCTACCACCTCTCCGAGGGGTTGGTCGACGAGGCCATCGCCATGATCTCCACCCAGCAGGCCACCGCCCCGTCCCGGAAGTTCTTCACCTACCTGGCCTTCGGGGCCACCCACTCGCCCCACCAGGCGCCGGCCGAGTACCTCGAGCGGTATCGGGGACGGTTCGACGACGGCTGGGACGCGGCCCGCCAGCGATGGTGGACCCGCCAACGGGAGATGGGGATCATCCCCCCCGACACCGAGATGTCCCCCCGCAATCGGGGCGTCGAACCCTGGGACGATCTCGCCGATGATCAGCGGCGGCTGTACAGCCGGATGCAGGAGGCCTTCGCCGGGTTCCTCACCCACGCCGACGCCCAGGTGGGCCGCCTGGTGGCCTACCTGGAGGATGCCGACCTGCTTAAGGACACCCTGTTCATCGTGCTGTCCGACAACGGGGCGTCTCAGGAGGGTGGTCGCCACGGGTCGGTCAACGAGAACGTGTTCTTCAACCGGATGCGGTCCGATCCGACCGAGATGGTGGCCCACCTCGATGAGATCGGTGGCCCCAACCTCTACAACAACTACCCGTGGGGGTGGGCTCAGGCGGGCAACACGCCGCTGCGGTTCTACAAACAGAACACCTACGAGGGCGGTATCCGGGACCCCCTCGTCGTCCACTGGCCCTCCCGTATCGCCGCAGGGGGCCTGCGTGACCAGTACCTGCACGCCATCGACGTGATGCCCACCATCTTGGACCTGGTGGGGGTGCAGGCCCCGGCCCAACGGCGAGGGGTCGACCAGATGCCCATCGATGGGGTCAGCTTCGTGTCCACCCTGGCATCAGCCGAGGCGCCCGGTGTGCGGACCACCCAGTACTACGAGATGCTCGGCCATCGGGCCATCTGGCACGAGGGCTACAAGGCGGTCACCATGCACCGGGCCGGCACCCCGTTCGAGGACGACGAGTGGGCCCTGTACGACACCCGCACCGACGTGGCCGAGATCCACGACCTCTCCGATGCCCAGCCCGAGAAGCTGACCGAGCTCATCGAGCTGTGGTGGACCGAAGCGGAACGGCACAACGTGCTGCCCCTCGACGACCGGGGGGTCGAACTGTTCGTGCTGCGCCGACCGGGGTCCGAGGCCGAGGTGGCCCGTCAGCGGTTCACCACTGCGGTGCCGCATCTGGAGCGGTTCAAGGTTCCCGACGTGCGCAACCGCTCGTTCGAGATCGGCGCATCCATCGAGGTCGAGCCCGACGCCACCGGGGTATTGGTGGCCAGCGGCTCCCGAACGGGGGGGATGGTGCTGCACGTCGAGGGGGGCCGTCTCGTGTTCGAGTACAACTTCCTGGGAACGATCGCTCGTCTGGTCAGCGATGTGACGCTGCCAGCGGGTTCGCTCGAGGTGGGGGTCACCTACGCCAAGACGGCCGAGCACCACGGCACGGCGACCCTGTATGTCCAGCAGGGTGAGGAGCGCACGGTGGTGGGGGCGATGGAGCTCGACACCATGCCGTATCGGCAGACCCTCTACGGCATGGACATCGGGCGCGACCTCGGTCCGACGGTGAGCCCCAGCTACGACGGACCCAACGGATTCGGTGGGGAGTTGCGCTGGGTCGAGTTCCGGATGGCCGACGACCGGGATGACCTGCGGGCGGCGGCTGCGGTGGAGGCGGAGAACGCCCTGGTCGACCAGTAGGGCTCAGGCCACACCGGACAGGCCGGGCAGGTCGAAGCAGCCCAACGCTCTCTCGACCACGGCCCGGTCCCCGGTGATGTCGATCAGCCCGGCGTCGATGGCCGGACCCAGGCCGACCCGACCTCCCACCACATCGGCCCAGGTGGCGAGGTCGAGGGCGAGTTGGTGGTCGGCGTCCCTCCCGTCGGTGGGCACGGCTACCCCGCGCCGCAGATGCAGCCCGCACCGGGTGCCCTCGGCGAAGGACCACCCGAGGTGCACATCCAGTCCGGCCGCCCGCTCGGGAACCAACAGGACTCGTAGACCGCGGACGTGGGCGGCCGGATCCATAGCCCGCACCTGGCGGGGATGGAATCGGTGGGTCCGGTAGCGGGTCAGGTCGATGGTGCCATCCCATTCCAGGGCCCGGGTGAGGCACCAGTTACGGATGTTGGCCGACGTGGTCCGGTAGCCGGCGGTGCGCAGGGCGGCGGCCAGGGCGTGGCGGTCTGCGTCGTCGTGATCCTCGAGACGGACCAGCCAGGTGGCCAGCTCGATGGCCCAGCGGACGTCGTCCTCGACCAGGGCTTGGTCCCGTTGCTCCCTGACCCGTTCGGGTCCTCCGAACCCGTCAACCAGGCGGACCGCTCGCTCGGTGGGAGGGAGGGGCAACAGGTGGGCCTCGTCGCCGTCGAACCAGCCCCTCAGACCGCTGTGGATCTGGCGGACGTGGTGTTCGGCCAGGCCGTAGAGCTGGGAGGTCACGTGGCGCTGGTGGTACAGGTCGGGGAGCTGCACGGCTTCCACGAGCTGTCCGGCGCTGAGCCCCTGATTGATGCCCCGCACCGTCTGGTCCCACAGGTACTGGATGGCGTCACGGGCCAGCGTCGAGTCGGCGGCGATGTCCTCGGCCCCCGACATCGGAGGCCCGTGACATCCCAGGAGGTGCGCGGCCCCGAGGCCTGCCAGTTGCTCGAGGCCGGTGATGAGCACCTGGGGGTCGCGGTACTCCTCACCGCGGATGGCGAAGATGTTGAACAGGGCCGGCCACAGCAGGTTGTTGACGACCACCCCGAGCTCGGGGAACCACACGGTCAGGGAGTCGTCGGCGTCGGAAGGGGCGGGCAGCAACTGCGCCTCGAGTCCGGCGACCGTGATGGTCGTCGCCGTGCTCACCGTGTGGGTCGGGGGCAGATAGCCGTCGGTGAAGGGAGCGTGTCGGGGGTTTCGGTAGAACAACCCCAGGCCGCAGTTGACCAGGCCGTCGGGTCCCTCGGCAGGGAGTTGCATGCCGAACTGCTCGACGAGGCCGCGCCCCGCGGCGGCCGACAGCTCGACGCCCACCCGGGCCCGATTGCCGGGGATCCGCTCGTGACCCCACACGGGTACCGGCGGCCGGTCGACGTCGACGCCGTCGTCCCCTCCGTCGAACAGGGCGGCCGTGCCGGCCACATAGTGGAAGTGGGTGTAGATGACGGCGGCGACCGGCGCGTCGGTGTGCTGGCGCAGCTGGGCCATGGCGTGACGCAGTTCCTGGCGTGATTCGCCCGTGTCGATCACCACCAACCCGTCGGGGCCGAGGACGAAGTTCTGGTTCGACAGTCCGTTCCCCACCATCGACCACACCCCGTCGGCGACCTCGTAGAGCTGGGGTGACAGCCGTGCCGTGTGGCTGATCTGATCCTGGTGGGCGAGTTGACCGGTGGGCCCGGTCGCCGTCGAGGTGGCTGGGCCGATGCTGGCCGGCAGCAGGGGCTGGTCGGGGTGTTGCGACGGGCTCATGGGGCGACACTAGGTCTCCCGGGCGGCCTATCGGACCCGGGGGTACCGTGATGATCGGGAGGTACCGATGCGGATCGATGCGAAGCCAGTCAAGGACTACGAGCGGATCCGGGTCGAGCCCTTGACGGGGACCATCGGGGCCGAGGTGAGCAACGTCGATCTGCGCGAGCTCGACGACGAGTTGATCGCCGAACTGTCCGACGCCTGGCTAGCCCACAAGGTGCTGTTTTTCCGCGACCAGGAACTCGACCATGCCCAGCACGTGGCCTATGGGCGGGCGTTCGGGGAGTTGGAGGTGCACCCGTTCATCCCCCATGTGGAGGGCCACCCCGAGATCATCGTGCTCGAGTCCACGGCAGAGAAGTTCCAGGCCGCCGAGTTCTGGCACAGTGACGTCACGTTCCGGGCCTGCCCGCCGTTGGGTTCGGTGCTCATGGGACGGGTCATTCCCGCCTATGGGGGCGACACCTGCTGGGCCGACATGGAACTGGCCTACGACACCCTGCCCGATGACGTCAAGGAACAGATCGAGGGTCGTTACGCGATCCACAGCTACGTGAAGGCCTTCGGTGGGGCGATGGCTCCCGAACGTCTCGAGCAGGCCCGCCAGGAGTTCCCGGACCAGAAGCACCCCATCGTGCGCACCCACCCGGTAACGGGCCGGCGCAGCCTGTATGTCAACCAGCCGTTCACCCTCACCATCGACGGGATGACGCCCGAGGAGAGCCGGCCCCTGCGCCGTCGTCTGACCGAACAGGCTGCCGTGCCCCAGTTCCAGTGCCGCTTCCGCTGGCGGCCCGGCAGCATCGCCCAATGGGACAATCGCTGCACCCAGCATTACGCAGTTCCCGATCACGGTGGTCATCACCGGCGGGTCGAGCGGGTCACCCTGATCGGTGACCGGCCGGTCTGAGCTGGGCGTAACCGGGGAGAACCGGGTCGGGTCAGGCGGTGGGATCGAGGACGACGGGTACCTCGCGCGGGCCCCTCACCTGCGCGCCGCCCCACCGAACCTCCGTGTCGGCCTCGAGTTCGAACTGAGGGAACCGGCCCAACCAACACTCGATGGCCACCTGCATCTCCATGCGAGCCACGTTGGAACCAAGGCACCGGTGGATGCCGATCCCGAAGGCGAAGTGGCGGTTTTCGGCCCGGTCGATCAGCACCTCGTCGGGTCGATCGAACTTCGACGGGTCCCGGTTACCACTGGGGAAGTTCAGCAGGACCCGGTCGCCGGCGTGGACCGGGCAGCCTGCCACCTCGGTGTCGTTGACCGCGATCCGGGCCATGGTCACTGGCGAATAGGCCCGCAGGAACTCCTCGACAGCAGCGGGGATCATCGACGGGTCGGCGGCCAGGCGGTCGCGGTCCTCGGGGTTGGTGGCCAGGTGCCACAGGCTCGAACCGATACCTGACCAGGTGGTGTCGATGCCGGCCATCAGCAGCAGGAAGCAGGTGCCGAGGATGTGTTTGCGGGTGAGGGGGTCGCCCTCCATGTCGGTCTCGAGGAGGAACGAGATCAGGTCGTCGGAGGGTTCTGCCCGGCGGGCCTCCACCTGCTGCTCGAAGTAGGCGAGGATCTCCTTGGTCGCCACCCGCCCGGCTTCGGGGTCCGTGGCCGAGTCCTGGAAGATCCGGATGGCCCACTCGGTGAAGATGGCCTCGTCGGATTCGGGAATCCCCAGCATGTGGGCGATGACCCGCACCGGGATGTGCTGGGCGTACTGGCCGGCGGCATCGGCGGTCGGTGCGCCCTCGATCGCGTCCAGCAACTCCAAGCAGATGGAGCGGGTCTTGTGCGACAGCTTCTCGACTGCCTTGGGGCTGAAGAAGGGCAGGAGGATGCGGCGGGCAGCCGTATGGAACGGCGGGTCGGAGGTGATGGGGGGAGCGGTCAGCAGGCTGGCCCCCGGCACCGGTGGGAGCACACCCACGTCGCGTGAAGAAAAATTCTCCGTGTCGTAGGCCACGGCGGCTACGTCTTCGTAGCGGGTTGGTAGCCAGGCGCCGCCCCGGCGGTCCGTGTGGGCCACGGGGCAGGTCTCCCGCAACTCATCCCAGATGGGGTAGGGGTTGCTCTCGTAATCGTTGTCGCCGATGTCGAAATCGGTCGCCCAGTCACGCACGGGTTCCATGGGTCAACGGTAGCCGTTGGGCTCGATGGGCGGTGAAGGGGTGCGACGCTGGCACACTGGGGACGGTGACCGATACTTCCGACGACTTCGGTGTCGATGTTCCGACCGAGACCGATCATCGCTGGCTCGATGACATCGAGCTGGACCTCGTCCGCGGCCGAGTGCCGATGGTGTACGTCGAGGCGGTGCCGGTCCGGCTCGACGAGCTGGGTCAGCTCACCCACGTGGGGCTGCTGCTGCGGGCCATGCCCGACGACACCATCTCTCGGACCTTCGTCAGTGGGCGGGTGCTGTGGGGAGAAACGGTCCGTCAGGCGTTGATGCGGCACCTCGACAAGGACCTGGGCCCTGCTGCGTTTCCCCGGCTGCCCGCCTCACCGACCCCGTTCACCATCGCCGAGTACATGCCCGACCCGACCAGGACGGGCTTCCACGACCCGCGCCAGCACGCAGTCAGCCTGGCCTACATCGTGCCCATCGAGGGCGAATGCCAGCCCAGCCAGGAAGCCCTCGACTTCGTATGGGTCACCAACGTCGAAGCGGCCAGCCTGGCCGTGTCGGGGGAGATGACCGGGGGACGCGATCGCATCGTGCGCCGCGCCCTCGGGTATGCAGGCCGCCTGCCCTGATCTGGGCCGGTCAGGCCAGGATCCGGACGGGGACCGAGCGGGGGCCCCGGACCAACCCAGCCGAGTAGTACACGGCGTCGGGATCGGCGAGCTCGAAATCGGGGAACTGCTCCATCCACATCTCGAGGGCTACCACCATCTCCATACGAGCCAGGTTGGAACCCAGGCAGCGATGAACCCCCAGTCCGAACGCGGCATGCCGGTTCTCGGCCCGGTCGAGGACCACCTCGTCCGCCCGGTCGAACATCTCAGGATCGCGGTTGGCCGACGGATACGACAGCACCGTCCATTCTCCGGCCGGAACCGGGCAGCCTCCAGCCTCGGCCCCTTCCTGGGTGGTGCGGGCGACGAAGACCGGCGAGTAGACCCGGAGAAATTCCTCGACGGCGGAGGGGATCAGCGCGGGGTCCTCGGCCAGTCGGCGGCGATCCTCGGGATGGGTGGCCAGGTGGAGCAGGGATGATCCGATGGCCGACCACGTGGTGTCGATGCCGGCGATCATGATCAGGAACAGCATCCGTGACATCTCGCTGTCGGTCAGCGGTTGTCCGTCGAACTCCTGCTCGAGGAGGTAGCTGACCAGATCGCTGCCCCGCGGCCCATCCCGTCGGGTCTCGATGAGCTGCACCATGTAATCGACCATCAGGGTCGTGGTCCGACGGGCAACATCGGGGTCGGCGGGACCGACCTCGAGGAGGTCGTGCATCCACTCCCGGAAGGTGGCCGTGTCCTCGAGCGGCACCCCGAGCATGCGGGCCGTGATATCGCCCGGAACCTCCTGGGAGTACTCGACGGCGGCGTCCACCTCGGTCCGCCCGGCCAGACCATCGAGGAGGCCTCGGCAGATCTCTCGGATCACGGGTTCCCAGCCGGCTACTGCCTTGGGTGAGAAGTACGGGAGGATCAGGCGTCGGTTGTCGGTGTGGTCCGGTGGATCGAGGTTGATCGGCGGCAGGACGAGTCCGGGACGCTCCAGGGGGACCTCGTTGAGGGCGATGCGTCGGCTCGAGAAGGACGCCGTGTCATGGGCGGCTGCAGTGATGTCGGCCGCTTTGGTGAGCCACGTCATGCCGTTGTAGCGGTCGCTGTGGGCCACCGGGCACTCGTTGCGGAGCTGCTCGAGGATCGGATACGGATCGGCCGTGAAGGCAGGGTCGAGGTGGTCGATGTCGGTCAGCCAGTCCTCGACTGGTGGTCGGCGTGGGATGTCGGCCATCGGGAACCTCGGCGCTCGAGCTCGCTGTTGCATGCAGGTTAGGCCGTGGCGGCAGGCGGTGCCCGCAGGTCAGCTAGCGTGCGTCCCGATGCGGTTGTCCCCACTCGTGGAACGGATCGGGGGAGAGGGCGCGGCCGGGTGGGACATCCACTTCGAGGCGGTCGCGGCGGCGGCCCAGGGAGCGGACGTGGTGCTGCTCAGCGTGGGCGATCCCGACATGGGTACCCCAGCGGCCATCGTCGAACGGGCGGTCGCGTCGCTGCGGGCCGGCGATACCCACTATTCGGAGATCACGGGCCGCCCGGCTCTCAAGGCGGCGATCGCCAACCGCTTGGCCGAACGACACGGCCTCCCCGTCGCGGCCGCGAATGTCACCCCCTTCGCCGGAACCCAGAACGCCATGTTCGCCGCCTGTCTGTGCCTGTTCGGCCCGGGGGACGAGGTGTTGCTCTCGGACCCTGCGTACCTCACCTACGAGGCCACGATCCGGGTCGGTGGGGCGGTGCCCGTCCGGGTGCCCGTGGCCGACGGCTCGTTCAGGCCCGATGTCGGGGCCATGGCGGCCGCGGTGACCGATCGAACCGCAGGGGTGCTGCTGACCACGCCGGCCAACCCCACCGGGGTGGTGATGACCGCAGACGAGGTGGCTGCCGTGGCCGAGATGGCTCGTCGCCACGACCTGTGGGTGGTCAGCGACGAGGTGTATGCAGACCTCGTTTTCGAAGGAGCCCACACCTCGATTGGGTCGCTCACGGGGATGGGGGAGCGCACTGTGACGGTGGGCAGCCTGTCGAAGTCACATGCGATGACCGGCTGGAGGATCGGCTGGGCGGCCGGCCCCGAGGAGCTGGGACCGCACTTCTACAACCTGGGCCTGACCATGCTCTACGGCCTGCCCGGCTTCGTTCAGGAAGCCGCCCTCGAGGCGATCGAGCACCACGACGAGGACGTGGCGGCCATGGCGGCCACCTATCGGCGGCGTCGCGACCTGGCCGTATCGATCTTGGAGGATGCCCGTGACCTCCCCCTGCTCCGGCCTCAGGCAGGGATGTTCCTCATGGCCGACGTGCGAGCGCATGATGCCTCGGCAGCCCGCTGGGCCCGCGACCTGTACGAGGCCACGGGGGTGGTCGTGCTCGACGCCGGTGCCTTCGGCGTGCCTGCCCGGGGCTGGGTGCGGATCTCTTTCACGGTCGCCGATGACGTCCTGGCCGAAGGGTGCCGACGGATCGTCGAGTTCAGCAGGAACTGAACGAGTGGATCAGGCCTGATCCACCTTCGCCATCCGCTTGTCCCTCCGGCGCAGGGTGGTCACCCGATGCTGCACCCGCCAGCCATCTGGGGTGCGCACCACGTCGTCGTAGTACGAGGCGGTGCCGGTGCGGCCTTCCCCGAGGAGGGCCACGATCCGGAAGTACATCTTCACGCCGTCGGGGCTGTCGTCCACGTAGATGTTGGTCATCATGTGCGTCTTGGGGTGGGCGGCTTCGGCGTCCATGAACTGGATGATCCGGTCGAGCCCTTCGAGCCGGGGGGCGCCGAGGTCGGTCAGGTCGAACACGGCGTCGTTGGTGAAGATCGACCCCAGTCGATCCCACGCCCGATCGTCGATGGCGTCGCCGTAGCGGCCGGGGAGTTCGTGAAGTTCGAGGCGGTCAGCAGTGGTGATGGCCATCGGCCGATGCTAGCTGGAGGTCTCCGCAGCGATCTGCTGGTCGAGGGCGCGGACGATGTCGTCGTCGGCGAGGCTGGTCCGGATGTCGGTGTCGGCCCGGGGCACCACGTCGGGACACCAGACGGCCATGGCCTCCTCGAGACAGGCCTGCACGGTGCGAGCCACGTCGTCGGCCTCGTCGCGGTCACACTCGACGACCACACTGTCGTGCACCGTCTGCACACCGACGGCGAGATGGTGAGCGGTCAGACGTTGGTGCAGGAGGCCGTAGGCGTGGAGCATCACGTCGGCAACACCTCCCTGGATGGGGGCGTTGCGATAGGCATTTCCCAACCGGCGCACCCGGTCGGCGAGAGCCCTGGAAAGGAGAAGGTCGGTGTCGTCGTCGCCCATGGTCGACCGGACCTCCTCCACGATGGTGCGTCGCAGCGACCGGTCCTCCAGCAGTTTGTCGATGTCGGGATCGGGCAGCGGCTGCGAGTGGTCGTCGAGGCGGAGGCCGAGTCGCTCGTCGAGTCGCTTGCGGACGGCCGTGGGTCCGGGCTTGGTCGAACGCAGGATGATGGTGGCGGCTGTGGCGAGCAGCGAATCGGTGTGCACCGTGAACTGCTGGCGCCGTCCGGCAGGGGTTCTCGAGAGGATGCAGAACGGAGCGCCGTCGTTGCGCAGGGCGATGGGCGCGGTGAAGGACATGGTCCACGCCACCTCGTCGAGTGAGCAGGCGCCCTGGAGCGCTTGGTGGGTCTCCTCGGCTGATGGCCAGCGGCGATGGGCGGCGCGGAATTCCTGTCGGACCTGTTGGGTCAGGGGCCAGAGGCGGTGGAGGTCGAGTGTCAGGGCCCAGTCCATGTCGGGAAGCGACGCGCTCAGGGCGTCGATTTCGGCGTCGCGACCAGCCACCCACCGGGCCACCTGCGGGTAGGCCGCCAGGTAGGCATCGAGCAGACGCTGACCCTCCTCGGCCGTCGTGGGGACACCCGACTGGCTGAGGCTGCGGGCGAGACCCCCGCCGCGTTGTCCGTAGACGATGCCGAAATTGATCCGTTTGGCGGTGGCCCGCAGTTCCCGATGTCGCAGAGGGTCGGTCTGGGCGAGGGCTGCCATGTCCACACCGAACATCCGCTCGGCCGTGCTCTGGTGGACGTCACTGCCCTCACTGAATGCCGCCTGGAGGGCGTGGTCGCCGGCCACCTGTGCAACGAACCGCAACTCGGCCTGACTCAGGTCGGCATGGACGAACACCCGGCTGGGGTCGGCCGGTCGGAGGTAGGTGTTCATACGCGGTGTGAAGTTCTGGGCGTTCGGGCGACGACTGGCCAGGCGTCCGGTGTTGGTCCCAACGACCTGGAGGTACTCGGGGTGTAGGCGGCCGTCCTCTCCGATGAGGTCCCCGACACCGGCGCCGTAGGTGGTGATGGTCTTGGTCAGGTCGCGGTGTTCGAGGAGCAGGTCGCACAGAGGCCCGCCGATATCACCGAGGACCTGGGAGGTGAGCGGGTCACCGGCCCTGAGGTGGCGTCGGGCCCCCTCGGATCGCTCGAAGTAGGCCTCGACTCGGTCGGGATGATGGCGATTGACCGCCTCTTTTGCCTGGCGTTCGCTCGAGGGGTTCCACGATGGTTCCAGTCGGGTCGTGAACAGTGTTCCCTGGCCGCCTCCGGTCGAAGCTGCAAGGGCATCGAGGACCTCGGCCAGCCGGTCTTGCACCGTGTCGAGCTCGGAACGCCACCCCTCCCAATCGAAGGGAATACCGACCCGGTGCATGATGTCGAGGAAGGGGCGGGCCTCCTGTTCGAGCCGGCAGACGACGTCCAGTCCTGCGCTGGTGACGCGGGAGCGCAGGACATCGGCCACCCACAGGGTTTCGACCGCATCGGCGGCTGCGTAGGCGATCTGTTCTGGAGTGAGTTCTCGCCCTCGGCGGAACGAGACCTGGGTCGTTCCCTTGCCTTGGGCGTGGATGCCCAGATACCACTCGGTCGCCCAGGCCAGCCCGTGATAGAAGCCAAAGCCGCTCAAACCCTGGTGGAGCAGGGCATCGGCCAATTGGGCGTCCCACCACACGATCTCCTCCACCCTGCGCCCGTCTCGGCGGGCCACATCGAGGACGTCGCGGTCGAGGACCAGGGCATCGAAATTGGCGTTCCAGGCAGCCGCCCGGGTGCCCGACAGGGCACAGCCCAGCTCGACGATGTCGATGTGGTCGATATCGACCACCCATGCTGCTTCGACACCGTCAGGGCCACGAGTGGCCAGCGACACCGCTCGCACCGGACCCGGTCCGGTATCGGGAGCGTCGGGGTCGTAGACCGTCTCGGTGTCGATGGCTGTGGCGACCGAGTCTGACAGGGCCGCAGCCAGCGCCGGAAGGCTGCGATCGTCGACCAGGGTGACGGGTACCTCCTCGGGAAGGGCCCGCGGTGTCGGTCGAGGGTCGGCGGGGGCAGCCACCGGGCCACCATAGGCCCCTGGGTCAGCTGAACTCGCGCAGGCGGTCGGCGAGTTCGGGCAACTGATCCTCGCTGAGGTTGGCGAAGCTCATGCGGATCATCTGGTCGTCGTGGATGGTGAAGGCAGTGCCAGGGATGACGAGTACATCGTGATCCAACACCAGCCTGCGAACGACCTCGTCGGTCGCCAGATCAGGCCGGTCGTGGCGAACCCACCCGAAGTAGGCCCCGCTGGTGACGACCTCGAAGCCACCCGGCCGATCCCCGAGGACCGCGCGGAACCCTTCCTCGAGGTCCGAGATGCGTCGGACCTGCTCGCGGCGCCACTCCTGCGCGTGACGGAGCCCGGCTAGGGCTGCCTCCTGGCCGATCCGCGGAGCGCTGATGGCCACGCAGTCGAGGACCTTCAGGGCCTCGGCAATGGTCGCCGGCCCACCCACCAGAGCTCCGACCCGGTATCCAGGGATGGCGAAGTCCTTCGAGAAGCTGTGGAGGCTCACCACATGGTCACCCCAGTCGGGGGTGGAGAACAGGTGGTGGGCGGGCTCGTTCGAGCCTCGGAACATGCGGTAGGTCTCGTCGAGGACCAGGGCGACCTTCCGTTGCCGAGTGAGGGCCCCGATGCGGTCGAGGACGTCGGGTGGGACGGTCACCCCCGAAGGGTTGCCGGGTGAGACGACCACCACCATGGCCGTTCGCTCGTCGATGAGGCCCTCGAGGGCATCGGGGTCCGGTTGGAGGTCGGGCCCGGGAGCGAGGTGCCGCACCTCGATTCCCTCGACCCGCAGCCACATGTCGTGGTTGAAGTAGTGGGGCGAGATCAGCACTGCGTTGTCGCCCGGGCCGGCCAAGGCGCTGGCCACCACGCAGAACGCTTGGTTGCACCCGGCGGTGACGAGCACGTTCTCAGCCGCCAGGTCGCTCCGGTACTGGGCATTGATGTCGGCGGCGAATGCGTCCCGTAGCGGCCCCAGGCCTGGCTGCGGTGCGTAGCGGCCGCCGTCGGGTTCGCCGGCTACCTCGGCGATACGGGCACTGACGACGGGAGCCGGAGGAAAGGCTGGAGCGGCCTGTGACAGGTCGAGCAGCGGGCGGTCGTTCTGCCGCTGGGGTACCAGGGCGTGGGCGGCCCCGATGGGGGAATGGATCAGGTCGTGGACGCGGGCGGCGAATCTCATGGTCGAGCTGCGGGGTGACCGGGCGACATCACGGGTACGGGACCACCACGAAGTCGCGCGCCTCGCCACTCCCTCCGGCGTCCAGGGGGCCACCCGGAGCCTCGGCCTCGAGGCGATCGAGTAGCCAGGTGGCGACTGGACCGACTGCGCCGTCGCCGATCGGTTCCCCGTCCCAGCTCGTGATGGGGAAGATGTGCGTGTCGCCCCCGCTCAGGAACATCTCCCGGGAGCGGGCACCTCGGCGGTCGTCGGCTCGAATGGGGGCCTGGCGAACCGCCCGGATCAGCCCGGCGGGCACGAGCTCCTGCTCTGCCAGCTCCAGGACCCGGCGCACCGTGGTGCCCCTGAGAATGCCCTGGAAGGGGGGTGTGACCAGGTCTCCTTCGTCGGTCACGAAGGTCGCATTGAGCACACACGCCTCGGCGAGGTAGCCATCAGCGTCCACCAGAACGCCGAACATGCCGCCCCGGTCGACTGCCTCGAGGTGGGTCAACACGTTGAGGAGGTAGTTGTTCGACTTGATGGTGGCCAACAGCTCGGGCTTCATGGGCGTGTCGAACACCGTTGCCTCGTTGATGCCGTTGCGCATGATGTCGACGTCGTTCACCAGCAGGTGGCCTGCATCGAAGATGACGCAGTAGAAGCAGGGTTCCTCGCACTCGGTGGGGCTGAAACTGAAGCCTCCAGGACCCGGGCTCAGCCAGTAGCGCACGGAGCCGTCGCGAACACCAGAGGCAGCAGCGGTGTCGACCACCATCTCGACGAGTTCGGCGTGTGACCACGGATGCTCGATGCGGGCCAGTGCCGCACTGGCCAGCAGGCGATCGAGGTGAATCCCCAGTCGGTAGAGCCGTCCGTTGGCCAGGGTGCAGGTGTCGAAGACACCGTGGCCCCGGTGCACCAGGTGGTCGTCGAGGGGGATCGACATGAGCGCCGGGTCGGTGACCACACCCCCCAGGTACGAGCTGAACATGGCCAACATGGGGTGGCCGCTGGACCGACGTTTCTGCAAGCTGGCCAGGGCCTCATCGGTGGGGATCAGGCGGCGGGTGGGGCGGGTCACGAACCCGAGACTACGCCCACTTCGGGCCGACTGCGGTAGGTTCGACACGACGCCGTCGACCTCATTGGAGGGGTGCCATGCCCGACAAGCCCAGCTACCTCGGACTCTTGAACGCCATCTCGGTAGCCGAGACCGCAGCGGGGGCAGTCTTCACCGAATGGGCGGACAGCACGACCGACAAACGGCTGGCCAAGACGCTGCGGTTGGTCGCCATGCGCGAAGCCGAGCACGGTCTTGCCTTCGCCAAGCGGATCATGGAGCTCGGCTACGAGGTGCGCAGTCCTGAGGGTGAGCCCGACCCCCATCTGGGGTCGGTGGCCAGATCCAAGCGGACGGACCTGTCCAAGCTGCGGGCCCTGAAGTTCAACAAGGCCCCCGGGGGAACCGACATCTTCGATGCCATGTTCGGGGACAAGACCATCGATCCCGTCACCGGAGCGCTGCTCGGCCGGTACATCGCTGAGGAACGGGACACCGGTCGCCTGCTCAAGGCAGAACACGATCGTCTGGCCGACAAGGACCGTCGCGCCAAGGAACGAGCCAAGCAGCGCGCCGCTAGCTGAGGCCTGCCGCGTCGATCGTCGCCTTCGCGGCCTCGAGGGCGGCTCCGAACTCTGCGTCGGTTGCCCCGCCGGCTCCGAAGACCACCCGGTCGGGTTCCCATTCCTGGACCCGTTGGAGGGCAGCCGGATCATTCGGTACGCCGAACACGCTGAGGCTGAACCCGTCGAGGCGGTCGGCGTCTGCGAGGGCATCGCGAACCAGTGGCAGGGTGCCGTCGATGTCATCGCGACCGAACATGGGGGCCCAGCCGTCGGCCCAGTCGACCAGATCGGCCAACGTCCGCGGGCCGACACCGGCCCCGATGACCAGGGGCGGACCACCGTCGCGGATGGGCTTGGGCCAGGCCTGGCTTGCGCTGACCGAGACGTGGTGGCCCTCGTAGCTGGCGACGTCCTGTCCCCATAGGGCGCGCATCAGCTCGACACACTCGCGGGTACGAGCCCGACGCTGGGAGAAGTCGACGCCGTGGTCGGCGAGTTCTGCTCGATTCCATGTGTAGCCCACGCCCATGACGAGCCGTCCACCGCTGAGGTGATCGACCGAGGCGGCCTGTTTGGCCAGCCAGACAGGGTCGTGCTGGGGGACGAGGGTCATGCCCGTCCCGAGGGTGATGGTCGAGGTCGACTCGATCGCCATGCCGAGGGCCACCCACTGGTCGATGGTCCGTGCATATGAGGCAGGGATGCGATCGCCGCCCGGCCACCCGCCGCTTGCCGTAGGCAGATGTGAGTGCTCGGGGAACCACACCGACTCGAAGCCGGCCTCTTCGGTGAGGCGGGCGATGCGCCCCGGCGAGATGGTCTGGTCGGTGGCAAAGGCGATGATTCCGAAGTCCATCGCCTGACGCTAGCCGGGTAGCGGTTCGCCGAACTTGGGCTCGGGGACAAGGAGTTGGGCCACGGCAGCCCATCCGGACAGCTCGTCGATTTCGGAGTCGAGGAGATCGGGTTGCAGCCGGCTGATGGTCAGGGCGCCATCGAGGACGGGTCGGTACACGATGCCATCGGCGACCGCGCCGGCGTGAGGAGCATGGGCCATGCCGGTGACGAAGCTGCGGAGCCAGATGGGATCCGGGAGGTCACCTGCGGCTGCGAGGAGGAACCCGTCTCCCTGCGTCACAGCAGCCCAGTCGGCCTCGAGGTGGCGAACCAGCGTCTCGCACAACACCTGGAGCGGACCTTCGGTGGAGGGGTCGAACAGGCGCGCCGCCGTGCACAGGGCCTCGGCAGTCGACATGCGCCAGCCCCGCTCACGCCGCACGTCTTCGACGGCTACCCCCTCGAGGCCGCTGACCGCCGTCACCACCTCGGTGATCGACGCGGAGTCCAGAGCGATCGTGATGTCATCGACCGCCTGGGCGCCACTGCGTTCGACGACGTCGATGCCCACCACATCGACCCCCGACGCGCTGAGTGCGCCGGTCACCGCGGCCAGGCTTCCCGGTCGGTCGGGCAGCCAGATGCGGAGAACCCACATCGGTCGCTTGTCCGGCACCGGTGCTGGCGTCATGCTGACAACGTTAGGAACCGACTGTGTCGGCCGTGTTTCGACAGTGCGAATACCCGAGGTGTGAGGGGAGCCGGGCATCTGCGCGGTGCGATGGCCCCGTGGGTGCACGGTCTCGCAGTCACAGTCAATACCCTGGCCTCGATGCCCGAGACGCGCCGATTCTTCCTCCAGACACTGGGTTGTCCCAAGAATCAGGTCGACTCGGACAAGATCGAGGGCACCTTGGTAGATCAGGGGATGACCTCGACGGAGGATCCGAGCCAGGCCGATGTCGTGGTGGTCAACACCTGCGCCTTCATCGAGGAGGCCCGTCAGGAGTCGATCGACACGGTGCTCGCCCTCGACGAGGTCCGGCGCTCGGGGTCCCGACTGGTGGTCACGGGCTGTATGGCCGAGCGGTACGGCGACGAACTGGCCGAGGCGCTGCCCGAGGTCGACCAGGTGGCAGGGTTCGGCGTCCCCGTTCGGCTCGGTCGTCGCCCCACGGGTCTCGAGGCCGCTGCCGAGCAGCTGCCCTCGTTCGATCTGCTCAATCTCCGGCGACCGCCCGCCTCGATGCCATGGGCCTATGTCAAGATCGCCGAGGGGTGCGACCGTACCTGTGGGTTCTGCGCCATCCCCTCGTTCCGGGGTCCCCAGGTGAGCCGAACGTTGACCTCGATCCTCGACGAGGTGGCCCAACTCGAGGTGCGCGAGGTGGTGTTGGTCGCCCAGGACCTGGCCAGCTTCGGAAAGGATCGCGGGGAGCGGGGGGCCATCGTTCCCCTCGTCGAGCAGGTTGCGTCGATGGTCGACCGGGTGCGGTTGCTCTACCTGTATCCGTCCGACCTGAGCGATGAACTGGTCGAGGCGATCCTGGCCTCAGGGGTGCCGTATTTCGATCTGTCGCTCCAGCACGTGGCACGGGATCATCTACGCAAGATGCGCAGGTGGGGTGACGGTCAGCGGTTTCTGGATCGGATCGACTACATCCGGGCCATGGAGCCCGATGCCGTCTTCCGGTCGAATTTCATCGTGGGCTACCCCGGCGAGACCGAAGACCACCAGGCCGAGATGGTCTCGTGGCTCGAGGCGGCCCAACTCGATTGGTGCGGGCTGTTCACCTACTCGGCAGAGGAGGGAACGCTGGCGGCCGGCCTGGACGGGCAGGTCCCCCACGGCCTGGCCCTCGAGCGGCAGGCAGAACTCAGCGAACTGCAGGATGCGATCACGGCGGCCCGGCGGGACGACCTGGTAGGTCGCCGGGTCGAGGTGCTGGTAGACGAGGTTGGTGTCGGGCGTTCCCATCGGGAGGCACCGGAGATCGACGGCGTGGTACGGGTGCCTGCCGAGTTGGCCGTGGGTGAGTTCCACGAGGTCACCATCGAGTGGGCCGTCGGTCCCGACGTCGGCGCCGAGGGCACCTGGCCCGGGCCGGGCGAATCGTGAGCGACCAGTCGTCAGGCGGTCCGAGGTACGAGCCGGGGGCGATGCTGACCCCGGCCAACATGGTGACGGTGGCCAGGATCGCAGCCACCCCGGTGTTCGTGGTGATGGTGGCCGGAGGCGACCCTGCGTGGCTCACCTTCTGGGTGGGCTTCGCGATCGGTATCACCGATTTCCTGGACGGCTACCTGGCTCGTCGACAGGGAGCCACTCGGTCGGGGGCGTTCCTCGATCCCCTCGCCGACAAGGTGCTGGTCCTCGGCGGGATGGTGGCGCTGGCCGTGAACGGACAGTTTCACTGGGCCCCGGTGGTCATCATCATGGGACGAGAGCTGGCCATCAGCGTCTATCGGTCACGCGTTGGTCGGCAAGGGATCTCCGTGCCTGCGACCAGGGCTGCGAAATGGAAGACCTTCGTCCAGTTGTGGGCCATCGGGTTCGCGTTGATCCCTCCGATTGCCCAACATTCCCATTGGGTGGCCACCACCACCCTGTGGGTGTCCGTCGCCCTCACCGTGTGGACGGGGATCTCGTATCTCTGGGGAGCCCGGCGCCTGGCCGCCGAGTCGGCTGCCAAGGATGCCGACGACCGTTGAGTGATCTCCTGCGGCTCACCTCTGGTGACGTGTGCGCTGTCGTGGACCCTCGACGGGGTGGTCGGATCGCCGAACTGTGGGTGGCCGGGGTCCAGTTGTTGGTGACCGAGCAGGAGGCCGGCGGGGACCCACTGGGCTGGGGGTGGTACCCGATGGTCCCCTTCGCCGGACGGATTCGGGGCGGGGAGTTCACCTTCGCTGGGCAGCGGTGGCGACTCCCTGTGGTGATGGGCGGCCACGCACTGCACGGCTACGGCTATCTCTCCCCCTGGGAGCGGATCGACGACCACACCCTCGAGCTGGTCTTCGGATCCCCATGGCCGTTCCGAGGGTCGGTTCGGCAGCAGTTCACTGTGCATCCTGACGGGGTGACGGTGGTGATGGAGGTGCGGGCTCAGGATCGCCAACCGGTGAGCCTCGGCTGGCATCCCTGGTTCCGTCGTCGCAGCGAGGGAGGGGCTCGGCTCAGTCTCGATGTGTCCCCGGGCCGGATGTACGAGCTCGACGAGAGCGACATTCCGACGGGTCGTTTGATCACGCCGCCTCGAGGGCCGTGGGACAACTGTTTCGTCGAGCTGGCGGCCGCACCCCGCCTGCGCTGGGACAACGGTGTGGAGATTTCCGTGGACAGCTCGTGCGATCACTGGGTGATCTACGACCGCCCCGAGCACGCCCTCTGCGTCGAGCCCCAGACCGAGGCCCCAGACGCCGTCAACCGCGACCCGGTGGTGGTTGTCGGGGGTGATCGATTCGTCCACTCGATGTCGGTCACGGTGCTTGGGCGTCCGGGGGATCCGACCGGTCCCACCGGGTAACGGAGACCCGTCTAGCCTCCGACCCCTGGGGCCGGTGGCAGAGGCCTCCCAGAGAACGCTCGGACGAAGGAGGTGCCGCAGATGAAGTGCGAGATCATCGCGGTCGGTACGGAACTGCTGCTCGGTCAGATCGTCGACACCAACTCGTCGTGGATGGGGGAGCAGCTCGCCCTGGCTGGTATCGACAGCCACTATCAGACCAAGGTCGGTGACAACTGGGACCGCATCGAGGATGCCGTGCGCCTCGGCCTCGGGCGCAGTGACGCGGTGATCATGTGCGGAGGACTCGGACCCACCCAGGACGACATCACCCGCGACGTGATCGCCCGCGTCATGGGCGTGGACCTGGTACTTGACGAGGTCATCGCCCAGCGAATCAGGCACATGTTCGAAGCCCGGGGGCGGTCCATGCCCGAGAACAACCTGCGCCAAGCCATGGTGCCAGTCGGGGCCCACACCATCGCCCAGCAGCCGGGAACCGCCCCGGGTCTCGTCGCTCCGATCCCCCAGCCAGACGGGAGCGAGAAGGTCATCTATGCCGTACCCGGGGTGCCCTCGGAGATGAAGGAGATGGTGGCGGGAACCGTCATCCCCGACCTGCAGGAGCGGGCCGGTGTGCGGGCCGTCATCGACAGCCGGGTGCTGCGAACCTGGGGTCAGTCCGAGTCGGGGCTGGCCGAGATGCTGGCCGAGCGGATCGACGAACTCGATGGCCCCGGGAACCCCACCCTCGCCTTTTTGGCCAGCGGTATCGAAGGGATCAAGGTACGGGTGACCGCCAAGGCGGCGACTGCGGCGGAGGTCGTCTCGGTACTCGACGCCGAGGAGCGGGTGCTGCGCCGCCTGCTCGGTGATCTGGTGTTTGCCCTCGACGAGGACAACATGGAAGCGGTGGTACTTGGTGCGTTGGCGGACCGGGGGATGACCCTCGGGGTGGTGGAGACCCTGACGGGTGGGTTCATGGCGTCGCGACTCTCTATGGCCCGGCGGGGGCGAGAGGCGTTCATCGGTGGCATCGTCGTCAATGGTGTGGAGCCGCTCCAGCGCCTGCTCGGCGCCGAGGCTCCCCCGCTCGCTTCGCCGGAGGCTGCGCAGGGGCTGGCAGCCGCAGCTCGGCGCGAGATGGGTACCGACGTCGGCATCGCGACCACGGGGGTTGCGGACAGCGCCTCGGCCACCGATGAGCACCCCTTCGGCACGGCGTGGGTTGCCCTGTCGATGGAAGGGTCCGACACCGTCGAAGTGGTGCGCCTCCCCGGCGACATCGAGCGGATCCGCCAGTTCAGTGTGATCTCCGTGTTGAACCTGCTACGGCTCAGGCTCCAGAACGACACCTGATCTGCCGACAGGATCCCGACGTCACGTCCGGTTCCGTTCCCGCCTGCGGGTTCGGAACCCGACTCGGGAGACCGTCCGATGCGCAGACATTCTCGATCCGCACTGCTGTTGACAGCGATCGCCTTGGTCGTTGGATGTTCAGCGTTCGGTTCCGACGGCGGGGCCCCCGACCTCCCAGGGGTGCCGATGGCCGCGGCCCCAGACGAGACAACGGTTGCCGTGCAGTTCATGAGCCTGCCCAAGGGCCCTCCACCGGATCGATCCACCACGGCAACGACGGCTCTCTCCGACGGCACCACGAGCACGACCGAGCCGACCACCTCCCAACCTCCCGCAACGAGCGCCCCGCCGCCTGCCTCCCCCCCGGTGACCCAACCATCTGATCTCGACCCGGCCGATCAGGTGGCAGTGGATGCCGCGGTAGCGGTGCTGTTCAGCGTCCCTCACTCCTCGGACTCCGCCGAGGTGTTGCTGGTTCTGAACGGGGAGGGGCAGTTCTTTGGGTTCGAAGGCCCGCTGGGTGGGGTGCGCGTCGAGCGTCCGGAGGGGTACCAATCGGGTTTGGGTCCCTTCCATTGGTTGGCTGGCGACGGAGCGACGCAGGGTTCGTGGTTCGACGACAGCGGTGATCTGTACATGACCGGAACGCTCTTCGGGGAGGTCTGGGCCGATGAGCCGACCCTGGCAGCCCTGGCCGAGGGGTGGGGCATCGTCGACACCAGCATCGTCGGAGACCCCATAGATGTCTTCGATGCCCTGGGTATGCCCTGGGCCGATCACGACGAATACCTCGACGCCCTCTCCAACAGCGCAGTGACAGGACCCCGAGAAGATGTACCTGGGGGTACGAGGTACCCGGTGGAGCTCCACTTGGGGCACCTCATCGGCATCTGGGGGGTCAATGCGCACGCTGGCCTGGCGTGGCTCGATGCCAGCCTGGTCGAGGCGGGACTCGACGCCGCAACCGTGGGTGTCGTGGTGGAGGACCTCGACTTCGAGGAGGTCCAGGGTTGGGTCACCCTCGACGACCAGGCGCGCTTGGTGGAGTTCTACGCCCGTTTCGATCTCGGCGCCTTCTTCGCCCGACTCGGGGTGTTGGACGACATCGGCCTAGGAGATGGTTGGTCCGATGTGTCATGGGCGTACACCGTCGATCACTCCCCGGCCTGGTCGCTCGGGGCGCCCAGCGACGGGTACACGGACGTGACCGACGAGATCGCAGCCATGATGTGAGGCCCCCGTTCGGCACCCGGTCGCATCGGGATCGTCGCCCTGCAACTCCTTTGCTCACGATGTGAGACCAAGGGTCGATGGGATGTGGTCGGCCGACCTGGAGATGGCGATGAGAACACTGACGACGCTGGGGGCAGGGGCGGCCCTGCTACTTGCTGCGTGCGGAGGCGGAAACGACGTCGGCGAATCGGCGGCGGCCACCTCGGCACCTGCGACCACGATCGAGATCGTTGCCGAGCCCGAGGGAGGAGAGACCTCGCCGAGCCTCCCCTCTGCTGAGTCGGGAAAGGGCCCGCAGCCCTCCACCACGCTGAAGTCCACGGCACCCGTCTCGTCATCCACGACGATGCTCGCTCCGGCGTTGGGGGGCGGGCAGGCCGAGGCATCGCTGGTCCTGGCCGCAGCAGATGCGGTCATGGGCGAGGCCTTCGAGGGCAACCTGTACATGGAGATCGCGGTCAGCGACGGATTCGATGCCATGACGCTCGGCGGGATGGACCGCCCATTCGCGGAGATGGCTGTCGATGCCGGGGGCCGGACCTTCATGTCGATGGATCTGTCGGCACTCTCGGACGAGTTCAGTGGCCTCGGTCTCGAGCCGTCGATGGAGTTCCTGATCGACGGGCTGGACATGTACCTGCGGGGCGAAATCTTCGCGTTGATAAGCCAGTTGGACCAGCGCCTCGGGTCCTTCGCCTCGCTCGACACCTCGTGGGGTCGCCTCGATCTCACGGTGTTGGCTGCGCAGAATGACGATCTCTCGGTCGACGACATCACCGGTGCCCTGGGTGGAGGGTCGGTCGGTTTCGAGGGGTACATCGAGGCGTTGCGCAGCCTGTCAGATGTCAGCGCCGGGGAGCCCTCGGCGGTCAACGGCGTGCCGACGACCTACTACGTCGTCCAGACCACGTTCGGGGACCTGCTGGAGTCCAACGGTGGACTCGACACCGATCAGCTGAGCCAACTGTTCTCGGCGCTGGGGTATCCAGACAGCGAGCTGCAAGCGGCGCTGTGGGCCATGGAGGAACTGCCGGTTCTTCTGGGAGTAGACGTCGACGCCGAGGGCCGTCTTCGGCGATTCCACTACGAGCTCGATATGGGTTCGATGCTGGCCAGCATGGGGCTCGACGAGGAGATTGGTGCGGCAGGGATCACCATGACCGTGGTCACGCGTATGGACGTGCTCGCCTACGGGGGTGACATCTCGGTCGAGGTGCCGACGGGCAAGGTCGCTGATATCACCGAGGCCTTCAGCTACCTGCTGAGCCTGGGCTGACCGCAATTCGGGCGCTGTACCCGGGGTCGCATCGATCAATCAGGGCCTGCGTGACCTTCGGCACTCCCCCCGAAGCCGAAGACCCTAGGCTCGCCCCATGCGCTTCAGCTTCTGGACGGGAAACGGGCAGTCGTGGGCGGACACTCTCGAAGGGTGCTCCCACGCCGAGGCCACGGGGTGGGACGGCATCTGGTACGCCGACCATTTCATGCCCAACGAAGACAACGTCGACCAACCGATCCACGAAGCCTGGTCGATCCTGGCTGCCATTGCGGCGGCAGTTCCCCGGGTGCGAATCGGGCCTCTGGTCGCAGGGAACACCTATCGCAACCCGGCCCTCACGGCCAAGATCGCGACGACCATCGACCACATCTCGGGTGGTCGGGTGGTGTTGGGTCTCGGCGCTGGCTGGCAGGAAAACGAGCACGAGAAGTACGGCTTCGACTTCTCGACCCTCAAAGGCCGCCTCGACCGTCTCGATGAAGCGGTCGAGATCATCACCTCCTTGTTGACGTCTCCCAGGACCGACCACGATGGCGAGCACTACCGGATCGTGGACGCTCCACTCGACCCGAAACCGATACAGGAACGGGTGCCTCTCCTGATCGGCGGAGCGGGCAAGAAACGGACCCTGCGAACGGCCGCCCGCTACGCCGACGAGTGGAACTACTGGGGCATGCCCGAGGACATCGCCGACCTGTGCGAGGTGCTCGACAGACATTGCGAGGACGTTGGCCGGGATCCCGCCGAGATCTCCAGGTCGGCGGTTGCCCTGATGTTCATTTCGGAGAACGAGGAGTCCCTGGCCAAGTTGCGCGATCGGGATTTCGGGCGGGCCACCATCGTCGGAACACCTGCGGAGGTCGTCGACATGGTGGGGCGTTACCGAGACGTCGGTGTCGAGGAGTTGATCGTGCCTGACTTCACGTTCGGCCCGATGGAGCGCAAGAAGGCATCGATGGACCTGTTCATCGAGCAGGTTGCTCCAGCCTTCCGCTGAGGGGCGAGTCGATGCAGCCCGTCCGCCTGGTCGTCCTCGGGGAGGATGGTCTGCTCTATCTCGCCGAGGCTCGTCGAGCAGGCAGCCGGGTCACGGTCGCGTTCGATCTGTTGGCCCGGCCTGAAACCGGACGGGAGATCCTTTCACCGGTGTGGGGTCCTGGCGGGGCCTGGGTGGCGTGGAGCGAGAGTGATGGGGTCGGGGGAAGGGTCCGGGTGATGGATCCCCAAGGCGAGTCCCTCCATGACCTCCCGGGGTTCCCTGCCTTCTGCCTGGACCCGAGTCCGGACGGTTCCCGCCTGGCCATGCTCTCGGCCGGGCCGCTCGGGCTCGAACTGCTGGTCCTCGATCTCGCCTCGGGCGCTACGTCGTTGGTCGGTCGGGGAGCCCCCCTGTACTGGAGTTGGGCGCCGAGCGGGAAGCGGCTGGCCCTGCACGTTGGCGATCGGGTGGCCATCGCCGATCTGGCGGTCATGGAGGGGACCGTCGTGGAGCACGATGTGATGGACCCGGCCGGTCGATTCCTTGCGCCGTGGTGGTCGCCGGCCGGAGGCGAACTGATTCTTGGGGATCCCAAGGAGGGCTTGGTGGCCGTTTCCTTGGATGGGTCCGTCGTCAGCCCGATCACCGAGGGTCGGGCTGGGGTCCGCTTCGCAGTCGATCCCAGCGGTCAGCGAGTGGCCATGGTGGTGCAACACGGCGAACGGAGCAGGGTGGAGGTGGTCGACCGGTTGAGTGGGCGGCGAGAGGTGGCGGTCGACGAGCCCGTGGCGGCCATGTGGTGGAGCCCAGATGGCGTTCGGCTGGCCACATTGGTGGCTGGTGGTCGTCAGGGTGAACCCCTGTTGCGCTGGCGGGTCTGGGGCGCAGGTTCGACCATCGACAGCCCGCCCTTTCGCCCGACGAGGGTGTTGGCCGAAACCGTGCTGCCCTTCTTCGAGCAGTTCTCCTTCGCTCATCGGGTCTTCTCGTCCGATGGTCGCTGGTTGGCAGTCCCGACCGTCACGGCTACCGGCCGCAGCGACGTCGTGCTGTACGGGGTCGAGGGTGGTGATCCGGTGATCGTCGGTGAGGGCGTACTCGCCTGGTGCGCCCCTTCCGGTACCGATCCCGACGGTCGGCCCTGACCCGAGCCCGTTCAGCTCGGCGGATTGAGTTCGGCCGCCAAGGCGCCCATACGGAGCTCTCCCTCTCGCGTCTGGCCCCCGATCTCGAGGAAGCGGCGCATGGTGGGCTGCGCGTCCTCGGTGCGCAGCAGCTGCTGGAAGAGGTACTGCTCCTCGAGCAACCCCTCTCGCAGCGGCAGGTCGATGGCATTGTTGACCGCCTGTTTGGCCAAGGCCACTGCTCGTGGAGGAAACGATGCGATGCGGTGGGCGAGTTCGTTCACGTAGGGCCTGAGTTCCTCGGCGGGCATAGCCCGATTGAGATAGCCCCACGTTGCGGCGGTGGCGGCGTCGATGTCGACGCCACCGAGAACGATCTCCATTGCCCGACCTCGGCCGAGGAGGCGAGGTAGTCGTTGGGTGCCGGTGCCCCCGGGCAGGATTCCCAGCGGTACCTCCATCTGATTGAGGACCATGCCATCGAGGGCCCCGAAGCGCATGTCGCACGACATCGAGAGTTCGCTCCCTCCTCCACCCACACGCCCGGCGATTTCCACGATGGTGGCCTTGGGCATGGTGCGGTAGTTCTCGCACATCAGATGGAACCCACCCAGCTCGGCCGGTCGTTCTGCTTCGCCATCGGTGGGGAACCCGACGATGGCCCCGACGTCGAAGTGGGCGATGAAGAAGTCGGGGTTGTCGCTGCGCAGGACCACGACCCGCACCGAGTCGTCGTCCGCGACCATCACCCCGAATTTGGCAAGTTCTCTGAACAGGTCGAGGGTCATGACGTTGATGGGTGGCGCATCGATGGTGGCGAAGGCCACCCCACGGTCTCGCTCGATGTGGAGGAGTTCGAAATCGTCGTCGGTCATCTGGGCTGCCATGGCTTCAGGCTGGCACACCTGTGGGGGGTGTCGGATCCAGCCGAGGGTTCAGCTTCGGGTCGGATCGCGGAGAAGCAGAAGGCCGCGAGCGCTCGGGTCGATGGCCGAGCCGAGGTCGAGCACGGCCGGGACATCCATCCCAGGTGACCACAGCTGGACCTCGTGACCGGCGACGACGGCCACCGTGTCGCCCGACCACAGGACTCGGTCTACCCCCTGGGCCGTGAACGTCGGGCCGGGCGTACCGTCGGTGCCCATGACGTGGAGCGACGGGTACTGCAGGTAGGCCACCGAACGGCCGTCGGGCGACATTCCCATCACCACGCGGTGGGCGGTCAGGGGGTCGATGGGCAGGGGGGCCGTTGTCATACCGTCGAGGTCCTGGATCTCGGCTCGGCAGGTGGTGGGGTTCGAGCACCTCACGACGACCTGATGGTCACCGGCCACGGCCAGGGGTTCGGTCCGTAGTTCGACGATGGTCGAGCCGTCGGTCCGATCGAGGATCCGGGTGATCCCGTCGAGGCCTCGCACGGCAAGTCCAGGCAAGGTGTCTCCGAGCATCACCGAACCACGCGCCAGTTCGGGACCGGTTCCGGTTTCGGTGCCGTCGAGCCCGAGGTAGGTCACCCGCCCGAGCCAGCTGCCGTGCACCACGTAGCCCGTGCCGTCGGCCCGAGGAAAGAACACGGGAGCATCGCGATTGTCGGTCATGAAGCTGAAGGCCGCTCCATCACCGTGGACGACCATGGCGCCGGCGCCTTGGCCGGCGAAGCCGAGCATGGTCTGGGTCGTGGCGGCCTGGGGGAGGAATCCCGGGCCGCCCCCCGGGGCGAGCCATTCTTCGACCGAGCCATCGGGTCGCACCACGGCCAGCCGAGCGCCAGGGCTGTGGCCGACCAGAACGAGATCGTCTGGCCCTTCGAACGGAGAGACTCGTTCGGGCAAGGGTGATCCGAATGGTGCCGAGAACCCCGGGTAGGGCTCGACCCGGTTGACGTCGATGCTGGGGGTGGTCGTGCTCGACGATGGGAGAACTGCGGCGGGGGTCGGCGGTGTGGTGGCCGGCGGTGTGGTGGCCGACGGTGTGGTGGGGGTGGCAGCCAACGCCGGGTCGCCCTCCCGCAGGGTCTGCTCTGCTCCGAATACTGCGCCGCCCACCCCGATGGCGACCACGAGGACGCTGACGGCTACCAGGCCCCAGGTGAGCAACGACGAGGGCCGCCGCTCGACTGTTGCAGTGACGGGGGCGTCCTCGGTGGAACGGCTCAAATCGAGCTGCTGGGCGTCCTCGGCCACCGGGTCAGCCTACCGATGGCGGTCCGTCGGGCAGCGCCGGGGTCCTTGCCCGAACAGACGTTCGCAATTACAATCATGTCGTCCACCCGGGAGCACTGTCCCACCCCGACCATACGGTCCTCGTCATCGGGTCGAGCACCAGGCGAGACCGTCATCAACACAGACCGGGAACGGTCTGGCACAACACAGACCGGGAACGGTCTGGGAGAACAAGGAGCACCTCATGGAGCGAGAAAAAGCACTCGACATGGCGATGGCGCAGATCGAGCGTCAGTTCGGCAAGGGCTCCGTGATGAAGATGGGTGAGCAGCATCACATGAAGGTGGAGTCGATCTCCACCGGCAGCCTGGCCATCGATCTCGCTCTGGGTATCGGTGGTCTTCCCAGGGGTCGCGTCGTAGAGGTCTACGGTCCTGAGGCATCGGGCAAGTCGACCCTGGCGATGCATGTCGTGGCCGAGGCCCAACGCAACGGCGGCATCTGCGCCTACATCGATGCCGAACACGCTATGGACCCTGCATACGCAAAGAACATCGGGGTGGACGTCGACGAACTGCTCATCTCCCAGCCCGACACCGGGGAGCAGGCCCTCGAGATCACCGACATGCTCATTCGTTCGGGCGCCATCGACGTGGTCGTCATCGACTCGGTTGCCGCCCTCACCCCCCGAGCTGAGATCGAGGGAGAGATGGGGGACACCCACGTCGGTCCCCAGGCCCGTCTGATGTCGCAGGCACTGCGGAAGATCACCGCCAACCTGAACAAGACGAAGACGATCTGCGTCTTCATCAACCAGCTCCGGGAGAAGATCGGGGTCATGTTCGGGAGCCCTGAGACCACTCCGGGTGGACGAGCCCTCAAGTTCTACAGCTCGGTGCGGATCGACATCCGGCGGATCGAGGCCATCAAGGCCGATGGCGAGGTCACCGGCGGGCGGACCAGGGTCAAGATCGTCAAGAACAAGGTGGCGCCACCGTTCCGCCAGGCAGAGTTCGACATCATGTACGGCCAGGGAATCAGTCGGGAGGGTTCACTCCTCGATGTGGGTGTCGAGCAAGCCATCGTCAAGAAATCAGGTGCCTGGTACACCTACGAGGGCGAACAGCTGGGCCAGGGGCGAGAGAACGCCAAACAGTTCCTCGTCGAACACCCTGAGGTGATGGTGGAGATCGACGGTCGCATCCGTAGCCAACTTGGCTTGGTAGTCGACGAAGCAGCGAGTGATGATGCGTTCGCCGACGACGGACCCGATATCGACGAGGTGGTCGGGTCGGAGTAATCCGACGCAGGCCCCAGAGCGGCGCCCCTAGCTTGCCCGGGGTGCGCCCTGACCGTGTGTACCTGTTCACCGGGGCAGCCCAGGGTTTCACATCGTCGTGGGGTCTG
>JAYPWI010000008.1:0-708 GCA_038135065.1 Acidimicrobiales bacterium
AAGCAGCCGTTGCCGCCCGCGAACGACTCGGATCCGTCAGTGGATCGGACATACCATTCATGGCCTTCGATGCCTATCTCGTCGCTGCGCGCACCGCCAGCGTCACCGTTCCTGGCTGTGGCCTCGACTGGGCAACCCTTGCCGCCATCGGCCGTATCGAATCAGGGCACGGCACCATTGGCGGCAATCGACTCGACCCCGACGGCCGGACGGAGACCCCAATCGTGGGTAGGGCATTGGACGGGACCAATGACACCCGCCACATTGCCGACACCGACGGTGGCTTCTGGGACGGGGACATTCTGTACGACAGGGCTGTGGGCCCGATGCAGTTCATTCCCTCGACCTGGCGCGGCTGGGCTCGCGACGGCAACTTCGACGGGATCGAGGACATCCACAACATCTATGACGCCACTGCTGCGGCGGCTGCGTACCTGTGCGCCGCCGGCGACATGACCACCGTGCAAGGCTGGAGGTCGAGGGTCCTCGCCTACAACCGGAGTGATGCCTATGTTGACGCCGTCATGGACATCACCCTGCAGTACCAGGCCCTCGAGCTCATGGATCGATGAGCCTCTTCGGCCGGTGGATCATGGTCGACTGGAGCGCTGCCAGCCGACCTGTCCGGGGCGCGAACAGCATCTGGGTTGCCGATACCGGGCCAGCCCACGATCGGGGCGAGACGGTGGTGGACAATCCACCGACTCG
>JAYPWI010000008.1:718-22402 GCA_038135065.1 Acidimicrobiales bacterium
CCCCCCCCCCCCCCCCCCCCCCCGGGGGGGCGCGGGGGGGGGCCCCCCCCCCCCCCCCCCCCCACGACGCCATCGAACTCCTGGCTGACCGCCTGATCGGTTCCACTGCATCAGCTGCGACCCTGATAGGGATCGACGCCAGCCTCTCACTGCCCTGCGAGGGGATCACGGCCCTGTGTGGTAGCGATGCTGGCTGGCCCGAGCTGAGCGCCGTGGTCGAGTCTGCGGTCACGGACCGGGAGGACAATCTCAACAACCGATTTGCGGCGGCGGGCCAGCTCAATGATCGCCTCGGCAACGAGCCGGGACCCTTCTGGGGCCACCCTCCGACACAACGTCATCGAGGCCTGTCCCCCACCCGACCGACCTTTCCTTATGGGACGACTCGGATCCCCGAATACCGTCGCTGCGAGGAGTTACTCAGAGCAGCAGGCCAGAGCGTGCAGTCGACGTGGAAGATCGCCTACGCCGGATCGGTCGGTGGACAGTTCCTTACGGTGCTGGGCGCTCTGTCGAGGTTGCGGGACCACCTCGATGAACGGCTGGTCGTGTGGCCGTTCGAGCGCAGTTTCGGTACTGCGCCCCGATCTGGCGAGGTCTGGGTCTGTGAGGTCTGGCCAGGGGAGTTCCCCCTCGAGCGCGCCCCGACTTCGGAGCCCGTGCTCGATGCCGATCAGGTCTTTTCCACCGTGCGGGTACTGGAGCGCGCCGATCGTGAGGGGCGCCTCAGCGCATGGCTGCGCGGCCCGAGTGATCCCGCCGACCAGGAGCGGGCAGCGATCGAAGGGTGGTCCCTCTCCCCCACGCTCGCCGGAACCCGCGATTGATCAACCAAGCCAGGGCCAGCGGCCGCGCTGCCTGGTTGTGTCCTCATCGATGTCACCGGTATCTCCCAGCGGGTAGGTCAGGACAGGCACCGTCAGTTGGCGGGCGATCCGTTCGACCGGGAACAGGGCTAGCCGGGATGCGGTGCCACCGGAACGCGGAGCGAAGAGCACCACCAGATCGGCACGGGTGGTCGACTGATGTCGGACCACGGCGCCCGTGAAGCTCTCGTTCCGAAGCGCCGTGAACACGAGATCGACGTCCTTGGTGGCGCAGCGTTCCCCCAACCGCACGATCTCGGGTTGGTCGTCCTCCCCGGGGAGCAGCACGAACACCCGAGCGCGCCAGCGGCTCGCCACGTCGATCAGCCACTCCGGGATGTCGGTCAGGACCGGTGAACTGATCAAGATCCGCTCCGGCAGGGAGGCCTGTTCGGTTCCGACCTGGGTCGTGTCCTCCGCCGTATTGACCCAGCCCCGTAGATCTCGGGCGACGAGCAGGGGGCCCACCAGTTCGAACAGGACGACCGCTCCGAGGACCACGGTTGCCGCCTCGATCCCGCTCCCCGGCACCACCTCACTGGCGAGCACGGCCAGACCGACTGCTACACCGGCCTGGGGGGTGAGGGCCACGCCCAGGCGAAGGGCAACTCGCCACTCGAGTCCGCCGAGGAGGCCTCCTGCGAGCCCCCCTGCGATCTTCGCCACCACCCGCACCACGATGTAGGCAACGCCGACCAGACCCACCTTGACGACGTCGTCAAGATGGATGGACGCGCCAGCCAGGGCGAAGAACAGCAGATAGAGCGGCTGTTCGATGGTCTTGATGGTTCTGAAGAGTCGAACCGAGAACGCTTCCGGTGAGATTGAGGCCGCCGCAGCACCCGCCACCAGGGCGGCGAGGGGCAGCGAGATGTCGAGCCAGGTCGACAGGGCCCAGGCCAGCACGATGTGCACCAGGACGAACAGCAGCAGCTCACCGGAGGTCTCGATCTGAAAGCCCAGTCGGGACACGACCCAACCGAGGACGAGACCGAGAAGAGCTCCCCCAAGACCGAGCTGGAGGAAATCGACGACGGCAGCCGCCACGTCGGCGTCCTGATCGGCCAGGATGGTGGCCACCGGAAGCACAGCGGCAAAGGTGACCGTGGCAAGCGCATCGCTCACCGCGTGGGTACCGATGATGCCCGTCGGGTAGTCGCCGGCTGCTCGCACCGACGCAACGACATGGGCAATCGTCATCGGCGCGCCAGCACCCGCGAGCGCCGCGAGCAGCAGAGCGACCGAGCGATCCGCGCCCAGCGCCCGGGTGGCGGCGAACACGGCGACGGCGCTCAGTGCGTACTGGAGGACACCGGTGATCAGCGTCCAGCGGGCTGCGCGCAGCGCCCTGGTCGACACGCGTTCGCCGATAACGAACATGAGCACGGCCAGGGCGATCTCGGTCACCGGTCGCAGGCTTGCCAGGGCTCGGCCATCGACCAGACCGACCCCTGACGGGCCGAGGACGGCACCGACGACGAGGAAGGCGACAAGTTCGGGCAGGTGACGGCGGGCCAGTACCCGGCTCGCCAGGTAGGCAAGCCACGCCAGGACCGCAAAAGCGGCGAGTGTCGAGTTCATGCCATTGGCCCCGGAACGGGGCGGCTCGGGATCAGGCCTCCGTCACCGGCTCGAAATTGGGATCCCGCCGCTCGACGAAACTGCTCACCCCTTCCTTGAAGTCGGGGCGTCGCAGAGATTCAGCCATCACCGCGTTCGAGCGCTCGAGCGCGTCGGTCCGACCCATGTCGAGTTGGCTCCACACCTGCTGCTTGATCTGGGCCATCGACCACGGTGCGCTGTACTGCCCGAGTTGCCTGGCGTAGCTGATGGCCTCATCGAGCAGTTCCTCTGCCGGGAACACCTTGCTCACGACGCCCATGTCCTTGGCCTCGTCGGCGAGGAATACCCTGCCCGACAACAGGATGTCCAGTGCGTTGGACGGTCCTACGACGCGCGGCAGCATGTAGGAGACCCCGTGCTCGGCGATCAGACCTCGTCGCACGAAGGCGCTAGTGAACTTGGCACCCTCGGCAGCGAAGCGGACATCACACATCATGGCGTGGACGAAGCCGAGGCCCGCGCACGCACCGTTGATGGCCGCCACGACCGGCTTGGGAATGGTCAGGGCGTAGTCATGACGTTCATCGCGCAGGCGCGGCGCTGCTTCACGCTCTCCACCTCGGTCACCGATCCCCTGCAACATGTCCATATCGGCGCCCGAACAGAACCCCCGCCCGGCTCCGGTCACGACGATGGCTCGAACCTCCGGCGAGGCCGCCGCCCGGTCCAATGCATCGAAATAGGCCGTGCCGAGTTCCCCGGTCCAGCTGTTCAAGCGTTCAGGACGGTTCAGGGTGATGATGGCCACCCCGTCCCGCTCGTCGTACAAGACGACGTCCTCACGTTCATCGCTCATGATGCCCCTCTCGTCGAGGGATCACATTACCGGGCCTCATCAGGCCACAGCGGACGGTCACCGATCGAGATCGACGCCGCGCATGATCAGGCCCGTGCCACCTCGTCCACCGTCACTGCGTCCATCGTGTCGCCCACCGCCACCGACAAGGCCACATCCATCCCCTCGGTCACATAACCGAACAGGTTGTAGCTCTTGGCCAACTTGGTGGTGCAATCGTCGATGCAGATGAAGAATTGGCTGCCGTTGGTATTCGGTCCAGCGTTGGCCATCGCCACCGCTCCGAGGGTGTACTCAGCCGTCACGGGTTCGTCGGCAAAGCGATAGCCAGGTCCGCCCATTCCGGTGCCGTCAGGGCAACCGCCCTGGATGACGAAGTCCGGGACGACCCGGTGGAAGGTCAGACCGGTGTAGTACCCGTCGCGAGCAAGGTTGACGAAGTTGTTCACAGTCGCCGGGGCAAGTGAAGGGTCGAGGTCCATCACGATGGTGCCCTTCGACGTGTCGAGGGTCACTCGGTAGATGGCAGTGGTGTCTATGTTCATCGACGGCTGTGCAGGCATGGCCGCAGAGGCTACCCGGCCGAGGCGGGCTCCAGACTGTTGGTCAGGAATCGGTGCTTCGCAGGGTTGCCCCTGCGAGGGCGCCGGTGTGCTCGCCGTGATCCATGAAGACCTCGCCGTTGACGAGGGTGTAGTCGTAGCCCGCACCTCGCTGCACGTACCGTCCGGCACCGCCGGGGAAGTCGTGCACGTATTCCGGCCCGGCAAGTGACAGACCGTCGAGGTCGATGATGTTGACGTCGGCGTACGCGCCCTCGGCCAAGCGGCCCCGGTCCACCAGACCGAAGAGGTCCGCAGTGTCCGACGTGATGCGCCGCACGCCCTCTTCGATGGTGAAGAAGCCCGTGTCCCGCACCCAGTGGCTCAGGAAGAAGGTGGGCTGGCTGGAGTCCATGATCTGACCGACATGGGCCCCCGCGTCGGCCAGGCCCATCACGATCGACTCGTCGTGCAGCATCCGCTCGATCGCGTCGAAATCCTGGTTGAGCACGGGCAGGCTCAGCATCACCGAGCCATTGGAGCGATCTGTCACATCGAGGAACAGTTCCACCGGCGTCACGCCAGCGGCCGCAGCCTGGGCTTCGAGGGTGCCGTCCGGCCCGATCCGGTAGTCAGGATCCGTTGCATCGAGCAGATGCAGCCGGCTGAGGTCTACGAGGGTTCCCGTCATCTGGTCGCCGGAGTTGGCCTCTTGGACCAAGCGGGCTCGCGACTCCGGATCCCGAATGACGTCGAGGCGTTCCTGGAGCGACATGGATCGCATGGACTTCCAGGTTTCCCCGGCCCGATCCCACGGTGTGCGGTGCTGGATACCGAGGACCACCCCGATCGACCGGCACGTCGTCTGCGGGCGAAGGTGACCTCCGGCGGCGTTCTCGTCGGCCACATAGCCGAGAACCAGGTCACACATCTCGGGTTTCCGTGCGCTGTACACGAGCCCGAACGTCGACGGTCGACCGCTTCGCCGGGTGATCTCACCCAGCACCTCGATCTCGTGGCGACCGCCAGCGAAATCAGGGCCAGCGGCCTCGAATCGGGGAGCTGACTCGAACACGCCCCGACCATGGCGGCCCAGCACGTCACCGATCGCGAACAACTCGTCGTCGTCGGCGAACGTTCCGGGAATCGGACGCCCGTCCGGGGTGCGATGCAGCAGGGTCCGGCTGGTCGAGAAACCGAGCGCACCGGCGCCCATGGCCTCGTCCACGAGATCACACATGGCAGCTACTTGGTCAGCGCTCGCAGGTGCCTCGTCGAGACTGTCGGGGCCCATCACATGCCACCGCACGGCCACATGGCCAACCATTCCACCGACGTTGATGCCCTTCGGCATGCGATCGAGGAACCCCAGGTATTCGCCGTAGGACCGCCAATCCCAGGGCAGACCCTGCATGATCGAGTCCTTGGGAATGTCCTCGACCGACTCCATCACCTCGGCGATGTACTCGATGTCTTCGGTCTTGACGGGAGCGAAGGTGACACCGCAGTTGCCCATCACCACCGAGGTGACACCATGCCAGCAACTGCTCGAGCCGATGGGATCCCATGCCAGTTGGGCATCGAGATGGGTGTGGATGTCAACGAACCCGGGGGTGACGATGCGGCCCGTGGCGTCGATGACCCGATCGGCAGTCGCGCCGGACAGGTCACCGATGCTGGTGATCCGCTCGCCGATGATCCCGACATCGGCCTGACGAGCCGGAGTGCCGGTACCGTCCACCACGGTTCCGCCGGTGATGAGAACGTCGAAATGGGTCATGACCGCGATCCCCCTGGGTGCCTTCGTCCGGTGCCGCCCCAGCATAGGTGACCACGGTCCCCGAGGACCGTGAGCCGCCTGGACTACCCTCGGACACATGAGGTTCGGGGGAACCTCTCACACGACCGAGCTGGGGGTGACCATGGCGGCAGAGCAGCAGGCGCAACCCGCGAGTGGGTGGACGCGGCGAGGTCGAGGTCACCATGCCGCCCACCGACTGACAGCATCGTTCGCCTCTCTTTTTGCAGTCGCCCTGGTTGTTGCGGGGTGCGGCGGTTCAACGGATCCAGGCGACACCGCCGAGACGACGGTTCCCATCACCTCGACGACCACGTCGACCCCCTCCACTTCGAGCACGGTGGCGCCGACCACGACCCGGCCACCGCTGCAGCTGACCGAGGCTGCGAAGCTCTCGACCGCAGGACTTGGTCCGGTTCGCATCGGGATGACCCTCGAAGAGGGCGAACGAGTCTCCGGTCTCATCTTCGAACCCGAGTCAGGGGGTGACGAGTCCTGTCGGTACTACACCCCGGATCGAGGTCCCTCCGCGGTCGCCTTCATGGTGAGCAACGGAGAAATCGTGCGGGTCGAGGTGACCAACCCGAACATCCGGACCCTCTCCGGTTACGGGGTCGGCTCCACGGCAGACGAACTCCAGGCAGCGTTCCCTGAACGCATCGAGACCGTGCCCCACCCGTTGATCGACGGGGGGCTGTACATCGTCTTCGTTCCCGTCGACGACGCCGACGCTGACAAGCGGGTGATCTGGGAAGCAGACGCCGAAGGGCTCGTGATCAACATGCGGGCAGGCCGGGTGCCGTACGTCGATTTCAGCGAAGGCTGCGCCTGAGCTCGCGACTCACGAACCCACCCGGTCCCAGAAGTTGTGGGCCACGTCCAGCCAGAGCTGGGTGGTCAAGGCGAGGGATTCGACGTCGACCCGTTCGTCATGACCGTGGAACCGGGTCATGAAGTCGCTCGAGTGGACCTTGTCGCTGAACAATCCCGCTCCGTAGGCGATGGCCCCACGCTCCCGGTAGAAGCGGGCATCGGTTGCGCCCACGATCAGGCTCGGGATGAGGGGCGCCCCCGGGTGGGCCTTGGCCATCATGTCTCCGAGCAGGCCCCACATGGGTGTATCGGTCGAGCTGAAGGTCGCTGGGTCGTCGTGGATGTGCTTGATCTCCACTTCGTCGAACAATTCGCCGAGGGCATCCCGCAGATGAGCGTTGACGTTGTCGCTGTCCCCGGGCGCCGTGCGAATGTCGACATCGATCTCCACGGTGTCGGGGATGACATTGGTCTTCACCCCGCCCCGGATCACGTTGGGACTGAACGTCGTGTGGCTGCAGGCGTGGAGATGCCGAGCCAGAGCCGGTGAATCCAATCCCGCCACCGCGTCCCACACAGTTGCCGGGTCGAGGAGAGCTGTCTTCACGTCGTCCTCGAGGACCAGGGTCGACACCTGGTGCTGCCACATCTCGGTCAGCTTGGGCGCAGGCCGGTAGTCGGCCAAGCGACGGACGATCTCGGCAGCCTTGATGAGCGCGTTGTCAGCTCCGAAGGGCATCGAACCGTGACCAGGGGTGCCCCGCACGGTAAGGCGACGCCAGCCCAGCCCCTTCTCGCCGGCCGCCAGGGTGATCTTCCGGCCATCGGGGGTGTCGGTGGGAAGCCCCCCGAATTCGGTCAGCACATAGTCGGCGGCGATGGCGTCCCAATGGTGTTCGGCCATCCACTTGGCCCCGTAGGTGCCACCGGCCTCCTCATCGGCCACCCCGAAGTAGACCAGGTCTCCCCGAGGTCGGAAACCGCTTCGGGCCAGGTGACGGAAGGCGACTGCCATGGAGCTCGTGAGGTTCAGCATGTCCACCGCCCCCCGACCCCACACCTCGCCGTCTATCAATTCGCCGCTGAACGGCTCACGACTCCACCCGTCGGGGCTGACCGGCACCACGTCGGTGTGCCCCATCAGGCACAGACTGGGGGCCCCAGGATCGGTGCCCTGTATCCGGGCAACCATGCTGCGCCGGCCCGGCAGACAGTCGAAGTGGGCTACATCCACTCCGGGACCCTCGAGGAAACTCTCGAGGAGGTCGCTGTTGCGCTCCTCGTGGCCCGATGTGCGCTGGCCGTCGTTGACGCACTCGTTGCGAATCATCGTCTGGAGCAATTCGACCGTTTGAGCGGTCAGGGCATCGTCGGTGTGAGGGGTGTCGGCCATGGCCCGATCGTAGGTGACGACGCTGTGCCCGACGGGCGTCTGTCAGCCAGGGCGAGGCCACTGGCGGCACAAGGGCCCCACTAGCGTGCAGACCGTGTCCGACCTTCCCCCTGTCACCGACCTCGACGAGTTCCGCAGGCAGGCGGCAGCCTTCATCCACTCGGCGGTGGCCGACGGCGTGGCCTGCCCCGCCTATGGGGCCATCCTGTCCCCTGCGCTGCACGAGCCGGCCATGGCGTGGCAGCGGTACTGCTTCGAACAGGGCTGGGCCGGCCTGCACTGGCCATCGGAGTACGGCGGTCAGGGACTCAGTCGGGCACACAACACGGTGTGGCACGAGGAATGCGCCCGAGCTGAGGTCGCCCCGTACCTCAACCTCCAGGGAATCGTCCTCGCCGGCGAGGCCATCCTTCGATCAGGCACTGATGCGCAACGTGACCGGTTCCTCCGACCCACCCTGACCGGTGAGATCCTGTGGTGTCAGCTGTTCTCGGAACCAGGAGCCGGCTCGGATCTAGCCGGTCTGAGCAGCAGGGCTGACCTCGATGGGGACCACTTCGTGCTCAACGGTCAGAAGGTCTGGTCATCCAACGCCCAATTCGCCCAGTGGGGCATCCTGATGGCCCGCACGGATCCCCAGAGCCCTCGTCACCGGGGCATCTCGTTCTTCCTGTTGGACATGGGACTCCCCGGCGTCGAGATTCGACCCATCCGGCAGATGACCGGCGACGAGGAGTTCTGCGAGGTCTTTTTCGCCGACGTCGAGGTCCCCGCCGATGCACTGCTCGGCGATCTGCACGGCGGATGGCGGGTGGCCATGGAGGTGCTGATCGACGAACGAGGCGGTGCGGGCGGTGCCGGCGTGATCTCTCTAGGTCAGCGCCTCGACGCCCTCGTCGTCGGGGTAGCGGCCCGGGGTCGAACGCTCGACCCGACTGCTCGAGGGGCGGTCGCCCACCTGGTCAGTCGGGGGCGTGCCCTCCAGGCCCTCATGGAACGCAGCGGTGGCGACCCACTCACCGCCAACGTGGCCAAGCTGTTCAACTCCGATCTGGGCTACGCCGAGGCGGCATTGGGATCTGCCCTCCAAGGCGCCGACGGAATGCTCAGCGGGCCCGTAACCGACCGGCTCCTGTATTCGCCGGGCATGCGTATCGCCGGCGGTTCGAGCGAGATCCAGCGGAATATCATCGGAGAACGAACCCTCGGATTGCCACGCGAACCCGAAGCGGGGAGTTGACAGGCCTACTGGAACAGGCCGAGCACGCTCTCGGCGCGGCGCTCGGTCCCTCCTGCCTGGTTCACCTTGCCCTCGGTCACCGCGTACCCATCGATACCGAGCGTCATCCGAAGCTCCGCTGTGTCGGCGGCCAAGCTCTCGTCGAGTTGGATCCCGGTCGCGTCGGCGATCCGGTTCAGGCCCTCGAACACCGACACCGTTGCGGCCGCCTCCACCAGAGCATCGTCACCCACCGCCTCCCGTAGTGCAGCGCGCGCCGATACCAGGGAGGGCCCGCGCTCCACAGCTGCGGTAGCGAACGCCACCAACGCACCGCCAGCTTCGGCACCGGCCCCATCGGCAACCGCTTGGGCGTCGATCCCGGCACCAAGTGCTTCGCCACTCACACGGAGCAGCGCCACATGGGCACTCGTTCAGTAGAAACACTGGTTGAGTTGTGACACGGTGGCCGCAACCACCTCTACCTGTGGACGACTCAGGGGCCGCTGCCACACGGCCTCGGCGAACTCCGCACCTCGGCTGTAGTGCTGGGACACAACCTCTTGCCACAGGGCCGCAGTGTCGGGCACCAGCGATGCAGCGCGCGACACATTGGCCAGGCGCTTATCGATGGCTTGGCTGACGAAGGCCCCGACATCTCCCATCCCATCGGGCCGCCGGCAGGAGGGTTCACCCACGCCGGGTTGGGGAAGGGCCCGCAGATCGGCACCCAGTGCCTCGGCGAACCCATCGATGGCCACTGCAGTCGCCACCAGGGCGGCTAGCTCGACGTAGGCCTCCTCCCCGATATCGGCACATGTGGCCTGCACGAAGGCCCTGGTGAGCCGCCCTGGATCGGTCGTGATGCGGTGTACTGCCTCGATTGCGCCAGCGGAGAGCAGCTCGGCTTGGGTGTTGCCTCCAACGTGATCGCCCGGCAACGCCTCGGGCGAAACCTCGGACCGACGCCGTTGGCACAACTCGCAGTTCCGAGCGCCACGGACGTGGGCAACGATGGCCACCCGCTGGGGTCCCGTCCACCAGGTTCCGCACGAACCGATGCCAGCCCACACCCTGGCGTGCACCTTCCCGTAACCCTCAGCCACCGCATGGTCGAGTTCTCCGTAGGTCCAGTCCATCGCTACCACGGTCCCAACCTAGTCGTGCCATGCTGGTGCAGTACCGAGGATGCGGGGGTAGCGATGTCGGTGAAATTTTGCTGGTTCAACCTGATGCCGTGGCCGGACCTTCCCGACGACTTCAAGGAACAACACCGGTCGGTCTGGGTCGACATCGACAGCTCCCTGTTCGACCCCGAGCGGGCCAACGGCCTGTACCACCAGTACATGGACCAACTCGAGTTCGCCGAGGAACTGGGGTACGACGGCATCGGGGTGAACGAACACCATCAAAACGCCTACGGCATCATGCCGAGCCCCAACATCATTGCAGCCGGTCTGGCTCGCCGGACGTCCCAGGCGGCCCTATGCGTGATCGGCAACTCGATCGCCCTGTACAACCCACCCCACCGCGTAGCCGAAGAGTTCGCCATGCTCGACTGCATCAGCGGCGGCCGGCTCGTGGCCGGATTCCCTGTCGGCACGCCGATGGACACCAACTTCACCTATGGGCAGATCCCCGCCCTGACCAGGGACAAGTACAACGAAGCCCATGAGCTGATCATGCGGGCCTGGCATGAGGACGAGCCCTTCGCCTTCGACGGCACCTACACCCAGCTGCGCCACGTCAACATCTGGCCCAAGCCCATTCAAAAGCCGAATCCACCGATCTACATCCCCGGTGGTGGCTCGATCGAGACCTGGGACTTCTGCCTCGATCACGATTACAACTACAGCTACCTGAGCTTCAATGGCTACAAGGCTGGCCAGACCCTGATGGACGGGTATTGGAACCGGGTCGCCGAGCGGGACAAGGACGAGTCACCGGGTAGAGCTGCCTTCGCCCAAATCATCTGTGTTGCCTCCTCGGACGCCGAGGCCGAGGAGCTCTACAGCGAGCACATGCTGTACTTCTTCAATCGCTGCCTCCACGTCCACCCCGGCTTCGCCGATCCACCCGGCTATCGCACGGTCAAGACCATCCAGGCCGGGAAACTCGATCAGTTCCGACGGGAGAACCAGGAGCTGTTCAAGCGGCTGACCTGGAAGGATCTCATCGAGGGCGGCTATGTCATCGCCGGCGGCCCGGACACCGTGCGCGAAACCATGGAGGACATGATCAAACGCCTCCGCATCGGTACGGTGTTCTGCCTGATCCACATGGGCAACATGCCGGACTGGAAGACGCGCTATTCGAGCCAACTCTTCGCAGAAAAGGTCATGCCACAGCTCAAGGGCTTGTGGGCCGAGGAGATGGCCGGTGACACACGCTGGTGGCCGACCCCCATGGCCGACCGGGTGCGCCCCGAGGTGACCATGGCCGACGCACGGCGCTACCCGACCCCTCCGGCTGGCTGACCCGATGGGCGCAAGCTACGACGAACGGATCATCACCACCAGACGGGGCGTCACAGCACCGGTCCGTATCTACGGGGAGGGCGAGCCACGGGTCGTGTACTTCCACGGCGCAGGCGGGCTGCTCCCCACCGAATCGACGATCACGGGACTGGTCGCGGCGGGGATCGGGGTTGCTGCCCCTGTGTGGCCCGGGTTCAGCGAGCACGAGGACGAGCACATGCTCGAGGACATGCTCGACTTCGCACTCCACGGTTGGGATGTCGTCAGCGAACTTGGTCTCCAACGCCCGAGCCTCATCGGCCACTCCATGGGCGGCATGATCGCAGCCGAGATGACTGCCCTTGCGCCGCAGTCCGTCGACCGGCTCGGCCTGCTCTGCTCGGCAGGGTTGTGGCTCGAGGACCATCCGGTACCCGACCTGTTCTCCATGCTGCCATTCGAGTTGGCCGAGGTGCTGTTCGCCGACCCAGCCGCTGGCGAGAAGATGCTGACCGGTGGTGTCGACTTCTCCGACGATGCCGCGCTGACCGCCTTCATGGTCGCCCGAGCCAGACAGATGGGGATGGCCGGAAAGATTCTCTTCCCGGTGCCCAATCGTCGGCTCTCCAAGCGGGCGTACCGCATCACCAATCCGACCCTCGTGGTGTGGGGCGAGCAGGACCGCCTTATCCCTCCTCCGTACGCCGCCGCCTTCGGTGACCTACTGGAGAACGCATCGGTGGTGATGGTGGCCGATGCCGGTCACATGCTTCCCCACGAACAGCCCGATGCTGTTGCCGCTGCCCTGGTAGCACATCTCACCTGACCTAACCCGTACCCCGGGATCGAGCGAGGCGATCAACGCGGCTTGGCATGCTCCAGGAGAAACCTGCTCACCTCGGCCAATGCCAGGTCTGCCTCGGGCAGATCCCGGTGGTAATGCCAGGCGTGCCACAGGCCCCGCCACAAGTCGAGTTCGCAGCGGCCACCGCCAGCCCGGATTCGCCGGCTGAGCGCCGTGCTCTGAGGGGCCAGAGGCTCCTCCTCACTGGCCTGCAGGAGAGCCGGTGGGAGACCGCGCAGGACGGCTCCCAGCGGGGACACCGCAGGATCCGCAGCATCGCGCTGCCCGATGTAGGCCCGAGACAACGCAGCCAACTCGGTGATCTCGGGGCCATGCCGTCGAACCGAACCATGGTCGAGATGGGGCGAGAGCAGGGCAAGCGCGTTCGGACCAGGGGCTGCGCTGTCACGCAGTTTTATGGCCGCGCACAACACGATTCCGGCCCCCGCGGAGTCGCCGGCGAGGGCATAGGGGATCCGGTCGGCGGCCAGGTACCGGCATACCTGCGCCACGTCGTCAACGGCAGCCGGGTACGGGTGTTCGGGCGCCAAGCGGTAGTCAACCGAAATCACCCTCAGTTCCTGCGCCAAGCGCGCCGTGATCGGGATCGCGGTCCTGGCCGAACCCAGACAGAAGCCACCCCCGTGTGCATACACCACGACGGGGGCGTCGGCCGGACCTGCGTCGAGACACGGGACCCCATCCAGCTCGATCGGGGTCGATGGCACGTCGGGGTCATCGTCCTCACCCCAGATCTCGTGGATCTCGGCCCGCCATCGGGCAACTGCCCCTGCGTCGGAGAAGTCGGGCAGTGTTACCGGCACGTCGGCTTGGGGGCGGTCCATACGCGCTTCTGCCGCGCCTGACAACCGACCTGCACCAATACCCCGCTCGAGCACCGTCGTCCCACAGTCCGCATTCCGGTCGATGCCGCACGCGGCACCGACCAACCCTGTCCGTCTCTCACGGTAGGCCACTGGGCCGACGGACACCACGACCCGAGGATGCATATTCGGCATCAATCCGAGAAATCGACCGTCTCCACCGTGGCGGCTGCCACAGCAGCGCGGCTGAACGACATGGGGATCAGCGCGCCAGCCAACCACTGGGCTCGCTGGTCGAGGTCGTGTCCACTGCCAGGCACACCGGAGACCCCGTGAGGGACCACCCAACCCGAGTTGTCCCAGTCCGCCAGGTCGAAGACGTACCGGGCCACCGACGCAGCCGCCGCCCGTTCCCCTGTCTCGGGGAACATCGTGCCGCACCGGACCGTATCGCCATCGCCTGGACACCCGTCGATCGGCGGATGGAGGCCGCGTGCGTCGTGCAGTGCGTTGGCCAGGGGGTGTGGGCTTGCCATGCGATGGATGCGCCCCCACGTCCACGTTGAGATGTCGGGGCCCAGTCGCTGCTCCAGTTCGGTGGCTGCCTCGTCCACACAGCTGCTGATGGCGCTGACCATCGCGTCACGATCGTGGAGTCCGGGCACCAGATGCCACGTGCCGTCCACCAGCAGGGTCGAAGCGCCTTCGAAGGACATGCGGCTCGCATCGATCGAGCGCGGCCAGCCCGGTGCGCCAAATTCGACAGCGTCTACGCCCAAGCGGGCTACGACACCCTCGGCCCACCGTCGGCGAACCACCGCGTACACACTCGCGGCGACCGACGCCTCACTGACCTCGGCGTCCCAGTTCTCCAAGAGCTCGAGGAGTGCAGGGCTCGACGGGTGCTCGCACCTGGTAGCGAAGTCGAGGATCAGGCGGACCACGGTCGGAGCGACCAACGACCTCACGTCGCAGTGGATCTGCTCCATGTCCGAGGCAGCGGCCGAGCTCAGCTCCTCCAGCAACTCGACGATGCGATCGTGTCGTGAGGACCCAGCGAAATCCAACGACACAAACGGCCCACGGTCAGAGGTCCGGTTGTTCGCTGTCACCAGAAAGCCTCGTGCCGGATTGCGCTCCTGGGGAAGCTCATCGAATGGGACTTCCCGCGCACCGGTCCACGCGTGCTCGTCGTCACCAGGTACCGGGATCCAGCGGCTGGCAACGGGCCGTTCGACGAGTCGGCCACGAAGGCGGAACGAGATGTCACCGTTCCTGTCTGCCGTCAGCAGGTTGTTCACCGGGATGACCCAAGGCCGAACCGAGGCTTCGAGCTCCTCGCAGGACGTAGCCCGCATCATCGGCTCGAGAGCATCCAGGGTCGTGTCCGGACCGGTCGTTCCCGTCCACGCCATCGACAGCGCCACACCGTCAGCGGGATCACCGAGGACGACGGGACCTCGGGGCGTCGAACCACACCAAACATCGACTGGTTGCTCGCCGCGAATCTGCATGGGCACGGCGTGCCAATCGGCTGGTGGCTCCCCGTCAGGGAATCGTTCGACGAAGACATCGGTGTCATCGGCCATGCCGTGGGTGATGCACCATGCAACGTCCTCGTTGTGCCCGAAGTGGGGGAATCCCGGCACGCCGGGAAAGGCCAACCCGATGACGTCGACGTCGGGACAGCGCACATGGCACTGGTGGTACACGTTCGGGAACTCGATCCCCCGGTGGGGGTCCCCAGCCAGGAGCGGCAGGCCGCTCGACGTTCTCGAGCCATGCACCGCCCACGAATTCGAGCCGCCCTCGGGGGGCAGCAGGGTCCGCAACAGCCCGCCGTGCTCGGCAAGAACCTGGGCAGCACCGTCCAGGAGCTCGACAGCCGGTCCGTCTCCTATCACCATCGCCGCCTGATCCGAGGGGTCTCCCCGCAGGGCAGCGGTCAGCTCCGGGCCCGCTGCGCCGAGGATGTAGCCACGCCAGAGCTTGCGGTAGAGCGAGCCCATGAAGATGTGCCGGACCTTGTAGACGGCAACGCAGTGCCACGGCTCCCAAGGCTCCGGAGGGGCCGGATGATGTTCGAACTCGGCCGGGAGCTCGAGGTCAGGAGCATCGAGCCATCGGTTGATGCCGTCGGTATAGCTGTCGAGCAGTCGCCGTGTGTCGGAACGCAACGTTTCGTAGTCCGAACGAGCCGCCTCGGCCAGCCCCAGGCGCAGGAAAAACGCGTCCTCCTTCGCTCCACCGAACCCGACGACCTCGGACCAGCGGCCGAGGGCTCGTCGGCGGTCCCACTCCATCTGCCACATGCGATCGCGCGCTGCGACCCAGCCCTGGGCCGATACCGCCTCGCTCAAGGTCGGAGCATCGATGTGGGCGATGCCCCAGCGGTCGAAGGAAATCCTGGTCGTCACCCGCCGGAGACTAGATGACGGCGGAAAGCGCGGCCTCGAGATCAGGATGAGTGAATTCGAATCCGGTGGACTCGAGCACGGCCGGAGCCATGCGGGCCGAATCGAGCAGGAGGGCTTGGCCCATCTCCCCGAGCGCGGCACGGATCGCGAATGCAGGAGCCGGCATAACGGTCGGGCGGCCGAGCACCCGGCCGAGCGCCCGAGCGAAGTCGCGTTGGGGTACCGGGTTCGGAGATCCCAGGTTTACCGGGCCCTCGATGTCGTGTGTCAGCAGGTGCTCGATCGCCCGGAGTTCGTCCTCCAGGGTGATCCAACTCCAATACTGGCGGCCACTGCCCAGGGGCCCGCCGGCCAATAGCTTTGTGAGGAGGCGCTTGCGAGGCAGGGCACCTCCGTCGCCCAGGACGATGGACGTCCTGGCGAAGGTCAGTCGACTCCCGGCAGCCGCAATCGGCGCAGCAGCCTGCTCCCACGCCACCGTCACCTCGGCCAGGAAGGTCGACCCGGCCGGCTCGGACTCCGTCAGGACATCTGCGCCACGGCTTCCGTAGTACCCGACGGCCGACCCACAGACGAACGCCGCAGGCGGGGCGTCCATGTTCTGGACGGTCTGGGCCAGCAGTTCGGTGGACCGCACCCTGGACTCCATCAGGCGTTTCTTCTTGGCCCCCGTCCAGCGCCCCTGGATCGACTCGCCGGCGAGGTGCACCACGGCATCGCATCCCTCGAGGGCACCGGGGTCGAGAGAGAAGGCATCGAGATCCCACACGACGGTTCCGGGCCCCGGTCGGCGGGATACTCGGACGACATCGCTCCCTTGACGCTCGAGCCGCTCCGCCAGAGCAGATCCGATGAACCCGGTGCTTCCGGTGATGGCAATACGCATGGTGGGAGTGTGCCAGGGCGCACGCCCATCGCCACCCGTGAGAAGTCCGGCCGCAGGACAGGCCAAACAGGTCTCGGTGAGGGACTACCTCACTTCGCCAAGTGGTCGCGGATCTCGGTGAGCAGGTCCAGTTCCGAGGGACCCGGGTCCTCTTCGACTGCAACTTCCTCAGCCGCTCGCTGGAAGCGGTTGTAGGTCCTGACCAGGAGGAACATCACCACGGCGATCAGCAGGAAGGACACCACGGTGGTGATGAAGCTGCCGTAGAAAATCTGGCCACCGTCGTAGAGCTGCCGACCCAACTCGTCGACCCCTGCGTCCCCGGTGACCGGATCGCCCCAGTGGATCGAGAGCGCAGAGAAATCGGGCTGACCGATCAACGCAGCCACCACCTGCATGATGACGTCGTTCACCAGGGAGTCGATCACCGGTTTGAAGGCAAGGGCAAGGATCAGGCCGACGGCCGCATCGACCACGTTGCCCTTGTTGATGAACTCTCTGAACTCTTTGATCATGATCGCCTCTGTCCAGGTCCTGTAGCTGACGCTAGTGGGGTGCGCGGACACCTCGAGGACAGACTCCTCCTGCGTTCCCTCCACCCACGCCGACTCATGCCGATGGAGAACGATGAGTTCCCAGAGTGGGGTGGCGGCACCCCTCGTCGGAGCGGTGATTCTGCTCACCCTCGTTGCGACAGGGGTCTCGTTCGCTCTGCCTCACCTGGCCGGCCAGGCTGCGGGAGCCCCCTTCGTCGAGGTGGAAACCCAGGAGGTTCTCCCGACCGGGGCGCCGTCAGCCCTTGTCGCCATCGAGGCCGATCCCAGCGAATCGGACAGTCCGACGACCCCCGGTACAGCTCCCGACAGCGAGGACGAGCCGGCCGATGCTGAGCCGACCGAGGAGGAACCGGTCGAGGAGCCCGCTACCGACGAGGTCGACGAAGACCAGGAGGACGAAGCCGGGGAGGAGCCTGTCACCGGAGGACTCGGGGACATTCCCGACTACCCAGTGCCGGGCGGTTTCGAAGTGTTGGACCGCTGGCTCGATGGAGAGGACCTGATCCGGGCGACCGTGTACGCAGCGGTCGAAGCGGACATCGATGCCCTGGTCACCTACCTCGCCGCAGACCGGGGCGGATGGACCGCCGTGGATCTCACCGACAACGAAGAGATCGACCCACAGGGCCAGTGGCTGTTCGAGCACCCCGAGCACCCGTACTGCCTCTGGATCGAGTTCTACGACAAGGGTCGGGAACGGCGCAAGCAGGAAACGGCCACCGGTTTGGTGGGACCTCAGTTCCTCGTTGTCGAGACCCCGTGGTGCATTGCTGAGCCTGACGGATACGCCTGACAACTGCCAGGTTCGTGATCAGCGGCCGGTGAAGTTCCCTGTGCGTCGTTCGGCAACCGAGGCCATGCCCTCCTTGGCATCTTCGGTGTGACTCAGGCGCTTCTGTTCTGCAGCTTCCCGCTGGGTGATCTCCCGCACCCGGTCTCCAAGCCCCAACCGCAGGGTCCCCTTGATGGCACGCAGGGCCAGTGGAGCGTTGGCTGCGATTTCTGTGGCTAGCTCGAGCGCCCGGTCACGTACCGCTTCTTGGGCCACCACCTCGTCCGCCAAGCCGATCTCGACAGCCTCGGTGCCCGTGAACCGCTTGGCCGAGTACAGGACCCGGGCGGCCTTCGACGGACCGAGCAAGGCCGGCATGGTCACGCTCATCCCGAAGCCCTGATGGATACCCAGGGCAGCGAAGTTCGCGCAAAATCGTGCTTGTTCACAGGTGATCCGGATGTCGGGGACCATGGCGAGGCCCAGACCACCGCCGATGGCGGGCCCGTGGATGGCCCCCACGATGGGGACAGTGATGTCGAACAAGCGACCGCTGCCCTGGTACAGGGCGAGGGTGGCGTCGCCTCCGACAACCTCGTCCTTGCCCCCGCCAACCCCATCGCCGCCGAGGTCGGCTCCGGCGCAGAACGAGCGACCGTTGGCCGCCAGCACGATGCACCGGATGCTCATGTTCTGTTCCAACTCAGCCATCGCATCGGCGATGCCGTGGATCTGCTGGTAGTTCAAGAAATTGTGTGGGGGGCGATCCATGATCACCATCCCGACGTGTCCGTGGGTTTCGACATGCAGTCCGTCAGCCATGGCCGCTCACCCTACTCAACGGGGTTCCCCAGACGATGTTGGATCTCCCGGGCAACGTGCCGAGCCTCGACCTCCATGGGGTGCCGTCGATAGCTCATGGCTTCACAGAACCCGCGCCCGTACGCGTAGGCCATGCCGAGCCGGCCCTCCCGCTCCCGCTGGCCGACGTGGACGAGTTCGTGGAGCAGGAGTTCCTGGTCGGCGCGGCACGAGAGATCGAGGGGATGACGGAGGAACACCGAACGGCCGAGGGTGATGCCGACATGCGGGATGGGTAGGCGAGCTGGAGCGACGACCCGGACCTTGTCGAACTGCACGCTGGCCAAGGGATCAGGCAAGGTAGCGACTCCAGCCGACGACACGATGGCGCCGAGATCCACAACCGGTACTGCTCTTCGCCCACGCCCGATGTTGCAGCAGCGAACGATCGCCTCCAGCCCGAAATAGACGCTCACACCGACGACGGCCCCGGTGGTCACTGCGACGCGCCGCAGCACCATCACAGCCGCCTTCACGTCTCGCCTCCGAGGGCCTTACGCACCTCCTCGAGGCTGGGAGGGCGTTCGAATTGGTCCTTGAAGGGTTCGAGTCGGCGGTAGGCGTCCGCTGCCGCAGTGAACCACCCGTCGGGGAGCCCCACGTCGGCGAGGGCGGTGGCGATCTGCTCCATCTCACCCGCGAAACGCCAACCCTTGGGAACTGCACCACGGCGGGCTGCCTCTATCCGCGCTGCGACGTCGAGGTCGCGCCGCTCCCACTCCTGTCGCAGAAGGTCGCCCAGCCCATGTCGGGCCAGGTAGCTGTCCAGCACCAGCGCCAGGGCCGCCGTTCCCTTGGTCCATGCTGCGAATCCCACCTTGTAGGCAGACGCGGTACCCACAGCGTCCCCGAGCACCTCGGTGTCCAGGGCAGAGGCTCCGAACAACCCTGCAACCTCTTCAGCCGGTGGGCCACTCAAGACCAGTCGGGTCGTACCCGCTCGCCGGGGAGGAGGGCCGATGATTCCCCCGTCGCAGAGCTGACAGCGCGTACCGACAAACAACTCACCCACGGCGGCCACCTCTGAGGACGCGATTGCGTTGGCATCCAGGTACACCCCGTCGAAACCGGCAGCAGCGACCTTGCGGGCGGTACCCAGGGCATGGTCGGGCGGGACGACCGACACCACGCAGGACGCTCCCTCGAGCCCCTGGGCCAGCGTCGGGACCTCGACCAGACCGTGGGCTTCGGCACGGGCCCTGGACAGGGCCGACCGACCGTCAGCGACCCAGCGCACGCGATGACCGGCCTGGACCAACAATCCGCCGATCACCGCCCCCATCTCGCCGGGGTGCAGCATCAGTACCGTCTCCACCTCTTCACCTCTTCCTCTCAGATCCTTGGGGGGTCGGCTCGCAGGTCGGCTCCACAAGTCTGGCAGTACAGTTCGGGACTACGTTGGCCATCAACGTCGAGAACCAACGGGAGCAGCGATGACCGAGACCACAGACCAGTCCGTGCACGTCACCACCACCTCCATCGACTGGGACGATCTTCTTGCCCGGTTGCAGAACCTGCTCCGGCTCCGGACCACCCCCATCGGCATGAAGCTGTTCGACACGGTGGAGGCCATGGAAGCGGTCCCGCGGATCCGGCGCCCCAACGCGATCCACACCACTGACCAGATCGTGGGCATGGCATGCCGCCTCAACTGGACGATCGGCATCACTGTCGAGGACCTGGTGGGCGCCCAATGCGGGGCCGTCATCGGCCTCCACCCACCGGACGACGACTGGTTGTCCGGCTCGCGCATGCAGGGGGTCTGGTTCGAGACCCTCGAGGACTCCTCAGCTCACCAGCACGCCATGGACCTGGCCCCCTTCGGCACCCATCAGGCCATGGCGGTGAGCCCCCTGTCGGCTAAACGACTCGATCCGCCGGACATCTGCCTGATCTACGCAACACCGGCACAGATGATCATCCTGATCAACGGCCTGCAGTGGACCGGCTACAAGAAATTCGAATGGGGATGCGTGGGCGAGTCCGCCTGCGCCGACAGTTGGGGTCGCGCCCTCAAGACCGGCGAACCGAGCCTGTCCATCCCGTGCTTCGCCGAGCGTCGCTATGGCGGGGTGATGGAGGACGAACTGCTGATGGCCCTGAGCCCCGAGGACCTCATGGCGTCGATCCGGGGCATGGAGGCCCTGAGCCGCAACGGACTGCGCTACCCCATCCCCCCCTACGGCATCCAGACCGATGCCCGAGCCGGGCTGGGCGCGTCCTACGACTGAACGAAGAAAAGGAAGACAAGCAATGGGTGTACAGCTGGACAAAGAAGGCTTCGACCTGGGCATCGTCACCACGAACGGTGACGCCATGTTGGCGTTCTACCGAGACGTGCTCGGCTTCGAGTTCGAAGCGACCTTCAACATGGAAGCGGTCGGTATCGCCGCCATGCACCGGGTGTGGGCGAACCGTTCACTCCTCAAGATCGTGGTGCCTGTCAAGGACGTCCCACCGGGCCCCGGTGGCGGCATGATGGGCGGCACGGGCATGCGGTATTTCACCATCAGCGTGACCAACCTCGACGAGCTCACCGCTGAGTGCGAAGCAGCAGGCGCAACCATCGTTTGGACCCCGAGGGAGATCCGCCCTGGCGTCCGGGTCGCCATGGTCGAGGACCCCGACGGCAACTGGGTCGAGTTCATCGAGAACTCCTGAGGGTCAGATCCCCAATTGGGCGCGTAACGCGGTGACCGCGCCCGCCACCTCGAACGGGTGACGGAACACGATGTCGGCATGGACCTTGCTGGGGTCCACGAACGCATCGTGCATCGGTGCCACCGTCTCGGCGAATTGCAGCCGGACCCCCTCAGGGGTCCGACCGCGTTCGGCCACATCGCGCTCGATCCGCCGGGCCAGCCTGACGTCGGCCGGAGCGTCGACGAACACGCTCACGTCGAGCCGTTTCCGACATTGCTCGAGGGCCAGGAGCAGGATGCCGTCCACCAGGACCACCTTCGCCGGTTCGACCCGGTGCGACGATGTCCCCCTGGTGTGGGTGGCGAAGTCGTAGG
>JAYPWI010000008.1:22412-46057 GCA_038135065.1 Acidimicrobiales bacterium
AGTCGTAGGAGGGCACGGCGATGCCGTTGCCGTGCCGCAGCTCATCGAGGTGTTCGCAGAACAGATCGACGTCGAGGGAATCAGGGTGGTCGAAGTTCACCCGTGCCCTGTCGGCCGGCTCGAGGTGGCCGTGGTCGCGGTAGTAGTCGTCGAACATCAGCAGGGCGGCGGCATCACCACAGGTATCGAGCATGGCCCGGGCCAGGGTGGTCTTGCCCGAGCAGGAGCCGCCCGACACACCGACCAGCACGGGATTTCCCGACGTGTCTCCGCTCACGGGTCTACCGAAGGGTTTCGTTCCACGGGCCCTCGTCGGCCCTGGGCTCCTTGGGAAGTCCCAGGATGCGTTCGCCGATGATGTTGCGCTGGACCTGGCTCGTACCTGCGTAGATGGTTCCCGATCGAGCAGCCATGAACGAGTTGATCCAGGCCGAGCTGGTGTTGGGCGTGCCGGCATCGGCAGCCCCCAGACCAGACGCGTAGCCCGTGTCTCCCTCGATGACCATCGCGTCCGCCCCGAGGATGTCGAGCGACAGCTCGGTCACCGTGCGGTGGTACTCGCTCCAGTTCAGCTTGCCGATCGAGCTGTTGGGGCCGGGTGGCTCACCGTTGAGGAACCCGGTCAGCACCTGCTGTCCCAGCCACCTCATGATCTCCACCTTGCTGTGGCACCACGCCAGCCGCTGCCGGATGCCGGCATCGGCGGTGCGACCCCGCTGCTGAGCCAGGGCAACCAGCCGATCGAGCTCGGCCCGGTAGCGGAAATAGGTAGTGGTGGCCCCGAAGCCTCGTTCGTACCCCAGCAGGGTCATGGCCACCGCCCAGCCACCATTCGGCTGACCGACCACGTTGTCCTTCGGCACCCGAGCGTCGGTGAAGAAGACCTCGTTGAAGTGCGAGTGCCCGACGATGTTCTTGATCGGCCGGACCTCGACACCGGGTTGATCCATCGGGCACAGGAAGAAGGTGATGCCCTGATGCTTCGCGGCTGAACCATCGGTTCGTCCCAGGACGAAGATCCAGTCGGCGTACTGGCCGCTCGACGTCCAGATCTTCTGACCGTTGAGCACCCACTCGTCGCCGTCCAGTTCGGCACGGCATCCCAGATTCGCCAAATCCGAACCCGCATTGGGCTCGCTATACCCCTGGCACCACAGATCCTCCCCAGACAGAATGCGCGGAAGGTGGTGCCGCTTCTGTTCCTCGGTACCCCACTCGATCAGGGTGTTGCCGACCATGCCGATGCCGAAGCCGTCGTTGGTGCCGCCGGTCGGGAGACCCGCTTTGGTGAACTCCTCCGAGATGATGACGTTCTCGGTTGCCGTCAGACCAGGACCGCCGTAGACCTCGGGCCACATGGTGGCCAGCAGGCGGTTGTCGCGTAGGACCTCGCGCCACTCGTCAAGGAACTGTTTCTTGGCATCGCCGGTCAAGCTCCCGATGCCCGCCCAGTTGGCGGGCATGTGCTCGGCGATGAAGGCCTGGATTTTCTCGCGGTAGGCCTCTGCGCTCTCGGAGTATGTGGGCTGCATGCCGGTCGAGCCTACTCAGGACGGCCAGGCTCGGGGTTCTTCCCGGGAGCGTCGGGTGTCGCCGACCGGGCGCCGATCCTGGTCACCACCCGATCCCAGAATTCGTCCTCCTGCAGACCGGGAACGTGTAGGGCGTTGGCCACCACGTGGGCCGGGGTGCCTCCGACCCCCCATTCGGCCGCTCGCATCATCGATGTGCCCAGGGCGGGCAAGAGGGCGCCGGTTGTCACTGTCTCCCGCACCAGGTCAGGGTCCACGGAGCTCACCGTCATGATGTCCACGAGAACCTCGGGATCCTCCACATCGAGCTCGCTGTCCCAATACGCGGCAAACAGCCTGTCGTGCACGGATTCCGCAGCCTCAGCGTCGAGATGGGCCGCCAGCAGCGCCACCTGGTGGCACCCACGCGTGGGACGGAATCGTGACGGTGGATGGAAGACGAGGCCCTCGCCCTCGGCCAGTGGGGCGACTGCGCTGAACCGACGCGAGGTAGGAATGCCGCCCGGGCCGATCTCGGGGTGGAGTTCGTAGGGCATCCAGGTGACGTCGACATCATGACGCTGCGCAAGGCGGACCACACGGGCCCGACCGACGTAGGCCCACGGTCAGAGGTAGTCGATCCACACGAGGAGGGACACAGCCATGACTCGACGGTAGCCCGCGTCGGGCCACCCCCCCGCCGCGTTGCTGAGGGTCACCGGTATGTTCAAGGGGTGAAAGTGCTGCTCACCGGGGCAACGGGCTACATCGGCGGACGTCTGGTCACCGCCCTCCTCGAGCAAGGTTGGGCCGTGCGCTGCATGGCTCGTGACCCCGGTCGTCTCGATCAGCATCCATGGAGAGACGACGTCGAGGTCGTCCGCGGCGACGTGCTCGACCCGGCTTCCCTCGTCGAGGCCCTCAGAGGGTGTGAGTCCGCCGTCTACCTCGTGCACTCGATGGACGGGGCCAGCGAGGGTTTCGCAGAACGCGATCGCAGGGGAGCGACGAACTTCAGTGATGCGGCTGCCGCTGCGGGAGTACGGCGCATCGTGTACCTCGGTGGCCTTGGTGATGGCGACGACCTGTCCGAGCACCTGGCCAGCCGCCAGGAGGTCGGTCGCCTACTCGCCCAGGGACCCACCCCGGTCACCGAAGTACGGGCCGCTGTGATCATCGGCTCGGGATCGGTCTCGTTCGAGATGATGCGGTACCTGACCGAAGTGCTGCCCGTCATGGTCACTCCCCGTTGGGTCCGTACCCGCTGCCAACCCATCGCCATCAGGAACGTCCTCGAAGTACTCGCCGCTGCGGTAGCCGACCAGGGCCCTGATGATCACGTGTGGGAGATCGGTGGGCCCGATCAGCTCACCTACGAGCAGATGATGCAGCGCTACGCAGTGCAGGCCGGGCTGCGTCGCCGATGGATCATCCCGGTTCCCCTGCTCAGTCCCCAGTTGTCACGTCACTGGATCGGCCTCGTGACCCCGATTCCCCCCGGGGTGGCCAAGCCGTTGGTGAACAGCCTCCGCAACGAGGTCGTGGTCAACGACAACGCCGTCGCCGAGGGTCTGGTCGAACGACTCGTCCCATTCGACGAGGCGGTGCGGCGGGCGCTCGACAGATCGAGTGATGACAATGTGGTCACCCGCTGGTCCGATGCCGCTGCCTCGCCCGCCATGGCCCAACCGTCGGACCCCGAGTGGGCCGGAGGAACCCTCCAGTTCGACGAGCGCACGGTCGAGACAGGCGCAGCGCCCCATGACCTGTACTGGGCATTCGCCCGGATCGGCGGTGACACCGGGTACTACGCCTACGACTGGGCCTGGAAGCTCCGGGGCCTCATCGACCGCTTGGTCGGCGGGGTGGGCCTCCGTCGTGGCCGGCGCCACCCGACCGATCTCCGTCCCGGGGAGGCACTGGACTTCTGGCGGGTGGCTCTCGTCGAGCGCGGCCAGCGGCTGCAGTTGGCCGCTGAGATGAAGCTTCCTGGTGAGGCATGGCTGGAGTTCGAGGCCATCCCGACACCGGACGGCTCTCGCCTACGACAGACCGCCTATTTTCGCCCCAGAGGGCTGCTGGGACGCCTGTACTGGCTTGCCCTGATCCCCGCGCACGCCCTGATTTTCGAGCGCATGGCCCAGCGCATCGCCGCGACTGGTGCGGACCGGACAGCTGCTGCGCAGGCAGCAACCGGGGCGTGAGAACGCGTAGGGTGCCCTCAACGGTGACCTATGACCGCGGCGCCGACGGCACGCCACGAAAGGCCTGACATGGACTTCACGATTCCCGCCGACATCCAGCAACTGTTGAACGATCTCGATCAGTTCATCGAAGACGTCATCAAGCCCATCGAGAACGAAGACGACAACATCCGATTCTTCGACCATCGCCGGGAGGACTCCCGTACTGACTGGGACCGCGACGGCCTGCCCAATGCCGAGTGGGAGGCCCTACTGCGTCGCATGCGGATCGAAGCGGACAATGCAGGCTTCCTCCGTTGGCACCTCCCGGCTCGCTTCGGGGGCAAGGACGGCTCCAACCTCGGCATGGCCATCATCCGCGAACATCTCGCCCGTCGGGGCCTCGGCCTGCACAACGACCTGCAGAACGAGAACTCGATCGTCGGGAACTTCCCCACCGTCCTGATGATGGAGCGATACGGCTCAGAGGCTCAGCAGGAATACTGGATCCCCAAGATGCTGGCCGGGGAGGCCCGCATCGGGTTCGGCCTTACCGAACCGCTCCACGGCAGTGATGCGACCTGGATGGAGACCACGGCCGAGCGCGACGGTGACGAGTGGATCATCAACGGTGAGAAGTACTGGAACACAGGACTGCACCACGCCACGCACGACTACATCTTCGCCCGCACCTCGGGGAACCCAGGCGAAGGCCACGGCATCACCTGCTTCATCGTGCCCGTGCAGTCACCGGGCTTCGAGATCGAGCGCTTCATGTGGACGTTCAACATGCCCACCGACCACGCCCACGTGCGGCTCAACGATGTCCGGGTACAGCACAGCGACATTCTCGGCGAGGAGGGTCGCGGCCTGCAGACCGCACAATTGTTCGTCCACGAGAACCGCATCCGACAGGGAGCCTCCTCGGTCGGGGCGGGCCTGCACTGCATCGACCTGGCCGTCGACTACACCAACAACCGCACGGTGTTCGGTAAGCGCCTGTCGTCCAACCAGGCCATCCAGTGGCCCCTCGCCGAACTGTTCACCGAGGCGGAGATGATCCGAGCGCTCATCTGGAAGACGGCCTGGGAAATGGACAACGGCGTCGACTACATGGAGATCACCGATCGGGTGGCCATGTGCAACTACCGAGGTAACCGTTTCTGTTGCGACGCGGCCGACGCAGCCATGCAAGCCTGTGGCGGCAACGGCTACAGCCGAGATTTCCCCTTCGAGCACATCTACCGACATCACCGGCGCTACCGGATCACCGAAGGCTCTGAGGAGATCCAGATCCGAAAGGTCGCAGGCAAGCTCTTCGGCTACGCAGGCCGGGCGAAGTCGGGGTGACCCACTGCGCCCTCGACCACCACGTCGATCAATGAGCACAGGCCACGCCATCAGGCGGACGCTGCCCTGGGCCGCCGTGCTCGGGATCGTGGCGGTCGCAACTCGGCGGGGTGGTCGGCAACTTCCGACAGGAGCCGTCGGGGCCGTGAGTCGCACCCGGCGAAACCTTGCGATGGGCTCGCTGCTCACCCGCCGGGTTGCCGACCGCGCCTTCACAGGCGCTCGCACCGCCCTGGCCAGCGACGCGCAGCGTCGCCGCCTCCAAGCGGAGCGCGAACGACGCGATGCCGAGGACGTCGTTTCCTCCCTCGGCGACATGAAGGGCGCCCTGATGAAGCTGGGCCAGATGGCCAGTTATCTCGATGAGGGGATGCCTGCGCCGATGCGCGAGGCCTTGGCACAACTCCGCACCGACGCCCCACCCATGCCCGGCGACCTCGCCCTGACCGAGATCGAACGATCCTTGGGAAGGCCCCTCGACGAGTTGTTCTCCTCGATCGACCCCGTGCCGATCGCCGCGGCCTCGATCGGACAGGTCCATCGGGCAACGACCCTCGACGGGCGGGCGGTTGCGGTGAAAGTCCAGTACCCGGGCATCGCGGCTGCTGTGGCCGCTGATCTCGACAACACCGAAACCCTCGGCGCCATCCTGACCATGGTCTTCCCGGGTCTCGACGCCACCAGCCTCGTCACCGAACTCAGGGCTCGCCTCAGCGAAGAACTCGACTATGTACACGAGGCCGACAATCAGCGCCTGTTCGCCGACTACTACCGCGGCCATCCTCACATCTGGGTGCCCGACGTCATCACCGAACTCTCGAGTACGCAGGTCCTGACCACCGAGTTCGTGGACGGCGTTCCGTTCGAGTCGGTCGAATCGCTGTCCCAGGAACGCCAGAACCACTACGCCGAGGTGCTGTACCGCTTCATCTTCCGGTCACTGAACCGCCAACACGCGTTCAACGGCGACCCCCACCCGGGGAACTACCTTTTGGCCAGCGACGGCCGCCTGGCCTTCATCGACTTCGGCCTCGTTCGCTACTTCGAGCCTGCTGAGGTTGATCAGTTCGCCAGCCTGATCCGGGCCATGATCTCGCGAGACCCTGCCGCCTTCCGCTCCGCCGCCGAACACCACGGCGTTCTGCGTCCAGGGGCCCCGTTCGACGATCACGAGGTGTTCGAATGGTTCTCGGGGTACTACGAGTTGATTCTCGACGACCGAGAGATCACGGTCACTGCCGAGTACGCCGGAGGTTTGCTTCGCAAGACCTTTGACGCCAAGTCCAATGCGATCCTCAAGCACACCAACGTGCCTCCGACCTTCGCCTTGATCCAGCGGATCAACATGGGGGTCTTCAGCTTGCTGGCACGCATCGAGGCCACCGCCAACTGGAGGCGGATCTCCGAAGAGTTGTGGGAGTGGACCGACGCTCCCCCGTCGACCCCCCTCGGTCACGAGGAGGCGGCGTGGCTCGCCCGACGGGGGGCGGTCGGATCCGGCTGAGGCTCAGTCCACCCGTGCGGTTGCGTTACCCGTCAAGACTGGACGTTCGTCCTGGTTACTGGTCACGATCTCGAGGTCGATCAGCTGCTGCCCATCCTCTTCTCGGATGGCAGTCACCTCGGCCCGCGCAGTGAGGGTGTCACCTGGCCACACCTGGTTGACGAACCGCACCCCGTAATAGGTCAAACGACCGTCGCCGACGTAGTTGGTGAGCATGCGGCCCGTCATGCCCATGGTCAACATCCCATGGGCGAAGACGGTCGGGTACCCCGCCACCTCGGTGACGAACTTCTCGTCGCTGTGCACCGGGTTGTAGTCACCCGAAGCGCCTGCGTACTGCACGATCTGGGTACGGCTCAGATCGTCGACGATCAACTCGGAGTAGGAATCTCCGACGGAAAGGTCCTGTGCATTGAGTGCCATCTGTCGATCCTCCTACTGCTCGATGACCTTCTCGGTGACCACGCCCACACCCCGGGCGGTCACGACCAACTCACCACTCTGATCCCGGTATTCGGTGATCGTCTCGGTGAACTTCAGAATGCCCGCCCTCTTGGACTCCTTCTGCCAGGCCTCACCCGGTCGAGTCGTCGCGGTCAGCACGTCGCCGGGACGAAGATGGCGGTGGTACGTGAAGTGCTGCTCGGCGTGGAGACCGCCGGCACTCGAGCCCGACTTCTTCTCACCACCTTCTGCCGATGCGTCCTCGGAAGCTGTGTCCTTGACCATCGTGCCTGATGCGGTGCGGCCGCTTCCGAACCACTTCTGGCCAGCCTTCGGACGCAGGAAGTAATCGGGGTCGAACTGGGCGCTGGCCTGGGCGAAGGTCGGCGGGGCGATGATGCTGCCCACCTCCGTTCCAGCGGCGTAGTCCTGGTCGTAATAGATCGGATTGGTGTCACCGATCGACCGGGCGAACATCATGATGTGTGATGCCTCGACCGGGAAGCGGTCAACTGCCATCTCTCCCCCTTGACTCGTGGTGCCACAGATGATGTCACCTCGGTGCAGGCTGGGCGACTCCGTTGCCATCCCGTCGAACGTCGACCCCCGCTGTACCCTCGCAAAGCACCTGGCGAGGAGCGGTTCGTGGGTCGTTCGATCGGACTACTGATGGCGGCGGCGGTGTCGGTCTTCGGCATGACTGACGCCGCCGGATCGGTCGTCGGGGCGCCGACCCGCAGTGTCCAGGTGGCATCCGAACCGCCTGACCCCTGGCTCGATCATCTGAACCACTTGCGGGCGCGCGTGGATCTGCCACTCCTCGTCGAGAACGAAGACTGGTCTGCCGGAGCGGTGGCGCACAGCCGCTACATGGTGCTCACCGGCGACATCGGGCACGACCAGGACGCCGGGTCCCCGGGAGCGAGCCCGGCCGGGGCTGCCGCCGCGGCCGCTGGGCTCGTCGCTGCAACCTCCGAGCTTGTCTCGGACACCGAGGCCATCGACCTTCTGACGTCCGGCCCACTCCACGTCCTGGCCGTGCTCGACCCTCGGCTGACCACTGTCGGGTTCGGCCGGTACAGCGATCCGGGTGCCACCGGCTTTCGGACCGGAACCACCCTCGACGTGGTCCGCGGGCTCGACACTGCACTGCCGTGGTTGGATCGACCCTTGGTCTGGCCGAGCTCAGGGCTCAGCGTCCCCTCGGGCTCCTTCGACATCGAAGAGTTCCCTGACCCCCTCGCCGATTGCGGTCCTGGATGGGGCAGGCCGACGGGACTGCCCGTGGTCGCTCTCTTCCCCCGAGCGGTCACGACGGCCCTGGTCGAGGTGGCGGAAGGTGATGTGGCCGACACCTGTGTGCTGACCGCCCAGACCGCCAGTGATCCGCTCACCGCTGCCCTGCTCTCAGAACGCAGGGCCGTGGTCGTGATCCCCCGAGACCCCATCCCCGAGGGTGAGCGGATCGCTCTCACCATTACCGCCACCGACGAAGTTGGATCCACGATGGTGGGCCACACCTGGTTCACCGTGGGAGGAGTCAGCCTCGCTGGTCGTCCGGTGTGGGCCGAACTCCGCCCTGGAGGTGATGGGTCGTGGCTCGCCACTGATCGGGGCGAAGTCGTGCCCTCCCCCGGCACGCCAGATCACGGAGGGGTCAGCCACCTGCGCCTGAACGGCCCCGTGATCGCCCTACAGAGCACGCCGACGGGTGACGGCTATTGGCTCGTGGCCGCCGACGGCGGGGTATTCGCCCTGGGCGACGCTCGGTTCTACGGAAGTGCCGGTGACTCTGCCCTCACGGGCGCAACGGTCGCCCTCGAATCGACGAGCTCGGGCAGCGGCTACTGGATCACCACAACGGCTGGGCAGGTGGTTGCTTATGGGGACGCGGGCCATCACGGAGACGTGGACCATCTGGTCCTCGCAGCCCCCGTCGTTGACATCGCTCGCACACCTTCGGGGCGGGGGTACTGGTTGGTCGCAGCAGATGGCGGAGTGTTCGCCTTCGGAGATGCTTCCTTCCATGGCAGTGCCGGAGCCATCGCCCTCGCCGAGCCCGTGGTCGGCATGGCACCCACACCAACCGGGGACGGCTACTGGCTCCTTGCCACCGACGGCGGGGTCTTCAGCTACGGCGCCGCCCCCTTCCACGGAAGCGCCGGCGCGATCGAACTGGACAGCTCTGCCCGCGCCATCGCCTCGACCGCGACCGGGGACGGGTATTGGATCCTCACCGACCACGGTCAGATCGTCCCGTTCGGAGGCGCTGCCGGTCAGCCCGACTGACAGAGGCGGTACTCAGGCCAGCGCAGCCAACAGGATGCCCCGCAGGCTCGCCGGGTCCTCGCTCATCATCGAATGACCGATACCGTCGAGCATCACGGTCGTCGCCTGATCGAATTCGTCGATCAGTGAAGCCGCGGCGCGGGGTGGGGTCATCCGATCCACCGATCCGACGACCACGGTGACGGGACACCTCACGGCCGAGGGTGTGTCACCCGCCTCGTATGCGTTGGCCGCCACGAGGTCGTTGTGAATCACCCCGGGCCGAGCCCGCTCCAACAGGGCCTGACCCCCTCCGAGCATCCACATGCCCGGGGTCGGATTCGTAGCTAGATGAGCAGCGCCACCGTGCCCCCACGCTGTCATCAACTCGGGGGCCAGCACGCTGTTCTCTTCCGCTGCAGCGAGGAGTTCGGGGTGAACGGGCATCGACATGGCCGCCCCGAGCAGAACGAGGCGTACGACGTCGGAGCGGGCTGCTGCGACCTCCATCGCGATGAGGGCACCAAGCGAATGACCCGCTAGTCGGACACCACCGTGCCCGTCAAGATGATCGAGCACAGCGCTCACCCAGTCGGCCATAGCACCGACGGTGGGAAGCAAGGGCCCATCCGACGTCCCGTGACCGGGCAAATCCACGGCCAGTGCCCGATACCCGTGGTGGGCGAGAAAGCGAGTCTGCAGGTTCCACACCGTGCGGTCCATGCCAGCTCCGTGGATCAGCAGGACGAGCGGGTCCTCATTTCGGGGTACGACCCCGCCTGTGGCGAAGTTCACCACGGAGCCATCGACGTCGATGTTCATGACATCACCCCTTCTGCGACGCCCGCAGCGCCCTGGCCAAGTCATCGATGATGTCGGCTGGGTCTTCTAGACCCACGGACAAGCGAATCAGGTCCTCGCCGATCCCGGCCGCCTGGAGGTCCGCTGCATCCAGCTGTTGGTGAGTGGTGCTGGCTGGATGGATCACCAATGTCTTGGCATCACCGACGTTGGCGAGGTGGGAGGCGAGCCGGACCGCCTCGATGAAGCGCTTGCCAGCCGGGCGCCCGCCAGCCACTCCGAAACTGAGGATCGCGCCAGCGCCCCGAGGAAGCAGTTGCCGGGCCAGGGCGTGGTCGGGATGGGAGGGGCTCGACGGGTGTTTGACCCAGGTCACCGCCTCGTGTTCCGCCAGGAACCGCACTACCTCCTCGGTGGTGCGCACGTGACGCTCCATGCGCAGGGGCAGAGTCTCCACCCCCTGCAGGAGGTGAAAGGCGGTCGTGGGGCTCATCGCCGCACCGAAATCCCTCAGTCCCTCCACCCTGGCCCGCATCGACAATGCCTGGTGGCCGTACTCCTCGGTGAAGGTGATGCCGTGATAACCGGCGTAGGGCTCGCTGAGTGTGGGGTAGCGGCCCGGCGCAGACCAATCGAAGCGACCGCCGTCGATCAGGACTCCCCCCACGGCGACCCCATGGCCGCCGAGGAACTTGGTGACCGAGTGCATCACGATGTCGGCACCCTGCTCGATCGGTCGTTGCAGGTACGGGGTGCTGAAGGTGGCGTCGACGAACAGGGGCAGCCCGTGCTCGTGCGCGATACCCGCCACCATCGGCACGTCGAGCACCTCGATGCCGGGGTTGCCCAACGTCTCGGCAAACAACACCCTCGTCTCGTCGGTGATGGCTTCCCGCCAGGCTTCGGGATCGCGTGGATCCACGAAGGTGGTGGTGATGCCGAACCGGGGCATCGTCAGGTTCAGCATGTTGTGGCTGCCGCCGTAGATGTTGCGGCTGGCCACGACGTGGCTTCCGGCGCTCATGATCGTCGCACAGGCCAGATGGAAGGCGGCCATGCCCGACGCAGTGCACACTGCGCCCACTCCCCCCTCGAGGGCGGCCAGGCGCTCCTCCAGAACGGCCACGGTCGGATTCGAAATCCGACTGTAGATGTGGCCAGGCACCTCCAGATTGAACAGAGCGGCCGCCTGGTCACTGTCGGCGAAGCTGTACGAGGTGGTCTGGTAAATGGGGACGGCACGAGCCCCCGTTGCCGGATCGGGCTGCTGCCCGGCATGGAGGGCCAGGGTGTCGAAGTGGAAGAAGTCTGGTTCGACCATGGTCTAGGGCTCTGCTCCGGAGGCGGGAAGGACTCCCGATGCTAGAGCCCACCTTCGCGGACCGCGACCTGTCCTGCACGATGGATGGCCGACCACACCCGTTCGGGAGTGACCGGGATATCGATGTGGTCGACCCCAAGATGGGCCAGGGCATCGATGACCGCGTTCTGCACCGCTGCCGGGCCGGCGATGGCGCCGTTCTCACCGATGCCGCGAGCGCCTAGTGGATTCCGCTTGGTCGGGATACCGGGACGGATCGTTGCGATCATCGGCAATTCGGCAGCGCTGGGAAGGAGGTAGTCCCCGAGGGTCGCTGTGCGCGGGGTCCCGTCGGGTTCCCACAAAGCCGCTTCCCAGAGGGCAGCGGCGATCCCCGCGACCGCTCCCCCATGTTGTTGGCCCTCCACGGAAGCGGTGTCCAGAACCGTTCCGCAGTCGTCGACCGCGACGTATGCGAGCAACTCGACGCCACCCGTGTCGAGATCGACCTCGACCACTGCCGCGTGGGTGCCATAGGGGTGGGTCGGCCCCCCGATACGGGTCTCCACCTGGGTCGACAGCGGCTCGTCATGGCCCGCTACATCCGCCCACGACACCAACCGAGCAGGCACTCCGGCCACCGACCAACCATCGTCGCTGACCACGAGATCGTCCGGATGGGCCTCCAGAAGATCAGCAGCCACCAGACGGGCTGCCTCGAACAATTGTCCGGCGGCTGCCGTGATCTGCGAACCGAGTACAAACGACGTCCGCGACCCTCCCGTCGTCTGTCCGTGGGGCGCCACCTCGGTGTCGGCGTCCACCACGGTCACCCGTTCCGGGGCAATGCCCAGTGCTCCGGACACCATCGCCGCCCAGAGCGACCAGTGCCCCTGACCGTGACCGGCACTGGCACACGACACCAACACGGAACCATCGGATGCCAACTCGAGATGGGCGTAGTCGGCACCGTCGCCGCTCCCCGCCGTCTGCGCGTAACACCCGACCCCGACACCGATCGCTCGACGATCACCGCGCTCACGGCGCAGCAGCCCCTCCTGGCGCCACCCCTCGCCGTCGATCGCCGACAGTGCAGTTTCCATCGCCTCGACGGCGTCGCCGGAGTCGATCTCGATCCCCGTGCCCGTCGGCCACGGCAACTCCGCAGGTCGCAGCAGGTTCCTCCGGCGGACCTCCACGGGATCCAGGCCAGCCACCCGGGCCGCCTGATCGATGGCCCGCTCGAGGGCCAGGTTGACCTCGGGCTGGCCTGCTCCCCGGTAGGCACCGACAGGGGGCAGGTTGGTCACTGCAGCCCCATACCGGTAGCGAAACTGGGGCACCCGATACATCCCCGTGCACTGGCGCCGGCTCGCACCGGCCAGCACGGGTGCCATGTGGGGGTAGGCACCGGCATCGCACCACATCGAGGCGTCCACCCCGACGATGCGACCCTCTGCATCGAGCCCCACCCTGAAGTGGTGCCGCTGCCCGCGCCCGTAGGGCATCGAGAAGAACTGCTCCTGTCGGGACTGCACCCAGCGGACAGGGCGACCGAGTCGCTGGGCCAGGGCCCCAACCACCAGGAACTCGGCCAGCGCATCCCCGCGGCCTCCGAAAGCTCCACCCACATCAGGGTGGCGAACCCTGACCGCCCGGGGGGCCAGACCCAGCACCGAGGCAAAGGTCTCGTGTTGACGATGGACCCCCTGGCCCGTGCAGACGACGTCGAGGCCAGGGCCCTCGGCGTCATCGGAGGGGGCCGCCACGATCGCACATGGCTCGATGGGGGCTGAGGTCAGGCGCGGGCTGTCGCTCACCACCTCACCGACGAAGGCGGCTCCGATCAGGGGATCACTGGTCGACCCCCCGACCCCGTGGCCGTCGAGGGGCAGGACCACATTGGTGCCAGCGGCCGGAAAGAGCAGGTCAGCGGGGTTGTGAGCCGAGGTGTAGGGGTCAATGATCGCCGGGCGGGCTTCGATGTCGACCTCGACCAGTTCCGCTGCGTCGATGGCGAGGGGCAACGTCTCCGCCACCACCACGGCAACTGGTTCACCGACGAAGCGAACCCGCTCTGCGGCCAGCAACGGGCGGGCCATGACCCCATCGAGGGTGGTCGCCGGATAGTAGGAGTGGGCAGGCAGGCCGAGTTCGGTCGCTGTCCACACCGCCACCACCCCCGGTGCCTCTCGAGCAGCCGCACACTCGATCGACAACAGGTCACCATGGGCCACCGACGAGCGGACGAAGACCGCGTGCAGGGTGTCGGGCCACAGCGGTAGGTCTGCCGTGTAGCGGCTGGACCCTCGCAGCATCGGTTCGTCTTCGGACCACAACCTGGCGACCGCCATCGGCGCAGGCTAGCCAAGGCCCGTCGACCCCGGTTCGATCGGGTTCCAGGAGTGCCCCGACTAACGTTCGTTCGATGAGCGACGACGCGCTTCCACTCGTGGTCACCGGCGCAGCCTCGGGCATCGGCCGAGCGCTGTGCCACCGGCTTGCCACCCGCGGGCAACCGGTGATCTCGGTGGATCGCGATGACCTGCCCGACGGGGTCAGCAGCATTGCCCACCACCGCTGTGACCTCTCGGACCCACATGCGGTTGCCGACCTGATCGACGCCCTCGACGACGAGCACGACCTCGGGCGCTGCGCGGGTGTTGCCAATGTGGCCGGTGTGCCGGGGACCTTGCCCGCCGACGTGGTGCTGGAGGTCAACCTGCTGGCCGTGCGGCGGTTGGGACGGGCCTTCGCAGCCCGCCTCCCCAGTGGTGCCACCATCACCAACGTCGGATCCATCTCGGGCAACGGATGGGCGCAGCGCTTGGACACCCATCGCCAAATCCTGGCCCTCGATGACGACCAGGCCCGCAGCTGGTGGGCCGACAGGGCGGCATCTGTTGGCGTCGACCCCTATTCGTTCTCCAAGGAAGCCGTGATCGTCGACTCGTTGCTCTTGGCGGGATACCGGCTGGGCCCGGGCAACCGCTGCACCGTGTTGCGCCCTGGACCGGTCGAGACCCCGCTGCTGCCGACCTTCAGAGAGCAGATCGGCGACGAACGACTCGGCTGGGTCATCGGCCATGCCGGGCGAGCCGCCGAGCCTGACGAGATCGCCCAGGGCATCGAATGGTTGGCCGTCGGGGAATCACATTGGGTGAACGGCCATCACCTGGTCATCGACGGTGGCTACACCAGCGGCCTGCTCTCGGGGTGGATCGACGTGGCGTCCGCTCCTCAGCCACGACAGACCTACGTGGCTCCAGGGACGAACTGAGCTGCTCGATCGACCCGGCCCACAGGCCAAGTGGTCCAGCGATCCTCAACGAAGGTTGTAGTCGCCTTCCACTGCGGCTTGATGCTCCCCGTGCAGTGGGGCCCGAAACGGGGCTGGGCCGGCGCCGGCCACGTACTGACCGCCCAGCCGCACCAGCCCGAGGATCGGGTCGTGCTGCTCCTCGATCATGCCGTTGGCGATAGCGATCTCGGTCCACACCAGGCCCTCGCTTGCCACGGGCACCTCACCGGCCTCGTCCTGCCAGATCCAGCCGTCCTCGGTTTCGAGGTAGATGCCGACATCGCCGCCCTTGTGGTCGAACCCGCCCTGCCGAGCCGGCGGTCGGCCCGCGTAGTCGACCAGCTCGGCGGCCTGCACGGCACTCGCCGTGTGGGCGAGGGAGGACCACACGGTCTGCGCTTCTCCGGTTCGCTCCCGGTGATACAGGGCGCTGACCGCACCGAAGGCGGCGATGACCGGGGTCGCAACATCGTGGAGCGGCACGGTGAGAAAGACCGGGTCCCCATCACCTCCCTGGGCGGCCATCACCCCTCCCAACGCTTGGAGCAGGGGGTCGAATGCAGGGCGGGCTGCCATCTCGTCGGAGAACCCGTAGCCCGGCGACTTCACGAGCACGAGGTCGTCTCGCACCGATCGAAGGGTCGTCTCGTCGCAGCCCAACCGGTCGACGACGCCGGGCCGGAAATTCTCGACCACCACGTCGACTTGGGCAGCCATGGCATGCAGGCTCGCCTGGCCCTGTTCGCTCCTCAGGTCGAGGACCAGGCTGCGCTTGCCCTGGTTCCAGTTGCAGAACGCATAGGGCATGACCCGGAAGGCGTCACCCTGCGGCGACTCCACCTTCACCACCTCCGCACCCAGCATGGCCAGGTGGCGGGTGATCACCGGCCCGGCGATGAACGAGGCCAGATCGATCGCTCGGACCCCGTCGAGCGGAGGCCCCCCTTGTCCGCTACCCGACCCAGGGACGTGACTCGAGGCCAGCACTTCGTCGGTGTCGGCCCCCAGGGCAGGGGCCGGCGACACCACCTGCCCCGGGCTTGCGCCCATGACGAGGGGTACCCCGGGCATGGACACGGGCCCGAGGTCCGGGTGCTCCACGGAGACCAGAAGACCGTTGGCCTCGCACAGTTCGCTGGTCCGGAACTCCTCCCGAGTGACGATGGGTTGGCACGGCACGTCGTGCCCCCGCAAGAGTTCGAGCCATTCGTCCCGTGGTCGCGAACGGAACAGTTCTTCCACGATCGGGGTGATGTGGGCCAGGGCATCGGGATCGAGGAGGCCCCACGGAGGGTTGGGGAGCCGGGGGTCGTCCAACAGTTCTGGACGATCGACTGCTCGCACCATGTTCTCGTAGAAGGCTGGGGTACCACAGGCCAAGAAAAACCATCGGCCGTCCGAGGCCTCGAACGGCCGATATACAGGGAGGCGGCCGTTGCTTCCGAGAGGGGCCGTGCCGTCCCGCTCTCGAGGGAGTTCGGGGATCCAGAAGTCCCCGCACTGCATCACGGCGGCCCCCGCCACCAACGACACCTCATAGGTCGGGGCGCTCCCTTGCCGAAGCCGGGCGAAGAGTCCGGCCGCCCCGGCCAGCGAGCCCAGCAGGCCCGCCCCGTAGCTGGCCAAGGGCACCACCACGTCGACGGGGCCCTCGGTGTAGGAGGCCTGGTTCCAGCCGATGCCCGTTGCCGCAGCCACCCGGGCGTCGGTCGCCGGATGATCGACCCATGGACCTCGTTCACCCCACGGGGCCATGGAGATGATGACGGCACCCGGGGCCATACTCCGCAGGGCATCGAGCCGACCGGGCCGATCGACGATGACGAGATCGGCCGAGCCGACCAGGCGCACGAGATCTGCGTCGGCGGCCAACGGGTCGTCCCCGGCCAGCTGCACCGATCGCTTGTTGCGATTCAGGACCTGGAAACCGGGGTCCTGGCGGTACGGGTCCCCCTCGCCCGCCTCGACCTTGATCACCTCCGCTCCGTGATCGGCGAACATGCGTGTCGCGTACGGCCCGGCGATGCCTGACGCCAGCTCGATCACCCGCACGCCGTCGTAGATGCCCTCACCCATGGCGGCGAACAGTACCCAACCGGAGGTGATCAGCCCATCAGTTCGGCCGCTTGGTCCCGCAACTCGGTCTTGAGCACCTTGTTCGAGGGGTTGAGCGGCAGCGCATCGACGAACCAGAAGTAGCGGGGAACCTTGTAGTTGGCCATCTGTTCCCGGCAGAAGTCGTGCAGCTCCTCGACGGTGGGAGCTCCTTCGGGGGCTGGCACCACGAAGGCTGCGCCGACTTCGCCCAGGCGCTCGTCGGGAACCCCGATCACGGCGACCTGCCCCACGCCGGGGTGTTCGACCATCATGCGCTCGATCTCGGCGGGATAGGCGTTGAACCCACCGTTGATGAACATGTCCTTCTTTCGGTCCGTGATGTCGATGTAGCCCGCATCGTCCATCACGGCCACGTCACCCGTCTTCAACCAACCGTCAGGGGTGATGGTCTCCGCCGTCTGTTCTGGGGCGTCGAGGTACCCCTTCATGACCATGTGGCCCCGAACCCACAGCTCACCGGCCTGGCCGCGGGGCACATCGTTGCCATCGTCGTCGACGATCCGCAGCTCCACCCCCGGAATGGATCGACCGCTGGTCGAGGCCACCAACTCGGGCGGATCCTCGGCCCGGCACAGGGACGCCAGACCGTGGGTTTCCGTCATCCCGTAGGCGGTGATCACCACGTCGAAGCCGAGGCGCTCCCGCATGGCCACCACCATCTCCACCGGGATCGAGGCAGCTCCGGTGAGGGCGCTCCGCAACGACGACGTGTCGTAGGCATCGAGTTCGGCGTGGTTCAACAGCCCCTGGAACAGGGCAGGAGGGCCCGGAAACACGGTCACCTGTTCGTCCTGGATGCGCTGCAGCACGGCGGGAACGTCGAACACCGGGTGGGGCAGCATGGTGCCCCCATGCATGAGACAGGGCGTGATGGCCCCGTTGAACCCGAACGCGTGGAAGAAGGGATTGATGATCAACATCCGATCTCCCTCCCTCATGCCCAACTGGGCGGCGTAATGGCTGAACCCGGTGATGATGGGTGCCTGGCGCACCAACACCCCCTTGGGCAGGCCGGTGGTTCCCGAGGTGAACATGATCAGCCCGAGGTCGTTGCCCCGAACCTCAGCCGAGCGGCGGAGGACCTCGGAACGCTCCGATTCCCCTCCCCGGGCCAGGAAGTCCTCGAAGCCCACCGTTCCGTCGACGACATCGCCGCGCAGGATCACGGTGTGCTCGAGGGAGGGCACCTCGGCCCCCGATGCCGCGAGATCACTCACATAGTCGTTACCCAGGAAGCCGACCACAGTGAAGAGGAGACGCACCCGGGCCTTGTCGAGGACATACGCCGCCTCACGACCCTTGAAGCGGGTGTTGACCGGCACGATCACTGCGCCCGCCCGGAGGCTTCCCAGTGCGGCGACCACCCACTCCCACGCGTTGGGGGCCCACACCCCCACCGTGTCCCCGGGTTCGATCCCTGTCGCAACGAGCGCAGCGGCACACCGATCGATCTGCTCCACAAGCTCCGTCCAGGTCATGGAGATCTCGCCGTCGGACACCGCCTCGGTGTCGCCGAACAACTCCGCCGCCCGGGCAACCAACCCGGGATAGGTGTCGGGAAGGGTGGGATCGGCAGCGAAGCCAATCGGTGAGTCCGACTCGGTCCGGTTGGGTGTGTCGGTCATCAGGTCACCTCCGCGAGAGCTTCGCCGTGGATGAAGTGGAAATAGGCGTCCTCGAGCTCGGCCCATCGCCGCCACCCGGCAGCGATGTCGACCATCTCCTCTTCGGTCGCATAGCCATAGTCGATTGCCTGCCGACCGAAGGCGCTGCTCAGACACCGTTCGGCCCACGACAAGCCCCAGTTGGCCCGACTCTCGGGATCGACGTACCACCAGACCGAGGCGGTGATCTCGACGTCGGTCAAGCCCGCCCGGCGACACCATGAGTTCAGGTACCGACCCGCATCCGGCTCCGCCCGGTTGTGGCGGGCCACCTTGCGGTACACGTCGCGCCAACGCTCGATCTCGGGCACCTCGGGGAAACAGCACATCGTGTGGTAGTCAGAATCCCTGACGGCCACATACCCCCCGGGACGCACCACCCGAGCCATCTCTCGCAACGCACCAACCGGATCGGTCAAGTGCTGCAGCACCTGGTGGGCGTACGCCACGTCGAAACTGTCGTCGGGATAGTCCAATTCGTAGACAGAGCCCTCCGCTACCACGACATTGTCGACGCCGGCCTCAACGACCGCGGCCCGTGCTGTGTCGAGGATGTCGCCCCCCGGTTCGATGGCCACCACCTCGCCATCGGGGACCCATCGGGCCAACCCGACGGTGATCGACCCCGGGCCACAGCCGACATCGAGGACACGCGCGTCGGGAGCAATCACATGGCGAGCGAAGCTGGCGCAGCCCTCGGCTGTCCGCCGAGCGTGCTGATTGACGACAACGGCAGCGTGACCGTGGGTGTACACGTCGTCACGGTGGTCGGCGGGCTCGGTCACCGGGCACCACCCTGCCCCGGTGACACCGCGCGGACGGCCCAACGGGTCATCGGGAGCTTCTCGGCAGCGAGCATCGCCCTGTTCTAGACGCGAACACGTGGCCGCCGCTCATTCTCGTCGGTCCCCGCCCACGATGACCGCCGGTACGCTCGAAAGCCCAGGACAGGAGTACACCATTGGCTACCCGGTCTCGCCGCCCGGCGCAGCGCCGCACGACGTGCCCGTGTGGCGGCCTCTCCCTCGACACCTGCTGCGGCCCGGTCTTGGCCGACCCCGGCAGCGCCGAGTCGCCGGAGTCCCTCATGCGCTCTCGGTACACGGCCTATGCCACAGCCAACCTGGACCACCTGGTGGCGACCTGGCATCCCGACCACCGTCCCGCTCAGATCCCTCTCCCCCCAGGGATCCGCTGGCAGGGCTTGACGGTGCTCGACGCGACACCGCCGAAGGAGGGTCCCAACGGCACCACGGGCTGGGTCACCTTCGAGGCTCGATGTCGGGATGGCCAACGGCGCCTAGTCCTCCGGGAGCGGAGTCGCTTCGATCTGATCGAGGGTCGATGGCTATACGTCGACGGCATCGCCCTCACCCCCGGCGGCACCGGCGCCTAATCTGGTCTCATGGCGGTCACCGACACCAGCACCCACCTTCCGGTCATCGACCTTGGTCCGTATCTGGCTGGTGAGCCGGGCGCCATGGAAGCCGCGGCGACCCAGGTCGGCGAAGCGCTCGAGACGGTTGGCTTCCTGTCCGTGGTCGGCCATGGCGTCCCCTGGGAGCGGGTGGACGCGGTGTACGAGTGGGCCCGCCGCTACCACGCGCTTGCCGACGAGGCCAAGCAGGACCATCCCATGACCTCGACCACCATGGGCTATATCGGAATGGGCGGTGCGCAGCGCAACGGGAGGCCGCCGTCGCTCAACGCCGCGTTCTTCCTGGCCCGACCCGGCTCGGCCCGGAATCGATTCCCAGATCCGGCGGCCCTTCCCGGTTTCCGGGCAGCGGTCGAGGACCACTACCGCACCATGGTGGCGCTGGGCCATCGCCTGCTGCCGCTCTACGCCCTCGCCGCCGGCATGCCGGCCGACTACTTCGCGAGGTTCTTCGACCCTGCTCTGGCCACCCTGCGCATGACCCACTACCCGGCAACCCCTGCGGCTGAGGACCAGTGGGGCATAGACCCTCACAGCGACGCGGGCTTCGTGACCCTGCTCCCGACCAACCCCCTCGCCGGCCTGCAGATCCTCTCCGACGACGGTTGGTTCGACGTCGCACAGGAACCCGAGTCCTTCGTGGTGAACGCTGGTGACACCCTTCGGGCCTGGTCGAACCATCGTTTCCGCTCAACCCGACACCGGGCCATCAATCTCAACAACGTCGACCGGTACGCGATCCCCTACTTCTTCGACCCTCGGGCCGACACCCTCATCGATCCGTTGCCCGGCTGCGTCGACATCGACCATCCTCCCGTCGTGACGCCGTATCGATACGGCGACTACCTCCGGGCCTTCATGCAGGACGGGTACGCACAAACCAGGAGCTAGAACCCCGGTCGACGGCGGACCACCCAGGGGCGAGACTCTTGGCATGGACGCTGACGTGACCGTTGTGGGCTACTGCGAACCGGTGAGCCTTCACCCCGGAGACCGGGTGGACCTGAAGCTCTCGTCGAGTCGACCGGGACCACTGACGATCGACGTGGTCGAGGTGGTGTGCGGCGATCCGGCCAACCCCGCCATGGGCCTGGTGGAACGGGAGGTGGCGGTTCCGGGCTTTCCCCTCACCATCGAGGGGACGCCCCAGACCCTCCATCCGGGGAGCTCGGCCCGGTTCGGTCCCCATCCGGCTCTTGCCGCCCTGGATCGATTCACCCTGACCCTCGCCGCCAAGCCATACCTGCGGCCCGACAACCGTCAGGAAGTGCTTCGATTCGGCGGACTCCGTTTGTGGTGGGGTCGGCAGGGATTCGATCTGGGCGGGGAAGCAACCGGTCCACTGCAAGCCAGGCGGTGGTACGAGCTCCGACTCGAGGTCGACCGAGCCCAGGGGCGCAGCCACCTCACCGTCTCGGCCGTCGCCACCCATTCGCCCGGTGTGGACAGCACATCCCAGGGTGGCTCTGCCGAAGGTTCGATCGACCCCGGCGACAACGACACCATGGTGGTCGGAGCCGGATACGACGGGCGGGTCGCCCGTCTGCGGATCGAGGGGACAGATCCAGGTGGAGACCAGCTCCGCTTCGACTGGGACGCATCCCTCGAAATGGCCGGTGACCGCTGGATCGACCGCGGGCCTGCGGCCTGTCACGGAGTGTTCGACCAGCTCCCGACGAGAGGGGTACGCAGTGACATCTGGGACGGTAGTTCCCGTGACCCCGCAACGGCACCCGAGGGTCACTACGACGCCGTGCACTTCCATACCAGCGACCTCTACGACGCAGGGTGGGCAACCTCAGCGTCGCTGTCCGTGCCCGAGAACCTCAGCAGCGGGATCTACTGCTTCCGGACGAGGTCGGACCACGGATCGGACCGCACGCCCTTCTTCGTGGCCGCTCCCCCCGGCGGCGAGCGGCCGGCAGTGGCCTACCTGGTCCCGGTGGCCACCTACTTGGCCTACGCAAACCAACGTATCCATCTCACGAATGCCGAATTCTTCGCCGGAGGTGCTCCTCCCCCAGCGAACCACCGATGGCTGGCCGACAACCCCGACGTGGGATTCAGCACCTACGAGTATCACCCCGACCGCAGCGGCGTGATGTTCTCGTCGCGCCGTCGCCCGGTCATGAACCTCAAACCAGGTGCCGACGGCTGGGGTTTCACACCGGACACGAACATCACTGCCTTCCTCCATCACCTGGGGGAACCCTTCGACGTCATCACCGACGAGCAACTACACGAGGCCGGACCCGCCGCCCTCGAGGGCTATCGGGTGATCGTCACCGGCAGCCACCCCGAGTATTGGTCAAGCCCCATGCTGGACGCTCTCGAAGCCTGGCAGCGTGGCGGTGGCCGCCTGATGTACCTCGGCGGCAACGGCTTCTACTGGCGGGTCGCCTTCAGCGAGGCATGGCCGGGAGCGCTCGAAGTGCGCCGAGCCGAGGACGGGACCCGGGCCTGGATCGCCGAGGTCGGCGAGTACCACCACGCGTTCGGGGGCGAGTACGGCGGCTTGTGGCGGCGCCACGGCCGCGCCCCGAACATGATCTGCGGTGTCGGGTTCGCGGCCCAGGGATTCGGACGGGCGGCCCCGTACCAGCGGACCCATCTCGAGCCGGAGCGCACCGACTGGATCTTCGATGGTGTGCAGGGCGACGAGATCGGCGCTCACGGGGTCGGCGGCGGCGCCGCAGGGCAGGAGATCGATCGGTTCGACCCGAACCTCGGTTCCCCGGACCATGCAGTGGTCGTCGCGACGGCCGCCGACCACGACCCCTCGATGCTCCGCACCAAGGAAGAGTTTCACGTCACAGTGAGCGATGCCTCTGCCATGTCGGCCGTGCGGGCTGACATGGTCTTCTACGAGATTGCCGGGGGTGGCGCCGTCTTCTCCACTGGTTCGATCGCCTGGTTCGGAGCCCTGGCAACCGACGGTTACGACAACGACGTGGCTCGCATCACCGCAAATGTCCTGCGACGCTTCGCTGACCCCACTCCCTTTGCCCTACCCACTGGCTGATCAGCCGCTGGACGGAGCCCGAGCCCGGCGTCCGGTCCTGGCCCGCCAGCCGGAGTCCTACAGTGGAGCAATGGCGGCCGTCACCACATTTGCTCCCGACAGCGATCCCGAGATCATCCTTGCCGAACTCCGCAGCCAGGGGGCGTGCATCATCGCCGACGCCATGGACGGCGACCTGTTGAGCCGGGTCGATGCGGAGCTCGCGCCCTGGATCGAGGCCACCCCTGGGGGCCGTGACGACTTCACTGGTCGACGGACCACCCGAACGGGGGCCCTGGTCGCCCGCAGCCCGGCGTGCCGGGAGCTGGTCATGAACCCCACGATCCTCGACCTGGCCAACGGCTTCCTCGGCCCCTACACCAACAAGATCCAGTTGCACCTGACCCAGGTGATCAACATCGGACCCGGTCAGGGCTCTCAGCCGCTGCATCGGGACCGACTGGCCTGGGGCGGCTACATCCCCGCCCAGATCGAGCCCCAGTTCAACACCATCTGGGCGCTCACCGACTTCACCGAGATCAACGGTGCCACGAGGCTGGTGCCGGGCAGTGTGGGCTGGGACGAGGACCGCCGGGCCACCGACGATGAGAAGACCCAGGCGGTGATGGATGCGGGCTCCGTCCTGCTGTACACGGGTTCGGTCATCCACGGCGGTGGCGAAAACCGGTCCGAGGCCGACCGGACGGGGATCAACATCACCTACTGCCTGGCCTGGCTACGCACCGAGGAGAACCAGTACCT
>JAYPWI010000008.1:46067-48456 GCA_038135065.1 Acidimicrobiales bacterium
GTCCACCCCACATCGCACGAGACCTCGAACCCGACCTCCAAGAGCTGATGGGGTACTCGATGGGCAACTACGCCCTCGGGTACTACAGCGACCCGGACCAGGTCCTCGAGGCCAGCGACACCCTGCCCCCCGAGTTGGCGCTCGGACGACGCCCTCGTTCCAAGCACGACAACGAGCACCTGATCAGCGGCGACGCCTTCTGAGCCCACCCAACGCCAGAACCGGGATTTACTCCTCGATGGTGATGGCGAACTCAGGGCAGTTGGCTGCCGCCAACCGGGCCTTCTCCTCGAGTTCGGCTGGCACCTGCCCATCCCCCAACTCGGTGGCATAGCCGTAGTCGTCGACATCGAACAGTTCCGGGGCGAGTGAATAACAGCGGTTGTGGCCCTGGCATTTCTCGCTGTCCACGGTGATTCTCATTGTCCTACTTTCTTCGACACTCAGGTGTTCTCCGACGCTCGGGTGCTGTCCCCCATCAGGGCCGCCGGCCGCTGATGGCAACGAAGCGATCTACGACGGAGGCATCCTCGTCGACCTCGACGGCCGCGGCAAAGCGACCGGGTCCCCTGATCGCATCACCTGCCCGTTCGAGTTGGGCGAGAGCGGCCGCCGCCAACCCTTCGTCGATCACCACGGCCTGCCCAGTCGCCCGGGCCAGATCGAATGTGTGGGCCAACGGATCAAGAGTCACGACCCGCAGGAAACGATCGATCGTCAGCCGACCCCACGGCGTATCCGCCTCTCGTTCGAGCACCCCATCAGCTGACAAGGCACCGAGCACTCCATCGCGGGCCGCTTGCCAGTCGCGTTGCGGTTCGACGAGGTCGGCGACCCCCGGGCCGTCAGCACCGCGACCCGATGCAAAGCCGGCGATCATCTCGCACATGCCGATGTTGTGTGCGAGCACATCACTGGCCGACCATCCCTCGCACGGGGACGGCCGGGTCCACTGGTCAGGAAGGACCCTGGCAACGACGGCATCGAACCCGAACAGGGCTTTGGTGTAGTTCCGGAGGTTCTCGCTCACCCACCGCACCCTAGCCAAGCACCACAGGCCCCTTTACGCTCGCCGGCCAGTAGGGGCGTCAGTCCAGGTAGGCCTCGGCCAAGGCCGTTGTCGGAAGAGGGGTTCCTGCCCTGACGGCGGCCTCTCGTTCGCGGATCTGCTCCGGTATGTGTGCGCGCGCATAGTCGACATCGTGGGACAGCACGATGTCGATCAGCTCGAGCCGGTCGGGGGTCTGCTTCCAGGCAATGGGGACATAGATGGGCAGCCCGAACGGTCGCAGGCGATCGAGACCGCTGTAGATGGCCTTTTGATACTGGTACCGCTCTGACCAATCCCAATGTGCGGGGGCAAATCCTGTGCCCGGGTCGAGCAACAACCGCTCGCGGATACCCCACCGAGCAGCTCGGGCCAACTGGACCTCGAACCAGTCGACCATCACCTGCACCGGGTCCCCAGTGACATGCCGGAGGTGACGCGGATCGGGGCCCAGCATGAAGGGCAAGACGACCACCACTTCCCGCTCCGCAGCCAGGGTGATCATCTCGTCGCCCTGCAGGGCATCGGCAGCGTTGAGCACCTGCGCCCCGGCGTCGAGAGCCCGCCTGGCAGTTTCCACCTGCCAGGTGTCGACCGACACCGGCCTACCGGTCTCCACTGCGGCACGGAGGGGGCCCTCGAGTTGCTGCCACTCAGTGTCCGGTCGCACGAAGGCCGCATCGCCATGCGACGCCTGCGCTCCGATATCGATACCGTCGGCCCCGGCGTCAAGCAGGGCCCGACACCGTTCGACAGCGCATTCGTAGGTCGTTGCTACCGAGAAGGTGGCCAGCGAATCGGGGCTCGCATTGACGACGCCGAAAATCTCCATGGCTGCACCGTATCGACCAGAACAGCCCCGTCGATGGGCTGCACTCACATTCGGGGCCTTGACACCGATCTCCACAGGAGAATGGTCAGTCCGTCGATGATGCTCCCGGACCTGCAGTTGGTACCGGTTTCGCGGCTAGCTGCCCTCGTGCGCGAGCAACTGGCCTTTGCAGGACTGCGCCTGGCCGACCTGCTGGGCGTCGCATCGGGGCCGGCTACCGACATCGACCCAACATCACTTCCCGAAGCCCATTTGCGACGGGCCGCCCAGCTGCTGGAGGCCGATGGGGCCATCCTGCTCTCCCCGCGCTGGTCTGCCCCGCTGCGCCTTGACGGCCGCAAGCTCACGGTTGCCCACCGACAGACGAGGCTGCCACGACGAGCCGGAGTAGAGCAGATCGCCGACCGCTATGTCCACCTAGTCCATGAGCTTCGGGGGCGCCCGTCTGGCGCTCGGTTGGTCATTCGGCAGGACGAGGTAGCAGCGCTCGGTGAACTGACAGGGGTTCC
>JAYPWI010000008.1:48556-57437 GCA_038135065.1 Acidimicrobiales bacterium
CGGGGCGACCGCTCTCGAGCAGATCCCCTTCGATTGGCAGACACGGCTGCCGGGTTGGACCATCGTGTTCAAGGACAGGGTTCCCGAGCGTCTCGGCTACGCCCACTTTGATCAGCGACGCATCGAGATCTACGTGCGCTCGGACCAGACCCCTCGGGACGTCGCCGAGGTGTTGGCCCATGAACTCGGGCATGCGGTCGATGTCACATCGCTCACCCGCGAGGACCGGGCGCGCTGGCTGAGCGCCCGCGGCCTCGAGTCGACCGCCTGGTGGCCACCCGAGGGGGCGCGATCGGACTTTGCATCAGGTGCAGGCGACTGGGCGGAAGCCTTCGCCATGTGGTTGCTGAGCGACGCGAGCCAATCAGAGGTGGGGGGCCCGCTGACCCCCGAGCACCTGGCCCTTGTCGGCGAGTTGGTGCAGCAGAGTTGACCTGCGTTCTCAGACCAGGCCGCTGAGGTCCCGCACTGCGCCACGGTCGGCACTGGTGGCCATCAGGGCGTAGGCCTTGAGCGCAGTGGACACCTTGCGAGGCCGCGGCTCGGCAGGTTGCCACCCCAACTCGTCCTGCTCGACACGGCGGCGGGCCAGTTCGTCATCGTCCACCATCAACTGGATCGAACGATTCGGAATGTCGATCTCGATGCGATCCCCGCTGCGGACCAGCCCGATGACCCCTCCGGCCGCCGCTTCGGGCGAGACGTGACCGATGGACAACCCCGACGTGCCTCCCGAGAACCGACCATCGGTGAGCAGCGCGCAGGCCTTCCCCAGACCCTTGGACTTGAGGTAGGAGGTGGGGTACAGCATCTCCTGCATTCCCGGGCCCCCTCTCGGGCCCTCATAGCGCACGACCACCACATCACCGGCCTCGACGAGGTCACCCAGGATGTGCTCCACGGCCTCCTCCTGGCTCTCCACCACGTGGGCCTTGCCCGAGAACCGGAGAATGGACTCGTCGACCCCTGCGGTTTTGACCACACAACCGTTCTCGGCGATGTTGCCGTACAGCACGGCGAGGCCGCCGTCACGGCTGTAGGCGCTGTCCACCGAACGGATACAGCCTCGGTCCCGATCGAGGTCCAACTTGTTGAATCGCTCGGCCTGGCTGAACGCCACCTGGGTAGGGATACCGGCCGGACCGGCTCTGAAGAAGGTGTGCAGGTCGGGGTCGGAGTTGGTGACCACATCATTGGCCGCCAGGGCATCGAACATGGTCGGCGCATGGACGGTCGGAACCTGGTTGTTGATCAGGCCTCCTCGGTCGAGCTCGGCCAGAATGCCCATCACGCCCCCGGCTCGGTGCACATCCTCCACGTGATACAGGTCCGTCGCCGGGGCGACCTTGCAGATGTTGGGGACCTTGCGGGACAGGCGATCGATGTCGGCCATCGTGAAGTCCAGCTCGGCCTCTTGGGCAGCCGCCAACAGATGCAGGATCGTGTTGGTCGACCCCCCCATTGCGATGTCGAGGGTCATGGCGTTCTCGAAGGCTTCGAAGCTCCCGACATTGCGAGGCAGGACGGAGTCGTCGCCCTCGCCGTAGTACCGGCGGCACAGCTCCACCGCCAGGCGCCCGGCTCGCAGGAACAACTCCTTACGGTCGGCATGGGTGGCCACCAGGGTCCCGTTGCCCGGCAGGGACAGCCCCATGGCCTCGGTCAGGCAGTTCATCGAGTTCGCAGTGAACATTCCGGAACAGGAGCCGCAGGTGGGACAACCCGAACGCTCCATCTCGCTCACATCGGCGTCACTGACGGAGTCGTCCGCCGCAACGACCATGACGTTGATCAGATCCACCTTCGTCTCAGCCAGCTTCGTCCTACCCGCCTCCATGGGACCGCCAGACACGAAGACGGTCGGGATGTTCAGGCGCATCGCAGCATTGAGCATCCCCGGGGTGATCTTGTCGCAGTTGCTGATGCAGACCAGGGCATCCGCGCAATGGGCGTTGACCATGTACTCGACGCTGTCGGCGATCAAGTCCCTGCTCGGCAGGCTGTACAGCATGCCGTCGTGGCCCATCGCAATGCCGTCGTCGACTGCGATGGTGTTGAACTCCTTGGCAACCCCGCCCGCAGCTTCGATCTCCCTGGCCACCATCTGACCGAGATCCTTGAGGTGGACGTGGCCTGGCACGAACTGGGTGAAGCTGTTGGCCACCGCGACGATGGGCTTCGCAAAGTCCTCGTCGGTCATGCCGGTGGCCCGCCACAGGGCGCGGGCTCCGGCCATGTTGCGGCCGCTGGTCGAGGTCAGTGAGCGATACTCGGGCATCAAGTCAGACTAACGGACCGGCCAGGGCCGACCGATCACGACGACTCAGTGCATCCGCATACCGTTGGAGATCGCGATCGTCTGACCGGTCATGCCCGAGGACTCATCGCTCCCCAGGTACACGGCAAGGCTGGCCACTTCCTCGGGTTGCAACATTCGCCCCATCGGTGTTCTCGCAGAGAGCGACGACCTGAGGGCATCCGCCTCGAGCCCGGTGATCGTGGCGAAGCCGTCGATCATCGAGGTGTCCACGAATCCCGGGCAGATTGCGTTCACGGTGACCCCGGTCGGGGCCAGCTCGAGGGCCATGCAGCGGGTCAGACCGACGGCCCCGTGCTTGGATGCGTTGTAGGGCGACTGACCCGGACTTTCGAACAGTCCAGCGGTCGACGCGATGTTGACCACGGCGCCCCGCCCGGCTTCCACCATGGCCGGAACGAAGGCCTGGCTCACCCGGACGATGCCGACGACGTTCACGTTGTAGAGCTCGGCGAAGGTCGCAGGTTCGATGTCGAGGAAACGACCTGCTGCATGGATGCCTGCGTTGTTCACCACGATGTCGACCCCACCCAGCGCGTCGACGGCAGCTTCGGCCATTGCCTCGACAGACGCGCCGTCTCCCACATCGCACACCACGGGAACAAGCGCCCCATCCGGCCCTGCGGCGGCCGTCGACTCGAGGTCCTCGGCCTTTCTGCTGGTGATCACGCAGCGGGCACCCTGGGCTGCGTAGGCGAGGGCGATCGCCTTGCCGATTCCCCGGCCACCACCCGTGATGACGGCCCGTTTGCCGGACAGTCGTGGGCCTGGTGCCGCTACATCGGTCATGTCGGGTACTCCCATCCCTTGACGTTCATGATCCGTCGAGCCTGACGGGGCCAGGGCAGCGAGCGGTGGCTGGCCCACACCCGACCCAGCCGTTCGAACACGACATCGTCCATTTCCGACACCCGTCTCGTCGTTTCCGATATGTGCAACGACATGACCTCGTTGGTCGCTGCCTCGGTACCAGAGTTCAGTTCGTACATGACTTGGAAGGCGTGGATCCGCTTTCTGTCATACGCCAACAGCTGGGTGGTGATGCCGATCCGCGTGCCTTCCCGCAGCTCCCGTTCGTAGGTGATGTGGTTCTCAGCCGAGAAGGTCGTGACCCTGTGTCGGGCTCGATGGTCGTCTGTCATTCCGTAGAAGCGGCTCCACGGCGAGATCGCGTCGTCGAACGCGACCATGTAATACCCGGCGTTCATGTGACCGTTGAAGTCGATCCACTCCGGACGCACCACATCGCGATAGACGTCGAGGGGAGCGGGCAGAGGACCCTCGTCATCGATCCCGTTCTCGAGCATCTGCTTGGCAACTCCGTCTTCGAGCACGGATGCCATCTTGCCCGACGCCGACCCACCCATCCTTCATTCTCTGCCAGACCGACCCAGCGCGGAGCGACGCGGTCCGAGGGGAATGGGCGACGCCCCACCCGATAGCCGCGTTCGCAGGAGGGATAGTGTCGTCGGACGCGAACCGTGGAGGCAGGTAATGACAGGTCGGATGGACGGCAAGGTGGTGCTGGTCACCGGGGGTGCCTCGGGTATCGGTCGGGGGTGCTGTACACGGTTCGCCGCCGAAGGTGCCGCAGTGATGGTGGCCGACCTGAACCCCGAACGAGCATCCGCCGTCGCCGATGAGCTGGCAGCGTCAGGGACAGAGGCGGGCTACGTCGCAGTCGACACATCGCTGCCCGACCAGGTCGAGGCGATGGTCGCAGCCACCGTCGAGCGGTTCGGCCGGGTCGACGCGTGCGTGGCCGCAGCGGGTATCAGCCATGCCGGTTACGTGAGCCGGGAACCCGAGGACCAGCGCGGGCAGGACCTGTACGACAAGGGCGACATGTTCCTCCTCGACAAGTCAGTGGAGAGCTGGCAGCGGGTCATCGACGTGAACCTCACCGGCGTCATGCTGACGAACCAGGCGGTGGGCCGAGCCATGCGCAACGAGGGCTCTGGCGGGGCCATCGTGAACATCGCGTCGGTTGCCGGTACGACCGCCCTGATGGGCTCGTCGGACTACTGCGTCTCCAAGGCCGGCGTCTGGATGTTGACCAAGTGCGCGGCCATCGAGTTCGGTCGGTTCGGCATCAGGGTGAACGCGGTCGGGCCTGGCTTCATCCGCACCTCGATGAGCGGAGCGGCCACGAGCAGTGACCGCTGGGTGAGCGCCCGCGAACGGGAAACCCCGTTGGGCCGTCTCGGCGAACCGGACGACATCGCCAACGCCTGCCTGTACCTCTGCAGCGACGAGGCGTCGTTCGTGACCGGCGAGATCCTGTTCCCCGACGGCGGCATCATGGCGGCCAGCCGCTGACCTCTGTTGGGCAGCGATCAGTTGTCGCCGAGCAGGGTGGCGTTGATCGAGTCCTCGCTGGTCTCACACACCCCGCCTGACGCGAGATCGAAGCGCCAACGGTGGCGTGGACATACCAGAAAGCGGTCCTCGTCGATCCACCCGGCACTGAGGTCGGCTCCTAGGTGAGGACAAGTCCGGTCGACTTCGTAGCGACATCCCCCCGCCGTCACCGTGATCCGCGCTGCGTCCGCCTCCATCGCCAGAACAGCCCCGCAATAGTGGGCGAGATCTGCCGCCTCGCCCAGTAGGAAGGCGTGGAGCAGCGGCTGGTACACGTCAGGAACCCGGAGCAGGGTCATGCGGAAGCTCAGGGCGAACTCCTCCCAAGTCATTGCCCTGTCGAGAACACGCCGGAACTGCCACGCGGGAGCCCTGAGGGCGTAGAAGGAGTCCTCACGGATTCCTTCAGCCCTGGCCACGGTCCGGTGCTGAAAGTCGATCCTCAACCACTGCGTCTGGGTCGCCGTCACTCCCATGTACAGAGGGATCGAGATACGGTCGCCGAGTGGGAAGTTGTCCATCTTCGCTTGCAGCTCGATGGCGAGCCGGTCGACGAGGTCGACACAGTCGGCATCTGACAACGGGGTCATCGACGCCTCAGGCGGGCTCCACGCCAATGCGTACTGATCGATGTAGGAACGAACGTCTTCCTCGGCCACCCGTTCCTCGCCGAGCTCCGTGAAGGTCGACGTGTCCACGTCCAACACGTCACCGGGCATCAGGTCCGGCATCAGCGGTCGAGCCCCGAACGCCAGGCGCTTCTCGAGGTAGGCGATCACGTCGCCGTTGCGAGCAAAGACGCTGTCCCGCTCGAAGTTCAGGTGAACGAGATCGGGATCTAGGAAACACGCGGGGCCCGCCGATGGGAGGTACACCCGCGGCTCGAGCACCTCGATGGCCCTCGCCACCGCCTCGAACTTGCCGTTGCGCTTGGCCACCGAGAGTTCGGCACGACGCTCAGGGGGGTACTCGTAGCAGGTGGGGTGCCAGGTGGCACCGGAGAACTGGCAGGCGAAGACGTCGACTTCGCCGACCGCGGCCTTCACCTCGGGGAGTCGATCGTTGAGGCGACAGTCGTTGAGATCCAGGAACCGGTGCCGACCGTCGTCGATCAGGATCGCCGAATCCCGATCCATCTCGCTGTCGTCCACCAGCACCGTGAGCTCGAGATCGCCGACCACGATCGAGCCGCCGTCCTCGATCTCCTCCACTCGCCGTGGGGCCAGGGCCCGCAGCTGGTCAGCGAGGGCGGCCCGTCTGAACCGAGGAATGACCACGGAGACTTCACTGAGGTCGACCGTTGCGAGGAAGTCGGGATCGAAATGGTCCTTGTGCTCGTGGCTGACGTAGAGCACCCGCTCCCGGGTTTCGCTCTCGAGCGCCGTGCGGACACCAGCGGCCAGGTGGTGATTGCGGGGGAACTGCATCCAGGCCCCGTCGAATGCGCCACGCTGGGAAAACCAGGGGTCCACGACAAGGACACAGTGCGGGGTGTCAACGACGAACCCTGCGTGACCCAGGTGGGTGATCCGCATGCAGGAGTAGGGTAACCAGGATGACCGGGAATCCACGGCCGTGGTCTGAGGGCCCGGCCGGACAGGGGGATCACACATGACCGACCACGTCACATCGAACTCCGGCCGGGACGCCATCGACATCGGGTTGTTCACCCCACTGCGGTCACCGGTTGCGGGCCCCGAGTTCCTTTCGGAGTTCGGTCCCCGTGTCGAAGCCATGGGGATCCATTCCATCTGGCTCGGCGAACACGTCGTGACCTTCGACAGCTACGACTCCCGCTATCCGGGCAGCCCCGACGGTGTGTTCCGCTTTCCCGAGGGCAGTGGGTTGATGGACATGGTGGGTTCCATCGGGTTCCTCGCGGCCTGCACGTCCACCCTGCGCCTGGGAACCGGCATCTGCATCCTTCCCCAGAACAACCCGGTCTACGTCGCCAAGGAGTACGCCACTCTCGACTTCCTCAGCGGCGGTCGCCTCGACTTTGGGGTGGGCGTGGGCTGGAGTTGGGAGGAGTTCGCCGCGGTGGGTGCGCCGTGGGAGCAACGGGGCAAGCGGTGCGACGAATACCTGGACGTGATCACGGCCTGCTGGACCGAGGAGGTCAGCGAGTATCACGGTGAGATGTACACCCTGCCCGCCTGCCGGGTGTACCCCAAGCCCGTGCAGTCGCCCATGGTTCCCATCACCGTCGGCGGACACTCTGACGGAGCCCTGCGGCGTACCGCCCGCTACGGAACCGGCTGGTACGGCATCAACCTTTCGCCCGAGGAGACGGCGGCCATGATCGAACGGCTGACCGGCTTCATGGAAGCGGAGGGCCGGTCGGTGTCCGAGCTGGAGATCATCGTGGGCGCCGTCGACGATCGGATGGACCCGGCCCTGGTCGACGAGTACCGCGACGCCGGGGCAACCCAGTTGCTCATCCCCTTCCTGCGGCAGGGGCTCAAGTTCCTCGATGCCAACCTGGCCCGCATCGAACCCTTCGTGGAGGCGGCCCGCAGCTGAGGTAGCTCACCTGACGACCTCATCACATACCCACACCCCCTAGAGTTGAGGCATCGGCTCGTTCGAGGGGGAACCATGGCCAGCCACGGGATCAGGGATCAGGTTGCAATCGTCGGGATGGGGTGCACCCCCTTCGGCGAACACTGGGACAAGGGAGTCGACGAACTCCTGATCGACGCCGCCCACGAGGCATACGCCTCGGCGGGTGTGACCCAGGACGACGTCGACGCGTACTGGTTGGGCACCAGCGGGTCGGGTATCTCTGGCCTAACCCTGTCCAAGCCCCTCCAGCTGGACTACAAGCCGGTGAGCCGCCTCGAGAACATGTGCGCCACCGGATCCGAAGCGTTCCGCAACGCCTGCTACGCAGTGGCCTCTGGGGCATACGACGTGGTGATGGCCATCGGCGTGGAAAAGCTCAAGGACTCTGGCTATTCGGGCCTCACGGGCAACCGCCCACCCAGTGACGGCACCTTGGCCGCCACCACTGCGCCGGCAAACTTCTCCTTCCTGGCTCCCGCCTACGCCCACAAGTACGGGGTGAGCGACGAGGACATGAAGGAGGTGATGACCCGCATCGCCTGGAAGAACCACCGCAACGGTGCCCTGAACCCACGAGCCCAGTTCCGCAAGGAAGTGGCCAAGGAGACGATCGCCTCGTCGCCTCTGGTCGCTGGTCCCCTCGGCATCTTCGACTGCTCGGGGGTGAGCGACGGGTCGGCGGCCGCCGTGATCGTGCGGGCCGAGGACGCCCACCGCTACACCGACAAGCCGCTGTACGTGAAGGCCCTGGCCTTCGCTGCGGGGCCGGCAACCGGTGGCCTGGATCCGAGCTACGACTACACGACCTTCCGTGAGGTCGAGGCGTCAGCGGCCGAAGCGTACCGACAGGCTGGCATCACCGACCCCCGGGGCCAGATCGCCATGGCCGAGGTGCACGACTGCTTCACCCCGACCGAGCTGGTCTTGATGGAGGACCTCGGGTTCGCGGAGCGCGGCTTGGGATGGAAGGAAGCGCTCGCCGGCACCTACGACCTCGACGGTGACCTTCCGGTCAACCCCGACGGCGGCCTCAAGAGCTTCGGGCATCCCATCGGGGCGTCGGGCCTCCGCATGCTCTTCGAGTGCTGGCTGCAGCTACGCGGCGAGGCCCCACCCGAACGCCAGATCGACACCGACAAAACCCTCGGATTGACCCACAACCTGGGCGGTCGACCGGGCGCAGCAGTGTCCTTCGTGGCCGTCGTGGGTTCAGAACTGGGCTGAGCGTCCGAAGCGCCACCGAAACCTCCCACTGCTGCGACACGCATCCGCGTGCCGGGGTAGTTTTGAGGTCACCATGCGCTTCACACCGACTGAGCTGACCGCCGAGGAATTGGCCCTGCAGGCCGAGGTCCGCGAATTCCTCGCCGAGGAGCTCCCACCTGGATCACACACCCCTTGCCTGGGAATGGCCGCCCACAAGGACAAGGAGTTCTCGAAAAAGATGGCCGCTCGGGGCTGGGTGGGTATGGCCCTTCCCACCCAGTGGGGCGGGAGCGACCGCAAGGCCGTCGACCGCTTCATCGTCGTGGAAGAGATGCTCCGGTGGGGGGCTCCCGTGGGCCACCACTGGGTCGCCGACCGCCAGACGGGCAACGTCATCCTGAAGTTCGGCAACGACGAGCAGCGGGAGCGCTT
>JAYPWI010000008.1:57447-103607 GCA_038135065.1 Acidimicrobiales bacterium
CTTCCTGCCGGCCATCTGCCGCGGAGAGTTGGGCTTCTCGATCGGGATGAGCGAACCCGACAGCGGGTCCGACCTCGCATCGGTATCCACCCGGGCCGAGCGGGCCGACGATGGCTGGCTCATCAACGGCACCAAGATCTGGACTTCGGGTGCTCACGAGAACGACTGGTTCGTGTGCCTGCTGCGCACCGCCCCCATCGAGGACGGCAACAAGCACGCCGGCCTGACCCAGATGCTGATCGACCTCCGGTCCCCCGGCCTCGAAATCAGCCCCATCCCCTTCCTCGACGGCACCCACCACTTCAACGAGGTGACCTTCAACGACGTCTTCGTCCCCGACGCCAACGTGCTGGGCGACCTGGGCATGGGCTGGCATCAGAACACCACCGAGATGGCCTACGAGCGGGGCGGGCCCGACCGCTGGCTGTCGCCCTTCTCCACCATCGAGCAACTCCTGCGCGAGCAGCAGGGCTCCGACATGGAACCTGCCATCCGCGACTTCTTCGGAGAGATGATCGCCCGCTGGTGGGGTATCCGGAACCTGTCGTTGTCGGTGGCCAGGCTCATCGACCAAGGCGAGGCCCCCTCCGTGGAATCGTCGCTGGTCAAGGAGATGGGCACCCGCTTCGAGCAGGAAGTGATCGAGAAGCTGGTCCAACTCATCGACCTCGAGTACTCGCCCGACTCGGCGTCGATGTTCGAGCGGCTCCTGGCCGACTGCGTCGTCACCTTCCCCGGGAACACCATCCGGGGCGGCACGATCGAGATCCTGCGGTCCGTGGCCTCCAAAGGCCTCCAAGGCCTCGAAGTCTGAAGGGGCGGATCATGAGCATCACCGGATCGCCATACGTCGACGACCTCATCACCGAAACCGCCGATCGCCTTTTCGCCGACTCGTGCAGCCACGAGGCCGTGCAAGCGGCCGAGGCCAACGGGGGTGCCCCCGAGATCTGGGACGGTTTCGCCGAGACCGGTTTCCCCTGGATCTCGATCCCCGAGGAGCAGGGCGGCTCGGGGGGCAGCCTGCTCGATGCCCTCGAAGTCCTGCGGATTGTCGGGTACCACGCAGCCCCCATCCCTGCCGCCGAGACCGGCGTGCTCGGCGGGTGGCTGCTCGCCTCGTCGGGGCACGACCTTCCGGCCGGCGTGGTGACCGTGGTACCGCACACCAGCGGCACATCACTGACGGCCCACCTCGACGGCGACACCGTCACCCTCAACGGCGAAGCTCCCCGGGTGCCGTGGGCTCGATCAGCCGAGCGGATCGCCGCTCTCATCGAGGTGGACGGAGCGCCCATGGTGGCGTCCATCGCGGCGGGCGACTGCTCCGTGGTGCCGATGACCAACATGGCCGGTGAACCCCGCGACACCGTCGTGTTCGACGGAGTTAGCGCCCCGGTTGCAGCAGCCGGTCCAGGGGTCGACGCCACTACGTTCCGCTTCAGGGGCGCCCTGTCGAGGGTTGCCCTGATGGCCGGGGCCATCGAGAAGATGAGCCAGCTCACGGTCACCTACACGAACGACCGGGTGCAGTTCGGTCGGCCGGTGGCCCGCTTCCAGGCCGTGCAGCAACATCTGGTGTGGGCTGCCCAAGACGCAGCCCTGGTCCGTATGGCTGCCGAATCAGCTGGCCGCGAGGCCGAACGGGGAGCCGGCCGGTTCGAGACGGCTGCTGCCAAGCTCCTGGCCAACCAGGCCGCTGCCCGAGCCACCAAAGCCTGCCACCAGGCCCACGGGGCAATGGGAATGACCCAGGAGTACGCCCTGCATCACCTGAGCCGCCGACTGTGGTCGTGGCGCAAGGAATACGGGTCCGACGCCGAATGGTCCCGCTGGCTGGGAGACGTGACGGTGGCCCAGGGAGCCGACGGCCTCTACCCGTTGGTGACCGGCGGCTCCGCGGCGCTGGCCTGTTGACCCTGCCTTCCCCGGGCTGAATCGCCTGCGGTGTGCAAGGGTGACCCGATGAGCTCTGCAGTTGCGTGGGAACTCCCCGACGATGTCCAGGCCGTGGTCGAAGGCGTTGACGCCTTCACCCGAGCTGAGGTCATCCCTCGCTGGGAGGACAACCACGCCCTCCTCGACGACGTGCGGCAGCGTTACGACGAGACCGGCCGTTACAGCGACCAGGTGGTCGCCATCATCAACGAGATCCGCCAGGCGTCGGCCCGGGCCGGGTACTTCAACCTGGCCGTTCCGGCATCAATGGGTGGCGGCGGACTGGGTCACCTGGCCTACTACGCCGCCTGGGAGCGGATCTACCACCTGTGTGGTGGGGCCAATTGGCTGGGCCAGTTCACCATCGCCCACTGGGCCTTCGGCCCCAGCCGGGTGCTCGAAGCGGTCAGTGAGCGAGCGGCGACCGAGGTCGTCGCGCCGCTGATGGCCGGTGACGCCATGATGTGCTTCGGCATGTCCGAACCCGATGCGGGGTCCGATGCGACCCGCATCCGGACCCGAGCAGTGCCCGACGGTGACGGGTGGCTGATCTCGGGGCGCAAGATCTGGACCACCCATGTCCCCATCGCCGAGTGGATGATCGTTCTCGCCGTCACCGATCCTGATCTGGCAGCCGCCCGCAAGGGCGGGATCAGCGCCTTTGTCGTGCCGACCGACGCACCGGGGTTCCAGGTGGAACGGATCGTCACCATGTGGGGTGAGCCCGGTGGGCCGGAAGCAGAATCCGTGTTCGACGAGGTACGAGTCGAGCCGTGGCAGCTGGTAGGGGAACTCCACCAGGGCTTCGCCATCGGCTTGTCCGGTGTCTCGTTGGGCCGCATCTACAACTCGGCCCGCTCGGTCGGCCTCGCCCGTTGGGCCCTGGAGCGAGCCGTCGACTACAGCCAGCAACGGGAGGCCTTCGGCCAGACCATCGCCTCGTATCAGGGGGTGAGCTTTCCCCTCGCCGACTGTGCGACCGAGATCCACGCAGCTCACCTGATGGGGCTCAACGCAGCACGGCTCCTCGACCAGGGCCACCGGGCCGTCAAGGAGTTGTCGATGGCCAAGGCCTACTCGGTCCAGGCCGGCCTGCGAGCCGTCGACCGGGCCATGCAGACACACGGGGCCATGGGCTTCACCAACGAACTGGGTTTGGCCGAGGCGTACCACACCATCAGGGTGATCAACGTGGCCGATGGCACCAACGAGATCCTGTCCCGGACCATCTTCGGTCGCATGGCCGGCGGCGACATGGACCTCTAGGGACCGCCACGCCCTCCGTCATGGCCGACGGAGGGCAAGTACAGTCGCCCCATGGCTGAATTCGGGACCTACGGCGACCTCCACGTGACCCTCGGCGACGACTACGTCGCCACTGCGGAGATTCGGCGACCACCCAACAACTTCTTCGACCTCGACCTCATCGACGGCCTCGTTCAGGCCTTCGGCGACCTCGACGACGAGGATGGCTGCCGAGCCATCGTGCTGTGCGCAGAGGGAAAGAACTTCTGCGCGGGAGCGCAGTTCGGCCAGGACGGCCGCCGGGGCGGCGACATCGTCGCCACCAACCCTGACGGGAGCCCCCGACACCTCTACGACGCCGCCTTCGACCTGTTCTCCAAGAACAAGCCGGTGGTGGCTGCCATCCAAGGAGCCGCCGTGGGCGGCGGCCTCGGTGTCGCCTGCTTCGCCGACTTCCGAGTTGCTGCCCCCGAGGCCCGCTTCACGGCCAACTTCGCCCGCCTCGGATTCCATCAAGGCTTCGGCCTCACCGTCACCCTTCCCAACCTGGTCGGCCACCAGAAGGCCCTGGAGCTGTTGTACACAGGGGCCCGCATCAACGGTGAGGAGGCCGTGGCCTGTGGACTGGCCGATCGCCTCGCCCCCCTCGAAGGCCTGCGGGACGCCGCCCACGAGTTTGCGGTCGAGATCGCGACCTCGGCTCCCCTGGCCGTGGAGTCGATCCGAGCCACCATGCGCGGGCACCTCCCCGCAGCCATCAAGGCGGCCACCGACCACGAGAAGGCCGAACAGGACCGACTGCGCACGACTGCGGACTGGAAGGAAGGGGTCAACGCCATGAACGAACGGCGCACCCCGAACTTCCAGCGTCGCTGATCGAAGGAAGGAACATCCATGGGAGCACTTGACGGACGGATCATCGTCGTCACTGGCGCCGGTCGGGGGGTCGGACGGGCCCATGCCCTGCTGTTCGCAGCCGAGGGAGCGAAGGTGGTGGTGAACGACCTCGGAGGAGCTCAGGACGGCACCGGCGCCGACATGGGTCCCGCCGATGAGGTGGTGGCCGAGATCAGGGCTGCCGGGGGTGAGGCGGTGGCCAACGGCGACTCGGTGGCCGACTGGGAAGGCGCTCAACGGATCATCAACCAGGCGGTCGAGACCTATGGCGATCTCCACGGGGTGGTGAACAACGCCGGGATCCTGCGAGACCGGATGCTGGTGAACATGACCGAGGAGGAATTCGACCTGGTCATCAACGTCCACCAGAAGGGCACCTTCCTGATGATGCGCCATGCGGCGGCGTACTGGCGGGAGCAGACCAAGGCCGGTCAGTCGGTGAGCGGTTCGATCGTCAACACCTCGTCCACGTCGGGACTCCACAGCAACCCGGGCCAGATCAACTACGGGGCCGCCAAGTCGGCCATCGCCACCATGTCGGTGATCGCAGCCCGAGAACTCGGCAGGTACGGGGTGAGGGTCAATGCCATCGCCCCCTCGGCCCGCACTCGGATGACCCTCAACACGCCGGGCCTGGCCGACCGGATCGCTGCCCCAGAGGACGGTTCGTTCGACGTATGGGACCCGGCCAACATCTCACCCCTGGTGGGGTGGCTGCTCAGTGAGCAGTGCACGGCGACGGCGCAGGTGTACTGGGTGGGCGGCAACCGGGTCGCCCGCTTCCTCGAGTGGACCCCCATCGACAAGGCCGAGATCGACGACATGTGGACGATCGACAGCATCGCCGAGGCCGTCGACGGGTGGGAGACCGCCCACCGGACGACCCGGACCTGGCAGGTGACCTCCGTCGACACTGGGGAGACATCATGACGGACCTGACCGACGACGGCATCCGGGCAGCCCTCGATGCCCTCCTCGAACGCCGCACCGCACACACCCGCCTCACCACCATGGGAGCGGGAAGCGACGACCTCGACGACGGGCGGAACTACCTGGCCGCCACGGTCAGTGGTGGATGGCACGTGCCGACCTGGCCGACCCAGTACGGCGGCAGGGACGCGTCACCACAGGAGAATGCCCTGATCGGAAGGGTCCTGCGCGAGTACGTGGTACCCGATCTGTATCCCTTCGCCATCGGGCTGGGGATGGTCGGACCGGCTCTCTTGGCCCACGGAACCGACACACAGCGTGATGACTGGTTGCACGACATCGCGTCGGGAACCGAGATCTGGTGTCAGATGTTCTCCGAACCGGATGCCGGTTCGGACCTGGCGAATGTGTCGATGCGAGCCGTCCGGGACGGCGACGAATGGGTGCTCGAAGGCCAAAAGACGTGGACCAGTCGGGCCATGTGGGCGTCATGGGGTATCTGCCTCGCCCGAACCGACCCCGAGCAGCCCAAACACAAGGGCCTCACCATGTTCGCCCTCCGGATGGATCAACCCGGGGTCGACGTACGCCCCCTCGGACAGATGAACGGCGACACCCACTTCAGCGAGGTGTTCGTCGAGGGCGCCAGGGTGACCGATGCCTGGCGAGTCGGCGACATCGGTGAGGGGTGGAGGGTGGCCATGACCATCCTGGCCCACGAGCGGGCCGGCGGCGCCGGCCGGGGTGGTGGCGACGGCGCGGCCCGGGCAGCCCGTCTCCCCACCTGGATCGCCGATCTGGTCGAATTGGGGGTCACCGATGACTCGGTACTCCGAGACACGATCATGGCCCAGCACGCCGTCGACCAGGCATCACGCTGGACGGGCCAGCGGGCCGCCGATCAGGCCCGAAGTGGATCAGGCCCCGGGCCCGCCGGGTCGGGCGCCAAGGTTCGATCGGTCGTCTCCTACAAGGGCCACGCCTACACCACCAACCGGGCCGCTGGAGCCCACGGCATGCTGACCGAGGGCTTGGGGTACATCGAGACCATCACGGCCCCATCCATGTCGATCCGAGGTGGCACCGACGAGATCCAGCGGAACATTCTGGGAGAACGGGTGCTGGGCCTCCCCGGCGAGCCTCGCCTCGACCGCGACGTGCCATGGAGCGAGAGCCGTCGCGGGGTGCTGTAGCGCCATTGGGCAGTCAACGACGCTGCCGCAGCAGCACCTCCTGGGCAACCGAGGCCACATGGGTGCCATCCGCGGCGAAGAGATTGCCCACCGTCATGCCCCGGGAGCTGTTCAGTCCGTGGCAGTCCCACTGGTACAGGTGCCATTCGTTGGCCTTGATCGGTCGATGGAACCACATGGCGTGATCCAGCGACGCCCCCATGAAGGCGTCGTTGTACTGCTCTCGGGGAACCTGCAGGGGATGGATCGAGCGGGCCGCGTTGAACTGGATGGTGTCCGACGTGAAGGCGACGCCGGCTAGATGCAGACGGGGGTCATCGGGCACGTCATCAACCAGCCGGACCCACCCCATCGATTGACCTGCGCCCGGATAGGACACCAGCGGGCGCCGTTCCATGATCCACGGCCAGTTGTCGGGTTCGAGCGGCCGCACATCTGCCGGATCGGGAGCCAGCGGCATCCGGGCCGTCTGGACCGCGGCGTCCTGCTCGAGGACCTGGAAGGAGCAGGAAAGGTTCAGGATCGCTCCCCCGCTTTGGCGGGCCACCACCGAACGGGTGCAGAAGGATCGACCGTTGCGCAGACGGTCCACCTCGTAGCGAACCGGTTCGTTGAGCTGGCCACCCCGAATGAAGTAGGCGTGCAGGGAGTGGCACAGGTACTCCTCGCCCACCGTCTGCATTGCCGCCCAGAGACCCTGAGCGATGACCTGACCCCCGTAGATTCGTCCCCAGTGATACCTCGGCGAGAGCCCCACCCAGGTATCGGGTCCGTGCTGTTCGAGGTGCATGACTTCGCCGAACGTGGTCGGTGACGTGGACATGTGCCAAGCCTAGGAGGCCACACCCGCGGTCCTCGCCAGTTCGGCGGGCCGAGACGGTGTGAATACGCGACAATTCCCCTATGGCTCGCATGCGCTTCGGCACCTTCATCGCTCCCCACCACCCCGTCGGTGAACATCCCACCCTGCAGTTCGAACGCGACCTGCAGATGTGCGAGGTGTTCGATCGCCTCGGCTACGACGAGGTGTGGGTGGGGGAACACCACAGCGGCGGCTGGGAGACCATCGGCCACCCCGAGATGTTCCTGGCCGCAGCCGCCCAGCGCACCAACCACATCATGCTGGCCACCGGTGTGGTGTCGCTCCCCTACCACCACCCCTACAACGTGGCAGGCCGCATCGCCCACCTCGACCACCTCAGCAGGGGCAGGGCCATTCTCGGCACCGGGCCCGGCGCCCTGCCGTCCGATGCCCGGACATTCGGGGTGGACACCGAGCTGTTGCGCGACCGCCAGGACGAGGCCATTGGGGTCATCCAGCAACTGCTGACCTCGGATGAGCCCGTCAACTACGAGTGCGAGTGGTTCACCCTCGATCAGGCGTTCCTGCAGATCAAGCCCCTCCAGGAACAGCTGGAAATCGTCACCGCCTCGTCGATCAGCCCCTCGGGCATGAAACTGGCCGGCAAGTACGGCCTCGGTGTCATCTCGGTGGCCTCCTACAGCGAGGAAGGCCTGGCCGCCCTGCCCACCCAGTGGGGCTTCGCCGAGACCTACGCCGAGGAATCGGGGGCCACGGTCAGCCGGGACAACTGGCGAGTGATGATGCCATGGCACATTGCCGAGACCCGCGAGCAAGCCATCGCCGAGGTGCGCCACGGCCTGCTGCACTGGCACAACGAGTACAACGTGGCCACCCTCAGCCGGCCGGGCAGCTCCCACATCGACCCAGCCGACGCCGACGGTTTCATCGAGAACATGATCGCTCGTGGCGGCGCCATCATCGGCACCCCTGACGACGCAGTCGACGCCATCGCCAAGCTCTACGAGCTCACCGGCGGATTCGGCACCCTCGTGGGGTTCGTCCACGACTGGGCACCCCACGACGCCCTGGCCCGGAGCTACGACATGTTCGCCCGCTACGTGATCCCCAAGGTGCAGGGACTTGTCGCCCCCCTCGAGCGGGCCGAGTTCCTGCTCCGCAAGGACAACACCGCTCTCATGGAGGCCGCGGGACGGGGCATCATCAAAGCCATTCGCGAGCACAAGGACGTCTACGGGCGGGCATGACGCCACAGCAACGAACAGCCGCAGACCTTTTGTGGGCTGCCTACGAAGCAGCCGACGGCCGACCCAGCGCCCTGCCCGACGAGGTGGGTGCCCTGTTCGCCGACCTCGGCTTCGACGACGGGCTGGCTGTCCAGGCCGACATCCTGGCCCGTCGCCTGGCCAGGGGCGACCACCAGGTCGGATGGAAGGTCGGGCTCACCTCGGAGCGAGCCCGGAAGCTGGTAGGCATCGACGATCGACCATTCGGCCACCTGATGCGCCTCGTGGACTCGGGGGCAACCGTGCGATGGTCCGATTCGCTGGGACCTTCCATCGAGCCCGAACTGTGTTTTACGGCCGGTGAGCGCATCGCTGGACCCGATGTCACCCCCGAGCAAGTACGAGGGTCGCTGTCCCGGGCCGCCGCTGGCTACGAACTGAACGAGCGGCGCACCGTGGTCGGGCAGAACATGGCCCTGCTGATCGGCGACAACCTCACCAACTGGGCCATCGCCGAAGGCGGTGGATGCGATCCCGACCAGATCGACGACATCGACGCCACCGAGATCGTCGTGTCGTGCAATGGCGAGGAACGATTCCGCTGCACCAGCCGCGACGAGGTCGACACCCCATACCTGTCGATCGCTCGTCTGGCCGCGACCCTGGATCGACACGGCCTGGCCATCGAGGCCGGGCACAAGATCATCACCGGGGCGTACTGTCGCTTCGACGCGTCCCCAGGGGACACCTGGACCACCGACTATTCCGGCCTCGGCCGGGTGGAGATCACCTACTCATGACCGACACCTTTGTCGCCCACCCTGACCATCCGCTCAACGTGGTGGTCACCAAGACGCTGACCCTGCCCGACGTCAGCCCCGAGGAAGAGGCCATGATCGCCGAAGCAGCGGGGCCGGAGGCGACGGTGACCGTGGTCGACGGCCCGAAACAGGCCCTGCCCCTGGCTGGCGACGCCGACGTCATCCTCGGCATCACCCCCAAATGGCTCTTCGAGGCGGCTCCGAACCTGCGGTGGGTGCATGCCACCGCGTCGGGAGTCGACATGTTCATGTACGACGAGTTCGTGAACAGCGAGGTCGTCCTCACCGGCGAGAAGGGCCTCGTCGGCGGCCACCTGGCCGACACCGCCTTCGGCCTGCTGCTGGCCCTCACCCGGCGTATCAAGACGGCGATCCAGCTCGGACCGGACGGATGGACCATGGAGAACCGGGAGATGATGCGGTACTCCGAGGTCGAACTCGAGGGCTTGACGATGGGCATCGTCGGCTTCGGCGGAACAGGTCGCCACATCGCTCGTCGGGCCGTGGCCTTCGGCATGGAGGTCCAGGCAGTCGACGCGTTCCCCGTTCCCGCTTCCGACGGCGTGGACGAGGTCTGGGGCATGGATCGGCTCGACGACGTGGTCGCCACGTCCGACGTCCTGGCCGTGGGGCTTCCCCTCACCGAAGAGACCCGCGCCATGTGCAACGACGAGTTCTTCGGTCGGATGAAGGACACCGCCATCCTCCTCAACGTGACCCGGGGCGAGATCATCGACGGGCCCTCTCTGGAACGAGCCCTGGCCAACGGGACGATCGGTGGAGCCGCCCTCGATGTGGCCCCCCAGGAGCCCCTCCCGGCCGAGAGCCCACTGTGGGGGTTCGACAACTGTGTGATGACACCCCACACCGCAGGGGCCAGTCAGCATCGAGCCAGGCGGAACATGGAGCGCTTCTGCCGCAATCTCGTCGCCGTGCGAGAGGGGCGTCCGCTCGAGGGCGTGGTGGACAAGAACGCCGGGTTCTGACCCACCGCTGGTTCCCTCCACGTAATCCTGATTGATTTGGTCAGGATTAGTCGCTACCGTTCCCGGCTCGACAGGGCCTGCGGCCCGGGAAGGAGGCGACAATGGCCGACGAGTGGGGTTTCGAGACCCAGATGATCCACGCGGGCCAGGCCCCCGACGCGGCGACCAATGCGCGGGCCGTCCCCATCTACCAGACCACGTCCTACACCTTCGACAGCGCCCAGCACGCCCAGAACCTGTTCGGGCTGGCCGAGATCGGCAACATCTACACCCGCATCATGAACCCCACCCAGCACGTGCTGGAGGAACGGATCAACGCCCTCGAGGGCGGCGTCCGGACCGCGGTGGGGCTGCCCGGCACCCTGGCCGTCGCTTCGGGCCAGGCGGCAGAGACCCTCGCCGTGCTCAACCTCGCCGAAGCCGGTGACCACATCGTGGCCAGTCCATCGTTGTACGGCGGCACCTACAACCTGTTCCACTACACCCTGCCCAAGATGGGTATCGACGTGACCTTCGTCGAGGATCCCCAGGACCTCGACGCCTGGGCCGGCGCGGTCAGGGACAACACCCGGGCCTTCTACGGGGAGACGATCGGCAACCCCAAGAATGACGTGCTCGACATCGCCGCCGTGTCGGGGGTTGCCCACGCCAACCAGGTGCCCCTCATCGTCGACAACACCGTCCCCAGCCCCTACCTGTGCAACCCGATCGCCCATGGGGCCGACATCGTGGTTCACTCGGCCACCAAGTTCATCGGCGGTCATGGCACCTCGATCGGCGGGCTCATCGTTGATGGTGGTTCCTTCGACTTCGGCGCGTCAGGCCGCCACCCCATGTTCACCGAGCCCGACCCTAGCTACCACGGGCTGGCCTATTACCCGGCCCTCGGGCCCGGGGCATACATCATCAAGGCGCGAGTCCAGCTCCTGCGCGATATCGGGGCAGCCGTCTCCCCCATGAACGCCTTCCTGTTCCTCCAGGGCATCGAGACCCTCTCGTTGCGGATGGAGCGCCACGTCGCCAACGCTCAGGCCGTCGCTCGGTACCTCGAAGGTCATGGCCAGGTCGAGTGGGTGAACTATGCAGGGCTCGAGTCGTCCCCCCATCACGCCCTGGCCGCCCAGTACCTGCCGAAGGGTGCCGGGTCGGTCCTGGCCTTCGAGATTGCGGGCGGGGTGGACGCCGGGCAGCGGTTCGTGGAATCACTCCAACTGCACAGCCATGTGGCCAACATCGGCGATGTCCGCAGCCTTGCCATTCACCCGGCCTCGACGACCCACAGCCAGCTGACCCCCGAGGAACAACTGGCCACCGGGGTGACCCCCGGCATGGTCCGGCTCTCGGTGGGACTCGAGACCATCGACGACATCCTGGCCGACCTCGACACGGGGTTCGCTGCGGCTGGCGCCTGAAGGTGAGGGCTCAGATCACCTGATCGGCCCGCAACGAGGCGACCTCCTCCTGGCTCAGCCCGAAGCGAGCCAGGATCTCCTCGGTGTGCTCCCCCGCCTGGGGAGCCGGCCGTCGAATGTCACCCGACACCCCGTCGAGATTGGTTGCGTTCTTGAGCACCTCGATGTCACCGGCCACCGGATGGGCAACGGGCTTCGCCATCTCCAGATGCTGGACCTGGGGGTCGTCGAAGGCCTCGGCCACCGTGTTGACCGGACCGCAGGGCACCCCCACTGCATTCAACCGCTCGACCCACGAGGCCGTCGTCTCCTCGGCCAGGCGCGCCGCCACGATCGCATTGAGCTCATCGCGTCGCTCCGACCGCTTCGAGCCCCGGTCGAACCGCTCGTCGGTCAAGAGCTCGGGGAGGCCGATCTCCTTACAAAAGGCTTCCCACAAGCGTCCGCCTGAGGCGGCCAGGTTGATGTAACCGTCCGCCGTGGCATACATGCCCATGGGGATGGCTGTGGGATGGTCGTTCCCCGCTTGGGGCGGATCGTCCCGGGCCACCGTCCAGCGGGCGGCCTGGAAGTCGAGCATCCCCAGCATGGATTCGAGCAGGCTGGTGTGGACCCAGCGACCCACCCCCGTGCGTTCGCGTTCATGGAGGGCGACCAGGATGCCCACGGCCAGCTGCAGCCCGGCCGTGACGTCGGAAATGGCCACCCCCGCCCGCACTGGTCCCTGTCCGGGGATCCCCGTGATCTGCATCATCCCGCCGAGCCCTTGGGCGATCTGATCCACCCCGCCCCGATCCGAGTACGGCCCCGTCTGGCCGAACCCGCTGATCGATCCCATGACCAGCCGGGGATTGAGCGCGTGCACGGTGTCCCAGTCGAAGCCGAGCCGGTGCTTCACGTTGACCCGCATGTTCTCGACCAGCACGTCGGCCTCGGCCACCATCCGATGGAGCAGTTCCCGACCCCGGGGATGCTTGAGGTCGATGGTCATCGACCGCTTGTTGCGGTGCAGGTTCAAGTAGTCGGGAGAGGTGTGGCCACCGGTGGAGAACCCGTCGCCGGGCGACTCGATCCGGAGCACGTCGGCCCCCCAGTCGGCCAGCTGACGCACCGCCGTGGGTCCGGCCCGGGCAATGGTCAGGTCCAACACCGTGATGTCGTCCAGGGGCAGGGCACCAGGCTCGGTCACGACTCTCGCTCCGTTGTACGCCGTTCGAGTTCGAGGAGGGACTCGAGGCCGCACAGACCGACCAGTTCGCCGTGAAGCCCCATGCCGTCGATGGCGGTACCCGTGGTGCCCGTGTCGAGGAAGCTCCGGTACGCGTCCCTGGTCGCCCCGATCGACAACGCCTGGGCGGTGAAGGCATCGATGACCAGGGAAAACCCGTAGTCGGCCCACTCGTCGGGCGTGTGTTGGTCCAGGCCGGTGATCGTCGACATCGGGGCGTCGACCTCCCGGGCCACCCGGGCCAGATCACCGTCACGGCAAAAGGCCATGGCGATGTCGGCTCCCGCCGCCACATAGGCCCGTAAACGTTCGATCCCCGCCTCGACACCCTCGTGGCGCATGCCCCCGGTCCGGGCGATGATCTGCAGGTCGGGGTCGGTACGGGCCGCGACAGCGGCCTCGACCTTGGCGCACATCTCCTCGACAGGCACCAGGTGCTCGACCCCGACGTGGTGATGAACCCGCTTGGGCGACACCTGGTCCTCGAACTCGATGGCCACCGCACCCGCCGACTCGAACTCCCACACCGCACGCTGCACGTGCACGGGATCGCCGAACCCGACTCCTCCGTCCACGATCAAGGGCAGGCCGCTGCGTCCGGTGATCCGGCGGGCCACGTCTGCGATCTCGGTGGAGGTGAGCAGCGCCTCGGACACTGCGTACTGAAACCCCAAAGCACCGCCACTGAGGTACCCGGCTCCGAATCCCATCTGCTCGACGAGGCGGGCGTTGAGCGGATCGAGGGTCAGGGGCGCGAAGACGACGGCACCACTGTCGATGGCCTCCCGGAATCGGGTGCGAGGGGTGGATCCGGTCATCGAAGCGTCCCCGGGTCGGCCTGGGCGCCTCGGACCAGGCCACCTGGCCGAGCCCCGGTGGGTTCGCCGTCGATAAAGGTCTCGATACCTCGGACGAAGGTGTGCCGGTACCCCTTCGCCTTCTGGACCAGCCGCTTGCCGCCGGCTGGGAGGTCCCAGATGAGCTCGGGGCGGCCCACCGACAGGGCATCGAAGTCGACGATGTTGATGTCGGCCCGATAGCCGGGGGCCAGCACCCCCCGGTCCAACAGTCCGAACGTTTCCGCCGTTCGACGGGCCTGCTTGTGCACCAGGAACTCCAGGGGCAATCGTTCGCCCCTGGTCCGATCTCGGGCCCAATGCGTCAGGAGATAGGTGGGATACGAGGCATCGCAGATGGTGCCCACGTGAGCGCCGGCGTCCCCGATACCGCACACCGAGTAGGGGTCGACGAGCATCTGGCGAATCTCTTCCAGTGAGCCGCCGTGATAATTCTCGAACGGGTATAGCAGCAGGCTGTCGCCGTCGCCTTCGCTGAGCAGGTCGAGGGCCAGTTCCCAGGGCGAGCCCCCCACCGAGGCCGCCCGGGCGGCCACCGTTCGGTCGGGTGACTGCTCGTAGTCCAGGTCGTCGCCAAGTTCGAAGGCGCGGGTAAGGGCGTAATCCATCCATGCGGAATGGCTGTCTGCCGGTCGGTCGTAGACCAAGGCCCGTCGCAGTTCGGGGTCATTACGCATCCGGGCGGCCCGCTCGGCCGTGGGGAGGTGGGCGATGGCCTGGTACGCCGGATGGTTCTTGAAAGGATTCACCGTGACGTCGAGGCCCAACATCACCCCGATGGGGCGGCACCCCACCTGGGCCGTGGCTTCCACCCCCGCAGCGTTGGCCGCATGGACGTGCTCGAGGGTCTCCCGCCACAGTTCAGGGGCATTGTCGACCTGCAACACGAGGACCGACAGGGGCCGGCCGGACAGCTCGGCGGCCTGTCGGAGATGATCGAATTCGCCCGGCCCGAAGTCGGAGTTCACCTGCAGCACCCCGGCCTGGGCGGCCTTCATGGCCCGGGCCACTGCCGCCAGTTCAGGATCACCGGCCGACAGGGACGGGGTGAGCCGCCCGTCGGCCGCTTTGTGCTTGGTCGTGCGGCTCGTGCTGAACCCCAGCGCCCCAGCTGCGAAGGCTTCGGTGACCAACCGCTCGATGTCGGCCAGCTCTGCGCTGGTCGGCACCGCAGCGTGATCGGCCCCCCGCTCCCCCATCACATAGAACCGCAAGGCACCGTGGGGAAGCTGGCTTCCGACGTCCATGACCCTCGGCACCGATGCCAGCACGTCGAGGTAGTCGGGGTAGCTCTCCCAGCTGAAGTCCAAGCCCTCGGCCAGCACGGTGCCGGGGATGTCCTCCACCCCCTCCATCAGGTTGATCAGGAAGTCCTCGGTACCGGGCCGAACCGGTGCGAACCCCACCCCGCAGTTCCCGAACACGGCGGTGGTCACCCCGTGCCACGACGAGGGAGTCATCTCTGGATCCCAGGTCGCCTGTCCGTCGTAGTGGGTATGAATATCGACCCAACCGGGCAGCACGAGCTGCTCGGCCGCATCGATTTCCCGGTGGCCCGGGCCGACACCGGAACCGACGGCAACGACTCGACCACCCTCGATCGCAACATCGGCAGCCTGCATCGGACCGCCTGTTCCGTCGATGACGGTCCCCCGACGAATCACCAGATCATGCATGACCCCACGGTACTGCGCTGCGGGGAACCGGGCCCCGTACGCTGATCCAAGCCATGCGTACCGAACCGGGCGACGAGATGCCCGATCAGCAGGACCCCGATCAGCAGGCCTCCCGTGCGACGTCCCTGCCCACCTCGCGGCGCCCTGAGCAGTACCGGGCCATGATCGTCCTCAGCGGCTCCACGGTCTTGCTGATCGGTGCGGTTGTCCTGCTCTCCCTACCGGGGGCATGGGCGAACGAGGGCAGCGCCTCCCTCATGACCGCGGCCTTCACCGCAACATCGGCAGTGACCGTGACCGGCCTCACCGTCGTCGATCCGACCTCGTGGACGAACCTCGGGCAGCTGGTCATCCTCGCCCTGATCCAGCTCGGTGGGATTGGCACGATGACCCTTGCCTCCCTGCTCATTCGCTCGCTCGGTGTCGCGCTCCACCAGCGGACCCGCCAAGGAGCCCTGAGCGAGTACGGCCTCCAGCTCCGTCGGCCGGGAGCCCATCTGTGGGCCGTGGTCGTCGTCTCGGTCATCGCAGAAGCCATCATCGCTGCCGCGCTGACCATCGGCTTTGCGAACAGCGCTGATGTTGGGTTGGGCACCGCCATCTGGTGGGGCCTGTTCCACGCCGTCTCGGCCTGGAACAACGCCGGTTTCGGGCTCTTCGGCGACAGCGCCCTCGGGTTCGCGGCAAGCCCCAGCGTGCTCGTCCCCATCATGGTCGCCGTCACGGTCGGCGGCCTGGGGATCACCGTGCTGGACGATCTGAGCACCCGGTTCATCGCTACCATCCGCCCGCGAGTCAGCCGGATTCCGCCGTCGCAGTGGCGCCGTGCCCCCACCCGACCTCGACCCATCACCCTGCACACCAAGCTGACCCTCGCCACCACGGCAGTACTGCTCGTCGCCGGAGCGCTGTTGCTCACCCTCTTCGAGTGGGGCAACCCGTCCACCCTCGGGCAGCACGGCATCGTCGATCGGGCGACCAACGGCGTCATGCTCTCGACAATGGCTCGCACCGCCGGGTTTGCCGCGGTGGACACCGCCCAGTTGACAGACTCATCGGTCCTGCTCCACGGGTTCCTGATGTTCATCGGAGGGGGCAGTGGCTCCACGGCGGGCGGGATCAAGGTGACGACCCTTGCCGTGCTGATCCTCATGGTGGTCGCGGAGGTTCGTGGACGTGAGACGAGCACGGCCTACCAGCGCGAGGTCAGTGCAAAGATCCAGCGGCAGGCCATGACGGTCACCTCGCTCGGCGTCGTGGTCGTCGCCATCGGCGTGTTCACGCTGCTGGCCGTGGCGCCACCGGGCGCGCAACCCCTCGACGTGCTGTTCGAGGCCATCAGCGCCTTCGGGACCGTCGGCTTGTCCCGCGGCCTGACCACCCACTTCGACACGGTCGGCCAGATAACCCTGATGATCATGATGTTCCTCGGCAGGGTCGGCCCCCTCGTGGTGGGCACCGCCTTCCTCCACACAACGACGACCTCACCCATTCACTACCCGCAAGGGCGCATCACCGTCGGTTGACCCCGACCCGATCATCGGAGCACCAGTTGAGCAGAAACCAACAGCCGGACGTTCTCGTCATCGGCCTGGGTCGGTTCGGCAGCACCCTGGCGCTGGAGCTGATGCGCCGGGGGCACCAGGTGCACGCCGTCGACTCAGACCCTGACCGGGTCGAGCAATACGCCGATCACCTGACCAGCACCACCCGGGGAGACTGCACCAACCCCGACACCCTGGCTGCCGTTGGTGCAGCAGGTTTCGCTCACGTGGTCGTGGCCATCGGAAGCGACATCGAGGCAAGCATCCTGGTGACCGCGGAACTCGCCGAGATCGGTGTCGGCAACATCTGGGCGAAGGCCATCAGCGACACCCAAGCCAGAATCCTCCAGCGGGTCGGAGCCAAGAAGGTGATCCGACCCGAAGAGGACACCGGCATCCGGGTCGCCCACACCCTGACCGGCAATATCGACACATATTTCGAGTTGGAGGAGGACTTCGCGGTGGTACAGACCGGCGTCCCTGCCGCCCTCGCAGGACAGAGTCTGGAGCGCCGCATGGTGCGCACCCGTTACGGGGTGACCGTGGTGGCCTGGAAGCCTCCGGATGGTCCGTACCGCAACGCCACCCCCGAGACGGTGCTGGCTGCAGGCCACAAGCTGCTCGTTGCAGGCCATCCTCAGGACATCGACGCCTTTGCGATGCTGGACTGAGCCCTGACCTGGCAGCCTGAGGCGATGGCACATCACGTCCTGCTCGTCCACCGCAGCCGTTCCGGTGGCACGGAACAGTTGGCGCAGGCCTTCGCTTCCGGTGTCGCCTCCGTAGGGTTCGATCTCGAGGACCGGGTCGAAGTGGTCCGCGCATCACCGCTGGAGGCGACAGTCCAAGCCGTGCTCGACGCCGACGCCATCGTCATTGCCACCCCCGAACACTTCGGCTCGATGGCGGGGGCGACCAAACACTTCTTCGAGGAAATCTGGCACGCCTGCATCGACCAGACCGTCGGCCTCCCGTGGCAACTTCTCGTCAAGGCCGGCAACGACGGCACCGGCACGGTGGCGAGCGTGCAGAAGCTGGCTACCGGGCTGCAGTGGCGGGAGTTCCGACCTCCTCTCGTCGTGGCCGGCGAGGTAACAGATCGCCACCTAGAGGAAGCAGCCGAGATCGGCGCGACCCTGGCGGTCAGCCTCGACGCAGGCATCGTGTGATGGACGGGGCGTGGGACGATGAGAGGATGCGACGTGAGATCTCTCCCAATGGCATTGCGCCTCCTGCGGCCAACTACGCCCATGCCGTGCTGAGCACCGAGGCAACCCACTGGCTCCACACCTCCGGGGTGGTGCCGGTCGCCCCGGACGGTTCGGTTCCCGCCGACATCGCCGATCAGGCCGCAGTCATGTGGGCCAATGTCGGGGCCATGCTCGACGACGCAGGGCTCGATCCGGCCGATGTGGTCTCCGTGACCACCTACGCCGTGGCCGGGGAGGACCTCGGCCCGGTGATGGCCGCCCGTGACGCCTTCCTCAACGGCGGACGGGCGGCATCGACACTGGTCACCGTCCCCGCCCTGGCCCGTCCGGAGTGGCTCGTGGAGGTGGCGGTCATCGCAGCCCGGTGAGGGCGGCGAATCCCACGAGCACGAATCTCAGGGGCAACGTACCCTGCTCGGTGTGACAGGGGTCGAGGAGTTCAGCGGGTTCGGCTGGCGGCCCCTGGCCGTCGCCGGGATCAACCTCGACACGGTGCAGCGGCGTCCTGTTCGCCTGATCCCCGCCCTGCCGTCAGAGTTGGACCCGGCCCATGCCCCACCCCCGGCGGCCGGCGTCGACTCCGCCCGAGCGTGGTTGGTCGTTCTCGCGACCTTCCTGTCGACCTCGACAGCGTTCTTCGTGACCTACAGCTTCACCACATTTCTCGGCGCCATGTCTGCCGAGTTCGGGACGGGAAGCGGGTCGACGTCGCTGCTGTTCAGCCTGACCATCTTCTTCCTGTTCGTCCTGGGCCTCCCGGCCGGCCGAGCATCAGACCGGTGGGGACCCCGACCAGTCATGCTCGTCGGGGCAGCCATCCTGGTCGGCGGGCTTCTGGCCACGTCCGTGGTTCCCCGCATCGAGTACGGCTACGTCACCTACGGGCTGGGGATCGGCCTCGGCGTGGCCTGCTGCTACGTCCCCGTCGTGTCACAGGTCACAGGGTGGTTCCAACGGCGCCGTGCGGCTGCCCTCGGTGTTGCGGTCTCCGGTATCGGGGCCGGCACCATCCTCGGTCCTCCCGTCAGCCAAGCGCTGATCGACGCCTACGGATGGCGCACCACCTACCAGATCCTGGCTGGCGTCGCCGCAGTTGGATTCCTCGCAGCCGCGGCGCTCATCGCCCCAGCCCCATCGATGGCAGGAGCCCCGCCCGTGCGCCTCGGGGCCCTGTTCCGCTCTCCGCTGTTCAGAGCCATGTACATCGCGGGCTTCCTGATGTCGTTGGGTCTGTTCGTGCCGTTCGTGTTCCTCAAGCCCTACGCCGAGACCCAGGGAATCGATCCCGCTCGCGCCGCCGTGCTGGTAAGCGTCCTGGGTATCGGTTCGCTGCTGGGGCGGTTGGTGCTGGCCAGCTTCGCCGGGCTGCTCGGCGTGTTGCGGCTCTACCAGCTCTGCTTCGTCGTGCTCGCCGGGTCCTTTCCGATCTGGTACCTGGGCGGGCCGAGCATGGCCCTGCTCGCCCTGTTCGCGTTCGTTCTGGGGACTGCATACGGCGGGTATGTCGCGCTGAGCCCAGCGGCCGCCGCCGAATTGTTCGGTCTCGCCGGCCTCGGAGCCGTTTTGGGCGCCATGTACACGGCGGGTGGGGTCGGGGGCTTGATCGGGCCGCCCGTTGCGGGCCGCGTCTTCGACTTGACCGAGAGTTACACGATCCCCATCTTCGGGGCCATGGCGGTCAGTGTGCTGGGGGTGATTGTGCTTCGACGAGCGATCACCCTGGCCAGGACTGCGCCGTTCAGTCCAGATACGCCCTGAGCGCGGCTGCCATCTCGGCCCGGATGGGCGCCCCTGAAAGGATCATGTCCACCCCCGCGATCGAGGTGTGGGTGTGGCCTCGGCATGCCATGTGCCTGGTCGGCACGCCGGCTGCATCGAGGGCACGGGCGTAGGCTGCGCCCTCGTCCCGCAAGGGATCGAACTCGGCGGTCACCACCAGTGCAGGGGGCAGGCCTGCCAGATCCTCGGCTCGCAGGGGCGACGCCCGGGGATCATTCCGGTCGGCCTCATCGGCGTAATGGTCCCAGAACCAGTCCATGAGCGACGCGGTGAGCACATAGCCCTCTGCGTTCTCCGCATAGGAGGAGCTGCGCGCTCCTCCGTCGGTAACCGGGGTCAACAACACCTGGCCAGCGATCTCCACGGTTGGGTCGTCGCGCAACTGCTGACAGGCCACAGCGGCCAGATTGCCACCGGCACTCCAACCGGCGACCGCCATCGGTCCGGCCCGTCCACCGAGTTGCTCGGCTTCGCCGGCCAGCCATCTCAGGGCAGCGACCGCATCGTCGGCGGCAGCGGGGAAGCGTTGTTCGGGAGCGTGCCGATAGTTCAACGAGACGATCATGGCGCCGGTCCGGTCACACAAGTCCCGGCAGAGCGGATCGTCAGATTCGGCCGATCCGAGCACCCAGCCGCCACCGTGGAAGTAGGCCACCACTGGGTGGGGACCCGGTGTGGCGGGCCGATAGAGCCGATAGGCCAGGTCCGATCCGTCGGCCGCCGGATACGTTCCGTCCACGATCTCCCCCACCTCCGGACCTGGCGGTCGCTGCGCGGCCCCCGCCGTCATGAACTCCCTTGCTTCGTCGGGCGACATCGAATCGAGGGACGGAAGGTTCATCTCCGCCATCATCTGGAGCACCATCATCACGTCGGGCTGCAGTCGCCGGACGACGCCGTCGTTGCACTGCTCGCCGCCGGGCCCACTGCGGCGGAACCCGAGGTAGCCCCGTTCCCGCACCTCGTCACAGGCCGCCCGATAGCCGTCCACCCCGCCCACGTAGGGCAGGAAGACCCGCGGCTTACCCGGGACGTTGGCGCCCATGTACCACGAGTTCGCTCTGCTGTAGAGGGTGATGGCCGCACAGTCGTTGACGTGCTGCCCCCAGCCGGCTTCGGCCGTCTCGGTTGCTTCGATCACCGTCGTTCCCTCGTCGCGGAGATCGGCCAGGACATCCGCGATGAGTTCCACGTGCTGCTCGATCGACACCATCATGTTCGACAGCACCGATGGACTGCCCGGTCCGGTGATGGCCCAGAAGTTGGGGAAGCCCTCCACCGTGAGACCCAGGTAGGTCTGTGGTCCGCCCTCCCACTTGGTGGCCAACTCGAGCCCGTCCCGACCGCGGATGTCGACGGCCACGATGGGCCCCGTCATCGCGTCGAACCCGACTGCGTACACGATCACATCGACATCGAAGGATGCGTTGGCGGTTGCAATGCCCGTCTCGGTGATCGAGGTGATCGGGTCGGACCGCAGATCGACGAGTCGCACGTGTGGGAGGTTGAAGGTCTGGTAGTAGCCCGAGTCCAGACACGGCCGCTTGGTGCCCACGGGGTGGTTGTCAGGACACAACGCTTCTGCCGTGGCCGGATCGTCCACGATGGACCGGATCTTGTCGCGGATGAACTCGGCAACCAGTTCGTTGGCCGCAGGATTCACCGCAGTGTCGGTGTAGGCCCCAAGGATGCCGAACAGCGAACCCTCGTTCCATCCCTCCTCGAGGCGAGCGTTTCGCTCCTCGGTCGACACGGCAAGGGCGCTCTGGGTGGGGATCTCGCGAGGCACGCCCACCCGGGACCAGCGGGCTGCGTCCCGATAAGCCTCTCGGTCGGCCTGCTTGGACGCCACCACTGCGGCCGGGGGTGGACCGTTGAGGGCCGGCATCGAGAAGTTGGCCGTGCGTTGCAACACGGTGAGCTCGGATGCCTGGGCGGCGATGAGGGGGATCGACTGAATGGCCGACGAGCCGGTTCCGATCACGGCAACGCGCTTGCCCGAGAAATCGACCTCGTGGTGAGGCCACCGACCGGTGAAATACTCCTCCCCGCCGAAGGAGCCGAAGCCAGGAATGTCCGGTTCCTTGGGCACCGACAGGCACCCTGTCGCCATGACGTAGTGGCGGGCCGTGATCTCATCACCGGCGCTGGTCCGGATCCGCCATATCTCGGCCTCTTCGTCCCAGGACGCTTGCTCGACCGTGGTCTCGAAGCGGATGTCGCGCCGCAGGTCGTGCTTGTCGGCCACGAAGTTGGCGTAGCGGAGGATCTCGGGCTGGGTTGCGTATTTCTCGGACCACTCCCAGGTCTCGTCGAGCTCCGGATCGAAGCTGTAGGAGTAGTCGACGCTCATCACGTCGCAGCGGGCCCCCGGGTACCGGTTCCAGTACCAGGTGCCCCCGACCCCGTCAGCGCTCTCGAGCACCTGGACCGTCATGCCCTGGTTGCGCAGCCGATAGATCAGGTACATACCGGCGAATCCGGCACCTGCAGCTACCACGTCGAACTGTGGCGTTTCCTGGCTTGTCATCAGGCCCCCTCCTGCTCGTAGCCGAACCAGTCTCGCGCATCTGACCATCACTGCTCTGGTTCGATATTCGAAGGTGTCGTAGTTTTTTCTTCATGAGCACCACTGAGGAACTCGGCACGATCAGGACCGCCCGACCGGGCGAGGACAACCCCGACCGAGACGTCGTGGTCATCGGGGCCGGCGTCTGCGGGATCTACGCCCTGTACCGGCTGCGGGAACTCGGCCTGTCGGTCACCGTCCTCGAAGCGGGAGGTGGGGCCGGGGGAACCTGGTACTGGAACCGCTACCCGGGATGTCGCTTCGACAGCGAGAGCTACACCTACGGGTATTCCTTCAGCCAGGAGCTCCTCGACGAATGGGACTGGACCGAGCACTTCTCGCCGCAGCCCGAGACCCTGCGGTACCTCCAGCACGTGATCGACAAGTTCGATCTCGCTTCCGACATGCGCTTCGGGGCGAAGGTCGAGCGCTGCGAATGGAACGACGACGCTGCAACGTGGACGGTCACCATCGCCGGTGGTGAGCAGATCACCACCCGTTTCCTCATGACCGCGCTCGGCCTGCTGTCAGCGGCAACCCTGCCCCGCATCGAGGGCATGGACGATTTCGAGGGGCAGTCGTTCCACACCTACAACTGGCCCCAGGAACCCGTGGACCTGGCTGGCAAGCGGGTCGGCGTCATCGGGACCGGTGCGACCGGGGTGCAACTCATCGGGGCCATCGCCGACCAGGTCGAGCACCTGACCGTGTTCCAGCGGCGCCCGAACTGGTGCGCCCCGCTGCACAACAGCACCATCTCGACTGAGGAGATGGCCGACATCCGGTCTCGCTACGACGAGATTTTCGCGCGGTGTGCCCAGACCCCGGGTGGGTTCATCCACGGTCCCGACCGCCGCACCATCGCCGAGGTGTCGGCGGACGAACGGCTGGCCTTCTGGGAAGACCTGTACGCCTCACCCGGATTCGGCATCTGGTTGGGCAACTTCCGCGACGTGCTCATGGACGAGGAGGCCAACGCCGAGTTCTCGGCCTTCATGGCCGACAAGATCCGCTCGCGGGTTCACGACCCGGCGGTGGCCGAGAAGCTCATTCCCACCGACCACGGGTTCGGGGTCCAGCGGGTACCGATGGAGACCCGGTACTACGAGGCCTACAACCGGGACCACGTCCGCCTGGTCGATCTGCTCGAAACCCCCATCGAGCGGGTCACGTCAACCGGACTTCGCACCGCGGCCAACCCCGATGCCGGGGTCGAGCATCCCGAGGACCACGACCTCGACATCATCGTGTACGCCACGGGCTTCGATGCCATTACCGGGGCCTTCGACCGGATCGAGTTCGTCGGCCGGAACGGCACGACCCTGCGCGACAAGTGGTCGGACAACCCCGTCACCTACCTGGGCCTGCAGGTGCATGACTTCCCCAACCTGTTCACCCTGGCCGGACCGACTGCGGGATCGGTCTCCACCAACTTCCCCCGGGGTATCGAACTGGCAGTCGAGTGGGCGACCGACATGATGGGGCACTTCCTCGACCAGGGGGCAACAGCCATCGAGTGCACCCCTGAGGCGGAGCAGGAATGGACCGAGCACATCAGGGACCTGTATTCGATGGTGCTGTTGCGCAACGCCCGGAGTTGGTTCACCGGCTACAACTCGAACGTCGAGGACCGCGACCGCACCCGCTACCTGCTCTACAACGGCGGCGCTCCCCGGTACCGCAAGCACCTCGAGGAGGTAGCGGCCGAGGGGTACCGGGGGTTCGTCGGCTCCTGACGGGGTTCTCAGGAGCAGGCGGTCACTCCGAGCGGAACTCGAGTCCTTCGAACTCTCCGCTCGTCCGCCATTGGTCGATGAAGTCGAAATAGGCGACAGGCCCAGCCGGATAGCCGGCGAAGTCCAGACGGGCTCGTGGGCCGCGGTCCTGGCCCTCGTTGTTGTAATAGCCGGGCGTGCAGGTGGGGTCGTTTCCGAACAGGCGGCCGTTCTCGGCCAGCATGGTGACCCACGCCTGCTCGGCCTCCTCGCTGGCCTCGACCTCGGTGGCCTCCGTCTCCACGGCGTGGGCGACCACCGTGGCGATGGTGGAGGCCGCTTCCACCAGATTGTGGGGCACGTTCGAGATGAGATTGGCTCCCTGGGCCGGCGACACCAGGAAGGCATTGGGGAAGCCTCTGAGGTGGATGCCATGGAGGGATCGCATCCCCTCCGACCAGTAGTCGGACAGGGTGAGGCCGTCACGCCCCACTGGTTCGAACCCGCTGCGCCGTTCCCATGCGGTGCCGACCTCGAACCCCGAGGCGTAGATGATGCAGTCCAGTTGGTAGTCGAGGCCGTTGGCCACCACCCCGGTCGGCGTGATGCGCTCCACCCCCTTGCCGTCGGTGTCGACCAGGGTCACGTTCGGCCGGTTGAAGCTCTGCAGGTACTCGTCATGGAAGCAGGGCCGCTTGCAGAGCTGGCGGTACCAGGGCTTGAGGGCGGCGGCCGTGGCCGGGTCGTCGACGATCTCGTCGACCCTTGCCCTGATCTCTGCCATCTTCTCGTCGTCGCTCTCGTGGTAGGCCCGCAACAACCCTTCGGGGCTGAAGTCGGGGTCGGGGGAGGCGAACACCCGATCTCTGATTCGCTGGGAGATGTCGGTCCACCCGTCCTCGACGAGGTCGACGTCGGCAAACCCCCCGGTCTGCAGCACGGTGAAGTTGGCCAGCCACTGTCGCTGCCAGCCCGGCTCCAAGGTGTCGAACCACTCTGGGTCGAGGTCACGGTTGTTGCGGGTGTCGACCCCCGACGGGGTGCGCTGGAACACGAACAGTTCCCCTGCGGCCCGAGCGAGATGGGGCACGCACTGCACGGCAGTGGCTCCCGTCCCGATGATGCCGACTCGTTTGCCGGCCAGGCCCGCCATCAGGTCACCCTCGGGGCTGCCACCCGTGTAGGCATAGTCCCACCGCGAGGTGTGGAAGCTGTGTCCGGCGAAGGTCTCGATGCCTGCAATCCCAGGGAGCTTCGGTTTGTGGAGCGGACCTGTCCCCATCCCGATGAAGCGGGCCCGCATCTCGTCGCCCCGATCCGTGCGGATGACCCAGCGACGGCTCGCATGCTCCCAGTGCACCTCGGTGACCGCGGTGGACAGCACAGCCTGGTCGTACAGGCCGTAGTGGGTGGCGATGCGTCGGCAGTGCTCCCTGATCTCGGGGCCGTGGGTGTACTTCTCGGAGGGCCGATGGCCTGTCTCCTCGAGCAGGGGCAGGTAGATCATGGCTGCGGTGTCGCATTGGGCGCCCGGATAGCGGTTCCAGTACCAGGTCCCCCCGACATCACCGCCTTTTTCGATGATGCGGACGTCGGTTATGCCCGCCTCCACCAGGCGGGCGGCGGTCACCAGACCGGCGAACCCGCCACCGATGAAAGCGAACGTGACCTCGTCCCGCAACGGCTCCCGCTCCGCAACCTCGGTGTAGGGGTCGATTGCGTAGTGGGAGAGCTGCCCGTCGAGTTCGAGGTACTGGTCGTTGCCATCGGCCCGCAGGCGCTTGACCCGTTCGGCCTCGTAGCGGGCGTGGACGGCGTCGAGGTCGATCTCACTCACCACGTCTTTCTATCGTGCCTGGCTCGGGAGCCGACGCCGCAGCCTCAGACCGCCCGTTCCTGGCGGTCCCTGACCAGGGCTGCGTAGCGGTAGGCCCCATGGACGAATTTCGTGTGTGGGAGGGTCACGAAGAAGGCCATCACCACCCCCAGGTGCACAGCCAGCAGGGCCGGCATCGCCCCAGTGGACCGCAACACCAGCACGGCGAGCCCGGTGAGGGCGAGGGCCAGCAGCAGCGCGAGGAACGCCACCTCGATGGGTCGGGAGTCGGGGTCCCCTAGCTGGGGGGCCCGCCGGAGTTTGGACCACCACAGCCCGAGTGGTCCGACCACGAGGCCGAGTCCACCCAGGGTGCCCATCACGACAACGGGGTGCCACAGGGCGAAGGGCGCATGCTGACCGAAGCCACTCTCGAGGACGGCAGCGAGGGTGGTCGAGGCCAGGCACAGGGCGAATCCGTAGTAGGTGAGGTGGTGAAAGGCCCGGCGCCGATCGGTCGGGTGCTCGTCCTCGTTCATGCAGCCGACACCCCCGCCGTCGAGATACTCCAGGGTGGAGGCCGACACGGCCGCGCCGCTCAGGTGGGCCCAGCGCAACCGCTCCCCGCCGATGGCCCGCCAGAAGCGACGCACCGACACTGCGAGGGCCACCACCCCGTAGCCCAGGCCGGCGAGGAATACGGCGACGATCACCCCGTGGGGCACCACCTCGTAGAAGGCGCCCTCCCCGGTGTGCGCCTCGGTGAACGAGTCCCCCATCGTGGCTGCCACGGCCACCACGAAGGCGACGATTGCAACCACCACCGCTGCCACAGTCGCCCAACGGCCAGACCCGAGCAGTCGGTGGACGGGACCCGGCCAGGCGTGGCGGTTCCATGACTCACGGCGCAGGGCGGCCAGCCGCGACGGCACCCCGACGTCGAACTCGTGCGGCGGTGCGTACTGGCAGTCGTACAGACAGGCCCCGCAGTTGTGGCAGAGGTTGGCCAGGAAATCGAGGTCACCACCGTCGAAGACCCTGCGGCGCTCCATGGCTGGGAAAACGGCGCAGAGCCCCTCGCAGTAGCGGCATGCGTTGCAGATGGTCATGACCCGGTCGACCTCGACCGCAGTGGCTGTCAACTCCACCAGGCCTCGTCGGCGAGTCACTTGGTCAGACATCGGCTGCGCTCCTCCCGGCGATGCGCCCGAACACGCTGCCGATCGTCATCCCCAGGCCGGCCAGGTAGCCCTTGTCCAGCACATTGCCGGCCATGATCTCCCCCGCTGCGAACATGTTGGGCGACACCCGCCCGTCGGCCATCTGCACCCGGGTGCGGTGGTCGACCTTGACGGCCAGATAGGTGAAGGTGATCCCACAGCGCAGGGTGTAGGCGTAGAACGGCGGCTCGACGAGCGGCCGGGCCCAGTGCGACTTGGGGGGTTCGAGCCCTTCGGTCCGACAGTCGTCGTGGATCGAGGGGTCGAAGGTGCCGGCGACACAGGCCGCGTTGAAGGCGTCCACGGTGGCCACCAGGGCCGCCGGATCCAGCCCGATGATCCCGGCCAGTGCTTCGAGAGTGTCGGCTCGCTCGGGAGGGAAGACCGACGGCATGAACTCGTTCACCGAACGGGCATCGATGATGACGTGACCGACCTGGTCGGGTTGCATGGCCACCATGCGGCCCCAGATGGCGTACCGCTTGGGCCAGAACTCCTCACCCTCGTCGTAGAACCGTTCGGCGTGCTGGTTCACCACGATCCCGAACGGAACGCAGTCCAAACGGGTGACGATGCCCCCGTCGAACTTCGGGGCTCGGCCGTCGATGGCCACTGCGTGACACTGGCGGGGGTCCCCGATCAGGGCAGCTCCTTCGTCACGCAGGATGCGCAGGACCCCGCCCCGGTTGTAGGGCGTGCCCCTCACCAGAAAGTTCCGGGCCGGCGGCCCCCACGATTCCTCCAACCATTCGAGGTTGGCCTCGAAGCCCCCCGACGCAGCGATGAAGGAACCAGCCTCGATTCGCCGCACCACCTCGTCCTGGCCGAAACGGACCTCGGCGGCCTTGAACACCCCGTCGATGATGTCGAGGCCCACCACCTCTGCCTCGTAGCACACCTCCACCCCGAGGTCGGCTGCCGTGTGGTGCAGGGCATTGAGCATGGCCCGGCCCCCGCCCAGGAAGAAGGCGTTGGTCCGACCGAGACTGAGGGTGCCCTCCAGCGAGGGCTGGAAGCGCACCCCTTGTTCCTGCATCCAGTCCCACATGTCCAGGGACTCGTCCAGCAGCAACCGCGACAGCTCCGGGTCGCTGTCGGGACCGGTCACGGCACGGAGATCGTCGAGGAACTCCTCCACCGGGTACGGCCCGGTCAAGATGTCGTTGCCCTCGTCATGGGCGATGCGCATATTGCGGGTGTGGCGGGTGTTCCCCCCTCGATAGTCGTAGGGCGCAGCCTCGACCACCAGCACGGACCGCCCTGCACGGGCAGCCGTGATCGCTGCGCACATGGCTGCGTTGCCTGCCCCCGCGATCAGGACATCGGGGTTCAGCACGCGGGCTGGGCCGCTCATGTCACGTATCCCGGCGGCGGACCGAAGATGCCGCTCAGATCCGGTGGGCCGTGGTAGCGCCAGGTCAACGTCCGAGCCGCGAACCTCCACTGCCCATCATCACCGCGGCCGTAGGCGTCGTCATAGGTTCCGAGGTAGAAGAGGTTATGCCCGCTGTTGGTCCTGCCGTACTCGGCCATGTACCAACGGCCAGTTCCGGTGCCCGCCTCGTGGTCGAGGTCAGCCGACCCGTTGAGGGAAATCTGGTTGACCGACGCGAACAGCCCGATGGCCCGTTCGTAGGCGGTTCTGATCGCGTCGCGTCCCTGGACCGGACCCCGACCGATGTTCCACACCCCATCGTCACACCAGGTGCTCACCCACCCGTCGATGTCACCACTGCACACTGCATCGCAGTACTGGTGCACGAGGCGGCCGATCACAACGTCATCGAATACTGCGTCACCCGTCACGCACGGCAACGTAGCAACCAGGCACCCTCACCGCTGCCTCGCAGACCTTACGCGCGACGTCGGCCGTTGGACCCGCTCGGCAAGGGGGTAGGGCTGGCCTCGACATCACGCGGGTACCGCAGCACCAAGAGCAGCGGAGCGAGCGCTGTGACAGCCGCCAACACGAACAATGCCCGCTGGAACGACGCCGCTGCGTCCGCTCCGTGCAGGTCGCCCAACATGGCCACAGCCAATGCCACCCCGAGAGCCGTCCCGAGGAAGCGCGCAGTGTTGAACCCTGCGTTCGCAGCACCCAGCGCGGCACCGGGAACCTCCTGGAGAGCCGCGCTGTTGAGAGGTCCCAGGACCATGGCCATCCCTCCCCCAATCATCATGGTGGCCGGGAAGAACCCCATCAAATAGCCATTTCCTGGCCTCAACATCAAGCTCAAGTAAAGGGTTCCTGTGGTGACGAGAACGGTTCCGACGACCATCAGAGTGCGGTAGCCGTGGCGGTCAGCCACCCGCCCGGCCAAGGGGTTGATCAGCACCAGAAAGGCAGGCCCCGGAGTGATGGCGAGACCGATTCGCCACGTCTCGTAGCCCCAGATCCCATCCATGAACAGGGGGTACAGCAGCCAGGTCGCAGCCGTGGACACCGCGAGTAACCCTGATGCGGCGGTCGCGACTCGATAGGTGGGGATGGCGAACAGGGCGAGGTCGAGGAGAGGCTCGGGATGGCGTCGACACCGAGATACGAAGGCCGGACCTCCGATCACGGCCAGTGCCCCCGCCCCGAGCACGAACGGCGACACCCATCCCCAGCGCGGCCCCTGCACGATGGCCAGGGCGGCGAGCGCAAGGGTAAGGGTGCCGATGGCGGCGCCCACCACGTCCAGATGGCGGGGAACGGTCGCTGGACGTGACTCCCCCATCGCCTGGCGAGCCACCACCGCCGTCAGGGCGGCAACGGGCCCGACGGCCAGGAACACCCCGCGCCAAGACCCGACTTGCAGGAGTCCAGCGGCCATGGACGGGCCGACCGTCGAGCCGAACACCCCAATCCCGGCCCACAGGCCCACCACCCGCGCATGCTGCTCCTTGGGATAGTCCGGCAACACCGCAGCAAGGGACGTGGGCAGGACGAAGGCAGCGCCCAGGGCCTGCAGCACCCGGGCCGACACCAGAATCCAGATGCCCTGAGCGAGCCCGGAGGCCAGGGATCCGATGGCCATGACGCTCATCCCCCACAGGAAGACCCGCCTGCGGCCGAGGCGATCGGCGAGGCGGCCGCCGAGGAGCATCATCGTGGTCTGCGCCACGTTGTAGCCCGTGACCACCCACGACACCGTGCTCAGCGAATGCGACGGAAAGGCGTCCTCGATGGCCGGGAAGGCGATGTTGGTTGCCGTCGTGTTGAACGAGATGAGCAGCATCGCCATCGATGCGCACACCAGGGCCACGCGACGCCGGCGCTCGCTGACGGGTTCCTCGGTGGGGGTGACCACCCAGACGAAGGGCGTCATCGAAGTGGGAGCCGCTTCACAGCAGGTGCACCGGGTGCAGCACCGTCCGCCCCTCCATTCTCAGGGCCTGAGATCTGCACGAGTAGCCCGTGGCCGCTATCGATCCGTGGCGAGATGCGGTGGTGAGAGCGTGCCAACTCATGGCCCACACCTGTGCGGACATCTCGGCATTGGCCCGCTCATGGCCGAAGATGCCGGCCATGCCACAACACCCGACCTTGGGCATCTCGACCACCCATCCGGCCGCCTCGAGCACCCTTGACCACGCGACGAGCGAGGGCGGGTGGGTGGCCTGTTCGGTGCAGTGCCCGAGCTGGGTGACCGTGCCTCGTCCGGAGCCGCCAGCCCCCGGGTCGATGGCATCGATGCGATCGGCGAGCACCTCGGCAAGGGAGCGGACGGATCCCGCGGGGTAACCGGGGTGGATGGTTGGATATTCACGGTCGTGCATCAGTCCGGTGGCGGGCTCGACCCACACCGGCACAGCGCCGCAATCGACGATGGACCCGATCAGTTCGGCCTGGCGCCGCGCTGCGCGGGCGAAGCGACGTCGCTTCCCTTTCACGTGGTCAAACTTTCCGGACGCCACGACGGGTGCCACGGCGACGCTGTACCCGACCGACTCGAGGGCCCGATGGGCCGATCCGAGGGTCCCGGGGTCCAACACCGACGAGAACACGTCGGCGAGCAGCACGACCTCGACGCCCTGCGTTGTCCGAACCCGACAGCGGCGGCCGCTGGACCTGGCCCGCTGTGCCTTCGGGAGGTCCACCAGGCCGAGCAGTCGGGCACCGACGTCCAGCATCGGTCCGGCCAACCACGGAATCCGTGCCCCCCACCGGGCCAACCCCTCGAAGCGAGACAGGACGATGTGGGACAAGGGCCGTCGCGCGTGGCGGTGATATTCCTCCAGGAACCGGGATTTCATCTCGGGGATGTCGACCTCCACCGGACACCGGCCGGCGCAGGCCGCACACGAAAGACACTTGTGCAGGTTTTCGGCAATGGCCGGTCCCAGGTCGCCCCCGTCACCAGGCTGGGCCCGCCGAACGAGCCATTCGCGGAGGAGATCCGAGCGTCCCTTCGGCGACAACGCCGGATCACCAGATACCTGGTAGGAGGGGCACATCACATCGGAGCGGTCGTGCTGTTGGCACAGTCCGTTGCCGTTACAGGCGAACGCATCTGGGAACGTCCGCCTGACATCGACGGGGACGAGACGGTCACGCTGACCACGCATCGGTGCCTCGTCGAGGGCGGTGATCGGTTCGTCGACCCCTACGGGGCGGTAGAGCTTGCCCGGATTGAAGAGGTCTCGGGGGTCGAACACCGTCTTGACAGCCCGCATCACATCCAGGGCATCACTGCCGAGGTACGCGGCAGCGGCCTCTCCTCGGAAGCCACGCCCATGCTCGCCCCACAGGACACCGCCGTGGCGGGCCACGAGCGCGATGACATCCTCGCTGATGGTCCGGAGGAGGGTCTCATCGTCGGGATCGGTGAGATCCAGGGCAGGCCGAACATGAACACAGCCCACGTCAGCGTGCCCAAACATGCCGTACTGCACGCCGTGACCATCGAGCATCTGCCGGAACTCCTCGATGAACACGGGCATGGCGGCCACCGGGACTGCGCAATCCTCGACGAATGCGGTCGGTCGGGCCGATTTCAGGGGCGCACCGACCTCCACCTTGGCCAGCAATCCGACTGCGTCGGCCCTGACCTTCCAGACCCCGGCCCGGGCCTGACCGTCATGGATCACTCCGTGACCAAGGCAACGACCCCCATCCCGGATGAGGCTCAGTACCGAACGGATGTCGGGTTGCTCGTCACCCGTGTATTCCAGGAGCAGGACGGCTCCCCGATGGTCACCGATCACCTCACCGATGGCGTCCCACGCCGGGGAGCCACGTCCGGCCTCCAGGGTCTGTTCGTCGAACGTCTCGATGGCAGTGGGTGCCGTCACCCGCAGATCGAGCGCATCGGCCAGGGCAGTTCGGAAATCCGGGTAACTGGCCACGATGAGCACCGTGTGGCGCGGCAAGGGAGTCAGGCGAAGGGTCGCCTCGGTGAGGACGCCCAGGGTGCCCTCGGCTCCCACGATCAAGGCCAGGGGATCGATATAACCGTCACGGCGCAGGCGGTCGATGCCGTACCCGCTGAAGCCACGAGCCAATTCGGGCAATCCGAAGTCCTGCCCCTCGAACACGTCGAGTTCGAGCAGCCCCGCCCAGATCTCACCCGCTCGGCCGTCCGCCTCGGCTCGACGGATGGCCTCGTCCACCGATACGGGCTCTGCGGCGAACGTCGAGCCGTCGTCGAGCAGCATCTCGAGGGCCAGCACGTGCCGATGCGTCCGGCCGTAGACCAGTGACCCCTTGCCCGCTGCGTCGGTGGAGATCATCCCCCCGACCGTCGCCCGGTTCAGGGTCGAGGTATGGGGCGCCCAGTGCAACCCGTGCCGGGCGAGCTCGGCATTGAGAGCGCCGGTGACGACCCCGGGCTGCACAACCGCCACCATCTCATCGGGGTCCACCGACAGAATCTGGTTGAGGCCTCGCTTGAGGTCGACCATCACCCCGTCAGTCAGGCTCTGGCCGTTGGTCCCCGTTCCGCCGCCCCGAGCCACGACGGGGCGCGGTGACGGGAGGCGATAGTTCGCTGTCAGAAACCGGGCGATCTCACCAGCCGACTCGGCGACCACCACCTCGTGGGGACGCACCTGGTACACGGAGTTGTCGGTGGCGTACACCGTTCTGGACAGATCGTCGGTCAGCCTGACCACGAGACATGATCCCACGCCCGACCTTCGAAGAGCACGACCATGTTGGCGACGCAGCGATCAGGGCATGACGGCCGAACATGGCGATGTCCGACAGAGGTACTCGGGCCACGACGCAACGTCCAGGCCGCGCAACGGGCCACTCGCGGTCAGCCGGGCCCCTCGCAATCCGCCCGGAAGGTCGATCACCTCGCCGAACTCCATGGGAAGAGGCGCCGGGTACCAGCCGCTCGTGTCGGGCTCGGTGGTGGTCGTCGGTGCTGGAATCGTTGTTGTCGAGGTTGTCGACACGCCCGGCAACCAGGTGGTGCTGGTCGGTGCAGTGGGCGGGGGGCCGTCAGGGTCGTAGAACGTGAAGCCACCGGGCACGGTAGCCACGATCGTCGTATCGATCCGCAGGGTCAGATCGAAAATGCCCGGCGTTCGCACCAGTGGAAGGTCAGCCACGATCTTGTTCGACGAGAAGGTGATGATCTCGGCGATCCCGTCGCCCAACCACACCCGAGGTTGTTCCGGGAACACGCCGTAGATGGAGACGATCCCCGAGCTCCCGATCTCTGCCGAATCGGGTGACACCGTCCAGACCTCCCACCCGGGGGCGGGAGGGGGCACCGTTGTCGGGGCCGGCTCCGGCGGCGCTGGGCCGGGGCCCGGGCCTCCGCCACTGGGTGTGCTGGTCGGACTCGTTCCTCCCCCATCGGTCGTCGGACTGGGGAGCGGCCCCTGCGTGGTTGGCGGTGCAGCAGGGGGCACGGTGGTCGGAGCACTGTCGATGGGCCGCTCCGTCGTCGGAGTGACGCCGCCATCGGGGGCTGGTCCGGCCGTTGTCGTGGTCACCCCTGGGCCCTCCGGGTCGCTCGGCTCAGGCCCTCCGGGCTGCACGGTCGTGGGAGTTCCACCGCCACTCGGCGCGGTCGTGGGTGATCCGCCACCACTCGGGAAGGTGGTCGACGTCACGGGTCCCGGAGAGGGAGCCGATCCGGGATCTTGGGGGTCGCCGGGACCGGGCCCCACCGGCTCATCGGGTCCATCTGGTTCTGGCGCCGTACTGGTGATCGGCCCGGACGTGGGGACGGTCGTGGGCGCTGGGTCAGGCCCCGTGGTGGTCGGCGACACCCCACCGGGCAGCACCTCGAAGACCAGGACCTGGGCCGGGGCAATCACATCCCCCGCAGTGCCATCGGAGGCCACGCTTTCGGCCAGCACCACCAGCGCGTACATGCCAGCCGGGAGGTCGCTCTCGACGGGCAGGCGGATGCCGGAACTGAGGAGAGATGAGGCACTACCCAGGGTCTGCTCGCCGGTCACGGCAACCGTTCCCGTGTCATCGGTCAACGTCGTAGCTCCGGCGACAGCGATCTCGTGGCCGGCCACGCTGTGGGCGGCCCCGTCTACCGCCACCAGAAGGGTGGCCGTCCACCGAAACCGCCGGGCCTCGAACATTGCTCGGTCGTTCACCCGGATGGTGAGCTCAGCGGCAACGCCCGACGCCTCGCTCACCTGATCCAGGCCCGTCGCCGATAGCGACACGGGGGACCCGAGGATCTCGTAGAGGGTGCCGACATTGAGCCGCACTGGGTCGACCAAGAGTCCAGCCAAGGACGGCAGCCGATCCCCGCCGGCCACCAGGCGGGTGCGGAGGGATCCCGACCCTTCGTCGGGCCCGTCCCCAACCATCAGCGCGGCTGCGCCGGCAACCATCGGGGCGGCCATCGACGTTCCGCTGGCACTGCTCCACCGGCCTCCGGGAACGGCCGACACGATGCCGCTTCCCGGCGCCGCCATGGTGACCGTGGCAGGGCCGGTGTTCGAGAACGAGGAACGCCCGTCGGCCGGATCAGTGGACGCAACGGCCACCACGTGGTCGTAGTACCTGGCGAACGAGGCCGGCCATACAGGGCTGTCGTCGATGTCGACGCTGCTGTTACCAGCTGCTGCGACGATCATCACGCCACGGTCGCGAGCGTATGCCACCGCCTGTTCGACGACACCCATCTGCGACCTGGGTACACCTGGCATGGTCCCCAGGCTCATGTTGATCACCGATGCGCCGTTGTCCGTGGCGTACCGGATGGCTTGAGCGAACCAGCTGGTGTACCCCCGCCCCTGTTGATCGAGCACCCGAAGGTCCATGATCTGCACCGACGGGGCGACTCCGGCGATACCCACATCGTTCTGCCGGGCGCCGATGATCCCTGCAACGTGGGTGCCGTGGTAGTGGTTGCCCGCCTCCCAGGGGGAGGGATCCTGCTGAACGAAGTCCCATCCTCCGCAATCGTCGACGTAGCCATTGCCATCGTCGTCGATTCCGTTGGCACAGACCTCCCCGGGATTCACCCACAGGCCGTCGGCTAGGTCGGGATGGTCGACCTCGACACCCGTGTCGAGCACGGCGACCACCACCCCGAGACCCCCCGACGAGCGGGGCCACGCGTCGAGGATGTCGACATCAGCGTCCTCGACGTGCCCGCTACCAGACCCGTCGTTCTCGAGCGACCACTGGGAAGGGAAGTAGGGGTCGCTCACCGCTGCCCACACGGGAACGTCCTTCGTGACGGCCGCTGCATCCAAGCCCGCAGCACGGGCCAGCTCGTCGGCCTCGAGGGAGGTAGCGACAGCGATGGTCTCGTCGTCGACCCGCGTCGCGGCGATCACCTCCGGGATGGCCCGCAGCGCAGCGAGGGGGCCGGACACCTCCGCTGCCGGTACGGGTGCCGTGCCGTCCCCGCTGAGAAGCACCCGCTGTCCATCGGGATATTCGGCCCACAGATTTCCATTGTCATCGCTCACGAGATCGGGGGTGCCGCGCACACCGGCTGCGAGGTCGGGATCGACCGTGCGAGCATTCTGTGAACTGATGCGAGCGGAACGAGAGTCCGTCACGATCTGCCAGCCATCGGGCAGCCGAAGTTCGCTGTGTGTCGCCGTCGCCACCGGACGCGGTGCCGCAACGAGGAAGTGGTGCACCCCCTCCTCGTGAGGCACCGGCTGGTACAGGCCCAGATCCGGCACCGCAGGCGACCCTTCAGTCGCAGGGTCGGCTGCCCCGGGGCCCGTGGTGGTAGCCAGATACCCCACCACCACGGCAAGTGCTACGAACCCCCCGACCGTGGAACGTAGCGTTGGCATTGGCTGGGCGTCCCCTGAAGATCTGACCGGAGCTCCCCTACTATCGGTACGCCTTGCGGCCTCATTGAGCTTTCCCGGGACCCAGTGCTCGGCCCACCGGTCGACGAGGGCTGCGGCGATGGAACCGCTACCGTTTCCCCATGGCAGACGTGTTCCACCTGGGGCTCGACACTGGAGACCTCGAAGGCGCGTCGACGGCCATCGTGCCAGGCGATCCAGCCCGGGTCGCCAAAATCGGCGCTCTGCTCGACGATGCCCGGCCGCTGGCTGCCGTGCGGGAGTTCACCTCGTGGCTCGGCTACCTCGACGGACGGCCGACCGTTGTGTGTTCGACGGGGATCGGTGGGCCTTCGACGTCCATCGCGCTGGAGGAGCTGGCCCAACTGGGTGTCTCGACCTTCCTGCGGGTGGGCACCACGGGAGCCATCCAGCCCGACATCGAAGTGGGCGAGATCATCGTGGCCACTGGCTCGGTGCGTCTCGACGGGGCCAGCCACCACTTCGCCCCACCCGAGTACCCGGCGGTCGCCGATTTCGAGGCGACCACCGCCCTTGTTGCCTCAGCTCGGTCCCACGGCATCGAACCTCGCATCGGCATCACCGCCTCGTCGGACACCTTCTACCCCGGCCAGGAGCGATACGACACCGTGTCGGGTCGGGTGCTGCAGCGTTTCGAGGGCTCGCTCGAGCGCTGGCGAGATCTCGGCGTCCTCAACTACGAGATGGAAAGCTCCACCCTGTTCACCATGTGCAGCGCCAACGGGTGGCGGGCCGGATGCGTGCTCGGGGTGCTGGTCAACCGTGTGCATGAGGAACTTCCCGACAGCGACGCCATTGCGGCCGTCGAAGACCGATCCGTTGCCGTCGTGGTCGATGCGGCGCGACGCATGGGGTGAACGCGATGGACAATCGAGACAGACTCGACATCGATTGGGAGGACCTTCGGCGACGATCCGTCGAAGTAGCCGCCCACGCCTATGCCCCCTATTCGGGGCTGTCGGTCGGCGCAGCCGGCCTCACCGACCAAGGCACGGTGGTGACGGGGTGCAACGTCGAGAACGCCTCGTTCGGCCTCACCCTGTGCGCCGAATGCGGCCTGGTCGGCGATCTGCACCGCTCCGGCGGGGGTCGATTGATCGCGGTGAGCGTCACGGGCAACGGTGCCCTGCTCACCCCGTGCGGGCGCTGCCGTCAATTGCTGTCCGAAGCCGGCGGGCCCGAGCTGCTGCTCGACGCCGAGCCCGAACCGGTGACCCTGGAGGCTCTCCTCCCCGGCGCGTTCCGACCCGAGGACCTGCCCTGATCGACCGAGCGCGGCGACAGACCACCGATGGGCCAGAGCTCAGCTCGGTCGACCGACCGTGGGTTGGCGCCGGGTGGTGATTTCTTCGGCCCGACGGCTGATGGCCTGATCCCACGCCTCGTCGGTGAACAGCCAGAACTGCCCGGCCAGGATCGCATCGTGGACCTGGTCACCGACCACGGCCGGATCCAGACCCGCCGAGCTGAGCGCCCGTCCCGAGAACTCCAACCACCGAGACCCGGCGTCGTCCCGGGCCGTGCCCGTGTCCCCCTGGGTTCGGCGGGCGGCGGCCCGCACGATGTCGGTGTCGACGAATCCCGGACACAAGCAGGTCACGCCCACCGTCGAGCCGTCGGCCCGCAACTCCTGGTACAGCGCCTCGGCCAGCACCACGGCCCCGTGCTTGGCCACCATGTAGGGAGCGCTGTAGGGACCCGTGACGTGTCCGGCGATGGAGGCGGTGATCACCACGTGGCCGTCACCGTGCTCGACGAGGTGGGGCACGAAGGAACGGATGCCGTTGGTCACCCCGTGGAGCAGGATCCCGAGGCTCCAGTCCCAGTCCTGCTCGGTGAGGGTCCAGGTGCGCCCCACCGAGCCGGTCACTCCTGCGTTGAGGCACACCACGTTCACCGCGCCGTAAGCCTCCAGGGCCGCTTCCATCAGGTGGTCGTTGGCCACCTGGGAGGCGACGTCGGTCCTCACCGCCGTTCCGCTCACCCCGAAGGCTTCGATCTCCTTCACCACAGCAGCCATGCCCGACTCGTTGAGATCGGCGACCACCACGTTCATGCCCGCCCGGGCGAAGCGGAGGGACATCGCACGCCCCATGCCGCTCGCCCCTCCGGTCACCACCGCCGTTTTGCCTACCAGGTCGTCCATCAGGCCACAGTAGCCATCGCCCTGGCGATATCACCTCATGGAAAGTCAGTGGCTACCCTCGTCGGGGTCGAGGGGGACTCATGATCAAACGGGTCGGCACGCTGTTCGTAGGCCAGGTGGAGCACGAGGATCTGGGCTTCGACGCCCCGGCCGTCAACGACCGCTGGTACGACGACGACACTCTCGCCAGCCCGCTGCACACCGCAGAGGAGTTGGCGATCCTCATGGACCAGGCGGGCTACGACACCATGTGGCTGGCCGAGCACCACTTCCAACGAGAAGGCTACGAGTGCTACCCCAACGTGCTGTTGCTGGCCACCCACCTAGCTGCCCACACCGAACGGCTCCGCTTCGGGTGCGGGTTCAACATCCTGCCCAACTGGCACCCGATCCGCCTGGCCGAGGACTACGCGATGGCCGACGTCTTGACCCGCGGCCGGGTACGGCTGGGCATCGGGCGGGGCTATCACGCTCGTGAGTTGGCTGCCTTCACCGATCCTCACGCCAGCTCCGACGATGCCCGGGAACGGTTCGAGGAGCAAGCCCACATCGTGCTCGAAGCTCTGCGGAAGCCCGTGTTCAGCCACCGGGGCAAGCACTACCAGGTACCACCGGCCGGGGTGCCCTACCGGGGGTACGAGCTGGAAGACCTTACCCTCGTCCCCCGACCCCGGCACTCCACGGAGTGTTGGCAGCCGATCGTCTCGGCCACCGATCGGGCCCTCGACTTCATGCTCGACCACGACATCAAAGGGTTCGTCGGCGGGGGGGCGACATCGGGTGGGGCGTCCGAGGAGGTCGCCCGGCGTTGGCAACACAAGCTCGCAGAGCGGGGCCGAGACACCGAGCTGGGGGGCGACGTGATATTCGGGTTCTCCTTCCTCATCGCAGACTGCGTCGTGTAAGCCAAACGACTCGGGCAGCCCATTCTGGAGGAGTACCAGAAGATGTTCGCACCGCTCGGGTTCGCCGGCGATGTCGGACCCGAACGCCTGGCCCTCCTCGCCGACCCTTCCACCGCAGCCCTCGCCGGCATGGACACCATCGACGACGCGGTCGACAGCGGTGCATGGCTGGTCGGACCGCCCGAGCGCATCATCGAGGCATTCGAGGAACTGCAGGATTCCTATCCAGGCCTCGAGGAGATCATGGTCGCGCAGCCCGTCGGCGCTCGCCCCTCCCTGGTCGCCGATCAGCTCCGCCTCTTCGCCACCGAAGTGATGCCATCCATCGTCGAGAAGCCAACGCTCGTCGGAGGGGCGTGATGCAACTGGGTATCGGCCTGTGGTGTCTACAATCCACGGCGACGGCACCTCGACACTTCACCGCCGCCTACCAGGATCTGGTCCTCGACGCCCAGCTGGCTGAGGAGGTGGGCCTGCACAGCCTGTGGCTGTCCGAGCACCACGGCTACCACGACGGGTACTGCCCCTCTCTGCTCCCCCCCGCCGCTGCCGTTCTTCAGGCCACCCACACCCTCGAGGTCGGCACGGGCGTGCTCCTGTTACCCCTGCACAACCCTCGCCGGGTGGCCGAGGCGGCCCGCTACCTCGGTGAGTGCTTCGACGATCGCTTCCACCTCGGCATGGGGATGGGGTACCGGCCATCGGAGTTCGCAGCCAAGGGGCGCGACATGGCCGATCGGGTGAAGCTGATGAACAGCGGCCTCGACACGGTGGTGGAATATGCCGCGTCGGACAGCCGTGACCACCTGTGGGTCGGGGTGACCAGCGAGGTCGCGGCCCGTCGCGCGGGGCGACGTGGGCTCGGTTTGTTCATCTCGGGCGCGTTCTCTCGCTCGGTGGTCGAAGGCCTGGTCGCCGCCCACCGGAGCGCCTGGGAGGACGCTGGCTGTCCTGGCGGGACCAGACCCCGGGTTGGTTTGTTACGGAATCTGTGGATCGCCGACGGCGAGGCCGACCGCCGCCGGGCCTTGGACTGGGTCAGGTCCAGCTACCTGGTGTACGCCGGGCTGGGTTGGGGAGCCGACGACACCGGGGTCGATTTCGTCACCGGTATCGAAGCCTCGATGGACGAGGTCGAGGCCTCGGCCACCGTGGGAACCGCCGAGGAGGTGGCAGCGGAGTTGCTCGACTACGACGTGGATCTCGTGGTGTGCCGGATCGGTTACGACCAACCGCCCAGGTCGGCGCTCGTCGAGGTGATCGAGCGCCTCGGGCGCGAATTGGCCCCGCTGGTGGACCGATGAGACTCGCCCTCGACCTTCGTGACACCAGTGCGACATCTGGCGACGATGCCCTCCTGACCCGGGCCGTCGAGGCTGATGGCTTGGGGCTGTGGGGTGTGGTCATCGGCGGACCACCGGGTGTGGAGTGCCTCAGGGCCGCCCGAGTTGCCCGGGAGACGTCGGATGTCGGACTGGTCGTGTGGATCGACGGTACGGCCGAGCACCCGCATACCATCGCCGAGGAACTCTCGGTGCTCGACCACCTCTCGGCCCGACGGGTCACCGCCGTGATCGACGGCCCCCTCGCGGTGAGGGACGTGGTGTCGCAGTTGTTGGCAGGCTATGTCGTGGACGGTGGTGTCCTCACCCCGCCCCCGGCCCAGACCGCCATGACGGTGTGGTCATCGTCGGCTGTCGCGGTCGCTGATCTGACGGGTGACCTCGAGGTGGATCGGACCGTCATCGACGGGTACCGGGACGCAGGGACCACCCATCTGCTCGTCTCCTGGACTGGGCCGTTGCTCCCCCTAGCACGGCATCTCGCCACCCGGGCGGTCGGACCCGACTTTCCCCAACTCGTCGCCGATATGGCCGACCGACTGCCCTGAACCTCCGATTGCGGGCGACGCTTCAGATCCCGAGCGCCGCCCGGAAGCGTTCGACCAACAGCGGCCCATCCCGCGGGGGAACGACCAGGTCGGGCACGTCATCGGCCACCTTGAACACCACGAGGACGGGGCCCTGGGCGGCTCGGCAAGCATCGACGCCAGCCGGCACGTCGTCGCCCTCGGAAATACGGAGGGTGGTGGGGAAGCCGCACGCAGCAGCCACGGCCGCCAGGTCGGTGCCCGACCCTGTGGCCGTGGGTTGGCCCCCCGTCTCCCCGTAGTGCTCGTTGTCGAGTACCGCGATAGCGAGGTTGGGCGGGGCAGCGGCCCCGATGGTGGGAAGTGCGGTCAGCCCCATCAGCTGTTCGCCGTCGCCCGTGACCACCAGCACCCGATGATCGGGCCTGGTCAGGGCAAGCCCGAGACCGACCATGGCCGCCCCACCCATGGCCCCCCACAGGGGAAAGTTCAGGGGGTGGTCACCGGCCGCCGTGATGTCCCACGCCGGTGCGCCCAGCCCGGCCACCACCAGTAATCCTGCGTCGTTCCGGTCGGCCAGCAACGCCGCAGTCGTGGCCCGACGGTCAATGCCCGCCGTCATGACGCCGACCCTGGATCTGGAGGGCTGCCTTGGCCCGTATCGAAGGATTTCACGCCGATGACGGCCTGATCGATCAGCACGGCGATGCCGCCGTCCGAGGCGTTCGAACCGCCACCGAAGGCGTCCTCACAGGCCCGAGCAACCTCGGCAGGCACTGCGTCCGACGTCGACGCTCGCCGAACATCGACGCCGAGGGCTTCCAGGGTCTCTCCGGCAGCCTGCCCCATGGGCACCTGCCAGGGATTGGCCTCCCCGGTCTGACCGCGCATGGTCACCAGCAGCAACGCGGGCACCTGACAGGTTCCCAGCATGCCCACCATGTTGATGCAGTTCCCCACCCCGCTCGACTGCATCAGGACCGCACCTCGGCCGCCGCCGAGATGGGCTCCGACGCACATGGCGATGCCCTCCTCCTCGGTGGTCAGGGCGACCGTGTCGATCGCCGGGTCTGCGCCGAGGCGTTCGATGAGTTCCCGTAGTCCTCCGTCGGGCACGAAGCCGACCAGGGTGATGCCGGCATCGCTGAGCACCCGGTGGGTGGCTGCGCTCCAGGAGGAAGGAGAGGGACCTGCGGGCACCGAAGGCAATGTAGGGCCTGCACTGCGAGGGTGCGAGCCTGTCGGCGAACGCGACGAGGCCCCGGCACCGAGGTGCCGGGGCCCCTGTTGGTCGCTCAGTTCTTCACGACGGCAGAACCGTCACGACGAACCGGTACGAGGACCTCGCAGATCAGCAGCCGCCGTTCTGCTTGTCCCATGCGCAGTTCGGGGTGGCACCGTTGGCGTCCACCACCGAGCCGACCTGGTTCCAGGTCTGGGCGCCGGCGTCGAACTGGCTGTACTCCGAACCCTCGATGAAGTAGGCGTCTGCGTTGCCGTACAGCTCCGTGGTCACTTCGTCGAGCACACCCGGGTGGAAGATACGGAAGTTACGCAGGGCCAGCATCATGTTGGACCGGCTCAGACCGCCCGGAAGAGCGTCGGCAATTCGCAGCGCCTCCGAGAAGGCATACCCACGGAAGGTGCCCTCACCGGTCAGCGAAATGCCAGCGTCCTCACCAGCGTCGGTGATCAGCCCGTTCACGAACTGGATGAACGGCTCCTCCATCTTCACTGCGTCGGTCGTGTCCTTGGCGCCACCGCCGACGACCCACCAGCCATTCGCCGCATCACCGGCCGGAGCCATGTACGCAGCAATCGGCTTGCAGACCGACGGGGTGAATGCCGCCTCGATGTCTTCATTGAGGCCAGAGCTCTCGGCTTCCTGGACTGCCAGAAGACACGCGTTGCCAGCGGTCATCGAGATGAACACGTCAGGACCACTCGCCGCAATCGTGGTGATCTCGTTGGTCACCGTCGGCGCAGCCGGATCGTGACGCACTGGCACGAACTCGCTCACCACGTCGGGGTTCGCTTCGGCGTAGGCCTTGAAGCCTTCCTCGTAAGCGAGGCCGAAGTCGTTGTCCATGACCAGACCGGCAACCTTGACGGGAAGCTGGTCAGCGAGGTTCACCTTGATCCAGGTACCCCACAGCACCGCTTCGGTGGAGTAGGACATCTGGTAGCTGGTGGTCCACGGGTGGTTCACCGGGTCACCCCAGGCCGGGTGGCCCGAAAGGTAGAACGGGTGGGGAATGCACTCGTCGTTGATCTTGTCGTACACGGCAAGACCGTTCGGCGAACCGAGGCCCTGGATCATGAACGGATTCTCCGACTCGATCAGCTCGTCGGTGAACTCGATCGTCTTGGCAGCGACGTACTCGTCGTCCTTGACGATCATGACGATGTCACGACCCCCCAGCACATCGAGGCTGTTGATGTAGTCGAACCAGATCTGCATGCCCAGGGTCAGGTTGCCGTAGGCGGCAAGCGCTCCCGACTGCACCGTGGTCTGGCCGAAGCGAATCTCGCTGTCGGTCAGGCCGGCCGTGTCGGACCAGTCCTCAGGGCACTCATTCAGGTCGATCTCGAAGCCCTCGGGCCCGCGGAGCACGTTGTCGTCGCCGACACCCCACTCACCGGACTCCATCATGGCCGTGGTCTCGGCGACGACCTGATCACGGTTCCAGGCCTCACGCTCCCAGATGCCGTCCATCGTGCTGACGTCGAAGTCAGGCATGTCAGACGACATTTCCTCTTCTTCTTCGTCACCCTCGCCGGACACAGCCTGTTCGACTGCCGACTGGCTCAGACCGCCGTCTTCTTCGACGCCTTCCTCCTCGCCTTCTTCTTCAGTGCCCTCTTCTCCGCCGGAGGCCTCCTCGGAGCCGGCTTCGGTGTCACCGCCGTCGTCGCCGCCGCCACACGCTCCGGCGAACAAGCCGAGCGCGAACAACAACGCCAGTAGGCGTACAAGTCTGCTTCGCATACGTTGGTCTTTCTTTTGTCGGAAGTGCACGCAGATGCACAGCGCCCTGTCCCCTCAGGACGATCCGGGCACCCTAGATCAAACGATCGTTCAGCCCTACTCGTGCGACGAATTGCCACCATTCCGTAACGACTGCAACATTGACTGTCACGCCATGAACGAGCCGCGTTGGCCGCCCGGATTCTCTCGAGGGCCGTAGTAGCCGAAGCTCCAACCCGGTGTCGCCTCGAATGCGATGCCGGCCACATCGGCCGCAAAACGATCGACCATGGCGAGAAGGGCATCCTCGGACCGGTAGTCGAACGGGTCCTGCAGGCGCTGCCCCGTGGCGTCGTCCCCCACGAGGTGCTCGGCTTGCCACCGCACGGTGCGGCGCATCCCGACCGCGGGATCGACCTGGTCCCGATAGCCCAGCTCGGTCCGGATTTTCTCGGTGGAGAGGATCCGGTGACTCGTCGAGTGGTTGTGGATGATGGGCCCACCGGGTGCCGCCTGGTTCCACGGCACCGAAACCATCTCCCACTGGTGGCCGAGTTCGGCGGCTACCAGTTCGGCGACCTGAGCGACGCTGAACTGCACGTCGTCACCGACGTTGTAGATCTGACCGGCCGAGCGGTCGATGTGATCGATGGCGAGCAGCACGGCATGGGTTGCGTTCTCCACGAACGACGAGGTCATCACGGTGAGGCCACCGTCGGGCAGGATTACCCTGGTGCGCCCGTCGAGTGCCCTTTTGACCAGCGACCACTCCCGGGGAAGCACCTGATTGGGTCCGTAGATGTAGGGATAGCGGAAGTGGGTGGCATCGGGATGCAGATCGAACACCACCTGTTCGGACTCAGCGATCTTGCGGGGCCGGGGGCCATCGTCACCGTCGAGGGCAAGGGGGGCCTCTTCCCCGGTGGGCAGTGGCAACCCGCTCGGGACGTGCAGGTCGGGTTCGCCCCACCCCCGATAGGCGGGGGCACCCCCGATGCTGATCAGGCGAGGGGTCCGGCCGGCGAGGACCTTGACGATGGTGCGGAGCCGCCCGTACATGGCGAACACCACGTCCCAGGTTCGGCCCTCGATCGCAGCGGCGAATTGGTCCTCGTCGAAGGGATCGGTGTGGATGTGCTCGAGGTGGGCGGGGATGGTGTCCACCTCGTGCCGTCCCGTGTGCAGGATGGTCACCGAATGGCCGCGATCGACCAGGCCGTTGACGATGTGGGGTCCCGTCGGCCCCGTCCCACCGATCACCAAGATGTCCAGGCTCATGCCGAGCCCTCCCCCGTCTCTTGTTCGGTTCGGCGAGCGGCCTGGTACTCACGATCGGCCCGTTTGCCTTCGTAGACCCGCATGTCGATCGCTCGAACGGCATTGCGGGCACTGCGGGGCTCGAGGCGGAACAGCACCCGAGGCTCGGTCCGCATGTTCGCCAGGAAGGCCTCGGCCGCAGCATCCCCCTGAGCCCGCCGGACGTACTTGTCGACCAACATGGCACTGATCGGCCAGATGTCGGCGGTGTCGGGGTCGATGAAGGTCACCGGGCCGTCACACCCGACGTGGGCTGCCACCGGCGCCATCGCCTCGATGCACAGCGACGCCCGGGGATCGGCCATCAGCTGGCGACACCACACCCGGGTGCTCGTCCCGGTCAGCCAGAACGCATTCTCGTGCCACAACCACCACACGGGCACCGTGTACGGCAGACCATCGCCACGCAGGGTGGCCAACACCCCGACATGGGGTTGATCGAGGAACTCGTCGAGATCTGCTCCGGTGAGGCGCGGCATGAGGCAACGCTAACCGCAAGGCTGCGTTCGGGCCGTCAACGTGCGACCATGGCAGCCATGAGCGAGGCCGACCTGCCGTTCGACCCCAGCGATGCCGCATCGGTCGGTGCTGCAGCCGATGCCTGGTT